>NZ_JAGQBB010000029.1 GCF_024345415.1 Synechococcus sp. Tobar12-5m-g | reverse complement strand
GGTTGACGGCATCCATGCGCTTGTTGCTGTCCGCAACGACCGAAGCCAGGGCATCGATCTGGGATGAGCTGAGGAATTCGCCGCGGGCATCAGCCTGGGCAACGACCTTGGTGAAGGCGTCGAACATGTCTTAAAAGCTCCTGTTCTCGACAGATTGGGCCGGGAGTGGGTGAAAGGCAGAAAAGGATTGGATCCTTTTATGGTGCCAGGTCAGTTGCATCAGGCTTTGGCATGCATGTGAGGCCTCAGCCAGTGACCCCCGACTGGACGCAAGTATTTTTGGACCTGGCCTGGCAGTTGTGGGCAAGGCGTAACAAACAGTCATCGGAATGGCAATCCCTCTGTCCTGCAGTCGGTTTCAAGGCTTCTCCAGGTGTCTCAAGACTCCCTCTGCGCCTGCATTGGGCACTCTGTAGGGTGATGAGCGGATTGTTTGGCGGAGATCTTCTTGTGGAGCAGCCTCTGCATGCCTGAACTGATCCCCTCGCTTCCTTCACTGCGGTGAGAAAGCAAAACAATCCCCCGGTAGGGGGGAATGTGGAACAGCATGACTGGGCTGTTCAGTCGTTGGCACGCTGCTTCGATTTGCGAGCAGCTGCAGCCGCTGGAGCGCCTTCGCCACCGCTCACGCTCACGTCGGTGACCTTGCCACCAAGGCGGTTGACCAAGCGCAAGGTGTCATTCATGCGGGTGTAGGGAACCTGCATGACGCAGTCGGAACTGCGGACATAGTCGTTGTTGACAAGGCCGGTGACCTTGATGGTCACCTGCCGATTGCTGCTGAAGCTGCTTCCTCGGGTACCTGCTGAAACTTTCATGGTGTCAAGACGTAGAAACGTGTCGTGATTGGCTAGTTAACAGGGGTGAGGCTGGCAATACGTCCACCTTCCTTGTGGATCTGCTGATTGTATTCCAGCAGTTTCTCGTAGGGAATGAAGCGCACCCGATTGCTGCGCTTGTGCAGCCGATAGTTGTTGAAACCTGTGATCTCAACGCGATAGGTGCGGCCCTGCTCACCCGCGCCCACACCCATGCGGGTGACACCATCAGCTTCCACACTGCGGAAACTTGATCCCTTGGCATTCGGGCTCACCACTGGGATGGCGGCGCCTTTGTGTACGGCAGGATTCAGACGAGACTGGTTCTTGGCCAGATCACCCTTGATGGAAGCGGCCACCCCACGGGTGAGTTGGAGGAGGTAGGAGAACTGCAGGCCCTGCTGGCCGATGGAGTAATTCCAACCGTGCAGGAAGGGGACCTGATCTTCGCCGAAACGATCCTGATACTCGGCACTGTCGAGGTACGAATCAATCTCGGCGTCGAAGCCCTGTTCCTGAAGGATGGTGAAATGGTGGAGCATTTCCCCTTTGTTTTGGGGGGCACGCCCGAGGAGGTGTTTGAAGTTCAGTTCGATGAAGCGATAAGGGTTGGTGCTTTCAAAGAAGCGCTTCCTGTAGAGGTTGCTCTTGGCGACCTGGCGCACAAATTCACGAACACTGAGATATCCACGCCGAAATAGGGACTCCGGTCCTTCAAGTCGCTCACTTTTCAAGACGTACTGATAGCCAAGTACCTGCTGGTAGACAGACCGGATCAGGCTGGCCTTGTCGACTTCTGTAGCGTTGGACCAATCCTGCTGGTCTCTGGAGTTCGTGAACCGATCGATGCCCAGATAGGCAGCGTTGACGAGTGTCATGGGCTTGTGGGCCGGGAAAGGGGGGAGGGCAACGTGTTGCAGGAAGGATCAGCGCTCTTGCTAAGCCTCCCGATAGGGACACTGAATGCACCGAAATCCTATGGGTCCACTTCCCTGGATGATGGCGGTTTTCGGAATCGTTACAAAGTCCAGGTCTGGCGCGCTTCTTGAACCCCGATACCATCCGGCCAGCGCAGTGCCCCAACCGGCCGATGACGTTGCCTCCGTCGACTCCTCCCTGGCCCCAACAGCTCAGCGAGCAACTCCAGTCCCTCAGCCAGCTCAGCGAAACGCTCACCCTCCGGCTTCTGGAGCTCGAGGAGCGGCTGGCGGGTTGCGAAGCCCTGGTCCACCGTCTCGACGGAGTCTCCGCTTCGGCGGTGGATGGTTCCGCCGTGGCAATGGACCTTCTCGAGCAGACCGAACTGAGGATTGGCAGGCTTGAGGCTCTGCTGGCGCGGGATTCGGCGTTGTTCCAGACCAGCGGAGCTGCCCCGCCCCGCCTCCAGGTTCTTCACGCCCAGCCTGTGCCGAGCCCTGATTCTTCTTCTGTAGCGGCTCCCTGCCCAGCCCAGGCCCAACTGGCCTTCGGGGAGGATCCGTTCCCCGAGGAGGCAGAGCAGCCCTTCATGGATGAACTGCGTGCCTGATGGCAAGGTAGTGCGCGCGCGCCCTTAGGGATCAGCCGCCAGCAGCGCCGGTGCTCAACATCGCGCCGGCCGTGGTCAGCACGATCCGCACCAGCTCCAGGGTGCCGACGGCAGCCAGGGCCAGCCAGGCGGTTTGGGCAAGCCTGGGGGGCTTCCCTCCGACCCAGGCCGGAGACATCTGCCCCCCGCTGAAGTTGACACCGCCCCCACTGAACGGGTTGGCGGGTGCCCGTTGGGCGCTGATTTCACGCCAGTAGGTGCTGTAGCGGGGGGCCTTTTGGTTGAACGGCAGCTCCCCACCGGCTCTGCCGGCGAGGACCCGGGACCGTTGATAGGGCACCTCGTCTTCCCCGAAGGTGTTGCGGTACTCCTCGGAGTTGAGCAGGTTGTCGACGAAGCCTTCCAGCCCACGGTCGGCAATCAGGATCGAGAGGGCAATGCGTTCCCCCTCGCCATGGACGGACCGCCCCAGAACCCTGCCCACGATCTGCTCAACAATCGCATAATTGCTGTTGCAACGATAAAAATCCCGACGAAACTTTCCAGAAAGCAACAACCCGCGGATGAACTGCTTGGTGGTGATGATTCCACGGCGAAGCCTCGACTCCAGCACGGGTTCACGGTCCACCTTGAAGGCATGGAAGAAGATCTGGCGATAGGCACGCTCTATCAGCTCATCCATCGCCTGGGGGCTGCGGGTTGCCCCCTCAGGGGAACGGCGAGGCTCCTCCTCACTCCCAATCAGGAAGCTCTTGACCCGAGCGTTCTGGGTGATCGGAGCAGTTTCCAGCAGGGGCAATCCCATCGCTCATCGGTACAAGGGCGATGAATGTAAGCCGGCTGCTTGAGCACATACGCTCAGGCTCCCAAGCCATCACACTCCTTCACGACCCAGGCCTTCATGGGGATGGATGGCAGGCTGCCGCCCACGCTCAGGCAGGGAACCAGTCGGGGGGGATGTCCTGGCTGAAATCATCGGTCCTCTGGAAGGCGAAGGGTCCGGCCAGCGATCCCCACAGCAGCGCGTGGCTGACGGGATCGTGGCCGCGGTCGATCGTGCGCATGCCCGCGGAATCCAGCTCAAAGCTGCTCACCAGGTAGGCGGTTGCCCCTTTGCGCTCCACCAGGCAACGGCACCCCGGCTCGACCTCGCCCACGAAGCCATCGCCCTCCTCCCGCACCACATAGGAGCAACCCTCCAGCGGTCGCAGGTCTTTGGCTTCGAGCTGGGCCATGCGTTCCAGATCCGCCGACGCTCCCCAGAAGCGGCGCTCGTCCTCGATGGCCTGGTTGTGGATCCGCAGGGTTTCACCCTCCTGCACGGCCCTCAGCACCCGTATCCGATAGGGCTCAGCGGGCGCGAAGGCGTAGGCCTGCTCCAGCAGCAGCGACCCCGGAGCCAGCTGGGGCAAGGGCCGGAAACGCACCAGGATGTGGGCGTAGAGGGGCGGATTGTCGAAGGCCTGGTCCTGGTTGCTGAAGCCGGCGCTCAGCATCCGCACCAATCGCTGCAGGGAGCTGGTCATCCGGAAATCCTATGGGCTGGCTTAAAGGCGAAGCAGCCGAAGCCGGAACTCGGCCACCTGGTGGATCAGTTCCGGTGAACTTTCAGCAAAGGGATGGTGGCCGAGCTGACCGACGATCAACTCCAGCTTCTGGGAACGGCTGAGGCCGTGGTCGGGATTCTCCAGACTGTGCCGCCGCCAGGCCTCATCGAACACGATGCCGAAGCTGTCGGCATTGTTGAACAGCTGGTTGGGATTGCGCTCGGGGGGAGTTCGCATGCAGCAAGGGGAACAAGGGAGACAAGGGAGTTGTCTTGTTCGAGGTCAGGATGCCAGGACCCAGATTTGAACTGGGGACACGGCGATTTTCAGTCGCCTGCTCTACCAACTGAGCTATCCCGGCTTGCCACGGTTGTAGCAACCACGGATCTTAGATCACGGCCCGGGGCCGGGGTTCGGGCCAGGCAGAGCAGCCCCGCCACGGCAAAGCCTCCTTGCCGCAGGGCGATGGCGGCGGCGGCGGCCGTTGCTCCGGTCGTGAGGATGTCGTCCACCAGCAGCACCGGCCGCAGGCGCCTCTGCCGGGTCTCGCCAGCGCTGGTGGCAGGGTCGCAGACAAAGGCATCGGCTTGATTGAGGGCCCGCAGGGTTCGGTTCAGATGGTGCTGGCCCAGGGTGGGGCGCCTTCGCCGCAGCGGTTGAATCACGGGCAGGGCCAACCCCTGGCAGATCAGCCCTGGCAGTGGATTCGATCCCCGTTGCTTCCAGCTGGGGATCGACACCAGCACGGCACCAGCCAGCAGCGGGGCCGGCAGCGTTGAACGCAGGCCCTTGGCCAGGCCCTGCAGGGTGGCCGGCTGGGGATTGCGGCGCTGCCCCAGCAACACCTGTCGCAGGCCCCCCTGGTACCAGCCCAGGCTCCACCAGGGCAGGGGCGCTTGTCCCTGCAGCCCGCCCTCCGGCAGCTCCAGCCGTTCCCGGCAGGGGCCACAGAGCGGCTGGTCACGCCCTGCGTCGTGGGCCTTGCCGCAGACCGCGCAGCAGGGCTGGATGAGAAGCTCCAGGCATCCCTGGAGCAGGGCGTGGAACATGGGCAGGCCTCCGGCAGCGCAGCGGCGTGACCCGTTCAGGGTTCCCCCCGCTGGCTGGTCTGGCCCCGGCCGATGCACCGGGGATGCACTCTGCACTCAGGGACGGGGCAGGGCCCGCAGCATCGCCACCAGGGTGCGGTGCGCGTCCTCGCTGTCGGTGAGGGTGTGATCGAAGGGGATCGCCACGGTGCTGCCGTCGACCTCCAGTTCCATCGCCTCGGCGCCCACCTCCAGCAGGCGGGCCGACTGGGCCGTTGCCACCCCGCCGTAGTGGCGCGCGTAGGAGAGCACGGCCTCGCCGTGGTCATTGTTCATGTGCAGGCAGATCCTGGCGCTGACAGCGGGGGTGAGGGGATCGGCGGCCATGGGGTGGTGGGCTGGGATGCCGCTGATTCTGACGCCGCTCTGGCTGGCTGCGCCGGAATCAGCCCACCGCGAACCGTTGCCACAGCAGCAGAGCCAGCCGGAACCCACTGAAGGCCACGAATCCCGCCAGAACCACGAACAGGCCCATCGATGCCACGGCTCGGATGCGTTCGTTCATGGTGGGAACCTTGATCAGGATCGGAACCCAGCCATCCTCGGCCCTGCCGTGCATCCTGCGCGGCGTCAACCCAGGCCCCGCATGGCCAGCTTCGCCGTGCCCAGGGCGGAAGAGAGCCCGGGGCGGTTCAGCACCGGCAGGCCCAGGGCCCGCTGCCGCAACTGGCGCCACTGGGGATTGCGCGCCCCACCGCCCAGGCTGATCACCCGCTCAATCGGCGGAGCGCCCAAGGCGTTCAGCCGCTGCCAGCCCCTCGCTTCGATCCTGGCCAGTCCCTCCAGCAGCCCCTGTAGATAAAGGGCATCGCTGACAGGCCTCGGGCCAAGGATCGGCTCCAGGTCGGGGTCATCGACGGGGAAGCGTTCGCCTCGCGCCGGCAGTGGAAGCAGCATCAGCCCGCTGGGACGGGTGAGATCGATCTGGCGGCTCAGGGCCTCCAGCTGGGGATCACTGAAGAAGCGACGCAGCACGCCGCCCCCGGCATTGGAGGCTCCACCCACCAGCCAGCGGCCGGCCAAGCGATGGCAGCTCACCCCCGGGGCGTCGATCGGCCCGGCAACGAATTGCTTCAACACCAGCGTGGTGCCGAGAACGGTGACCCCATCATCAGGCTTGGGCTCAGCGGCCAGCACGGCGGCATTGGCGTCGGTGGTGCCGGCCACCACCTGGCAATCCAGGGGCAGAGCCAGGGCCGACGCCGCCACCGGGTCCAGGGGGCCGAGGCAGCTGCCGCTGGGCACGATCCGCGGCAGGGCAGCACTCCAGGGTTGCTCGCCGAGGGAGCCCAGCCAGGCTCCGCTCTGAAGATCCCAGCCCAGGCGAAGGTTGTTGCCTTCCTCGCCCCACTGCCATTGGCCGAGCAGCCAGCCCATCAGCCAGTCGGCCTGGTGGCGCAGCAGGCAGGGGCCGCCCCGATGTTGGCCGAGTAGCCGCAGCGCCCGGGCCAGGCTGCTGCTGGCACCGGCAGCCAGGCAGCCCGCGGGCACCAGGGCCCTCACGGCGTCGGCCTGCTCAGGGCAGGCGATGGCATAGGGCAGCGCGTCGCCCAAGGGGATGCCATCGGGCCGGCAGAGCAGCAGCGTGCCGGAGGTGCCATCCAGGCTGATCGCCCCCACCCGCCTGCGAAGCCGGGCGGGGAGGGCCGCCACCAGGGCCTTGAGGCCGATCAGCCAGCCCGATGGATCGGCAAAGGGGGAGGGATAGGGGGCGGCTTGCTCGCCGCCGTCCACCGCCTCCCTATTGGAATCGACCAGGGCCAGCCGCAGCCCACTGGTGCCGAAGTCGACCCCCAGGGCCAGCCGATCTGAATCGGATCTCAACGGGTTTTTGGGCCCCGGCCAGGGGGAGAGGGCGAGTTGGCCTGACTCAGGCCGCGCTGCCAGCGGCGGTGCGCTCGGCGGTGACCTGCCGCAGCATCGTGGACGTGGCCTCCACGTTCTCCCAGGGCAGATTCAGGTCGCTTCTGCCGAAATGGCCGTAGGCGGCCACGTCCTGGTAGAAGCGCCCGCCGCGCTCCTTGGGGAGTGTGCGCAGGCCGAAGCTCTCGATGATCGCGCCGGGCCGCAGGTCGAAGTGCTCCTGCACCAGGGCGGTCAGGTCGTCGTCGGCGAGCTTGCCGGTGCCAAAGGTCTGCACCAGGATGCTCACAGGCCGGGCAACGCCGATGGCGTAGCTCAACTGCACTTCAACGCGCTGGGCCAGACCAGCTGCCACCAGGCTCTTGGCGACGTGGCGGGCGGCGTAGGCGGCCGAGCGATCCACCTTGGTGGGATCCTTGCCGGAGAAGGCACCACCACCGTGGCGGGCTGTGCCGCCATAGGTGTCGACAATGATCTTGCGGCCGGTCAGACCGGCATCTCCCTGGGGGCCCCCCACCACGAACTTGCCGGTGGGATTGACCAGAAAACGGGTGCTGGCGCGATCCGGCCGGATCGTCAGATCCGCAGTGGCCGGCTCCACGACGTGAACCCAGAGGTCGTCGGAAATCCGCTGACGGATGCCGGCTTCGTCACTGATGCCATCAATCTCAGCCACATGCTGGGTGGAGATCAGCAGGGTGTCGATCGCCACGGGTTGCTCGTTTTCATAGACCACACTCACCTGGGTTTTGCCATCGGGCAGGAGATAGGCAAGGGTGCCGTTGTGGCGGACCTCAGCAAGCTTGCGGGCCAGCCGGTGGGCCAGGCTGATCGGCAGCGGCATCAGCTCGGGCGTTTCGTTGCAGGCGAAGCCGAACATGATGCCCTGGTCGCCGGCCCCCACCTTGTCGAGCGGATCGCCGTCATGATCGTCGGCCTCATCCACACCCTGGGCGATGTCGGGGGATTGCTGATCCATGGCCACCAGCACGGCGCAACTGTGGGCATCGAAGCCTCCGGCGCGGGCGCCGCTGTAGCCGATCTCCTCGATCACCCCCCGTGCCAGGGTGGTGAAGTCCACCTTGGCGGTGGTGCTCACTTCGCCGGTGAGCAGGCAAAGCCCGGTGTTCACGACGGATTCACAGGCGACCCTGCTGAGCGGATCAACAGTGAGAATCGCATCAAGCACGGCATCACTGATCTGATCACAGATCTTGTCGGGGTGGCCTTCGGTCACCGATTCAGACGTGAAGACGTAGCGGCCCATTGCTGAACGTGCATTGGTGTGGGGGGAGCCTATCTCCAATGGGTCCTGGCGGACGGGATGATTTTGGAGCCCGGATCGCTGAGCCCTCAGAGCACCGTGAGCTCCGACCAGTGATCGATCAGGGGGTGGCCAGCGGCGAGGACCGGTTTGGCCGCCCAGCCGGCGGTGTAGCCCAGGGCATGGGCAATCCCCGCAGCGACCGCCATGGCCAGATCGCTGTCGGCATCGCCGATCAGGGCGCTGGCGCCAGGCTCGACCCCCAGCTCGCGGCAGAAACAATGGACGGCGCCGGGATCCGGCTTGGCCGGGCGGTGATCGGCGCTCCAGATGCCGCGGATGTGGTGCCGGAGGCCATGGAACGCCAGAAAATGCTCGATGCCCTGGGTCTGGTCGTTGCTGATCACCCCGAGGATGACGCCGGCCTGATCAAGCTCCGCCAACAGGCGGGCCAGCCCGGCGGTGGTGGGCGCAGCGGGCCGTCGGGTTACCAGGCCGCCGGCGGAGCCGGATGGCTGGTCGGTGGCGCTGAACACCGCCTCGCTGAGGGCGAGGGCTTCGGGCCAGCCGAGCCCGACCTGGCAGAAGGCGGTGGCGGTGGCCAGCAGGTTGTGGGCGCGGCTGGCCACCGCCGTGATACCGGCGGGATCGAGCCGCCCGCCATGAAGGCCATAGGCCCGATGGAGCAGATCCCGCAGGGTGGCGCGCCGTTCGCTGCTCACCCTGGCCAGACAGGCCGCCACCCTGGCTTCCGTAAGGGTGGTGAGGGCGGGTTCGCTGTTGCTGAGGGTGCCGTCCTTGTCGAACAGGACGGCCTCCACCCGGCCAAGTGGTTCGCCGCGCAGGGCCAGGATGGCCATCGGTGCACCCGTGGGCAAGGGGTCGGTGGTTCGGGAATGGGTGAGGGTCAGTCGACGGTGACGCCCATCGGCTCGGTTTCGGCCTGCTCCAGCAACATCTGCTTGTAGCGGGCAGCCATCTCCTCGGCCTTGTCGAACACCTTCTGGGGATCGGTGAGCATGTCACCGGGTTCGGGTTCGAGGGCCTTGGTGGAGAGGGAGATCCGGCCTCGCTCGGCGTCGAGGTCGATGATCATCACCTTCATCTGATCGTTCACATTGAGCACCGTGTGGGGCGTTTCGATGTGTTCGTGGCTGATCTCGGAGATGTGCAGCAGGCCGCTGACACCGCCGATGTCAATGAAGGCGCCGTAGGGCTTGATGCCCCGGACGGTGCCGATCACCACCTCGCCCACCTCCAGCCGGTTCATCTTGCGCTCCACCAGGGCGCGGCGATGGCTGAGCACCAGGCGGTTGCGCTCCTCGTCCACCTCCAGAAACTTCAGGGGCAGGAAGTCGGCGACCAGATCCTCCTTGGGCTTGCGGGTGCTGATGTGGCTGCCGGGGATGAAGCCACGCAGACCCTCCACCCGCACCAGGGCGCCGCCCCGGTTGGTGGCAAACACTTCGCTGTAGATCGTGGCGTCTTCCTTCTGGAGCTGGCGCACCCGCTCCCAGGCCCGCTGGTATTCGATGCGCCGGATCGAGAGGGTGAGCTGGCCGTCTTCGTTTTCTTCGCTGAGGATGAAGAACTCGCGGATCTCGCCGGGCTCCAGCACATCGCTGAGGTTCTCGACCCTGTTGATCGACACCTCCTGCAGGGGCATGAAGGCGGCGGTCTTGGCGCCGATGTCGATCATGGCCCCCTTGGGCTCCATGGCGAACACCGTGCCGTTCACCACGTCGCCGGGTTTGAAGTTGTAGTCGTACTTGCTGAGCAGGGAGGCGAACTCTTCCAGCGTGAAGCCGGCGTTCTCGAAATCCCTGGAGACGGCACGGCTGGCCGGATCATCTGCGGTCGGAACCTCTTCCAGGATGTCGAGGTCGAAATCAGCCGCCGGTTCGTCGGCGAGATCCAGTTCGGCCTCGGTGCTGCTGATCTCGGAAGGGGTCACGGTCATGAAGGGATGGCGGTCTGCCACAGGCAGAACGAGGGAGAGGTGCATCTGCCCGCCGACAGAACGCACCTAATCCCCGATCATACAAAAGCCTCAGCGCACAACGGCCAGGGTGGCTGCGGAGCCGTCGCCGCGCTGGCGGGAGCTGCGGCGGCTGAGGCCTTCGAGGGTGGCCACGAAGTCGTTGATGCCCTGGAACTGGCGGTAGACCGAGGCAAAACGCACGTAGGCCACCTCGCTCATCTCGCTGAGCTGGAGCAGCACAAGCTCACCGATTTCGCTGCTGCTCACCTCACGGCCGCTGCGCTGCTGGAGTTGCAGTTCGATCTCATCGACGACCATCTGCAGCCGGGCGGGTTCCAGACCCGTTTTTTCGCAGGCCCTCAGCAAGCCGTGCAGCAACTTGGAGCGATTGAACAGCTCGCGCACCCCGTTCCGTTTGACCACGGTGATCGGCACCGTTTCCACCCGTTCGTAGGTGGTGAAGCGAAAATCGCAGTTCAGGCATTCGCGCCGCCGCCGCACACTTTTGCCAGCTTCGGCGGCGCGGGATTCCAGCACCCGGCTGTCGGTGTGTTGGCAGGAGGGACATTGCATCCCACAGACACCCAAACGGTTGCAATCAAGTGTAAACAGTAACTCTTCAAATGAGAAGGGTTCCGCTGCCGCCGTTCTGGAACGGTCGATCGGAGCATGTTCCAAGAGAAAGCCCCCTGGCGGACCAGGGGGCTTGAAGGGGTGCAACCCTGGTGGCTACTTGCCGATCTTCGGGGGATCGCGGAAGGCGATCGCGAAGAACAGGGTGGCCAAGGCCAAGGTGAGGATGAGGATGTAGGCGAAGCTCTCCATCAGGAATCTCCGGGAGTGAAAGGATCAGCTGATCGTGCTGCCGGCAGAGGGGGTGGCTCCTTGGGGCATCCGGCGGGTGGTTCGATCGCCCAGCTTCTGGAACAGACCGAATTCGATCTGCTCACCGAGGTCGGGATCGATTCCGGCGAACACATCGCGGTAGAGGGTGCGAGCCCCATGCCAGATGTGGCCGAAGAAGAAGAGCAGGGCGAAGGTGGCATGGCCGAAGGTGAACCAGCCCCGGGGGGAGCTGCGGAACGTGCCGTCGGAGTGGTAGGTGGTGCGATCGAATTCGAACGCCTCACCCAGCTGGGCCTTGCGAGCCAGTCGCTTGACGGCGGCGGGATCGGTGAAGGTCTGGCCGTTGAGGGCACCGCCATAGACCTTGGCCGTGACCCCGGTTTGCTCGAAGGAGTACTTGGCTTCGGCCCGCCGGAAGGGGATGTCGGCCCGGACGATCCCTTGGCTGTCTTCGAGAACCACGGGGAAGTTTTCGAAGAAGTTGGGAAGCCGTCGCACTTGCAGATCGCGGCCGTCCTTGTCGGTGAAGCTGATGTGGCCCAGCCAGCCGGTGGGCAGGCCATCGCCGTTCACCATCGGACCAACCCGGAAGAGGCCCCCTTTGGCTGGGCTGTTGCCGACGTAGTCGAAGAAGGCGAGTTTTTCAGGAATCGCGCCATAGGCCTCTTCCTTGGTGGCGCCGTTCTCCAGGGCGGTGGCCACACGGCGGTTGATTTCGGTTTTGAAATAGCCCTGGTCCCACTGGTACCGGGTGGGGCCGAACAGCTCAACCGGTGTGGCGGCCGAGCCATACCACATGGTTCCCGCCACGATGAAGGCGGCGAAGAACACGGCGGCAATGGCGCTGGCTAAAACCGTTTCGATGTTGCCCATGCGCAACGCCTTGTAGAGGCGCTCGGGGGGGCGGGTTGTGATGTGGAAGATGCCGGCGATGATCCCGACGATCCCCGCCGCGATGTGGTGGGCAACGATCCCGCCCGGATTGAACGGGTTGAAGCCCTCCGGACCCCACGACGGTTGCACCTTCTCCAGATGGCCCGTGATGCCATAGGGGTCGGAGACCCACATGCCAGGGCCGAAGACGCCCGTGAGGTGGAACGCTCCGAATCCGAAGCAACCCAGGCCGGCGAGCAGCAGGTGAATGCCGAAGATCTTGGGGAGATCCAGGGCGGGTTCGCCGGTGCGCGGGTCCTGCCAGATCTCCAGGTCCCAGTAGGTCCAGTGCCAGATGGCGGCCAGGAACAACAGACCACTGAAGATGATGTGGGCGGCAGCGACCCCTTCGAAACTCCAGAAACCTGGATCGACGCCGGTTTCGCCGGTGACGCTCCAGCCCCCCCAGCTGCCTGTGACGCCGAGGCGGGCCATGAAGGGCATGACGAACATGCCCTGGCGCCACATCGGGTTCAGGACCGGGTCGGATGGATCAAAAATCGCGAGCTCGTAGAGCGCCATGGAGCCGGCCCAGCCGGCAACCAGAGCAGTGTGCATGAGGTGCACGGCCAGCAAGCGGCCCGGGTCGTTGATCACGACCGTGTGCACCCGATACCAGGGCAATCCCATGGGGGTAAGGTCCGGGGAAACAAACGGATGCCGCAGCCAAGGCCAGGGCAGTGGACGATCGATGGGATCGATCCGTTGGCCGATGGTAAGGGTTACGGGAGGCCCGGGGTGGACGCGGCGATGAGCTGAAACGAGCCGTGACCCTTGATTGAGACAGCCGCCGCGGATTGAGCCGATTGATCACAAGGCAGTTACAAAACGCAACCTCCCCGTTCAGAATGGGGGTTGTCGGTTTCCTCGCCCATGCCCGTGATTCGTTTCGTCCGTGAGGGCCTTGATGTGGAGTGTTACCCGGGGGAGAATCTTCGTGAGGTGGCCCTGCGCGCCGGCGTGGAGCTCTATGGGCTGAAGGGAAAGCTGGGCAACTGCGGCGGCTGTGGCCAGTGCATCACCTGTTTCGTCGGTGTCGCCGACGATGGTGCCGACCAGACCGGCCCACCGGCTCTCAGTGCCCGAACCGCAGTGGAGGATCGCAAGCTCCAGGGCCGACCCCAGAACTGGAGACTGGCCTGTCAGGCCCTGGTGGAGCGCTCCCTGGTGGTGCTCACCCGCCCCCAGCTCGGCGGAGGCCAGGGGGATGCGCTCCTGGCGGCGGCTTCCCTCACCCCGCTGCCTGCCGGACCGATCGCCTGGCCAGCCCCACCGGAGACTCCTCAGGCCAAGGAGGAAGAATCCGCAACGGCCGATGAAGCGGAGCCAGATGGGCCGAGTGCCGGTGATACGGTCCGGTGAAACCCGCACCTACCGATGGAAACCAACGATCTCGGTTTCGTGGCCAGCCTGCTGTTCGTGCTGGTACCGGCAGTTTTCCTGATCATCCTTTACATTCAGACCAGCAGCCGCCAGCAGGGTTGAGGCCTGGTCGCTCAGCGGCGTCCTTCCGGCTCCCGGACCAGCAACACCGGCGCCGGAGCATGCACCCGGATGTAATCACTGACGGAACTGCCCAGCAGACGATCGATGTCGACCAGCCCCTTGGCCACCAAGGGGCGCCGGTCCTGGGAGGCGATCACGAGGAGATCGATGTTGAACTCCTTGGCCGCTTCGCACACCCCCCGGCCGATGTCGCCGGAGCGATGGATACCCTTCAGCTCCACGCCGAAGCTGCGGGCCCGTTGCACGGCCTTCTCGAGCACCTCGTCGGCCGGGCTCTTGCCACCCCGGCTGGGGGTGATGTCCTGGCGGGTGATGTGAATTCCGGCGAGAGTGCCCCCTGGAATCTCACGCACCAGCTCGCAGGCGATGCGGAGGGCATCCTCTCCCACGCCGGTCCCGTCGATCGTGACCAGCAGCCTGTTCACATGCCGCACGTAGAGGTCGTCGCGCACCAGCAGCATCGGGCGGGTGGCCAGCTGAAACACGTACTGGCTGGAGCTGTTCGAGAGGATCGACTGCAGCCGGCCCAGGCCCCTGGAGCCCATCACGATCAGGTCGGCGTCGAGCTCGTCGGCCACTTGGAGCACGGTCTGTTTGGCGTCGCCCTGGCGGATGATCGCGTTCACATCGCCCGGGTTGAGCCCAAGCCGCTGGATGGCCCCGGCCACCAGCCCAGCCGCCCGCTGCCAATGGTCCTGGAAATCCTCCCCGGCCTGTTCCGTCACCACATGGAGGATGTTCAGCCGTGCCTGCTGGAAGCTGGGAAGGTCGCGCAGCATGCGCACCATCTCCTCCACGTGGCCCTTGCCGGAGTCGGCGATCAGAAGGTTGCGAAACACGAGGCTGTCGCGGTTCCGGTGCAGCCTATGGCGCGGAGACGATCCCCATCGGCATGGGCGGAAAGGTCGTAATGCACCAGCAGCCCAGCGGTCGGGGGTGGTGCCTTCAAAGGCGCGTGCTGCCGCAGCACACCGACCATGCCGGCGTGATGTGGCATGGCGCCTATGTGGGCTGGCTGGAGGAGGCCCGGGTGGAGGCCCTGGCTGCCGCCGGTCTGGATTACGGCCACCTCACGGCCCGGGGCCTGGAGCTGCCGGTGGTGTCCCTGGCGATCGATTACCGGCAGGCCCTCCTCCATGGCGATGGGGTGGAGGTGTGGAGCGTGCTGGAACCACGCCAGGGGATCCGGCTGCGATGGCGCAGCCGCTTTCTGGGTCCGACGGGCGTGTTGGCGGCGGAGGCGTGGGTGGAGCTGGTGCTGCTGGACCTGAGCCAGGGAGCTTCCCGGCGGCGGCTGGTGCGGCGCTTCCCGGCCGATCTGGAGGAGGCCTTGGGGGCCCTCGCCCGGGGACCGGCCTGAGTCGATCGGCAGCCTGCGGTACATTTGTACTGAGTAGGAGGCAGGCGCATTGGGTGATCTCGTTGTCGGAGCGTTCCCCCGGGCCGGCCCGAGCGGGCCAGCGGGTCCACGCCATCGCGGTGGAGCCCCGGCCTGGTCGCAGCAGCGCCGGGGCTGGTGGCTGCTCTGGAGCGGTTGCCCCGGCCTGGGCTGGAGCAGGCTCCACCAGCTCGAAGCCGCCTTTGGAAGCCTGGAGCTGGCCTGGTTTGTCCCCCAGGGCCGCTTGATTCAATTGCCTGGTTTCGGCCCAGGGCTGGTGGCCCGCATCGAAGCGTTTCGGCGGCGCTGGGGCAGTGATCCATGGCGAGGCGGGGGCCCGCCACGTCCCGCTTGTCGGCCGGTGATCCTGCCGGGTGATCCCGCCTATCCGCAGGCCCTGGCCCAGTTGGAGCGTCCGCCCCTGGGGCTGTACTGGCAGGGGAGGGGCAGCCTGTGGCCCCAGCTTCGCCATCGCCGGGCCATTGCCGTGGTCGGAACGCGGCGGCCCTCCCTGCATGGCCTGTCGATGGCGCGGGCCCTGGGGGCGGCCCTGGCCGCGGCGGGCTGGCCGGTGGTGAGCGGGCTTGCGGAAGGCATCGATGCGGCCGCCCACCGCGGCTGCCTTGAACGGGGCGGCTGGCCGGTGGCGGTCGTGGGCACTCCGCTGGAGCGGGTCTATCCCCGCCACCACGGCCCCCTGCAAACCGAAGTGGGGGCCAGGGGATTGCTGCTTACGGAGCAAGCGCCTGGAGCGGCGGTGCAGCGCGGGAACTTCGCCGCGCGCAACCGATTGCTGGTGGCCCTGTCCCAGGCCGTGGTCGTGGTCGAGTGCCCCCATGGCAGTGGCGCCCTGCATTCCGCCGACCTGGCCTGGCAAGAGGGTCTTCCCCTCTGGGTGGTGCCCGGAGACGCGGGTAAGGCTTCTGCCGCCGGCAGCAACCGCCTGCTGGTGCGGGGAGCAACCCCGTTGCTCGAGCCGGCCGATCTGATCAGCCAGCTGGGGCACGGACCCCTGGCCGCCGCTGCTGCGGCGGGCTGTCCATCCCCCCCGGCTGCTGCCGGTTCCGCATCGGATCAGGTGCTGCTGGCTGCTCTCGGTGCTGGCGCCTCCCTGGAGCAGCTGGGCGGCAGCCTGGGGCTTCCGGTCGTCGAGCTCTCCAGCCGTTTGCTTCGCCTTGAGCTGGCCGGCCGGATCAGGGCGGAGCCCGGGCTTTGCTGGCGGCCCCTCTGAAGCTGGGTTTCTAGGCTTTGGCGCAATGATGCGGCCTGGGTGTTTGCGTGCTTTCCCCCGCTGAAGAAACGCTTTCCGGAACCGCCCTTCTGGCCTGGCGCCGATCCCTGCTGGCCGAGGGCGGCCATGCCGCCGACTTCGACTGGTTGCTGGATCTGGCCGGTGGCCTCGACGCCCAGGCTCGTCGGCGCCTTTGGTCGGATCTGGAGCGGCCCGTGTCCCTGCGCCGCAGCCCGCCTGCGCTGGCGGCCCTCTGGCGACGGCATCTGCGCGATCACACGCCCCTCCAGTACCTGGTGGGCCTCTGCCCCTGGCGCGATTTTGAGCTTGGCGTTGGCCCCGGCGTGCTGATCCCCCGCCCGGAAACCGAGTTGCTCGTTGACCTGGCCATCGCGGCCCTGGCGCCAAGGCCGCCCAAGGCCCAGCTCCGCTGGGCTGACCTGGGCACCGGATCCGGTTGCCTGGCCCTGGGGCTGGCCCGGGCCTTCCCGGCCAGCTCGGGGCTGGCCGTGGATTGCAGCCCCGAGGCCCTCCTCCAGGCGGAAGCCAACCTGCGGGCGGCGGGTCTGTGGGAGCGAGTGCATCTGCGGCAAGGGTCCTGGTGGGTCCCGCTGCAACCCTGGTGGGGTCAGCTGGACCTGGTGGTCAGCAACCCCCCCTACATCCCCTCATCGCTGTTGATGGGGCTCGACCCCGTTGTCCGCCTCCATGAACCCTGGCTGGCCCTTGATGGCGGCGAGGATGGCCTCAACGCCTTGCGGGCGATTGCCGCCGGCGCCGTCACGGCGCTGGCGGCGGGGGGATTGTTGCTGTTGGAGCATCACCATGATCAGAGCGAGCCGGTCCGGGCGCTGCTTGTCGCTGCTGGGCTCGAGCAGGTGGTCTCCTTCCAGGACCTGGAGGGCCATGGGCGCTTCAGTGGAGCCCGCCGCAGCCTGGCCCACTCCCTGGCCCCCTCGCCATGAGCGATTTCTTCGATCTGGAAGAGGATGGGCGGGTGCTCGATGCCCCTCGTCTGGCTGTGGCCATTGCTGGCGGTTCGGCAGCCCTCTTTCCCACCGATACCCTGCCGGCCCTGGCATCGCTTCCGGCTGCGGCCGGTTCCCTCTGGGCGCTCAAGGGCCGGCCATCGCAGAAGCCGATGATCCTGATGGGCGCAGAACCGGAGGCGCTGTTCGCCGCCCTGGTGCTGCCTGTCAGGCCGGAGTGGCGATCGATGGCGGCCCGCTGCTGGCCTGGGGCCGTCACCCTGGTGTTGCCGGCCCGGGGCGCCATCGTGGCGGCGCTTCAGCCCCAGGCCCCTTCCTCGGGCCCTTGCCTTGGGCTGCGCATTCCCGCTTGCCCTGGCGCCCTGGCGCTGCTTCAACGCACGGGTCCCCTGGCGACCACCAGCGCCAACCGTACCGGGCAGCCGCCCTGCCGCCTGGCGGCGACGGCGGCGAAGGCCTTCCCAACCCTTCCCGTGCTTGCTCCCCTTCCCTGGCCCGCCATGGAAGGGGAAGCCAGCACGGTCATTCGCTGGCAGAGCGATGATCACTGGCAGGTGCTGCGCGCCGGTGCTGTGATTCCAGAAGGCTGCCGTGCCTAGGCCGCCCGTGATCTCCTCCGGGGAACCCCATGCTCTTGCTCAGCCTGGTGATTGTGGTGCTCCTCAGCGTTTTTCATGGGGTGATGGAGCCGGTGCAGCGTTGGGGCACCCCGTTGTTCGAGCTGCATGGCTGGACCTGGGTTCCCCTGCTGCTGGCAGCCTGGCTGCTGGCGGGCCAACGGCGCTGACGGCGGACTGCCTGACCCGCTGAACATTCAGCTGCGTTGCCAGTCGTCGGGGGGATCTGGTTTGTCCGTGCCGCTCAGGGAGGGGAACGTGTCCCTGACCAGGGCAACCAGGCTGCGGCGAACGGTCCCCCGGAAGGAAACGGCGGCCTCCGCAGGCAGGACCGGATACTCCTTCAGCCCTGGAGCCCCGTCACTCCGAAGCGGCTTCCAGCTCGTTTTCTCCGCTTGCTTGAGGGCTTCGAGCGGAGTGTTGAAGTCGAACGCCAGGGTGTGGCCCAGGGCCGCGGCTTCGCTGGCCCATTGCTCCCGTGCCGCCGTGAAGGCCTTGGCCTTGTGGGTGTCCGGCAACCCGAGCACTGGTTCGTAGTAGTCGAGGGCGCGCAGCTCCTCCTCCAGGATGATCGGCCAGGCCCCCACTTCGCCATCCTCCAGACCGGCCACGGCCCCGGGGGTTGTCATGGCAGCGAGATAAAATGCCAGCCACCTGTAGTGGGATTTCTGCTGGGTGGTCTTTTTCTGGGATCCCCCCTGGCCGCTGGCCGCTTGCTTGGGGAGCTCGCCTTCGGCTTTTCTGAGGAACTCCCGCTCCTCAGGCTCCAGGTTGATCGCCCCCCAGCGCTGTCGGTATTCCCAGAGTCGCTCGTAGCGGCTCACCGCTTCCGCTGGCCATCCGAGGGTCTTGAGTTCACCAGCCCGACTCTCCTGGTCTTTGCTCAACAGACGATTGTTCGTTGCGGACAGAACCCTAGGCGGGCACCGCTTCAGGCCTCCCTTCGGCCGGGGCGGCGGCCGCTGGAGTGGGGGTCTGAATCCTGGCGGAGAGCCTCAGGGTGCTGATCAAAAAGCAGGGGTTGACCAGGACAGTGAAGCCGGCTAACGGATTTGAACCGATGGCCTTCGCTTTACAAAAGCGCTGCTCTACCACTGAGCTAAGCCGGCACGGCCCGAGCTTATCGCTCGCCCAGGGCCCAGAGCAGCAGCTGGCTGCGGTTGCTGCACCCCGTCTTGGCCAACAGATGGGAGACATGGCTTTCGACGGTGCGATGGCTCAGCACCAGCACCGCGGCGATGGCCTTGTTGCTCAAGCCGCGGCGCAGGTGGCCAAGCACCTTCTCCTCGGCGGGGGTGACGCCGGCGCAAGAGGGGAGCTGGGCCATGGCTGGATCAGGAGGTTGCCTCCAGGGTTCCCAGCCGGGGACCAGCTGGTCGGGGCGTGCGCTGCCGCGATGGGCCTTCAGGCCGGGGCGGCGGAGGCGGGAAGGGGGGTGGTTCGGGCCCGCTTGATCGGCAGATTGGCCACCAGGGCCGTGACCCGATCCTCCGTTTCCAGGCTCACATCGCCTTCGTCCAGGTCGATCTCCACATAACGCGACACCACCTCGAGGATCTCGCGCCGCATCTGCTCGAGAAGTTCGGGGTTCAAGTCGCTGCGGTCGTGGGCCAGCACGAGCTGCAGGCGCTGCCGGGCGGTGCTGGCACTGGCGGCCTGACGGCCCAGGAGTTTGTCGATCAGGTCGCGCAGGGTCATCACGGGTCAGAAGATCTTGGTTTGCATCAGCCGACTCAACTTGGCCCGCATGCCCTGGGGTTCCTTGCTGGGATCCACAATCGGCACCTCTTCACCGCGTAGGCGACGGGCCACGTTGTTGTAAGCGAGCCCGGCCGGGGAGCGGCTGCCGTTCAGGGTGAGCGGTTCACCGCGGTTTGTCGAGACGATGACCTGCTCGTCCTCCACCACCAGACCGAGCAGGGGCAGGGCCAGGATGTCGGTGACATCACTGACCGCCAGCATCTCCTGGTTGGCCATCATCCGGGGCCGCACCCGGTTGAGCACCAGCTGGATCGGTTCGATGGCGCGGGTCTGCAGCAGGCCGATCACCCGATCGGCGTCGCGCACCGCAGACACTTCCGGTGTGGTGACCACGATCGCCTCCTTGGAGGCGGCAGCGGCGTTCTTGAAGCCATCCTCGATGCCCGCCGGGCAATCGATCAGAACGAAGTCGAAGCGGTCCTCAAGCAGCCCAACGATCTTCTGCATGTCGTCGGGGGTGAGCCACTCGAGCATGCGGGGGTTGCCGGCCGGCAGCAGGGAGAGGTTGGGCTCCTGCTTGTGCCTGACCAGGGCCTGCTCCAGCCGGCAGCTCTCGGCCAGCACCTCCTGGGCGGTGTAGACAATGCGATTCTCCAGCCCGAGCAGGAGATCGAGGTTGCGCAAGCCGAAGTCGGCATCCAGAACGGCGGTGCTGGACCCCTGCCGGGCCAGGGCAATGCCCAGGTTGGCGGTCAGGGTGGTCTTACCGACCCCGCCTTTGCCGGAACAGATCAGAATCGTGCGGCTCAAAGCGGTCGTCTCGGCGCTGTCAGGGATCTGTTCAGGCTAAAGCCTGTGGAACCATGGCCTCTGAAACGATGGGACGTAATTCTGCGATCGAGGAACCTTGCGGATGAAAGACCCCGGTCTAGGTCTTCGGCATCAACGGCTGCTGGTGATGCCCGATGACGGAGCGCAAGCGGTGCTCGATCTGATCGACTCCGCCTGCGACAGCCTGCTGATGAAACAGTTCAAGCTCGAGTCCGAGCAGATCGAGCAAGCCCTGCTGCGGGCCCATCAGAGGGGGGTTGCGGTGCAGGTCATGCTCAACCCCCACACCTCCGGTGGTGATCGCTGGAATGATGATGCCTTCACCAGGCTGCAGAGCAATGGCATGGCGGTGCGCTGGACGAATGAGGCCTTTCCGGTGACCCACGAGAAATCGATGGTGGTGGACCGGCGCTTTGCCCTGATCGCCAGCTTCAATCTCGCCGACAAATACTTCACCGAAACGCGCGACTACGGGGTGGTCAGTCAAGCCAGGCCGGTGGTGGATCAGGTGATTGCCGGTTTCGAGTCCGACTGGCACCGCACCTTCTTCGCCCCCGATCTCAGCGTCGGGCTGGTCTGGAGCAGCTTCCATAGCCGAGGCCAGATGGCCAGGCTGGTGGATACCGCCAAGGACACCCTCTGGATCCAGCACCCAAAATTCGTGGATGCGGTGATGCTCGATCGAATCATCTCCGCTCGTGAGCGGGGAGTGGCGGTGCGGGTGCTGTGCGGCGGCAAGCACGGCATCAGCGACTGGGATATCTACGACACGTTTTCTTCGCTGCGGGTGATGGAACGCTTCGGCGTCAAGGTGCGACGGCAGAAGCACCTCAAGCTTCACGCCAAACTGATCGTGGTGGATGGGGCCACAGCCCAGAGCGGCTCGATGAACATCGATCGCAGCGCCTTCGATGTGCGCAGGGAGCTGGGGATTGAAACCGACGCGCCCCATGTGGTGAAACGGCTCAAGGCGACGTTCGAAGCCGATTGGCTCCAATCCGGCAAGTACCACGCCCCGGATCCCCTCGATCCCAGCCTGCACGAACAGGGTGAACTGCCACCCGATCCCCACTTCGTGCATGACTGACTCAGGTTTGTCCCCGCCCACCCTGGCTTCCCTTGCTCCGAGCAGCGACGTGACCCTGGCGCCGGCACCGGGCCTGCGTGAGCTGTTCATCGGCATGCTGCAGGTGGCGCTCTCCTCCTTCGGCGGGGGCCTCTCGGCCTGGAGCCAGCGGATTGTGGTGGAGCAACGCCGCTGGATGACCAACGAGGACTTCCTCACCGGGCTCACCGTGGCGCGGCTGTTCCCTGGCCCCAATCAGATCAACATGGCTGTGTACATCGGCGCGAGTTTCCGTGGTCTGCCGGGTGCTGTGCTGGCGTTGGCGGGCATGCTGCTGGTTCCCTTCAGCCTGCTGATGCTGCTGGGGCTGGTGTATTTCCAGGTGCACCGGATACCAGAGGTGGACAGGGTGCTGGCGGGGGTGGTGGCGGCGGCGGCCGGCATGGCCCTCTCGATGGGCTTCAAGATCCTCGATACCTACTGGCGGGATCCGGTGGCGCTGGGGCTGGCTGCCGTCATCTTCGTGGCCATGGCCGTTCTGCATGTGCGCCTGATTCCCCTGGTGCTGGTGGCCGCTCCCCTGGCGATGGCCTGGTACTGGCCGCGGACGCCCCGCCCCGGTCCGGGATGAGGGAGGTCGCCCTTGCCAGCCTGGGCTGCACCCCAGTGGCGCTAACCGATCTGGGCGAGCTGGCCCAGGTGATCTGGACCTTCCTCTCGCTCTCGCTGTTTTCGCTCGGCGGCGGCAACACCTTGCTGGCGGAGTATCACCACCTCAGTGTCGAGCAGTTCTGCTGGCTCACCGATGCCCAGTTCGCCGATCTCTACGCCCTCGCCGAGGCGGCGCCGGGGCCCAGTTCGATGATCGTGGGCCTGCTCGGCATGGGGGCGGCCTGGAAGGAGGGGCCGCTGTGGGGGCTGCTCAGCGGCTTCGGGGCCGAGCTGGCGATCCTGTTGCCCTCCACCCTGCTGATGGTGGTGGCCTGCCTGAGCTGGAATCGCCTCAAGGACTCCCCCTGGCGCGTGGCCTTCGAGCGGGGCCTGGGGCCGATCACCCTGGGCATCCTGTTTGCGGTGGGGCTGAAGATTCTCACCACGGCCAACCACGGCCCCCGGGCGTACCTGGTGTCGATTGTGGTGTGTGTGCTGATGCTCCGCACCCGGATCTCGCCGCTGTGGTTCATGGGCCTGGCCGGCCTGCTCGGTGGCCTGGGCGTGATCAACCGCTGAGCGACGTTCCCCGAACCAACGGCCACTGGGGCCGGGCCGGATCGATCACGATGCGGCCGCCCTCCTCCAGCCTGGCCTCCTCGGTGAAGCCGGCCGGCGGGGGCTCCGTGGGACCCCTGGCCACGGCGGTGCCGATGCGGAGCTGCAGGGGGCGAAGCTCCAGCGCGACGATCCGGGCTCGCCCATCCCCCAGGCAGCCGGCGTGGGCGATGCCCCGCAGCCGCCCCCAGATCATCACGTGCCCGGCGGCGCTCACCCGGGCGCCTGGGTTCACGTCCCCCAGCACCAGCACGGAGCCTCCAACCTTGAGGTGGTCGCCGGAGCGGAGGGTGCCGTGGTGGAGGGTCAGCCCGTCGTTCTCCGGCGCGCCTTCGACCGCTGCCTCTGCCGGGTGTCCTGGCGGTTCAGGGCTTGAACGGGTGGACAGCCCCAGGGCCGCCGCCGCCACCAGGCTCGTTGCGATCCGGCTCTCCACCTGAATCAGAACCAGCGACCGTTCGGCGAGTTGTTGCTGCAGGGCCCTCAGCTCCGGAAGGCTCAGCCGCCACTTGCCGCAGTGGAGCACCACGGGACCACCCAGGGGCGGTTGAGAGTCCAGGCCATGGCGGACTTCCTCCAGCGCAGTGCCCGAACTGCTGGTTTCGTTGGGCAACAGCAACTGGTGGGGCAATTCTGGCCGCTCGGCCCGAATGAAAACGGCAGCCATCGCCGCACCCGAGGGGTATCAACCTAATCAGCTGTCTCCCTGGCATCGGTTCTCAGGGTTCGCTCGGCCTGCTGCAGAGCCAGGGAGATCTCGGTTGGATGGATCAACCAGGCCAGTGCCACGGGTTGGGTGAGGCTGGCCACCAGGGGGGAGCTGGCCTCGAGGGCCCGCAGTGTTTCCCCATCCCAGAGCCTCAGGCCGCCCTTGTAGGGGTGGTACCCCTGGCTCTGGCGTTGATGCAGGGCGCAACAAAGGCTGGGATCGAGACCGACCTTGCTGCTGAGTCGCTGCGCCCTGGCCAGGAGCTGCAGTTGCTGGCCCTGGGCGAGCCGGGTCACGTCGATGGCCTTGAGCAACTGTCGCTCCAGGAGCCGGCGACTGAAGGTGGCCAGGGCATCCGGAGCCTCCTCCCGCCAGCGGAGCAAGTGATAGCCCGTGCGCACGTCGTCGTTGGCCAGGAAGGTGGCGATATCGATGCTGGCGGGCTGCCATAGCCACCGGGCCATCACCGCATCGGCAAACACCCGCTCTGGCCCCAGGGCTCGGGCCGTGGCGATGGCCTGGTTCAGGAGCCAGTTGCACACCACGTTGAGCCGGTGGTTGTAGACGCTCCGGTACATCAGATCGCGCACCACGAGATAGTGCTCAACGGCCATCAACCCCTTGGGATGGAGGGCGAGGCTGCCATCAGGGGCGATCGTGAGGGCGGCAAGAATGCGCTCCAGATCCAGCTGGCCGTAGCAGGTGCCCGTGCTGTAGCTGTCGCGCAGCAGGTAGTCGAGGCGGTCGCAGTCGAGCTGGCTGCTCACCAGGGCCGCCACCGCCCGGCAACCATGGCGTCCGTGTTCGAGGAGGTCGGCCACCGCCGCTGCCGTGCCGGGCTCGAACTGCTCCAGCCGCCCGTGCAGGGCGGGATGCTCGCGCACCAGCCGCGCCGACCACGGTTCATGGCGCAGCCCGAACATGTCCTCGCCGGAGTGGCTGAGCGGAGCGTGGCCCACGTCATGGAGCAGGGCGGCGGCATAGAGCACCCCTTGATGCCGGTCAAGTTCGGGCTGCTGGCGACGGAGACCGGCCAGGGCGCGGCGGGCCACATGCAGCACGCCGAGGCTGTGGGTGAAGCGGCTCGATTCCGCCCCATGGAAGGTCAGGAAAGCTGGGCCCAGTTGGCGAATCCGACGCAGCCGCTGGAAGGGCACCGTTTCGATCAGATCCATCACCAGGGCTTCGGCCGGCAGCGAACGATCCAGGCGGATGGCCCCGTGGAGCGGGTCGTGGTAGGTGCGGCTGGTCATGCCCGCTCGATCTGCGCTTCCAGCTGCCGCTGGGCCTCCAGCAACCAGGTGTCCCCCTCGCCGCCGGGGTTGAGGGGCTCCGGATCCGCCAGGCGGTGATCCGGTTCGATGCCCAGGTTCTGGATGTCCCGTCCGCTGGGAGTCACGTAGCGCGCCACGGTGATGGCCAGTCCACTGCCGTCACCCAGGCCGATCAGGGTCTGGATCAGTCCCTTGCCAAAGGTGCGGCTGCCCAGCAGCTGGGAGCGACCGTCGTCCTGGAGGGCCCCGGCCAGGATTTCACTGGCGCTGGCGGTGCCGCCGTTTACCAGGGTCACCATGGGTCCGCTGTACCAGCTCCCTGGCGTGGCCTGGATCGGATCCCGCAGGCCGCCGCGATCCATGGTTTCCACGATCGCCTCCCCATCCAGCAGACCATTGGCCACGGCCAGGCCGGCATCCACAAGCCCTCCGGAATTGTTGCGGAGATCAAGCACGAGTCCCTCGATTCCCCTGGAAGAGAACGTTTGCAACAGCTGCCTGACCTGCTCCGGCACCGGCTCACTGAACTGGTTGATCCGCAGGTAGCCCAGGCGGTGGCCTTGCTGCTCAAGCTCACGGCCGCGCACCGGCTGAAGATTCACCTCACGGCGCTCCAGCAGCAACTCCCTTGTCGCGCCATCGGCAGAACGAAGCAGCAGCCGGACTCGGCTTCCAGCCGGCCCCCTCAGCCTGCTGGCGGTGGCTTCGAGCCCCATGGCCGCGGCGGAGGCGCCTTCCACCTCCAGAATTTCTGTTCCCGAGATGATTCCGGCCTCGGCGGCCGGTGATCCCTCCAGGGGGGTGATCGCCAGGATCCGCTGGTCCGCGCCGCTGCTGCCCAGTTGCAGGCCGATGCCGCTGACGCTCCCCTGGGTGGCGGAGCGCAGCACTTTGTAGTCGGTGGGTCGAAGCAGGCGGGTGTAGGGATCGGCGAGGGGGGCAAGCATGGCAGCGATGGCGGCGTAGGCAGCTTCGCTGCTCTCGATCGGTTGCTCGAGGGCCTTCTGCCGCAGCTGGCGCCAGTGCACCGCCTCGAAGCGGGCCGGGTTCACGTAGCTCTGGTTCACCAGCCGCCAGGCCTCAACGACGAGTTGCTGCCCGTCGTTGAGGGCAAGGGCGGCGCCCGCGGGGACCCAGAGGGCCGCCGCCAGCAGCAGGGCCAGGGGGCCTCTCCACCAACCCCGTGGAGCGATCACGGCGCTTGCGCCCCGATCGGTAGAATCTGCCAAACCACAACCTCCAGCTGCTTCATGGCGAACTCGTCTCCCGCCTCCAAGTCGTCTCCTGTGTACGACTGGTTCGAGGAGCGCCTGGAGCTCCAGGCGATCGCCGACGACATCTCGTCCAAGTATGTACCGCCGCACGTCAACATCTTTTATTGCCTTGGCGGCATCACCCTCGTCTGCTTCCTGATCCAGTTTTCAACTGGATTTGCGATGACATTTTACTACAAGCCTACCGTTGCCGAGGCTTACACCTCCGTTCAATACCTGATGACGGACGTCAGCTTCGGATGGCTGATTCGCTCTGTTCATCGTTGGAGCGCCAGCATGATGGTGCTGATGCTCATCCTTCATGTCTTTCGTGTCTATCTCACCGGTGGCTTCAAGCGTCCCCGGGAGCTCACCTGGATCACCGGCGTGATCATGGCGGTGATCACCGTGGCTTTTGGCGTCACCGGCTACTCCCTCCCTTGGGATCAGGTCGGTTACTGGGCGGTCAAGATCGTCTCTGGCGTGCCCGCAGCCGTGCCGGTTGTCGGTGATTTCATGGTGGAGTTGCTGCGGGGTGGCGAAAGCGTGGGTCAGTCCACCTTGACCCGTTTTTACAGCCTCCACACCTTCGTGATGCCCTGGCTGCTTGCTGTGTTCATGCTGATGCACTTCCTGATGATCCGCAAGCAGGGCATTTCAGGTCCGTTGTGATTCGACCCTCCTCACCCTTTCCTGCTTAGGATTTCCCCATTCCTGTTCCAAGCCAACCTTTTGGTCTTCGCCATGCACATCCTCAAGAAGCCTGACCTCAGCGACCCCAGTCTTCGCGCCAAGCTTGCCAAGGGCATGGGACATAACTACTACGGAGAGCCGGCTTGGCCGAACGACCTGCTCTACATCTTCCCGGTTGTCATTCTCGGAACCATCGCCTGCTGCGTTGGTTTGGCTGTCCTTGATCCGGCCATGCTGGGTGACAAGGCCGATCCCTTTGCCACCCCCCTGGAGATTCTCCCCGAGTGGTACCTCTATCCCGTCTTCCAGATTCTTCGAGTTGTCCCGAACAAGTTGCTCGGCATAGCCCTGCAAACCATGGTTCCCTTGGGTCTCATGCTGATCCCCTTCATCGAGAGTTTCAATAAGTTTCAAAATCCATTCCGCCGGCCTGTGGCAATGGCGGCCTTCCTGTTTGGCACTGTCTTCACCATTTATCTCGGCATCGGTGCTGCCATGCCCATCGACAAGTCATTGACCCTGGGCCTGTTCTGAATCCTGATTCGGAGCTCTTTATCTCTTTGTTTCTGATGCACACGAGCAGCAACTGAACTGCGGCTATGGCCGCAGTTTTTTTTATGCCGAGCTACCTAGCGGTAGTGGGCCCATCAATGTGGAGCGCCGTTACATCCCCAGGGTTCACCCTCAGCAGGTGATGGAGCAGCAGGAAGCCCACAATCGTCCAGGTCTGGTACGTTCGTGCCTGCTGGCCCACCCAGGTTCCTGTCGGTCCGTCGAAGTACTCGGCCCATTGCTGCCTGGGCAGTTGGTTCAGCTGTGACCAGTAGCATTCTTCCAGCATTGCCTTGGTCTGGCCCATCAGCAGCACATCGGCCTGGGGATGGAGCTGCTCATGGAGCAGGATCGCCCCGCCGAGATACCAGAGAAGGCTGGGCCAGTGGCCACCGTTGTGATAGCTCCAGGGCCAGTTCTTGGGGTCGGAGCCGGTTTTGTTCGACCATTCCGTCGCTTCCATCGGTGGATGACAGATGCGCATCGGCATCTGGGCGATCAGATCGGAGCGATTGTGCAAAACCAACCGAAACAGGGCCCTTTGCTGGGGTGCGGTCAGCAGTCCGAACAGGCAGGCCAGTGAATTGCCAAGGCTGTAGAAGCGGAAGTCGGGCCGCCCCGTCCGCATGTTGCCGATCAGGTAGCCACCCCGGTTCTCCAGCCAGTCCTGCAGCCAGTCCGGAATCACCTGGGGCTGAACATTGAACTCGTTCTGATGCTGCTGATCGCCGTACTGTTCGGTGGGCCTGCGCCTCAGCACCTGCATGGTTTTGCTGGTCACCCAGTAGTGCTTGAGCAGAAAGGAGCGCAGGTTGTGGATCCACTGCCTGGTCAGAACGAGCCGTTGCTCCAGTAAACGGCTGCTGCGGTCCTGTTGCGCCAGCTCCATCAGGTGGCAGCAGCTTTTCAGGCAGCCATACAGGAGCACCTCCACTTCCAGGGGCGCCCCCCACACGTCCATCGGGCGGTCAATCATGAAGGCGCAATCGGGGACGAAAAGCACAGGCGTGCCTTCGAAGCTCGGGTGCAACACCAGATCAAGGAGCAACTGGGCACCACGCTGCACCTTCTGGCTGGCGCCAAAGTCCCTGTCCTGGCTGCGGCGAACGTAGAGCCAGCAGAGGATCGGCCACCAAAGGCTGGCATCCACCGATGTGATCCGCCCGATCGAGCGCTGGCCGTAGTCGGCAATCAGGTTGCCGTTTTGTTCCGTGAAGCTGGTTGGGAACACCCCCCTGGTCTGATAGGTGCTGCTCTGCAGGTCCAGGCAAACCTCCAGAAAGTGACGAACAATCTCAAATCTCCCCTGCAGCAGCAGGTACATCATCACCGGGACGTTGTCCCGCAGGAAGACCTCGCCGTAGTTCAGGGCTTCGCTGCTGCGGGGATGTTCCAGAGCGGCCACGGAGCCCACCAACTGGCCGCGGGCCAGAACCAGGGTGCGCTCGAACTGCTCCTTCGCCTTCTGGACGACAGACTCTTCCTTGGAGCTGGGCCGAACCCGGAGCCGCTCCTGGCTGAAATTGGTGGGCAACCTGAGCTCCCTGAAGGCCTGTCGGGAGGCCCTTGGATCCTAGGAGCGGCCTTGAGGGTCGTTGCGGTCGGATCCGAGATCGAGCCACCCTGGAGATTTTCCTGCCCTGGGCGGAGGCGTTGGTAGGAGAGGGAGGAGATGTGTGATAGGTTGATGGACTGCGCGGGAGCCGAGAGGCGAGCGTTGCAGGGGGCTTGGAGCAGAGGGGGCGGAAGCCGTTGATGCTGTAAGTTTCAGAAGCGGTTGAGAGACCGCGGAGCCGAGGAAGCCCGAGAGGGCGGGTA
>NZ_JAGQBB010000028.1 GCF_024345415.1 Synechococcus sp. Tobar12-5m-g | reverse complement strand
CTGGCGTCAACCCGAAGAAGTGTGGATCAACAAGCCACCAGAAGAGCCCGAACCGATCCTCGCGCTAGCCTTGGTCCAGGCCGCCTGAGTGGCAGCCAAGGAGTGACACCTTCCCTGAAAGTCACCGACCTGGGCAATGAACGCTGAGCCACCGCCAGGTGTGTGCTCGATCGAACCCTGCAAGGTCTTACCGTCACACACCAGCTGATCGAGATCCGCTGCAACACCTTGGATCTGGGCGATCGTCCAATCACGGATAGCAGCGCAGAGAGCCACCAAGTCCACATGCGAGAAGAAGTAGCGAAACGCTGAATCCGAAGGCGGCCGCCGCAGTTCAAGCCCCAGCTGCTCACCAACTACTGCATGGTGTCGCCGTGCGAAGGCGAAGCCTGCCGGAAAGTCACAAGCGCCGAGGCGTGCGTAATCCCCAGTGGCTGCTGCTGTTGATGGCCATTCTTGGCTTCCTCAGTGGGTGCCACGGCGCCAGGGATCTGGAGCGCTTTGCCAAGCCGCAGGCTTCTCTGCAGGAGTAGCGGCATCACCAGGCGTTCAGCGCAGCTCTGGATCTGGAGATGCCCAAGGCACCTTGTGATTCCACCTTCCTCTACCTGTTTGAGCGGGTGGAGCTCGACCAGCTCTCTGGCTTGCTCAGGGAGTGGATGCTGGCCCAGATTGCTGATCAGGACAAGGATTTCGACCAGCTGATCTGTGATGGCAAAACGCTGAGAGGTTCAGCTGCTCAGCCTGATGGCGCCGATGGGGCAACTCGCTTTGTCACCCAGGTGACGCTCTACGCCAGGGAGCTGGGCGTGGCAATCGCCCAGACGTCCTTTGATACCGGAGAATCCCACGAGCGCGCCGCACTCAAGGCCCTGCTCGGAACCCTCGAACTGGAGGGTGTGCTGATCCAGGCGGATGCCCTCCACACCTCACACGCGTTTTTCAACTCGCCGCCGAGCAGGGCGCCGACTTGCTCCTGACGGTCAAAAACAACCAACGCCGGCTGTATCAGCAGATCGTCTCCCAATTCCACGGCCACCGGCACTTCCCAGTGGAGAGCTGCGATTTCGAGGCCGGCCATGGCCGCCAGGTGCGCTGGCAGCTCAGAGCCCGCAACGCCACAGATGTCATCCGTGAGCGCTGGCTTTGTGCCAGCTGGATCATCGAGCTGGTGAGCACCGGCCGGCGAGATGAGAAGGCGTTTCACCGCGTCCACTACTAAGGCCTCCGGCCGACTGCGTCTACATCACCACCCTGCGCACCAGCCCAAAAGCATTGCTACGACTGGTCAGCCACCGGTGGGCAATCAAAAACCAGTGGCACTGGCCCCGTGACACCCAACTCGGTGAGGATGCCCACCGCTACAGCCAACGCAATGGTGTTCAGGTCCTGGCCCTGCTGCGCACACTGGCCCTGAACCTGTTGCGCTGCAACGGCTATCGGTCAATCCGTGCTGGCCTGATGGCCGTGGCGCATGACACCTGCCGAATGCTCGGCTGGGTTGGCGCCATCCCGGCAGGAACAGGGTGAATTGACTTTCAGTCAGCCCTGGTCTAAAAACTTGAAATAGGTCCTGAGCATTCCTCAACATTCCGCAGGAGTAATGGCGCAAGGTTTGTAGCGCCAACCCGGTCATACGTCTGTACTAAGGAAATCAAACGCCGCACCAACGTGGTCAGCATCTTTCCCAACGAACCATGAATCACAAGGCTGTTCTGAAGCCAGGTGCTGGAGCAAAGGGAGGAACGGCTTCTCGAGCGGCGCCAGATACTCTCCGAGGCAACCATGGCCAAGATCCCGGAACCAGAAGAGTTGCTGTAGACTACTACCTGGCGATCGATCGGATGCAGCGAAAGATACAACTGCTTGAGGCGCAGCAGCTTCTGACTTGATCAACACGAAAACACTTGATCTCTGAGTTTGCGCATTCAGCGATCAGGTTTCATAATGGATCAACGGAGCCGAACAATCAGCACCGCAGCAGTCAGCATCTGAACTGCCCATGCTCACCATCGAAAAAGGGTCACAGGACCTCCTGAGTTAAAACACTCGGAGGTGCTTGACTTGGCCGCTTTCGGCCACGACATGAGGTATCTCCTCAAACTTCTGGGCTACACCAGCCCAGAAGTTTCCAAACCTCATCGTCATGATGCTTCTAATCAATCCCAAGGTTCTGGTCTTGAACGGCCAGAAGACGCACCTCCCGAAGAGGATGGCTGGCCGGAATTCGATCTTCTTCTAGATGTAAGACAACTGGGGACCTTTGCATTCCTGTCGGAAGCGCATCCACTTAATGACGTCAACCAATTCTCCGACAGTCGTTTCACAATTTGAGCAGCCTCATAGGTGTCACTTCCGATTCTTCGCTAGGAAGGAGAAGAAATTTTCTTTTATAAACATACCAGGATAGTACTAGTGAGTTAATATAAGAGACACCGTACACAGGCTTAAAAGGTGAAGACGTCAGGGAAATCATAAAGAAAGCGAAGAGAAAAAGAAGGAAACTAATCAAGACATACGAAAACACCTTGTGACTAAAAGACCTCATGCAGATTAAAGCTAGAGAAATAACAGGGACATAAAGAGGAAGCAAGAACAATAAACCCCAGAGGTCAGATTTAAAATACTGATCTATGAAGAGATTATGAAAGGTCTTGCCAGTGGCACTGCCAAATGCTAGTTCAAGGTAGCTGTTCATAGCCTCTGGATCCCGCAATAACAAAAGGTGGGAAAAGCCACTTTCAAACAGATTGCTTCTCTGAGCAAACAATTCACGAGATACAATGGTAACTTGTTCACGGCCAGTTAACAAGTATATTTGCTGGAGCAGGATATCCCAAGAAGTCAAAAGAAGAAAACCAAAAGGAATTGCTAGAACTGCGACCAAAATTATCTTCCACGCCCGTGAGGGAGGACAATCCAAAAGAACAAATCGATTGTCCGCCGGTCCTGAAGAAATCAAGCAGATTCCAAAGAGCAATAAAAAAAGACTAAGCAGGTTGACAATCGTCGCAGATCTAGACTGCAAGTAGATCGACAACACTATATTGACCAATGCTAATACTAGCTGGAAAAACCAGAGAACAGTTAGAGTAGACTTCCGAGGCAATCTGCCGTAAAAGAGAGCAAGAGTAAAGACCGATAATGCTAACACCAAAGACGATGACTGAAGGATATCGAGACTGTTGTAGAAAAGCTGATTAGGGCCCTCCTGAGAGTTATTAAAGAATGGGACTAACTCACGAACAGACAACTTCCACCAATATGGAGATGCCAATGTAGCCTGTATACACAAGACAGGATAAAGAGTTGCTCCAAGGCTAAGTCCAAGAACATAATAAACAATCCTGTGCTGAAGCAGAGGGACAACCGCCATCGCTAACGCAAAGAAAAAGGGCATCTTAAGGAGATTAACAAGAGAAAGTTCACCAGAAAGTTCAGAACCTATGCGACCCGCCCCTAACGCCAATGCAAGAACGCCGCAAAACAAAAAGAATGAGGTACGGAGAAAGAGTCTCTCCTTTTTCAATGATCTGTTAAATAGGAGTAGAATAAGCAAGGCACTTATAGAAGCCAAAGAAAGCCGCCCGGTCTCTCCCAAAGCCGACAGGGTTGAAAGGGTAAAGATCGATAGATTAAGCATTTAGATTAAGATTTAGATTTAGCATAGAGAACACAACTGTGGCAACGAGAAGGGAAGCTCTGGACAATAAGTCCGCATATAGAGTCGCGGTCAGCCAAATGCAAGGATTAGTGAAGTTAACCAGAATGAGGCTAGAATTCAGTCTGATCTCACAATGTCAGGAGAATTGCTGCTTCCATTTAGGGTAATTCGTCCCCCAATTGGCACACTACTCACCCAAACTTACGGGCCCTGATTAGGTATAAATCCCTGGGGACCGAAGGAACCACTGAAAAACCCGATAGACTTAACTTAGATCCAAAACAGAGTCTGGGAACGTATGGTAACACTCCTCCAGCTGGGTTTCACGGACTACGAGCAGTACGACGCCAAGTAGAAGACGCGTCTGCATATCTTCCTCGAGGAAATAGAATCTACGGTAGCGAGGATCAAGCCCCGGTCAGGGTTCAGCGGGGCAGATGATCGCTGAGAGGTATCCCGGCCTCGGACGGGCAGCATTTCTTAATCTCAACGCCATGCATAAACATGGAGGTTTTCATCGGTGCGGGTGAAGAAACCCGCAGACTTGAGAACTTCTTCAACACGACACGCTGTAGTTGTGCCATCACGCATGTGATAAGCCGCAATCACTGCAAACCGGGTGGATGCCAACATTTCTGTAGCGCCCTCTAGTGCTTCGTATTCTGCTCCTTCGATATCCATTTTCAGAAAGTCCACGGGCTTGCCGTGGTGCAAGTCCTTCCAAAGATTATCCAGACGATCCGCTTGGACAATGAGTGAAGTCTGGGTATTAGCCAGGTCTTGCCCATGCTGTCCCTTCGCATCAGCAACGGCAGAGTTGCTGCCAGGTGTGTTTCCAATGAAGAACTCTAAACTAGTATCAACGTTCCAACAAGCCCGGTTGATAACCTGAACTTGCGGATAATATTCAGCGAGACGATTGAGACCCTCGACGTGGTCAGGCATACATTCGAATACAAAGACTTTCCCTGAGCTGCCAACCAAATGGGCAAATTGCTGGGTTTCAAAACCCAGTTCACCACCAACATCGAAAACCACGCCTTTCGACGGAGGAATAAAGTGCCTAAAATACTCCATCGCCTGAAGCGTCGGCGAAGCCACCCGAAAAAAACGACCACGGGAGAAGGCATGCCAAATTCCTCCACGCTTGAAAAACACCGTGAAACCTATCCTCGGAGAAAAGATGCTGAACACAGGGAACCCGAGTACGTATGCTGACCGCTTAAGTATTCGCGCAAGAACTCTGATCATGATCGGTCTTGAGTTCCCCCAAGAAGAAAGGATAGGGGAAGCAAGGAGGGTAGGCTCGCACGGGGCGAGGTTGGAAAATGAAGCAACCAGAGACAAGCAACTAACATCTTAGTAGATCCTAAACGAGTGCGGGGAGGGCAAAGCTAAGTTCGGCAAGCCAGGCTTTACTGTGACAAAAATAGATGGAGAGGCATACGCTCGAATACTTCCAACATACCACCTTCAGTTGCATTAATTAATCGACGGCCAAAAGCACGGTAGACATCTCTTGCTTGTGTATAGACATACTCTGATTGAAACAAATCAGGCAGTTGCCAAGGGACACCACCAGCAAAATAACTGGGGTCAAAATGACTATGGTCTTTCTCCCCAGAGGTAACTAGCATATTTGCCGGTCCTTGCGTTGCAAATTTATGATCAGCACCAACTATGGCAACTTCTCGAAACCCCATATGGAAAGCCAATTGCAAAGCAACATATGTAACTGTAGCACCTTGGTGAACACTTATCGAACAGTCACGCGCAAATCCTGGAGGCCCTGAGTGAACAAAAACAACGTTTCTTCGAGGATTAACCTGAAGTCCACGCCGGAAAGAACTAGCCGAGTCTAAGAAGAGAGGGATGCCTGTTGTATTGTAGAACTTCAGATTCTGCTCTATGACAAAAGGATTAACAGCGACTATGCAGCTAGGCCTGAAATCTGATTGATCAAAAAGGAGATTAATCTTATTTAAGCCGAAGGTGAAAACGTTATTAAGCAAGCCAAAGTCGCATTTCAGCAACGAAGGGCCGTTGCAGAGAATTACAGCTTTCTGGTCAAGATACTTATCTCGCCAGGCACTAAGCATCCTGCGAGATCGCCACGATTCGGGATGAAGATCCCATCGAACCCTAGAGTAAACAAGGCCAGCAGCTCGGCGATATGGATTAATATAGGGCCGCACTCGAACTAGCGGGTCATCAAAATCAATAACAGTGGGGTTGCTCATCGATTCATCCAATTACTCATGTCAAAAGACACAGATTGTCAGCCTGGATCGTGCAAGCGAGCACTTATGCCGCCATCCAACGAAACACAAGTACCATGTAGGAATCTAGCACGGCTATCCGCAATCACTAAGGCTGCATCAGCAACCTCTTGAGGGGTTCCGATCCGCATTTGAGGGTGACAGAGTTCCAATTCTCTATAGGCGTCTGCTCGTTCTGAAAATCCTGCCATAAGCATTGGAGTTTGAATGGCAGCCGGTTCAATGGCGTTAATCCTTACCCTGTCACCCAAATCGACTGCCATGGCCCGGGTGAGGCCACTAAGTGCTGCTTTTGTGGTGGCGTAAGCGACAAAGTTCTTTTTGGTCAGTCGGGCATGAATGCTGCTGATATGAACCACACAGCCGAAAGCCTGCTCCAAGGGTCGCAATAAAGCTTGGGTGAGCAGAAAGGGAGCCATCAAATTGACATCCAGTGATTTTCGCCAATCCTCCCGGGAAAGAGTATCGACACCACCAAGAACCTGAATTGCGGCATTATTGATTAAGACATTTAGACCCTGATCTCCAATCAGTTTAGATAGTTCAACGATTGCCGAGTCTGCGTAGCTTGAATCATTGACAAAGAGTTCCAGGTCAATTGGGAGGCGGAAGACTCTATCGTTCCTGTCTAAAGTCTGAACTCTGTCAGTTGCAACGACACGGTAACCAGCCTCAGCAAAAGTAGCTACTAGCGCCGAGCCAATCCCCCCCGCAGCACCAGTGATCAAAACGGTTGGCGCTTTATCCGCCATTCAAAAACTCATTCAACTTCTCGATCGCAATAGCACTAGTTCGAGCGACTGCATCTGACGTATTCGATGCATTGTGAGAACCAAAGACGCAACGCGGATGTGTACGAAGCAGGCTGTCTTTCGGAAGTGGCTCATCCTCAAACACATCCAATGCAGCGGAGTAGACTTGACCAGACTCAAGGGCGGCCATCAAAGCGACTTCATGGATCACAGGGCCTCGGCCGACATTGACAACTCGAACACCCATCTTCGCCTTGGCAAGGGTCTCATCATTGACCATATGTCTGGAGGATTGCGTCAATGCGCATGTCACCACAATAAAGTCTGCCTCGTCAAGGCGCTCGGGCCAGCTTGCCCGCACTACACTCGGCAACTCCGCGCTATCTGGAGCCATTGGATCGTAAGCAATGACATTCATGCCGGCGACAAGCATGCGCTTTGCAGCGTGCTTACCGATGTCGCCATAACCGACTAAGGCCACTGTCTTGCCACTCAGAGAAATTCCACGCGGTTTTGGCCATTGACCTTGGCGTACGCCAGCGTCGATTAGAAAGGTTTCCCGTGCAAGAGCGATTATATAGCCCATCGCGATATCGGCCACTTCCGCACCAAACATGTTCGGGGTATTGGTGATCGTGATGCCGAGTTCTTTACAGGCAGCAAAGTCAACATTATCGACACCAATCCCCCACTTGACTGCTGCCCGAAGACGTCCGGTCTTACCTGCATCAAAAACAGCGCGAGTGGCTGGATCATCGCCAATGATCCAACCATCGTGATGAGGTAAAAGATCGATTAGATCCTCTACGCTTAGGGTCTGAACAACCTTTGCAATGGTGACTTCCCACCCATGATGCTGGAACAAGGGTTGGAAGTTATCGATCATGCCGAGCATCGGAGGGCAAGTGAGAAGGATCTTGAATTTTTTTTTCATTAGTGATCCTCAGGAGTGGTTAAAAAGATAGTTGGCAGCAGCGAGAGCAAAGTCCCAGTCGGCAGGCGTATCGATGTCGAGCGACTCGAACTTGGCGCTCTCAAACATCATAGGTTGTTGACCTATTCGGGAATTTGCTTTTGCAAAGCTTTCTAGAGTAAAAATATAAAGATTCGAGTTCTCCTCAAACCAAGGCTCTAGATCCTGGGTACGGATGAGGTTGTCAGGGTCGTGGTTTACAGGGGAACAATCAGCATGGTAGAGACGAGTTTGAATCTTGTCAACGGTGAACAAGGAATCCGCCCTTCCCTCTGCATGTGCGCCATAAAAAGCCTCAAGCGCACCTCGTACGCTTTCTGCCTTCAAGAGCGGATTAGTTGTATGGGTCATCAGAAAGATGTCGGCATCGACATTGGCGATGTCGTCAGCAAGTACCAAGTTCATGGAAACGAAGTCACCGCAGATCTCAGGACGGCGATCGCGAATAATGACGCGCTCGCTATCAACAAGACCATGGCTTGCAAGGATGTCGCGAGCATCTGTATTGATTATGACCTCATCAATCTCTTGGAGACTAAGCAGGGTGTCTAGTATCCAGCGGAAAAGAGGTTTGCCACAAAAGTCACGAAAATTTTTTCCTCTGACACGGGCGCTGTGGGCCTTCATGGGGAGCAGAGCTACTATACGGGGCTTGTGATAAGTCATGAATTTTGTGGTTCAGTCAGGGAAGAAATATTGTTCCTTTTCGGCTTGCGAAAGCAATCGATTGAGATGGTTGCCAGTATAGGAGCCGAGATACTGGTTCCAACGGTAACACAGGATATCAATGAAGTGGATTCCGAAGCTCTGTTCGCTCAATGCGGCTTGCCAATCTCTCATCACACTTTGATAGATGTACCGTGCTGCATCAAAAGCGGTGATCTGGACCTGCGGCATAATCTGATGCATGGCAATGGCCTCACGCTCAAAACGTCGACGCACCTGGCGCCATGACTCATGGTGGTAGTGATAGACACGGGCCCTTGGGACATAGGCAATGCCGCCACCATCTTGGACAAGCCGCTTGGCCAGATCCATATCTTCAAGTCCACTCAACACTTCGTCGAACCTATGCTTACTCCAGATGCTATGCATCAAAGCGGCATTTGCATTATTACAGAAGTATTTATTGGGTGCCTGGCAGGGATCTTCGGGGTAGTACTTGCCAAAGATGCGGGATTCGCTGAACTGAGTTAAAGGACCACCTAGTTGGCTGCCATAAGTATAGTGAGCGTGCCCGTCAAGCAGCGGTTGACAGAGCTGCTGGAGCCAATGCTCATCGGCAGGCACGCAGTGCCCGCTGATAAAGACTAGCAGATCTCCGTTGGCAGCCTCGCAGCCAATGTTGAGCGAACGACCGAAGGAAAACTCATCACGGCTAATATGACGGATGATGCAGCCGTGGCGTTCGGCAATCTCAAGGGTCCCGTCGGTCGAACCGGAATCAACTAAAACAACCTCGTAACCGAGGCCCTCGGTCTTTTGCGCAGCGACACTATGGAGCAGCTCATCCAAGTATGTTGCCTCGTTTAGGGTGCGGATGATAATGCTAATTCGCGCATCCGAGAGATTGAGCACTTTGGTCTGCATAAGCAAGCTGAAGCCAGGCTTAAGCCGCTGATGAATAAAGCGAATCTCATCCGGATCCACAGCATTGGCTGCGAACATGTCCCAATGAACGGCAACAACCTGTTGGACGCTTATCTCTTCGGCGAATTGGAATGCCTCACGGATAGATAAGTTACCAATGATGCCACGGCGCCCGCGAAAGAAATTATGTTCATTGACGGGCAAAAAGGCGGTGTGGATGGGCCCCTCGATCAAAAGGGTGTCGAGAATCTCCTGACGAACAAAAGTGTCGCCAGCTAGGTAGAGCCGTTTGCCTTGATACTCGAGCAGGTATCCAACCTGATGAAGATTACCTTCGGAATCACGAGTTATTTCCGGATGAGCAGCCGGAATTGCGCGTACTTTAAGACTAAGACTGAGATCGCCCCAACATTCCTCGGCTTTCTGAATCCGCTCTGGGGCAATTCCCCACCCACGCAGAATCTCGATTACGGGCTGTGGTGCGAGGAAGCGGGCTTCTGGTGAAGACACAGCCAGCTTGGGCAAGGTGTGCGGATCACAATGATCGATGTGCTGGTGGGTGATAAGAACCCAGTCAGCATCAGTGACGCTCTCCGGCAGGAAAGGGATTGGAATTAGGCGCTCGAGGTCAGGGGCGTCGAGTAGCTGGACGGAGTTTGAAAGGTATGGGTCTACATAACATGTAGCACAAGGAAACTCGAGCTTGCAGCCTGATTGGCCGAGCAAGGTAACAGGGATGCGAAGAGCAGGGTTATTCACGAATTAATCTAGGTTGCGCGGAATTTAGTGACATAACAAATGGTATCCATTCAGTGGTCGGGACGCGCCGCCGCGCGAATGCACGCCTGATCGCTCATCGCTGAACGGGCAAAGAAGCAGTGCTGCCCTTGCTGCTGAACTCAGGGATCCGGCAGCAGTGATGTCATCACCCCACCGGGGTGATGGGCGATCCAGGCCTGTTCCAGAAATCCCCAAATATCCCGCCCCTGTGGGCTGAGGGTGGTGGTGACCGTGAGCAACCGGCTGCGGCAGATGGCGCCGCTGGCCGATCGGACGCCATAGCTGATCTTGCGTTGAATCACCGACTGGAGCAGGGCTCGTTCCGCGGTGTTGTTGGTGGGTTTGACGACATCGATGTCCAGGAAGGTCTACAGGCCATCGGCCACCTGGAGCAGCTGCTGGTAGGTGCACACCGTCTTGGCCCACGGCGTTCGCTCGCGGCGATGTGAGGCTAGATGCACCACCCGCTGCAGCGTGGCCACAAACGCCTGACGGATCGGCCGGCAGGCCAGCTGCAACGTGGACCAGTCGATCGTGCCGTTTTTGTAGCGATACCACAGGACGAAAGCTGCTGCTGCAGGTCCAGCAGCTCCGCTCCGAAGTCGGCGCTGGGAACTTGGAGGCCTGTGATGGCGTTGAGATCACGGATCAGATGCGCCCAGCACAGCTGCCTTTGAAAGACTTGCATGTGATTGTAGGCAGAAAAGCGATCGCTCACGACAATGCCGCCAAAGGCGTTCCCGAGCAGCTCGATCGCAGCAGCCGTCGAGCGGCTCAGCCCCTGCAGGAAAACCGTCACCACGGCGCTCACCATGACCCACTGCCCTGGCTGACCGAAAAAATCAGTCGAGACCGTCATGCGACAGCCGGCTGCTGTGCTTGCTCAGGTCGTGGCCTTGGGGGCAGCTAAAGGCGAGTGAACCAGGGCTGATGCTGGCGGCTCTGTACGCCACGACTGGGGATGAAGGGCTCCAGCTCGTGCAGCGGGATCGGCATCCAAGCCATGGAAGCCGTTCTGGCATTGGCGACGCACTGCAGCATCCACTGCAGGCCGATCCGCACAAAGCTCATGCCCCGCTGCCAGTGGGGATCCACCTGATGGCGCAGGCCATCCAGGCTGACCGCATCACCCTGGAGGCTGCTCACCAACACGGCAATGGCGATCACCAGCAGCAGCTGATAGATCCGCTGCAGGTCGCGCAGACCGCTGCTCTCCAGCTGGAAGAGGGCTGATTTCTGGTCGCGGAGCAGCTGCTCACAGCAGAAGCACCTTGCGTAACTCCAGACCAGATCCAGCGTGGTCGCTGCGTTGCTGACCAGCTACCAGGGCTCATCCACAACGATGCCGCTGGGGTGAGCGAGCAGCAGATTGGCCTCCTGGGAACCGTCGTCCCAGAGCTGCACATTCCGAAATCTGCGGCAGTTCCTGCGCGGCAGACGGAGCAGCCACACCTCACGGCCCATCGGCGCTGCGGTGCCGTGAATCCAGGTGTCTGCCCGCATGCGCATCTCGACCTGCCAACGGGGTTTTCCGTCGAACCAGCCCAGCAGCTCGGCGCAGGGGAAAGAGCGATCCGCCAGCAGCGTGATGGTGTCAAACTCCACCAGGAGCAGATCGGGTCGCGCCAGCACAGCAATCAAGATCTCAGAGCTGACGCTGGCACTGGGATGCTCCATCGTTTGCCAGAGCAGCGGAATGGCCCTGCCGAGCGCATGATGCAAGGCCTGGCCTGGCTTCTGCCAGTGCTGGATCGCCCAGAGCACCAGAGGGACATAGAGCGCCTCCCCATCGATGCGGGCATTGCTCAGCCAACGTTGGCAGCGTCGCTACCAAATGACCGCCAGGCAATGGACCAGAGGCAACACGGGCATCCAGCGGTCAAAGCAGACCGTCTGACTCAGCAGCAGCCGGGCCACCATCTGTCCCAGCAGCACCATATGACGCTGGTCGCAGAACGGGCTGTGTTGAGGCAGGAGGCCAATCAGCTCAGCATGGAGCCGGGCGTGGGAAACCACTGGGTGTTGGTTTGGTCTGAAAACCCCAACGTCTCATGGCTCCCCGCCTACCCAATGACCTGAGACCCATGCTGTTGCATGGCTTCTCGGACTTGTGTCGGTCAGTCAGCCCACTGCCAGCCGCGCTTGCGAACTGGATTGCATCCGTCGGCGTTGCCAATAGGGGCGCCGGCGGTTTCATCTACATACGCCACTGGCAGCTGGCGGGCGGCCTGCAGCCCTTCTGCCTTCGGTTGCGCCAGGGCTACGCTAAGACGCAGACGGATCGCTGCGATGGTTCCGCAGCTGATCTCCACCCCCAGCAATTGATCGAGCAAAGCCTGGGTCTTGCTGAAACGCAACGAGAAGGCGGTAGCCAGCAAACCCACCTGGGCACTGAGCAGGGGCCGTCATGGCTCGCTTCCACATCCGCTGGTAACGAGGCACCGGTGCTGGTGGAGCAGCAGGGGCATACCAACCGATAAAGCCGGTAACAGGTTACCAGCGGCGTGATCGGCGGAATCTCAATCACCTGATGGCGCAAGGGCTCGGGATCCTCACGCTGCTGCAACCGAGCCGCCTCTCGCTGGGTGGCCAGCTCCGTAGCCAGGGCGGTTAGATGTACGCTAAGCTCCACGATCTTATCCTGCTGGGACGGGATCAGGGCTCTGAGGGCGGCTGGTGTCGCCAGCCAATCCGCTTCTGAAATCCCAGCAGGAGGAGCGTCCATCGCAAGCAGTCTCATTCTGAGATGCAAGCGGGCATCAAGCTACCGTCAAGGGGTCAGCGGGGCCGACCTTCGCTGAGAGCTATCCCGTCCTCTGACCGGTTACAACTCAGCAGCATGGGGCGGTATGCAGCTTGCCCCTGCAGGCCGGCTCCAGGAGGCCAAACTCCAATCCTCGATACAGGTTCATCAGTTTTCAAAGATAACATTTTACTCGTTGCAAAAGTAGGCGAAGCCTTCTCCGAAGGATTAACCCATGCTGGAAGCGCCAATATGTATGCTGACATACTTTTAGGAGGCCCTGGATGGAGCCAGATCCTGGTTTTTGAATAGATGCGGATTTGTTAATGTATAATTGCAGGCATTTTGGTGGCTCGACGCCCCTGGCCGATATTGAGTCGACAAAGTCTTTGCGGTAAAAAGTTAGGAATTTAGGTTGATCCAATAAGTCAATAATGTCGTACAGGAGTCTACAAGCAGAGTCCGAAAGCAAAGATAGATTAATGTAAGTAAATTTGTCGAGTGCATAATGCAAGCTACCTCCTGCGTCTATGAATCGATTAATCTCAGTTTTCCATGAATAAGAAGTCTCAAGGAAACCAAAATCTCCAGCTTGGATTTGATTAAATATTGTCACAGTAAATGGTGTGGCTGCATGTCTTGAAAACTTCAAAGATCGCTGGGAATGTTTCAATGGATATGATCTAGCTGACAAACCCTGATAGTTAATATAAAGAAAGAAAACATGCTCAGGATAGTAGGGACGCCAATTACTATTGTAAGCTCTAACTAATTCCTTCGAATCTTTACCCTTTAGGCATTCGTACATTACGTCTGGGATTGTCTCAACTCGAAGCCTTCTTATGAAGCTTTCTATAGCATAAATATATGATGGAAATTCTTCCCTTATCTTATCCTGAAAAACAGGAATACTCTCTCTAGAATTCAGAATAGCAACAGGAAAGCTAAAGAGAAAGGGATCTTCATAAGAGGAGTCCGCAAGGGCTTGAACATTCATCTGAGTTGTAATATAATTGAAGAAAATCTTATTTGTTCTATATTTAACTTGAAATTCTGTATGACCCAGCAACTTTAACATAGACTCTCTTCGGCCGCTATAGTTACTAGCCCATTCAAGGAGTAGAATATTTTCGTTCAGTTGAGTTTCAGTAAGAGGCTTAATGTAGTCATTAAAGCTCATAGTATAGATGCAATCTGAGCGCAATCTATGTATGTACTCAAAAGAATGTTGGTTGTCCGCTTCCCATGTGACCAGATTCCGTAGCGCATACTCTAGCTTTATGTATTCCGGGTGTAGAATACGAAATTGAGACTTTGATATACCTATGTCAGCTTCTGCTGCATCTTCAATATAAAAGACAATAGCATCATAACGGGATACTAAGATTTCTGCATCATCTTGAAAGCTGCGCTCAGTGACAACAAAGATTTTTGAACAAGTCTTGCAGCTATCGAGGAAGGCAAATAGATTGTTATCAATGCATCTTAATAGCCCAGAAAAGAGGATTGCGTGTTTTTTCATGCTTGACGCATTTATAATGGAGAGTACTAATCAATTGAAGCGTTGGCTTGGATCTAAGCAAATCAAAAATCTAATCAGGTGCAAATTTAATACACTTGGGCTGTTGTGCCTTTCATTCAAGAAGGAATGAATACTCGAGTTACGCCTTACTGCGCACAAATTCATTAGTGTTGATTATTACCATATCAATGCAGCATGGCTGATCGGCGTTGACGAGAGATTCCTTAGCAATAGCTTAAAATGAGTTGCTCTACCTCTTTAGCATTTGATACTGAGGTTAGTATCTTTCCTGCGATCACTGAGATCAAACCAAATCCATGGTCCCTGATTACAGTTGGCCTCTCCCATACCTCTTTAGAATATGGAGATATCCCTTTCCATGCATAACGTGAACCTTTATAGGTCGCTTTGGAGATATCAGGAATATACTCCTTAGCAGCTGCAAAAAGATTTTGATAGGAGGAAGTCAAAGGAACTTGGGATAGAGCAGTCTTTTTGTCATTTCCAGCAACGAAGTAGCGAGCATGAAGAGAATGATCTCTATGGGATAACATAAAGTCACCCTCATTGCCCATTGTGGTTAACGACATAAATGGTGCATCTATAAATGTTAAGCAGAGCTTAGGTAAATCCAATTGTAGCTCAATAAGTTCGACAAGCTCTACTCTTACTTTCATATCAGAATCAGGCAAGCCACATAATTCATAACATCCCAAGCCATTCGTACAATCGACAATAAAGTCATAGGTATTATGCTTAGGATTTGATGAAGCATTTCTACTGACGGAAAAAACGATTTTTTTACAAGTCGAAATATCAACCTTTATTACTTCATGGCTTGTAAGTACATTTACATTCAAGTCACAGAGTTTGTTTTTTATTTTTTCACGGAGAAGACAAATGTCATAGACTGCTTCATCTGTCAACAGCGATAAAGATACTGACTCTGGATTTACCCACCGTGGACAACTCACAATATCATATTTTAATCCAAAAAGATTCATGGAGGCTAAGTAACGTTTAGCATTAATTTCCTGGGCCCAGGTTGATACAAAGTAGAAGCTCTGTGCATCTCGTCGGATGCAATCCGAGTAACTGTGTTCAAACAAGGCCTTGTGCTCAACAATTTCTTTAATGGTTTCATGTGAAAGTGGATAGTGAAAGCCGGAGTGGTGACGCCATTGATTATTCAGGGTTGCACCTGTCAATAAATCGGAAGCCGTCTCGTATAGATCAACTTCAAAAGTTTTTGCCATTCTTATTGCGATTGTTGCGCCAAATATTCCACCTCCTATAACTGCAACTCTTTTTTTAATAGATGCTGATGGACTCTTTGACGTCCTAGGATATAGAAGAGAAACTAGTTGAAGGGCTTGGCTGATATTAGCCTTTGCCTGAGATTGTTGGTGCTCACCCGTAGGAATGTCACAATGCTGGATGAAGTCTTTAAGTTGGGCAGCTATGAGCGAACCGGTCACTTTGAAGTGTTCTTTATGAAACTCACCTGGTTTTAAATATGAAACTGTATTATGCACAAAGTCACACTTAATTGAATACAAATCATTCGACATGAAGTTAAGTGTACGTTGATTTTCTTGAGTATCCGCCCATCCAGCTGTGGATCGGATACAAAGGTTGTTGCTTACATTTATACACGCCAGCTCAATTAAATTCTGCTTACTGAGAGATAGTGATACTTTACATTTCCAAGTATCAGTGAGGTAGAATGCTAAGTCAAGCATATGATTCATCTCGGCCGTCAAATGTTGTTTTACTTGATCATCTGGATATGAATGCCTTGTAGAATTGACAAAAACTGATTCAATCTCTACAATATTATGACTTATATCATCAATATGATCCTTGAGCATTATTGCAATTGGATGATACCTAAAGATTTGAGAAACCTCTATGGCAAAAGATGTTTTGCCTTGGGCTTTAATTATGTCATTCACTTCTTTACGCGAAGTGCATACAGGTTTTTCGACAAGCACATTTCCCAGCATGCTGTAATGTTCAATTATGCCTACTCGAACTCGCATAGGTACTACCACTACAAATATATCTATTTGGCCTATTAATACTAGCTCTCTGTAAGTGGCTTCATCATAGACTCTGTGATTAATGTTTGTTCCGTTTGCATTTCCCGTCCGTGTTGCAATGGCGCATATTTGTATTTTATGCTCCCTTTCTAGCCTGCAAAGCTCAAAATAGTATTGTCTACCAAATTTACCGAAACCGATTAATGAGATACGTGGGATCTTGGTATTATTCATTGGTGATAATTTGATTTTTGCTATTGAATGTCTTACTTGATTACCCATAAGCCTCCGCAAACTTGAGATTGTGCTCCGTGCAGGGCATGCAGCAGCAGGCCGCATTGGCAATCCGTTCTGTCATCTCAACCATTGCAAAGTGCCTGTTGAAGCGGAAGAAGAAGCAGCGGAGGTAGCGTCTGGCGTACTTGACAAAGTTGAAGGCATGAAAGCTACCGCTGAGGATGGTTTTCAGGTTGCCCAGCACGATACAGCACAAGGATGGCCCAGCACTCGCAAGGCCTCTAGCAGATTGAGGCTACCCTGCACATTGGTGCTCCAGGTGGGTGGTGTCGTTAGTGGATTGGTGCAACCACCAGCACCGTCACAGCGGCATCAAGTTCGTGACGCCGCACCAGCGCTACAGCGGCCACGCCGCCGAACTCTGCCGGCGGCGCTCCCTTGTCTACGAGAAGGCCCGGCAGAAGCATCCGCGTCGATGGAGCCGATCCACCCGCTGCTGGCGCCAGCCAGAGGTGGTGTGGATCAACAAGCCACCAGAAGAGACGAAGACGGGACTGGCGGTACCATTGGCTCAGGCCGCTTGAAGAGCAGCCCAAGAGTGACATCTTTCCTGAAAGTCACCGGCTGTTGTTGTCCTGCAGGAACGATTCCGGGCTTCTCAGCGGCGTGCCTGCCATCTGGCGGGCCAGAACCGCTCCACACAGCGCCGTCCAGTGCCCGTGGTGGCCATCGAGGAGCACAAGCTCAGGCAGCGGATCCGGGGGCTGGCCCGGCGCCACGTGCGCTGGGGTCGACGCCTGGTTTACCGGCGCCTGCGACTAGAGGGCTGGACGGTCAATCACAAGCGGGTGCAACGGATCTGGCGCGAGGAGGGTCTCCAGCGGCCCCTGCCACGCCAGCGAAAGCGCTTACGGCCCACAGACGGCTCCCGGGAGCTGCTGAGAGCCGAGTACCCGCACCACGTGTGGGCGATCGACTTCCAGCTCGACCAGACAATGGATGGCAGAAGGCTGAAGTTCCTGAATATCGTGGATGAATACAGCCGCGTGTGCCTGGCCATTCGTGTCGGCAGACGATGCAAAGCTGTCGATGTGATCGACACCATTGAGGAACTTCTCAGGCAGTATCCAGCACCCACCCATCTGCGGATGGACGATGGACCTGAGTTCATTGCCCATGCTCTACAGGAGTGGTGCACAGGCAGTGGCACAGGCACGGCTTACATCCCCCCAGGATCACCCTGGGAGAATCCATTCGTGGAGTCGTTCAACAGCCGATTCAGGGATGAATTCCTGAATATTGAGCTCTTTGCCTCATTACCCGAGGTAAAGGTGTTGGCAGAGCAGCACCGAATCGAGTACAACACATACAGACCGCATTCGGCGCTCCAGGGGCGTACGCCCCTGGAAGTCCTCCAGCAATGGAAGGCGGCCTGACCACCCCACCAGCTCTCATAGGAACTGGACCACGGATGGGGGTCACGTCAAGGTGTGCAGCGCATCCGCCTGAATCAGCACACCCTCGAGTTCCAGAGTGCTCAGCAGGGCTTTCAGAGCCGCGCGCTCGTGGGATTCACCGGTGTCAAAGGAGCTCTGGGCGATCGCCACGCCCAGCTCCCGGGCGTAGAGCGTGACCTGGGTCACGAACCGAGTGGCGCCATCGAGCTGAGCAGCTGAGCCTCTCAAGGTTTTGCCAACCGCTTCGCGGAAGCCTAAGGGTTACACAGATGAGCTGGTCGAAGTCCTTGTTCTGATCAGCGATCTGGGCGAGCATCCACTCCCTGAGCAACCCGAACAGCTGCGCCAGCTCCACCCGCTCAAACAGGTAGAGGAAGGTGGAATCGCAGGGTGTCTTGGGCATCTCCAGATCCAGAGCGGAACCGAAGGCCTGGTGATGCCGCTATTCCTGCAGGGAAGCCTGCGGCTTGGCAAAACGCTCCATATCCCTGGCGCTGCGGCACCCGCTGAGGATGCCAAGAATGGCCATCAACATCAGCAACCACTGGGGGTAACGCACCCCTCGGCGCTTACGCCCCTCCGGCAAGGCCTGGAGAAAGGCGATCAGATCAGGGCTGTCAGAAAGCTGGGCCAAGGGACGAGAGCAGTCCCAACAAAACCGACACCAGCATGGCCGCACCAGCCGCCTTGTGCCTGACTTTCAGTCGGCCCTGGGCGGCCAGGTGAAGCATCACCTCAGGATCACTAGCCAAAGTCATCTCCTGAAGCTCAGGTAGATGGCGAATATCTGCAATGTGGTGATCGATGCACTCAGCAAGTTGCAGCTGATGGGGGGCTGCTTCGGGTTCGAGGCCAATTCCGGTGACGATCGAGCCCAGCTCAGTTAGCCAGAGGGCCAGCCAACTGCCCTTGAAGCCTGTGTGGCCGGCGAGCAGCACACGCCTACCCCGCCAAAAGGAGGAGTCCAGCATCACCAGAGCTTCCAGGGGGCCTTGCCGGTTTGCCAGAGATCTTCCAGGTGAATACGGTCACGGAGCGTATCCATCGGTTGCCAGAAGCCGTGATGGCGATAGGCACCGAGCTGGCCTTCGGCCGCCAGTCCCTTGAGCGGCTCTTGCTCCCACACAGTGTCATCGCCCTCGATGCGGTCGATCACCTCAGGCTCTAAGACGAAAAAGCCACCATTGATCCAACCGCCATCGCCCTGAGGCTTTTCCTGAAAGCCACAAATCGCGTTCTCGTCTGCGAGCTGGAGAGCACCGTAACGACCAGGGGGCTGCACAGCGGTCAGAGTGGCAAGGCGGCCAGAATGGCGGTGGTGTGCGATCAGTGCAGTGATGTCGACATCGGCCACTCCATCGCCATAGGTGAAACAGAACGTATCCACCCCCACATACTCCCGAACGCACCTGAGGCGGCCTCCGGTGAGGGTGGATTCACCTGTGTCCACCAAGGTCACCTCCCAGGGCTCGGCCGTCTTGTAGTGGACTTCCATCGAATTGGTGCGCATGTGAAAAGTCACATCGCTCATGTGCAGGAAATAATTAGCAAAATACTCCTTGATGACATATCCCTTGTAACCACAGCAGATCACAAACTCGTTGATGCCAAAATGGCTGTAGAGCTTGAGAATGTGCCACAGGATCGGCTTGCCACCGATCTCCACCATGGGCTTGGGCTTGAGGTGGGTTTCTTCACTGATGCGGGTGCCGAGGCCACCTGCCAGGATCACGGCTTTCATGTGGTGAGTTGTTAAGGTTGATTCGCCATGGCCTTGAAGCCGGAATGGCTGGATACGAGCTCCTCATATCGGCCGATGCCGCTGATGCAACCCTTCTCAAGCACCACAATCCTGTCGCAATTGCGCACGGTGGAGAGACGGTGGGCGATCAGAATAACCGTTAGGCCTCGATCGAGCTCCTCGATCGCCTCCATCACCTCCGCTTCAGTGCGATTGTCGAGGGCGCTTGTTGCCTCATCGAGGACCAGCAGCTGGGCTTGCTTGTAAAGCGCCCTGGCGATGCCGATGCGCTGGCGCTGGCCACCACTCAGGCGTACTCCTCTCTCCCCCACCAAGGTCGCGTACCCATCGGGACTTGAATCAATCAGTTCGGCGATGCGGGCCTGCTCAGCAGCATAGCGAACTCGGTGGGTATCAATCTGATCGTTGGGAATTCCGAAGGCGATATTGGCGGTGAAGCTGGCATCACTAAGATAGATGTGCTGAGGGACATGGGCCACCTTGGTCTGCCAAGACTGAAGCAGGCCGGGGGTGGCGTGCAGGTCGGCGCCTCCTGCGAACATACTGCCTGTGCTGGGGGCGAGCAAACCAAGGATGAGATCGCTGCAGGTGCTCTTGCCGCTTCCTGTGCCGCCCACAAAAGCCAGGTGCTCACCGGAGTAAACACTCAATTCAACATTCTTCAGCACCAGTGGACCATCTGGCTGGTAGCGGAAGCTCAGGTTCTGAAACTGCACGATTGGTGAAGTTTTGTCAGAATGGAATCCAGGTGCAGGAGCGGGAGGCTGAACGTCAGCGAGATAGTGGGTGTTGCTAAGAAATGGCCCCAGGATATTGATTGAGGCCTGATAGGCCTGGATACTGCCCAGGGCAGCGAAGCACTGTTGCAGGGGCTGGAGAAGTCGGTAGGCCCCCAGGACCAAGGTTCCGAGCAGAGGCAGCTGGCGCTCAATGCCCTCACCGGACATCGCCAGAAACAGCGAGAGAGCCACGATAAGGATCACGGCAAATCCCTCTATCAGGTAGCGGGGCACCTGGGCTTGGATGTTGATCGAAGCAAACGCCAGGCGGAAAAGGCGTTGCCTTTGATGGTAAGCCTCCAGAAAATAACCCTGGGTCCGGTCAATTAACACATCACGGATGCCCCCCAGACCCTCCTGGGCCACCTTCAAGCTGGCTTGGTAATTAACAGTATAAGCAACCCCGTTAATCTGCAAGCTTCGGCGAGTTAATCGAAAAACCATCAAATAAAAACCTGCGAGCAGGATACTCACCAAGCCCATCACCACCGGTGACAGGGAGATCAAGGCTGCTCCCAAAAGCAGGACGATACACAGATTCACCACCACCACCAGAAACGCTTGAATGCTGACGTAAGCCTGGCTTACATCATTAGTGAGGTGGGCCAGGATCTTGCTGCTGTTATTTTGGAGATGCCAGGAGTAGGGTCGGGCCAGAACCGCCTGGAACACCTGATCCCCCAGATCCAATGCAATCAACCCTCCCAGGCGCAGCTGAAGGTGAATCGTGGCCACCCGGAGCAGGGAGCTCACAACCACAACTGCAATAAAGCCCAACCCCAGGAAAAGCAGCAGATGCTGGGTGGGCAGGTTAAGCAGGGGTCCCGCGAGAGGGCCCAAAAATTTAAGACCCTCATCGGGACTGGCCAGCAGTTTTAGGAATGGCAGAATCGCCCCCAAATTGGCCACCTCCCCGATCGCAGCCAGAATGCTGAGGAGTTGAAGCCCCAAGAGCTGGCGGCGCCGCCGCGGGCTTATGGCGCTCCAGAGCATTCTCAGTGGAGCCAGCTTGGGATGATCAAATATTGTCATGTCAAGAAGAGCTTAGGAAGTGAATGAGTGATTTAGAAATAACAACCTCATAACTAAAGAGCTATCCGTGCAATTTCAACGAAAACTTGCCAGCCAAGGCTATGGACAGGTACAATCCTATGCCATGATAATCACGAGAATCAACTTGATTATCTTGCTCAAGATTTAAAATACAAATTTGAACTTGCAAAGCTGGGCGTCTTTAGGGAATTGGAAGTGGTAAGCTTGGATTACCTCCTAGAGAAACTAATATTTCAAGTTACAATATTTTGAGATATGGGAATAATATAAAAAATAGAACGGGGACTGGAGCCAAGCTTCACAGACTCACCGATTAAAACCATACTCCCAAATTTTATGAAGTTTGTGATTGTGTTGATTTCTACACGCTCAGCTCCCAATTAATGCGTGAATGTATCTAGTGCCGAGAGCTGTTCCGGAAGCGGATTCGTCCCAGGATGCACCTGCATGAGATAGTCAAGAGCTTGCTCCCTGCTTAAGTGCCTTTCTTGCATCAGCCAACCAATGCACACCAAGGGGGAGCGTTCCATGGCGGCAACGCAATGCACGAAAACGGATCCATGCTGTCTGAGACCATTCACCAATTCAAGTGCTTGGGCTAACTCATCAGGCTGCACCACCCTCTCGCTTCGATGATCGGGGAGGACCAGCCTTTTCCAGGCAAACCGTTCCTCGATCCCAAGGGCCAATGGAGCCTCGTCCGCTGAAGCCAGGCTTAGCACCGCCTTCACACCCTCACCTTCGAGCCGATCCAGATGGCGCTGAGCTCTGGGGGCCGGTCCCACAGCCAAAGCGTCTGTCAGCACCCAACTGATCCTGAACATCAGGGATTCAACAGGCGGAATAGTGTGGCAACATTAACCAACCCTGTCAATGGCTGGGTTATGGCGCCAATCGCATCGGAGGCCACCGCGAAACCACTCCGGTTCACCAGCACCGTATCCCCGTTGCGCAGGGGAGGATTCTTGGCATTCGACGCACCCTGGCTGAGATCCAAGGCAAACAAATCACGGGTGGCGGTGCCATTGCGGTTGATGCGGATCAGTTCCACCCGGCGCTGGCTAGCTCGCCAGGCGTCGGTGCCACCAGCGGCCAGAACGGCCTGCACAAGCGGGGTGTTGGCAGCCACCTGCAACCGGCCAGGCTTTTTCACCTCTCCCACCACGTTCACGGTGATCTCCTGGGGCGAGAGGTTCACGGCAGCAAGCTCGATGGCCTCCTTCACCGGCTGCTCCGCCTTCTCAATCCGCAAGGTATCCCCATCAAACAGCAAGGGGTTCTGCAGCTGATCGCCAAGCTGAACCAGTGCCAACAGATCAAGCCTGGTCCGCTTGAACGCCGGTGTTTCGCCCGGCAACCTCCTCTGCAGGATCACGGAGCGGAGATCAGCGTTCAGGGTGATGCCACCGGCTTTCTGGATCACATCCACAACGGTTGGCAACCCACTAATTATTGTAGAGGGTGCTCCCTCCGTTTGGCTCACCTCACTGGTGGTCAACGAATACACACCAGGGCGTTGCACCTCGCCCACCATGGCCACCCGGATCGGACGAGGCCGAACAACTCTGAGCAAGAGATCCGGCCGCTGCATCTGGGCGCGGAAGAGGGTGGTGAGCCAGAAATTGGCTTGCGACAGCGTAAGCCCTGTGAGCCGCACGCTTCCGATCAACGGCAGGCTGGCGGTTCCGTCGCTCAGCACTTCGACCGTTCCGGAAAGCTCTGGAGCGTCGTAGAGCTTGAGATCAAGGCCGTCGCCAGCCCCTAAAATGTAGGAGTCATCTTGCGTAACGGATTGGGGTTGTGCCTTAGTTGCATTGGGAGCAGAAGGTGCCACCTGTTGACGGGGTGCCATAGGTTCAGCAGCAGCTGAGGCCAAGTTCTGGAACGCCAGCAGCAACCAAAAGAAAATTAATGTCTTAATCTTCATATGCCTCTCGGATTCTGCGATCCAACCATTTGACTGGGAGTCAACAACATCAAAGACCCATCTCCAACGTACCCCTTAGAGTAAGCCCCTGACGAGTGATGGCCATTGTCCAACCTGATTCCCAGACTGGCCCCCTTTCCTGTCCCGAAAGATGCTACGGGGGCCATCTCCACGGCAATGGCGGAGCCCAATCCCGTTCAATGGGTGGAGGTGCAGCAACTCCCCTCAGGCGAACAGGGCGGGGAGGTGGACCTCTCAGAACTCTGGCGTTCCCTCAAGCGCCGCCGCCGGCTCGTGGCTGCAACAGCTGGGGCCATCGTGGCCGCAGCCCTGATCATCACCGCCTACCAACGCCTGTTTGCCCCCGTCTACGAAGGCACCCTGGATCTGTTGATCACCGATCCCGTGGGCGAAGCCGGGGATAACAACCGAGGAAGTGCCGCTGGCCTCGGGTCAGGCACAATCTTCGAGCAACTGGCCCTTGGCAACAAAAGCGCTGATACCCCCACCTTGATTGAGGTGCTCAGAAGTCCCCTTCTGCTTGAGCCGATTGCCAAGAAATTCGACGAAACCTACGAGGATCTGGATAAGCGGATCAAGATCGCAACCGGCGGCACGCGCCAAAGCGAAGCGGAAGGAGTTCTCAAGATCAGCATCACCGGCAAGGATCCCAAAACCGACCAGCTTCTCCTGCAGGATCTCAGCCAGGCCTACCTGAAGTATTCGCTCGCCCAGCGGCAGCAGCGGCTCACGGAAGGTTTGAACTTCCTGGATCGGCAGGCTCCCTCGTTAGAGGCCAACACCAACCGGCTCCAAGCCGAATTGGCCAGCTTCCGGCGGAAGAACAACCTCCTCCAGCCGATCGAAGAAGGGGCAGCCCTCAAAATCCAGCTGGCCACCCTCAACAATCAACTTGGCGAGCTCAAGGCCGATCAATCCCGTTTGCTCTCGGTGCAGAGCTCGATTGAGAACGGCACCCTCACAGCCCAGGGATTCCAGGAAGCCATCGGCACCAGCAACACCGGCCAAGTCAGGCAAAATATTGGTGAAGGCCTGTCCGTGGCCGGAACCGGCCAGGCCCTGCTGGAGCAGCTCACCAAGCTGGAGCAGCAACTGGCCGAAGCCCGGGCCCGCTTCACCCCCTCCTCCGCGATCGTGCGGGGCCTGCAGGCCCGTCGTGATGGCATGATCCCCTTGCTGCGACGCAACCAACTGGAAGCGGTTTCCGCCGCGCTGAACCTCAATGCCAACCGGATAAAGTCCCTGGAGCGGCAGATCGCCGGCTACACCGCCACCTTCCAGCTCCAGCCGGCCCTGATCAAGGAGTTTGAGGGCCTGCAGCAGCGCCTCACAATTGCCCAGGAGAACCAGGCCGGCTTCATCAAGGCCAGGGAGAACTTCCAACTCGAAATCGCCCAGCGCAGCGTGCCCTGGAGCTTGATCTCACCGCCAAGAATCAATCCCAAACCAGTGAAGCCTTCCGTTTCACGAAACCTTGCCTTGGGGGTGATTCTCGGTTTGATCGGTGGCGTCGCCGCTGGCCTGATTCGCGACCGCTTCGATCACGTCTTCCACAACCCCAGCGAGGTCCGCGACGACCTCAAGCAACCCCTGCTGGGCCACGTGCCCCATGTGGCTTTCTTCAAGGGGGTCGGGGAAGATCGCCGCTTCCTGCTGGCCGAGCTCGACAAGAGCTCCTCGCCAGCAAGCACGGATGCTTCCGAGGAGCAGCGCAAGGCGATCGGCTACCAGCGCTTCTTCTACCAGGAAGCCTTCCGCAATCTCTACACCAGCCTGCGGTTCCTCAACAGCGACCGGCCCCTGCGCTCGATCTCGATCACCAGCTCCCAGCCCAGCGAAGGCAAAAGCCTGGTGAACATCCTCTTGGCCAAAACCCTCTCAGAAATGGGTCAGCGTGTGCTGATCGTGGACGCCGACCTGCGCAAGGCCCAGTTGCACCAGCGCCTTGGCCTCGACAACCTGATCGGCCTCTCCAACCTGCTCAGCGGCGATGCCGACCGCTGGCAGGACGCCATCCAGCCGGTGCCTGGCTATTCCAACTGGTTTGCCCTCACCAGCGGCCGCCGCCCCCCCGACCCCGCCCGCCTGCTCGGATCACCGCGGATGGCGGATTTCGTGCGGGAGGTGGCCGAATCCGGACAGTTCGACCTGATCCTCTACGACACCCCGCCCGTGCTCGGCCTCGCCGATGCCCTGCTGGTGGCCGAACAACTCGATGGCATGGTGCTGCTCGTCAGCCTTGCCCGTGTGGACCGCTCCCTGCCCCGCGAATCGATCGAGCGCATCCGCACCGCCGGCGCTCCCCTGCTCGGCATTCTCACCAATGCGATCAAGGAGGAGAAACAACGCGATGGATCCTATGGGTATGGGTATGGGTATGGGTATGGGTATGGCCGCTACGGCAGGGGTTACGGCTATGGCTCCCACGACTACCGCACCGCCTATGCCTATTACGGCCCCGACGACAACAGTCCTGGCGAGAAGCCAACAACCGACACCCTGAAGGCGGCCACAACCAAAAACAAGCCCAAAGGCAAGAGCTGGGCCCGCAAGGTGATGGGCTGGCTCGATCAGTGAGTCCATTGCCAGCACCTCGCCTCCGGCTGCTGCTGGGAGTGGCCTTCTCTCCCCTGCTGCACGCCTTGCTCGTTTTGCCCGCCCGGGCTGAGCCTGACACCATCACCCCCGGCCGTCCACGCTGGGAGCTTGTGCCCCCCGTCGCGCCGATCGAGCCGGCGGCCACTCCAGATCCAGGCAGCCCACAAGATCCTCTCAGCCCTCCGGCGCCGCCACCAGCCGCACCGTTGGTGTGGGAGGCGGCAGGCGACGGATCAACCTCCTCCACCAACCCCACTGCCGGTGGGCGGAGACTCGAGTGGGTAGCCGTGGAACCAGACGACACCGATCCCGCCACCCCGTTCAGCCACGCCCTCGCCAAGGTTGCCTCCGATTCCACCACCCGTCTGGCTGTGGAGAATGCCGAGCCAGACAAAACACCCAAAACGGCGGCCGAGGCCCTCGCCCTCGCCCGCAGCCTGCCGCCGCCAGCTTCCAGCTATTTGCCCCTGCTGCGGCTCGGCCTGGCCGTGCCCACAGCCAACCAGCTGGAATCCGAGGCATTGCAGGTGGTCTATGGCCAGATCAGCGGTCCTAACAGCGATCTTCTTGTCGCGGGCACCGGCACCGAGAACTACTACGCCCGCATCGATGTGGGCCTCACCAGGCGCCTGCAGCTCTCCGGCTTCTACAGCCAAGCCGACGACCCCCTGTTCGCCCGGATCCCCAGCAAGCCGATCCAGCCCGGCAACGTCTGGGAGGTGTACGGCGGAGCCGCCCAGTGGCAACTGGGCAGCGGTGACAGCTGGGCCCTGGCGATCACCGGCTCGCTCGAGCAGTTCCGTGTGCTCAGTGGAGGCCTCGATTTCGGCCCGGGCACGGTTGCCTTCCGTCGTGTGGTGGCCAACAACATCTTCAACAACAGCCTCCAGAAGGTTGAAACCAACAACATCGTGGGCTCGATCGGCCTGCCGTTCAGCTGGCAACTCAATCGCACCCTGCAGCTGAGCTTCACCCCCGGGGCCAGTTTCCTTCCCGCCACCCAGGGGGCTGGCCAGGGCGGGGCCGGCACCTTCTACGGCACCTCGATCACCCTGGCGGCCGGGTTGAGCTGGCGGCCCTCGCCCCAGCTCAACCTGTTTGTCTCCGGCCTGCTGCCGCTGGGGCCTGGCACCAACAGCTTCGATGCCAATTTAAACTACAGCCGAGTGCCGATCTACACCGCCGGCCTCAACTACGCCATCAATCCTCGCATCAGCCTGGAGGGAAGCATCACCAATGGCTTCGGCGCCAGCCCCGCCACCGCCCTCCTCGCCCTGCCCAGCCAGGAACAACTACTCTACACGGGCCGCTTCGTGTACTCGATCCAGGCGGAGGATTCCCCGCCGATCGCCATGAGCCGGCGGCAGCGAAGTTTGGCCATCGGCGGGCTCACGGTGAACACGGCCATGGTGCCCCCGGAAGGCTCCGTGCAGATCTCAGCCAATGCCGACACCCTCGGCACCCAGTTCGGTTTCGTTGGCTATTCCGGTTCCAACGATTTCCAGTTTCAAATCTGGGGTGGAGGCAAATACAACGGCATCGACCCCGTGACGCCTTTCCTCAACCTCTACGCCTCCAACAACGGCTTCACCCAGCGCTTCGGCGGCAAGGCCGTGGCCTTCAGCCAGTTGCGTGGCGCACCGTTCTCCGGGGGAGGCCGCATCACCCTCGGCCGCAACGAAGACCCGAACAGCCTTCAGGGCTACACCTTCGCGGAAGTCATGGGCACCTGGGAGGTCACCCCCTGGCTGGCCCTGAACGCCAATCCGAAAATGGCCTGGGCCGGCCTCAGCAACCTCTTTGGCCTGGGGTTGAGCGCCAACGTGCAACTGGGCCGCTGGTTCCAGTTCATCCCCGAGGTGAACCTGGTGGCTGAGGAAGACACCGACTCAGCCGGAACCAGCGGCACCGCCGCCCTGCGCTGGGTCCCGAGCGACTTCGCCATGGTCGACGTGTATGTGAGCAACGCGATTGGCCTGTTCGACATCGGCCAGCTGGTGGGCCAAAGCCAGGTGCGCTTTGGGGGCCGGTTGACCCTGTTGTTCTAGGGTCGATCAAGCTGGTAATGAGCATGCTGTCAGGCCGAGTCAAAGCTGTGAGCTTGGTGGGAATGCTGCTCTGGGGTTTACTCCCAGCAGCTTCTCCTGCTGCCCAGGCCATGCTGAAGGGCAGCCAAGGGTCCTACACGGCCTCATTTTTGGTGGCAACAACCCCACAAAATGCCTGGAAAGTACTCACCAACTACGAGGCCACGTTCAGCGCGATGCCGGACATCAAGCAATCGAAACTGATCAGTCGGCAAGGCAACCGCCTAGAAGTCCTTCAGACCTACCAAGCTTCTTATACCTTTGGCCTGCGAATCAAGGCCAGGCTAGCCATCACGGAAACACCCCCCCGAGAAATGCGTTACCGGCTGATCAGCGGCGATCGCATGCGCAGCTTCGAAGGGAGCTGGACGCTCACCCCAGCGAAAGGAGGGGTGCTGGTCAAGCATCAAATCAAGATAGATCCAGAAATTCCAACAATGCTTCGGCCGCTCTTTTTCGAGCTGAATGAAACAAACTTAAAACAATCGATGGACATCATGCGCAACCTGATGGAGCAAGGATGAAGTCTGCATTGGGGCGTTCAACCTAGGGAGACTCTGGAAAACCCCACCACCCTGCGCGAGAATGGCCGTGTGATCGCAGGCGTGAACAGGGTTCATGGGCATCAAGCAGCTCGGCTTTGGTGATTACGAGCAGTCCACGGCCAAAAAG
>NZ_JAGQBB010000027.1 GCF_024345415.1 Synechococcus sp. Tobar12-5m-g | reverse complement strand
GCAGGGTGGGGATCATCAGCACACCGAACCAGCCCACATAGAGGCGGTTGTTGGTGGAGGTGACCCACTCGCAGAACTGACTCCAGGCAGAGGCGCCTTGGCGCTGCTGAAGGGTTGAGGTCATGAGAACGAGAGATAGTGCCCCCGAAGGGACGAGGAAGTAGGGCGATCTGGCTTGAAGGCAGGATTCCTTGAGCCTGTGGTGCTGGCAAAGCAGCCCCATCGCCTTGGGCAATGTAACGGATCTTTGCGCTGTGTGTGGAAGGCTTTCGCTTCGGGTTGGTCCGCTGGCCCCGGATCCAGCTGGTTAGCGTCCGATTCCGCTTTGAACGGGCCGATGACTGGGGCCGCTTCCCAACCGAAGGATTCCGGGCAGCTGCCGGTAGCTCCCAGTGGTGAGAGGGTCCTGCTGATCCGGTTGCCCTGCAATCCGATCTTCCCGATCGGGCCCATCTACTTGGCCGATCACCTGCACAAGGCCTTCCCTGCACTGCCCCAGCGCCTCCTCGATCTGGCCGCTTCGCCGGTGCTCGATGTCGAGCGGGTTCTGCTGCTGGAGGTGGAGGCTTTCCGGCCCACCGTGCTGGTGTTTTCCTGGCGCGACATCCAGATCTATGCCCCGGTGGACGGCCGCGGTGGCAACCCGCTGCAGAACTCCTTCGAGGTGTTCTACGCCTTGAACCCGTTGCGGCGACTGCGCGGCGCCCTAGGGGGCCTGCGGCTGATGGCGGCGTTCTATGGCGAGCTGTGGCGCAACCTGCGTCTGGTGCGCCGGTCCCTGCGCCGGGCCCGGCGTTTCCAGGCCGCTGCGCGGGTGGTGATCGGCGGCGGAGCCGTGAGCGTGTTCTACGAGCAACTCGGCAAGATCCTGCCGAAGGGCACGGTGGTGTCCGTGGGGGAAGGGGAGCCCCTGCTCGAGAAGCTCATCCGTGGCGACTCCCTGGCCGGCGAACGCTGTTTTGTGGTCGGGGAGCCTCCCCGGCCGGGGCTGGTCCATGAGCAGCCCACCGGCCTGGTCAAAACCGCGTGCAACTACGACTACATCGCTTCGATCTGGCCCCAGCTCGACTGGTACCTCGAGGCAGGGGATTTTTACGTGGGCGTGCAGACCAAGCGTGGCTGCCCCCACAACTGTTGCTACTGCGTCTACACCGTGGTCGAAGGCAAGCAGGTGCGCGTCAATCCGGTAGAGGAAGTGGTGGCGGAGATGCGCGACCTCTACGACCGAGGGGTGAGGGGATTCTGGTTCACCGATGCCCAGTTCATCCCCGCCCGCCGCTACATCGAAGATGCCAAGGAGTTGCTGCGGGCGATTGCTGCGGGCGGCATGACCGATATCCACTGGGCGGCTTACATCCGCGCCGACAACCTCGATGCTGAGCTGGCCGCCCTGATGGTGGAAACGGGCATGAGCTACTTCGAGATCGGCATCACTTCAGGCAGCCAGGAGCTCGTGCGCAAGATGCGGATGGGATACAACCTCCGCACCGTGTTGGAGAACTGCAAACTTCTGGCCGAGGCTGGCTTCCGCCAGCAGGTCTCGGTGAATTATTCCTTCAACGTCATCGATGAGCGGCCCGAAACGATTCGGCAGACGGTGGCCTATCACCGGGAACTGGAGCGGATCTTCGGCGCCGACAAAGTGGAGCCCGCCATTTTCTTCATCGGCCTTCAGCCCCACACCCACCTTGAGCAGTACGGGTTCGAGCAGGGCCTGCTCGAACCTGGGTACAACCCGATGAGCATGATGCCCTGGACCGCCCGGAAGCTGCTCTGGAATCCCGAGCCGATGGGCAGCACCTTCGGACGGATCTGTCTGGAGGCCTTCGAGACCAATCCCCAGGATTTCGGCCGCACCGTGATGGCCCTCCTGGAGCGTGACTACGGCCAGGCTCCCTTGGAGCAGGCCTTGCGGGCACCTGTGGAGGGCCGTGGAGCCCTGGCCACCGCCTTGCGTTGAAGCGTGCGTTGGAAGCCCCCGGATCCTGGGGAAGCGGCTTACTCCTGCCAGTACGACCTGCGCAGCAGCAGCAGCGCCGCCAGCCCCAGCCAGCCGACCACCCCGCCGATCGGGTTCGGACTGGGGGCCCCAGGCCCGGCCAGCCAGGCCGGTGCGGCGCTGGAAACCTCCAGGAGCCCTGACTGCAGGATGAACCAACCGCCCACCAACCCCCCGTGCAGCCCGATCGCTCCCCAGAGAGCACCGCCGTCGGCGCGCCGTTGCAGGGCCAGGGCGACCCCCAGCAGGATCAGCCCCCCCAGCAGCCCGATCGCACCAGGCCCCTCCACCCGGTACCAGGGATGCAGCAGAGCGAACACCGCGGACTGCAGGAGCAGCGAGCACCGGGGACCGCTCTGGAGCCCCAGCTCCCCCCAGAGCCAGCCGCGGAACACAAGCTCTTCGGCAAATCCCACCCCGGCCGTCAGGGCCAGGCCATTGAGTGCACCGCCCCAGCCCAGGCGCCAGGACCAGGCGGCCTGTCCGGTGGCGAACAGCACAGCCGCCACCAGGGCCAGCAGCAGCAGAGCCTTGAGCAGGCCCCGCAGCAGGGTCCGCAGCGCCACGCTGGGCGGCCGCCGCAGTCCAAGCCTGTGCCAGGGCCGGGGATCCCCCCAGGCCCGCCGCAGCCTCACCGGCAAGGTCAGCAGCAGCAGGGCCAGGGCCACCACCAGTCCGGCCAGGTCCAACTGGTCGGGTCTCAAGCCAGGGGCGATCAGCCCGAGCGGCCGTGCCCCCAACCAGCCCGCTGCATAGAGCAAGGGCACATAGAGCAGGGTGCCCCGCCAGTGGGGCCTTCCCTGGCCAAGGCCTGGCAACTCAGCCCTCCGGCTCGATCGTGCTGGTGAGCCCTTTGCCCTTGAGGGTTTCGCTGTAGAACTCTGCCGGCTCCAGATCGCAGACGATCACCAGTCCGACGCCGGTGTTGTGGGCTTCGAGCATCACGGCGATGGCGTCCTGCTCGCTGAGGGACGGCACCACCTGGCGCAGGGTGGAGACCACGTACTCCATCGAGTTGACCGGATCGTTGTGCAGCAGCACCCGGTAGCGGGGGGATGGCTTGCGGACCCGCTGCACCTCCTTCTCGATCACCGCGGCCCATCCGGGAGCGCGGGTCGGCGTTTCAACCGACATGGCCACAGCAGAATGGATGGTCCAATTTAGGCAGCAACCTTGCCGGGACCCGCCAGGCAGCTTCGGCTGATCCGGGCCATCGCCTCCTCCACGTTGGCGCGGCTGTTGAAGGCGGAAAGGCGGACGTAGCCCTCGCCGGCGGCGCCGAAGCCGCTGCCGGGGGTGCCGACCACGTGGGCATCGCCCAGCAGCCTGTCGAAGAAGCCCCAGGAATCGAGGCCCGCTGGCGCCTGGATCCACACATAGGGAGCCTGCTCGCCGCCATAAACCTGCAGACCTGCCGCCGTGAGTTCCTGGCGGATGATCGCCGCGTTCTCCATGTAGAAATCGACCAGCCCCTTCACCTGGGCCTGGCCATCGGGGGAGTACACCGCTTCGGCGCCGCGCTGCACGATGTAGCTCACCCCGTTGAATTTCGTGCTCTGGCGCCTGTTCCAGAGGCTCCAGATCTCCACCGGCTCGCCACCTGGGCCCTTGCCCATCAGGTCCCGGGGCACCACGGTGAGGGCGCAGCGGGTGCCGGTGAAGCCGGCGTTCTTCGAGAAGGAGCGGAACTCGATGGCGCAGTGGCGGGCTCCCTCGATCTCGTAGATCGAATGGGGCAGCTCGGGGTCGCGGATGAAGGCCTCATAGGCGGCGTCGAAGAGGATCAGGGCCTCGTTGTCCTGGGCGTAGGCCACCCATCGTTTGAGCTGCTCCCGGCTGGCCACCGCGCCGGTGGGGTTGTTCGGGAAACAGAGGTAGATCAGGTCCACCTTGCCATCGGGCAGTGGGGCGACGAAGCCGTTGGCGGCCGTGATCGGCAGGTAGGTGAGGCCGCCATAGCGGCCGCTGGCATCGGCAGCACCGGTGCGGCCTGCCATCACGTTGCTGTCCACGTACACCGGATAGACCGGATCGGTCACGGCGATGCGGTTGTCCGGCCCAAGGATGTCGAGGATGTTGCTGCTGTCGCACTTGGAGCCATCGGAGACGAAGATCTCCTCGGCGGACACATTGCAGCCGCGGGACTGGAAATCGTGGCGGGCGATTGCTTCGCGCAGCCAGGGGTAACCCTGTTCGGGGCCGTAGCCGTGGAATCCATCCCGGCTGCCCATGGCATCAACGGCGGCTTTCATCGCCGTGCGGCAGGCCTCAGGCAGGGGCTCGGTCACGTCGCCGATGCCGAGGCGAATGAGGGGTGCCTCGGGGTGGGTGGCGGAGAACTGGTTCACCCGACGGGCGATCTCCGGGAAGAGATAGCCCGCTTTGAGCTTGAGGTAGTTGGCGTTGATCTGAACCACGGCGGCCGCGCGCTCTCGAAGCAGCTGCCCATCCTCCTACGCGGCACCCCCGGCTGCACACCATGCTAAATTCCCAGCAAGACGGCAGTCTCGTTTGTAGCTCCTGAAACTGCAAACGCTTCTCTAGCGGGCTACGCCTCACGCGGCCCATCATTCCGTAGACACGGTTCCCTGCTCTGGTCGGACCTACCCAGTTCCGGCAGCATTGACGTGATCCGGAGGATGAACCTCCAGAGTCGCCTCCTCTCCAGACTTTTTCTTCCGTCTTCCTCCTGCAGCAGCACTCGAGCGGCCTTGCAGCACGCTCTGCCAAGCGGGTGGTTGCTTCCCGGGGGAACCTCCCCCATCCCATGGCAAGGCTCCACTGAGCCACCCACTATCCTCCATGCCCCAGCAGATCGTCATTGCGGAGCAACTGCGCATCGCCGCGGTTCTCAACGACGAACGGGTTGATGAACTGGTCGTCGCCCAAGGCCGTTATCAGATCGGTGATGTGTATCTCGGCAGGGTCGAGAACGTTCTCCCGGGAATCGATGCGGCCTTTGTCAACATCGGCGAAAGCGAAAAGAATGGCTTCATCCACGTCACTGACCTCGGGCCCCTGCGCCTGAGGAAAGGGGCGGCCGGCATCACCGAGTTGCTCGAGCCGCGCCAGAAGGTGCTGGTTCAGGTGATGAAGGAGCCCACCGGCACCAAGGGGCCAAGGCTCACCGGCAATCTCACCCTGCCGGGCCGCTACCTGGTGCTCCAGCCCCATGGCCAGGGGGTGAGCATCTCACGCCGCATCAATGGCGAGAACGAGCGCAACCGCCTGCGGGCCCTCGGGGTGCTGATCAAGCCACCGGGCGCCGGTCTGCTGGTGCGCACGGAGGCCGAGGCCATCAGCGAGGAATTGCTGATCGACGACCTCGAAGCCCTGCTGCGCCAGTGGGAAGCCATCCAGGAAGCGGCCGAGACGGCCAGCCCGCCGGTGCTGCTGAACCGCGACGAGGACTTCATCCATCGGGTGCTGCGCGATCTCTACAGCCCCGAAGTGCTCCGCGTCATCGTTGACACGCCTGCGGCTGTGGCCAGGGTCAATGACTTCCTCGGCGCCGACCAGGCCAATCTCCTGGTTGAGCACCACGCGGAGTCCACCAATATTCTCGAGCATTACCGGGTCAATGCGGCCATCCGGGATTCGCTCAAACCCCGGGCTGATCTGCCCTCCGGTGGCTACGTGATCATCGAGCCCACCGAGGCGCTCACAGTGATCGATGTGAACTCCGGATCGTTCACCCGATCGGCCAATGCGCGGGAAACGGTGCTTTGGACCAACTGTGAGGCGGCGGCCGAAATCGCCCGTCAACTCAAGTTGCGCAACATCGGCGGTGTCGTGATCATCGACTTCATCGACATGGAGTCGCGGCGTGATCAGTTGATGCTCCTCGAGCACTTCACCCAGGCCGTTCGTCACGACACCGCTCGCCCCCAGATCGCCCAGCTCTCCGAACTGGGCCTGGTGGAACTCACCCGCAAGCGCCAGGGCCAGAACATCTACGAACTGTTCGGCCGTGCCTGCCCCAGCTGCGGCGGCCTTGGCCATGTCGCCGTGCTGCCCGGCACGGACACGCTCCAGCCCCTCGCCACTGTGACGGGTTTGGTGCGCTCGGCCGCATCGGCCCGGGCCGAGGTGCCCAGCCCGGCCACCGGGGAATCTCCAGGACGCCGCCGTGGTGGCCGTGGTGGCAGGGGCGGCCGCTCCGCTGAGCCGATCGAGGTGAGTGGAGGCCTGCCAGGCGCCGAGCCATCCCCGTCCACCGAAGCGGCCGAAACGCCCTTTGTCAGTGAACCGGTCAGCCGTCGTCAGGAGTCTGAGCTGGTGGCGGTCCCCATGGAGTCCGACCAGGAGCTGGTCTATGGCTGGCTTGGTCTCAATCCAGCCCTTTTGCTGGAGTCTCCACCCATGGGCGATCACCTAATGGTGCGGATCGTGCGGCCGGGTGAGGATCCGGATGCCGTGCTCGAGGCGGCCCGGCAGCAGCAGGTGTCCAGCGGTTCACGTCGCCGCCGCCGTGGCGGCCGCAGTGGCAACGAGGCCACCGTCAACGGCCGCCCCGCCGCCGAAGACAGCCCGCCATTCAGCAGCCCAGCCGAAGATCCCGAGGTTTTAGTCGAGATCACTCCCATGCCCTTGGAGTTCGAAGAAGCCAGGCCCCCCGTCACCACCGTGATCGAAGTCCCGCTGGTGCAGGTTCCGCTGTCCCGCAAGGTCACCCGGACGCGGTCGGCCTCGAACGGTGACGGTGGTCCAGCCGCCGTGGCGGTGGTTGAGCTACCGGCTGAACCCGAAGCGGAGACCGAGGGGGCTGAGCCCCGCCGCCGCCGCCGCCGTTCCTCGGCCACGGTCTGAGACCCAAGCTGGAGCTGGTCGCCGCGTTCTGTGGCCAGGAACCCGGCGATTGCGCCGGTGTGGATGAGGTGGGCAGGGGCTGCCTGTTCGGCCCGGTCTTCGCCGGGGCCGTGGTGCTCCCCGCCGGGTCCCTTGCACCCCTTGCCGCCGCGGGCCTCACCGACAGCAAGGCCCTCTCACCGGGCCGGCGCCAGAGTCTTGTGCCGCTGATCACGGCCAGGGCCGGCGCCTGGGCCCTGGGCCAGGCCTCCGCCGCCGAGATCGATCGCCGTGGGATTCGCTGGGCCACCGAGACGGCGATGCTGCGGGCCCTGCAGCGGCTGCCCCAGGTTCCCGGGCTGGTGCTTGTGGATGGGGTGTTGCCGTTGCGCAACTGGGCCACCCCGCAGCTCACCTTGGTGCAGGGGGATGGCCGTTGCCTGTCGATTGCGGCAGCGAGTGTGCTGGCCAAGCAGGCCAGGGATGCCCTGATCCAGCGCCTGGCCAATCGGTATCCCGGCTATGGCCTCGAGCGGAATGCCGGCTATGGCACGGCCGTTCACCGGAACGCCCTGCAGGAGTTCGGCCCCACGCCCCTGCATCGCCAGACCTTTCTCCGCCGCGTGCTCAGCGTTCCCTGCACCAGTGGCTGAAATCACTCTGCAGTTGCTGGCCCACCCGCTTGCGCATTCCCAGCAGGATGCCGCCCAGCAGGGAGCGACCGGTGGCCTCCAGGACCTTCGGGGAGATCAGGCTGAGGATCCCCGGTCGACTGACCGACACGGCCAGATGGGCTTCCCCCTCCAGGCCGCTCTCCGTGGCCTTGAGCCAGGAGTTCAGCGTCAGGGCGAAGTCGTCGACCAGATCGAAACCTTCCAGGTGGCAGTCGAGCGCTTCGATCTCCAGGCGCCCCGGCGCCCGCTGGGTGCGGAGCTGCACGACCGGTTGGATCTGGAGCTGAAAGGCCTTCAAGGGTTTCACCGCATAGCGATAGTGACCCTCACCGAGCGGATCCAGTTGGCTGGCATCCAGGAGGGCCCGGACGATCCGGTCGTCGTCGTCGAGGTAGAGAGCCAGTCGCTGGGTCTGTTCGGGAACAGGAAGCTTGAGCATCTGGCTGGCGCTGAAGGCCAGGGGCATCGCCGGGCGCAGGGGGGGCGGCGGGAGATGATCCTATCCACCCACGTCTCACCCCCCTGCGTCATGCGTCTGGCCTTTCTTGGTCCCGTCGGCACCTATGGCGAGCAAGCGGCCAGAATCCTGGCGGACCTCGAAGGCCTCACTGCGGTGGAGTTGGTCCCCCAGAACGGGCATCGGGCTGTGATCCAGGCCCTGGCGGATGGCCAGTGCGACGCCGCCGTGGTGCCTGTCGAGAATTCCGTTGAGGGAGGGGTGACGGCCAGCCTGGATGCCCTCTGGGAGCATTCGGAGCTGAGGATCCGCCGTGGTCTGGTGTTGCCGATCCGCCATGGCCTGCTGGGCAGTGGGCCGATCAGCGGTGTCAGCGAGGTGCTGTCCCATCCCCAGGCCCTGGCCCAGTGCAGCCTGTGGCTGGCCGACCATCTGCCCGCCGCCTGGCAACTGCCCACCAGCTCCACGGCGGAAGCCTCTCGCATGGTGCGGGGCAGCCACTTCCGCGCCGCGGTGGCTTCCCTGGAGGCGGCCAGCCAGCATGGCCTGGAGGTGCTGGCCTATCCGATCAATGATGTGCCGGGAAACTGCACCCGTTTTCTGTTGCTGCAGCGGGAGCCGGCCATGGCGTCCGCCTGCACCCACAGCAGCCTCGCCTTCTCCCTGCACGCGAACAGGCCCGGCGCCCTGCTGGAGGCGCTCGGTTGCTTCGCCCGCAGGCAGCTGAACATGAGCCGTATCGAGTCGCGCCCTTCGAAGCGGGAGATGGGGGAGTATCTCTTCTTTGTGGATCTGGAGCTGCCTGCCGACCCCAGGCCCCTGGAGCAGGCCATCGAGGAGCTCTCCGGGCATTGCCAGCATCTGGCCCTGTTCGGCACCTATCCGATCACCAATCTCAACGACGACAACGGCGAGGGGCTGGAGGTTGCCACCGGAGGCCCCCACAATCCCTAGCTCCCCGGGAGCGCCTGGGGCTCAGCCGCGACTGCCTGGAGCTTCCGGCAACGGAAGACGCCGAATTGCATCAGGCCGGTGGAGAAAGCCCAGTGCATCAGCAGCAAGGTCGGTGTTTCCCTCAGCCCCTGCAGCAGGGCAAGGGGGCCCAGCGCGAGCACGGCAGCCGGCCGGCGGAAGCCTTCAAGGATCGAATCGATCCAGGACGGCAGGGTGGCGGCCGTCCAGTCAGCGGTGTCCACCCTGGCCTGGTTGGAAAAGGGGCTGCGCTCCAGGTTGTGGCGAAAGGAGGGAATGCTGGCGAACTCCGGATGGGCCCATTGATCGAGCAGTTGGCGCATCACCCAGCCCTCCAGGCTCGACAGCCCGCCTAAGGCCGGATCCCTCCGGTTCCAATCAGCCACCGCCAAGAGGCCGCCAGGGCGCAGCACCCGCTGCAACTCATCGGCATAGCGCTGCTTGTCGGCCATGTGGGGTCCCGCTTCCACGCTCCAGACCGCGTCGAAGCTGGCGTCCGCCAGGTCCAGGTCGAGGGCATCCATGACGGCAAAACGGCAGGGGAGTCCGGCTGGGGTGAGTTGCCGGGCCCGCTCGATCTGGGCCGGGCTGATGCTGATGCCCAGCACCTCGAATCCATAGCCGCGGCAGAGCATGCGGGCACTGCCGCCGATCCCGCAGCCCACATCAAGAATCCTGGCGCCGGCCGGCAATTGATCGAGCCCACTCCAGCGCACCAGTTCATCGACGAAGGCGGCCTTGGCTTGACGGAAATCGGCTTGGCCAGGCGGCGTGCCGTAATGGCCCAGGTGGACATGCTCCCCCCAGAGTCGTTCGAGCAACTGGTCCTGGGTCCAGCGGTCGTAGGCTTGGGCGACGCTGGCTTGGTCCTCGTAGCGACGGCTGCGGCGCTGCCATAGCCGGTAGGCCAGCCAGCCAGCCCCAGCGGTGGCAATGCCGAGCAGCAGAACTCCGGGCAAGAGGCCAGGACCCATCAGGCTGGGTCCTGGCCGGCCTCGCCCATGCCCTTGAACGTGTCCTTGAGGACGGTGCGCGCCGCCAACTGACGGCGGGTCTGGTCGAGGAGGGTGTACTCCTGGCGCAACCGTTCGGTGGTGTCGGTGAGTTCGAGCAAGGCCTGTTGGTGGTCAGCGACCGGTCCACCGAGATGGGACCCGATCCAGAACGACAGTTCCCTGGGCAGGTCGGGCAGGTCGTTGGGCAGGCTGGTGGGTTTGCCGATCAGCTTGCCGGTGAGGTCCACCACGTCACGGAGGGCCTGGGTCACCTCGCTGGCCAGCTGGCTGAGCGCGTCTCCAGTGCCGCTGGCCTGATCCTCGATCCAGCTCACCATGCCGACCCGAAACGGAGCCTCGCGCACCACTTCGAGAACGCGGAACCGTTGTTGCCCCATGGTCACGATGTTGCTGCGGTCGTCGTCCTGGGTCTGATGCTGGAGAATCTCGGCGCAGCAACCCACGGAGGCCATCCGCTTCTCCTGGGGATCCCAGCGCACCACACCGAAGCGACGGTCGGTTTCGAGCACGGTGCGCAACATCATGCGGTAGCGGGGCTCAAAGATGTGAAGCGGCAGCACCTCCTGGGGGAAGAGCACCACATCCGGCAATGGGAAGAGGGGAAGTTCCCTGACAGCCAGATCGGTCACGAAGGTCCTGCGCAGGGGCGCGTCAAAGGGAAACGGTGCGAGAGGGAGCTGCAGACGTTAAGCGACAGCCCGGAATCACAAGCTCGCTTCAGCCTAGAAAGTCGGAGCTCCCCCTGAAGCCGGGATCCGGCCGCAGGGGAGGCTCAGAGCTTGACCTCGATGTCCACACCACTGGGCAGATCGAGTTTCATCAAGGCGTCGATCGTCTTGGCCGTGGGGCTGTAGATGTCGATGATGCGTCGGTGCGTGCGGGTCTCGAAGTGCTCACGGGAATCCTTGTCGACGTGGGGTGAGCGCAGCACGCAGTAGATCTTGCGTTTGGTGGGAAGGGGGATCGGCCCGATCGCTGTGGCAGCGGTGTGATCGGCCGTTTCGATGATCTTGTCGCAGGACAGATCCAGCATGCGGCGGTCAAAGGCCTTCAGGCGGATGCGGATCTTCTGCTGGGCAATGGCGGTGGACATGGGAGGGGAAGAAGGACGTGTTGAGCGCTTCGCTGGGCGTCAACAGAACGGAAGGGGTGGATCAGTCGATCCTTGGGTTGTCGAGGTGCTCACCGACCGGCGTGCACCGGAGGGTTGGACAGGAGAGGCTACCGTTTGGCACCCTCTCCGCTTGGCTGAGCTCCGGATCAGGCGACGATCTTGGAGACGACACCGGCACCGATGGTACGGCCGCCCTCCCGGATGGCAAAACGCATGCCTTGCTCGATCGCCACTGGGCAGATCAGCTCGGCTGACATCTTGATGCGATCACCGGGCATCACCATCTCGACGTTGGTTCCATCGTCGGCGGTGAAGGCGGTGATCTGACCGGTCACATCGGTGGTGCGGATGTAGAACTGGGGCCTGTAACCAGCAAAGAAAGGGGTGTGGCGACCGCCCTCCTCCTTCTTCAGCACATAGACCTCACCTTCGAACTTGGTGTGGGGCTTGATCGAGTTGGGCTTGACCAGCACCATGCCGCGCTCGATGTCTTCCTTCTGAACACCACGCAGCAGCAGCCCGACGTTATCGCCAGCCATGCCCTCATCGAGCAGCTTGCGGAACATCTCCACGCCAGTGACGGTGGTTTCACGGGTGTCCTTGATGCCAACGATCTGGACGGTTTCACCCACTTTCACCTTGCCACGCTCGATCCGGCCGGTTGCCACGGTGCCGCGACCGGTGATCGAGAACACGTCTTCGACGGCCATCAGGAAGGGCTTGTCGATTTCCCGCTCGGGCTCAGGGATCGATTCGTCGACGGCGTCCATGAGATCGAGAATCTTGTCGACCCATTCGTTCTCACCACGGGTTCCCTTGCCACCACCCTGGATGAACTCGAGGGCTTTCAACGCCGACCCAGCAATGATGGGGATGTCATCACCCGGAAAGTCATAGCTGCTCAGCAGCTCGCGCATCTCCAGTTCCACGAGCTCGAGGATTTCCTCGTCATCGACCATGTCTTTCTTGTTGAGAAAGACCACCAGGGCAGGCACGCCAACCTGCTTGGCCAGCAGGATGTGCTCCTTGGTCTGGGCCATCGGGCCGTCGGTGGCAGCCACCACCAGAATTCCGCCGTCCATCTGGGCGGCGCCCGTGATCATGTTCTTGACATAGTCGGCGTGACCGGGGCAGTCGACGTGGGCGTAGTGGCGGGGCCCGGTTTCGTACTCGACGTGGGCCGTATTGATGGTGATGCCCCGTTCTTTCTCTTCAGGAGCACCGTCAATGTCGTCGTAGGCCTGGGCCTTGGCTTGCCCGATCGATGCCAGCACGTTGGTGATGGCGGCGGTAAGGGTGGTCTTGCCGTGGTCAACGTGGCCGATGGTGCCGATGTTGACGTGAGGTTTGTTCCTCTGAAACTTCTCGCGGGCCATTGAAGGAAAGAATCGGGGGGGTTGGTTGGGGTTGAGAGATCAGGTATTGCCCTGATTCTTAGAGATGATGGCCTCAGCGACATTGCGAGGAACTTCCTCGTAATGGCTGAACTCCATCGAGAAAACACCCCGACCCTGGGTCATGGATCGGAGCTGAGTGGCATAGCCGAACATTTCGGCAAGGGGCACCTTGGTCTGGACTTTAGATTGTCCGTTGTCGATGGACTGGCCTTCGACCTGACCACGACGGGAAGAGAGGTCGCCGATCACCGATCCGAGGTAATCCTCGGGGATCTCGACTTCCACCTTCATCATCGGCTCCAGTAGGACAGGATTGCACTTCTTGACGCCGTCCTTGAACGCCAGGGATCCGGCAATCTTGAACGCCATCTCAGAGGAATCAACGTCGTGGTAGGAACCGTCGACCATGGTGACCTTGATGTCGATCATAGGAAAGCCAGCAATCACTCCAGATTGGCAGGTTTCCTTCATGCCATTTTCGGCAGGGCCGATGTATTCCTTTGGGACGATACCACCAACAATCTTGTTGACAAATTCAAACCCGGAGCCCGGCTCCCCCGGTTCCATCTCGATCACGACATGGCCGTACTGACCCTTGCCACCTGTCTGCCTGGCGAATTTGCCTTCTCCCTTGGCGCTGCCACGGATGGTTTCGCGGTAAGACACCTGAGGGGCGCCGATGTTGGCTTCGACATTGAATTCCCTCAACATCCTGTCGACCAGAATCTCAAGGTGAAGTTCACCCATGCCGGCAATCACCGTCTGGCTAGTTTCGGGGTCGGTGGAGACCCGGAAGGTGGGATCTTCCTCCGACAACGACTGGAGTGCCTTGGAGAGCTTTTCCATATCGCCTTTGGTTTTTGGCTCCACGGCAACGGAAATCACTGGTTCGGGGATGAACAGGGACTCGAGGATGATCGGGTCGGTGTCCACACAGAGCGTGTCGCCGGTGGTGGTGTCCTTGAGGCCAAGAACAGCACCAAGGTCGCCGGCGCGCAACTCGTCGACCTCTTCGCGGTCGTCGGCTTTGAGCAGAATCAGCCGGGAGATGCGCTCCTTTTTGTCCTTGGTGCTGTTGAGGACGTAGCTGCCCTTCTTGAGGACGCCGCTGTACATCCTCACAAAGGTGAGCTTTCCGTAGGGATCGGACATCACCTTGAAAGCCAGGGCGCTGAAGGGTGCGTTGTCATCACAGGCGCGGGTTGCATCTTCGCCATCGGGCAAGAGCCCGTGAATGGGCGGGATATCGCTCGGGGCCGGCAAATAATCGACAACGGCATCCAGCATCAACTGAACGCCTTTGTTCTTGAAGGCGGAACCGCAAAGAATGGGAACCAGACCGTGGTCAACAACCCCGATGCGAATTCCCTTCACCAGCTGCTCATCGGTGAGCGAACCGTTCTCGAGGTAGGCCTCGATCAACTCTTCATCGGTTTCAGCCACCGATTCCATCAGTTTGCCGCGCCACAGGGCAGCTTCCTCCTTCATGTCGTCAGGAATCTCCTGCTCGATGATGTCGGTGCCCAGATCGTTTGTGTAGATGATGGCTTTCTGGCGCACCAGATCGATGATCCCCTTGAGATCACCTTCGGCGCCGATCGGCAGCTGGATCGGGGCGGCCTTGGCCTTGAGCCGGTCCTTGATCTGATCGTAGACCTTCAGGAAGTTGGCGCCCGTGCGGTCCATCTTGTTGACGAACACGATACGGGGCACCTTGTAGCGATCCGCCTGCCGCCACACTGTTTCTGACTGAGGCTGTACCCCACCCACGGCGCAGAACACCGCGACGACCCCGTCGAGAACGCGCATGGAGCGCTCGACTTCAATGGTGAAGTCAACGTGCCCCGGGGTGTCGATGATGTTGATCCGGTGCTCTCTCCAGCTGGTGGAGATGGCCGCGGCCGTGATCGTGATGCCCCGTTCGCGCTCCTGGGCCATCCAGTCAGTGACGGCGGCGCCATCGTGGACCTCCCCCATCTTGTGCACCACGCCTGAATAGAACAGGATCCGCTCTGTGGTGGTGGTTTTACCCGCGTCGATATGGGCGGCGATGCCAATATTTCTGACGCGATCCAGGGGGTAGGCGCGGGCCACGGGGTGGGGTCTCCGAAGGAAAATCGACGAACGTGCGGGTTGATTTTAGGCGCTGATTCAATCCGGCTGAATGGGCCCGCGACCCAGCCAGCAGGGGCCGCTCAGTAGCGGTAATGGGCGAAGGCCTTGTTGGCTTCGGCCATCTTGTGGGTTTCCTCCCGTTTGCGCACGGCGTTGCCGGCCTCATTGGCGGCATCCATCAGTTCGCCGGCGAGCTTCTGGGACATGCTGCGACCGTTGCGGGCCCGGGAAAAATTCACCAGCCAGCGCAGGGCCATCGCCGTGCCCCTCTCCTGGCGCACCTCCATGGGAACTTGGTAGGTGGCTCCGCCGACCCGACGGGCACGCACCTCGACAAGGGGGGTCGCGTTGCGAACGGCCGTCTCGAATACTTCGAGGGGGTCGGTGCCAGTGCGGTCATTGATCAGGCCGAAGGCATCCGAGAGGATCCTTTGGGCCGTGGACTTCTTGCCGTGCTTCATGAGCCGGGCCACGACCATCGAGGCCAGGCGGCTGTTGAACTGGGGATCGGGTTGAACCGGGCGCTTCTCAGCAGCGTTGCGGCGAGACATAAACCTGAAGAAAGGGAGGCGGGGTGGGGGAGAAAGCGGAAAGCTGGATCAACTCTTCGGGGTCTTGGCGCCGTACTTGGAGCGGCTCTGGCGCCGGTCTTTGACGCCGGCGGTATCCAGGGTGCCGCGGATGATGTGATAGCGAACACCCGGTAGGTCCTTGACCCGGCCGCCTCTGATCAGAACCACGGAGTGCTCCTGAAGGTTGTGGCCGATTCCAGGGATGTAGGCCGTGACCTCGAACCCGGAGGTGAGCCGGACCCGCGCCACCTTGCGCAGGGCGGAATTCGGCTTCTTGGGGGTGGAGGTGTAGACGCGGGTGCACACCCCCCGGCGCTCCGGACAGGACCGCAGCGCTGGGGATTTGGTTTTACGGGTGAGGTGCTGCCGCTCGGTGCGGATCAGCTGCTGAATCGTGGGCATCGAGGGCCGAAGAATTAAGCCGGACGTCCGACCGTTTTGACAATTAACCACCCTACGCTGTCGCCAGCCCGGTTCCTGCCACGCGGCTGAAGGCCGCCCCGCAGGCACAGCATTGGACGGCTTCGCTGGAGCGGATCAGAAATCCCCCGCCGCTGAGGTCGCCTCGGTAGTCAAGGTTGAGCCCCGCCAGCTGGCTGGCCTGTTCAGCGGGAGCGTGCAGGGTGATCCCATCGGCCCGGGCCACCGCCACGCCGGCCAGATCGCCGGGCCGGAGTCGGATCACCCAGTGCTCGCAGCCGCCCTCGATCAGGTCAAGATGCATCAGGCCGGGGGTTCCGGCCACAGAGGCCTGTCGGCCCAGCTCGGCGGCGGCGGCGGCGCTCAGGCGCACGGTGAGACCCTTAGGCATGGGGGGTGGGCTGGATCAGCGGGTGGTCAATAAGTCTGGGGCAGGGGTGGAGTGCTTCGTGGGCCCCTCCACCAGGCCCGGCTGGTCGCCGCGGGGCACCAGACCCAGCCCGTTGTGGATCGAGGCGGTGACACCGCGTCCCTTGACGGTCATCGCCCCCCCCACCACCAAGCCGGTCGAGCTGCCTCCGTCGAGGTTGAGCGCGTCGCGGAGTCCGAGCTGCCTCAGCAGCACAGCGGTTTCCGAAAGGGTCGGGCCGTTGTGCTCCACCCCTTCGAGGGTCAGCAGCCAGAGCTCACGCCCGTCGCTGCCGATCACCGTGCGCGGCGCACCCTGCTGCAGGAAGGCCTGGCTGAATCCCTCTCCGGTGCCATTGAGCACCACCTGGCCCTGCAGGAGAAGCAGCGGTCCGCCCCCCAGCACGAAGGGCAGCTGGCCCAGGGGCTCATCCGGCCGGCTGGCAATCGCCAGACGGTTGCCCACCGCCCAGGGAGCCGTTGCTCCGGCCCTGGCCACCAGCAAGGTGTCGTCGGGTCCCAGGCCAACGCCGTTGGCGAGCTCATCCCGAGTCAGTTGTCGCTGGACGAGACCTCCGCTGAGGATCAGGCCCGTCTCCGCGCCGCTCAGGGCGCGGTAGCCCCTTCCCCAGTCCGCCGTGTAACGGGCCAGGCCCCGCTCGATGTAGCCGCTGTTCACCGTGGTCAGGGGCCAGCGCTGGCCAGCCGCGTCGATCACCCAGTCCTCCAGACGGAGCCGGCCGAACCGGGGCAGCTCGCCCGGCTGCCAGCCCACGGCGCCGCGGTTCAGGATCGGTCCGGACAGCCAGCGCCCCTGATCCTTGAGCGCCCCCAGCGGCAGCCGGCGCACCCGATTGAAGAAACCCCCGTTGATCGCCACCAGGGCCTGGTCGCCCTGGGCCAGGGCCGGCAGGGAGCTGAGCCCTTCCATCCCCTCGGAGCGGGTGAGCAGGCGCAGCTCCAGGGGATTGCGGCGCGGGTCGAGACGAACGCTGTTGATCAGCATGCTTCGCGCTCCGACGACGCGGACCTGGCGCTCGATCGTGACGCTCCTGCTCAGCAGGGCCTGGAGCCGGGGATCGAGGCGTGCTGGTGGCGCTGTGAACGGCCCGGCTCCTGCGGCTCCAATCCCGTTGGCTCCCGCCGCCGCGGCCGGGCCGCCCAGGCCGACGCCGGCCAGATCGAGCACCACCCTGGCGGGTCCTCCCAGGACCAGGAGCTTGGGAACGGCGTTTCCCAGGCTGAGGCTGAGCCCCTGCTCGCTCTGGCCCACCGTGAGGCCAAGGGCCTGCAGCTCGGCCCGCTGCGCCGTCGTGCTGCGCAGCCCCACCAGCAACCGGCCGCTGTCCTGGCGCACGGCGGCGATGCCATCGAGATCGAGCACCACCCGCCGGCCGCCGAGAGCGGCCGTCCCCCCGGGGGACGACACCCGCACCCGGACCAGAGCAGGCCTCGGTAACACGATGACCAGCCCTTCGCCGCTGGTTTCAAGCCGCACTCCGGCGGCCTGAAGCAGGGGGGCGACATCAACGGCGACCTCATCATCGAGGCTTCGTTGCCCTCCGGAGGGGACCTTCAGGGTCTGATCGAACCACTCCAGTTCCAGGCTCCCATCCGGCTGGCTGCGGCTGCTGAAGCCCAACTGCCCCTGGAGCAGATCCAGGGGCAGCCAGAGCTGCAGGGGAGCGAATCCATCGGCATCCCGCCACTGCCAGCGGGCCTGTTGGGTGATCCCGTTGATCATGACCCGCTGGCCCGAGCGGAGCGCCGCGGCCTGCCGGGATTGCGTCTGGGCGCTGGCGGGCCCAGTGAGCGAGGCAGGCCCCCGCCAGCTGCCCTGGCCGTGCGCCCCGGGGGGCAGGGCCAGGGACAGCAGGGGCAACAGGGCCAGGCCAAGCGAAAGGCAGCCGCTGGATTTCAGAATCGGCCGCGCCATCAGGTCTATTCGGTTGCTGATGAACGCTAAGCCCAGTCCCTGGTCCCTAAAGTCAGCGTCGCTAACAGGATGGCTGCCTGGCTCAATCAGGGCTGCCCCTGGTTCTTGCAGGTCGTTCCCGGGCTATGCCTCATTCCTCCTCTCCGCTCTGGCCCCATTGCGACAGTCCTGCGCCCGAGGCCATTGCCGGCGAGAAGGATGCCTGTGGGGTCGGTTTTCTGGCCCAGTTGGGCGGCGAGGCCTCCCACGGCCTGCTGCAGCAGGCCCTGCGGGGGCTCAGCTGCATGGAGCACCGCGGGGGCTGCGGGGGTGACAGCGACTCCGGCGACGGCGCCGGCATCCTTTGCGGCATTCCCTGGAGTTTCCTGGCAACCGTCTGGCCCGCCTCGGCCTCGGTCTCACCCCAGGGCCGTGGCCTGGCCATGCTGTTCCTGCCGGTCGAACCGCGACGGCTTCAGCAGGCCCATCGCTTCTGTGAAGAGGCGGCCCTCACCCTGGGCCTGCGCAGTGTCGGCTGGCGCTCCGTGCCTGTGGATCGCGCCGTGCTCGGGCCCCTCGCCCGCCAGACCGCGCCGGTGATCGAGCAGTGGCTGGTCGAGGCCGATGTGGAAGGGGACGCCCTCGAGGCCCTTCTGTTTCGCTGTCGCCGCCGCGTTGGTGATCTTGTGCGGGAGGCATGGGGCCCTGGCCCGAGTGAGCTCTACTTCGCCTCCTTCAGCGGACGCACCGTTGTTTACAAAGGAATGGTGCGCTCGGAAGTGCTGCCAGCCTTCTACGCCGATTTGCGAGACCCTCGTTTCGCGGTGAGTTTCGCGGTCTATCACCGCCGCTTCAGCACCAACACCCTGCCGCGCTGGCCCCTGGCCCAGCCGATGCGGATGCTGGGCCACAACGGGGAGATCAACACCCTGCTCGGCAACCTCAACTGGGCCCGAGCCGCCGAGTCCCACCTGGATGCCGCCTGGGGAGAGGCCGCTGCCGATCTCAAGCCAGTGGTGAACTCTGCCTTCAGCGATTCGGCCAACCTCGACGCCATGCTGGAGCTGATGGTGCGCAGCGGCCGGCCCATCACCGACAGCCTGTTGACCCTGGTGCCCGAAGCCTTCCGTCAACAGCCTGAACTCGACGAGCGGCCCGCTGTGCAGGCCTTCTACGAGTACTCCGCCTGCCTCCAGGAACCCTGGGACGGCCCCGCCCTGCTGGTCTTCAGCGATGGCCTCAGTGTGGGGGCCACCCTCGATCGCAACGGTCTGAGGCCTGCCCGCTACTGCATCACCACCGATGGCCTGGTGGTGATGGGCTCGGAAACCGGGGTGGTGGAGATCGAGGAAAGCCGGATCCTTGAAAAGGGGAGGCTCGGTCCAGGCCAGATGCTGGCGGTGGATCTGGAGAACGGACGGTTGCTCAAGAACTGGCAGGTGAAGGAAGAAGTGGCCTCCCGTCATCCCTACGGCGCCTGGCTGCAGGAGCACCGCCGCGCGCTTCACCCCCAGCCCTGGCAGGAGACCAACAGCCTGGTCCCCCTTGATCTGCTTCGCCACCAGACCGCCTTCGGTTTCACGGCGGAGGATCAGGACCTGGTGATCGAGGACATGGCGGGTCAGGGCAAGGAACCCACTTACTGCATGGGCGACGACATCCCGCTGGCGGTGCTTTCCACCAAACCCCATCTTCTTTACGACTACTTCAAGCAACGATTCGCCCAGGTCACCAATCCGCCGATCGACCCCCTCCGTGAGGAGCTGGTGATGAGCCTGGAGATGCACCTCGGCCGCCGTGGGTCGGCCCTCAGGCCGGAACCAGCTTCCGCTTCGGTGCTGCATCTCGACAGCCCGGTGCTGAATGAGCGGGAACTGCTCTGCCTCGCCCAGCAGGGTCTGGCCACCACCACCCTCTCCACCCTGTTCTCCATCCTTGGGGGTCCGGCTGGCCTGGAGGAGGCGGTAGCCAGCCTGTGCGCTGGGGCGGAAGCGGCCGTCCGGTCGGGACATCAGATCCTGGTGCTCTCCGATCGGGCCGAGGAGGGCCTCTCCCCAACCCGTTCCTACATCCCGCCGCTGCTGGCGGTGGGGGCCGTGCACCATCACCTGCTCCAGTTGGGGATGCGGCTGCACTGTTCTCTGGTGGTCGAAACAGCACAGTGCTGGAGCACCCACCAGCTGGCCTGCTTGATCGGCTTCGGTGCCAGTGCGGTCTGCCCCTGGCTCACCTGGGAGACCACCCGCCACTGGCTCGAGCACCCCAAGACCCAGTCGCTGATGGGGCGCGGCAAGCTCGCCAGGCTGGATGCGGCTGCCGCCCAGGCCAACGTGCGCCAGGCCCTCGAGGCAGGTTTGCGCAAGATCCTCTCCAAGATCGGCATTTCCTTGCTGGCCAGTTACCACGGGGCCCAGATCTTCGAAGCCATCGGCATCGGCGCCGATCTGATCGAGCGTGCCTTCAAGGGCACCACCAGCCGGGTCGCTGGCCTGAGCTTCACCGACCTGGCCAGGGAAACCCTGGCCTTCCATGCCAAGGCTTTCCCGGAGTTGCATCGAACCAAGCTTGAGTTCATGGGCTTCGTCCAGTACCGCTCCGGCGGGGAGTTTCATCTCAACAGCCCGGAGATGGCCAAGGCTCTCCACGCCGCCGTGGCCGCAGGGCCCGGCTACGACCACTTCTCCACCTACCGCACCCTGCTGGAGCACCGGCCGGTCACGGCCCTCAGGGATTTGCTCGAACTTCGGCCGGCACCGGCCCCGCTGCCGATCGAGCAGGTGGAGAGCGTGGAGAGCATCTGCAGCCGCTTCTGCACCGGTGGCATGAGCCTGGGAGCTCTCTCCCGTGAAGCCCATGAAGTGCTGGCCGTGGCCATGAACCGCATCGGCGGCAAGAGCAACAGTGGGGAAGGCGGCGAAGATCCGGCCCGTTTCCATGGGCTCCAGGACGTGGACGCCGAGGGGTTCTCGCCGACTCTTCCCACGATCCGGGGACTTCGCAACGGCGATTCGGCCAACTCGGCGATCAAGCAGATCGCCTCCGGACGTTTCGGTGTGACGCCCGCCTATCTGCGCAGTGGCCGGCAGCTGGAGATCAAGGTGGCCCAGGGGGCCAAGCCGGGGGAGGGTGGGCAACTGCCCGGTCCGAAGGTGGATGCCTACATCGCCTGGCTGCGCAACAGCAAACCAGGCGTGGCGCTCATTTCCCCTCCTCCGCATCACGACATCTATTCGATTGAGGATCTGGCCCAGCTGATCCACGACCTTCACCAGGTCCATCCCGCCGCCAAGGTTTCTGTGAAGTTGGTGGCCGAGATCGGCATCGGCACCATTGCCGCCGGTGTGGCGAAGGCCAACGCCGACGTGATTCAGATCTCCGGGCACGACGGCGGCACCGGGGCTTCGCCGCTGAGTTCGATCAAACATGCCGGCAGCCCCTGGGAACTGGGGCTCTCCGAGGTGCACCGCAGCCTGCTGGTCAATGGCCTGCGTGATCGGGTGCTGCTCCGCACCGATGGCGGCCTCAAGACCGGTTGGGATGTGGTGATGGCCGCCCTGCTGGGCGCCGAGGAGTATGGCTTCGGCTCGGTGGCGATGATCGCCGAAGGGTGCATCATGGCTCGCGTCTGCCACACCAACAACTGCCCGGTGGGGGTGGCCACCCAGAAGGAGGCCCTGCGCCAACGCTTCACCGGATTGCCCGAGCACGTGGTCAATTTCTTCCTCTACGTGGCCGAAGAGGTGCGCCAGCTTCTCAGCGTGCTCGGGGTGGCCCGGCTGGAGGATCTGATCGGCAGGAACGACCTGCTGAAACCGCGGAATGTGGCCCTGGCCAAAACCGGCTCCCTCGATCTCTCCTGTCTGTTGGACCCCATCCCCCAGTCGGTGGATCGGGGCTGGCTGAAGCACCGGGCTGCGGCCCACGGCAACGGCCCGATCCTCGAAGATCACCTGCTCGCCGACCCCGAGGTGCTGGCGGCGATCGAAACCCACGGCCAGGTGAGCCGCACTTTGGCGATCGTCAACACCGACCGCAGCGTCTGCGCCCGGTTGGCCGGCGAGATCGCCGGTCGCCACGGCAACACCGGCTTCGCTGGCCTCCTCGACCTCCGCTTCGAGGGCGCGGCGGGCCAGAGTTTCGGGGCCCTGCTGCTCCAGGGCATGCAGGTGCGCCTGGTTGGTGACGCCAACGACTACGTCGGCAAAGCCATGAACGGGGGCAGGATCGTCGTCGTCCCCCCTGCCGGCGTCAGAGATCCAGGCAGCCAGGTGATTCTTGGGAACACCTGCCTGTATGGGGCCACCGGCGGAGAACTCTTTGCCCTTGGCCGTGCCGGAGAACGGTTCGCCGTGCGCAACAGCGGTGCTCAGAGCGTCGTGGAAGGCAGCGGTGACCACTGCTGCGAGTACATGACCGGCGGACTCGTGGTGATCCTCGGCAGCACCGGCCGCAACGTGGGCGCCGGCATGACCGGTGGGGTGGCCTTCCTGCTCGATGAGCAGGACACCCTGGCCGGCCGGCTCAACCCCGAAACCCTCGCGATGCACCCGCTCGATACGCCGGAGCAGGAGGCGTTGCTCAAACCCCTGCTCGAAGCCCACCTCGAGCACACCGGCAGCCGCCGGGCCGCCGAAATCCTCGCCAACTGGCCCCAGTGGCGCGGCCGCTTCAAGGTGCTGGTGCCGCCGAGCGAACTGGCCAGAGTCGGCCTTTCCGAGCGGGTCAAGGTGGCGGCCTAGCGGGGGAACTCCCGCATCAGCCGCCGCACCTCGCCTGCGTGATAGCTGCTGCGGGTCAGCGGCGAACTCACCACCTGCAGGAAGCCCAGCTCGGTTTCACCGTGGGCACAGAACCGGTCGAACTGCTCCGGTTCCACGAACCGCTGCACGGCCAGATGCTTGGGCCCTGGTGAGAGATACTGGCCGATCGTGACGATGGCAACGCAGTTCGCTCGCAGATCGCCCAACACGGCAAACACCTCCTCGTCGGTTTCGCCCAGCCCCACCATCAGCCCCGACTTCGTGTAGGTGCGCGGCCAGCTTTCGCTCACCCGGCGCAGCAGCTCCAGGGAACGTCCATAGATTCCCTGGGGCCTGACCTGGCGGTAAAGCCGGGGCACCGTCTCGATGTTGTGGTTGAGCACATCGGGGCTGGCCGCCATCACCGCCGCCAGGGCGTTCCAGTTCCCGCAGAAATCCGGGATCAGCAGCTCGATCGTGGTGGCGGGTGAGCGGCGGCGCACCTCGTTGATGCAGGCAACGAACTGGCTGGCCCCTCCGTCCTCCAGGTCGTCGCGATTCACCGAGGTGATCACCACATGGCTGAGTCCCAGCCGGGCCACGGCCTCACCCAGCCGTTGCGGTTCGCTGGGATCGAGACCCCGCACGCTCTTGTCGAAGTCGATGTCGCAGTAGGGGCAGGCGCGGGTGCAGCCCGGTCCCATGATCAGGAAGGTGGCGGTGCCACCGGCAAAGCATTCGCCGATGTTCGGGCAACTGGCCTCCTGGCAGACCGTGTTCAGGTTCAGATCGGTGAGAAGGTCGGCCACCGCACCGATTCGCTCCCGTTGGGGAGCTTTGACGCGCAGCCAGTGGGGTTTGAGCAAGAGCCCAGGGCCTCTGCCGTGGTGAGCAACGAATGTAGGGGGAGCCGTTGGTTGATCGCCTACGCTCTTTCCAGCGGGATGTGGCGCAGCTTGGTAGCGCACTTCGTTCGGGACGAAGGGGCCGCAGGTTCGAATCCTGTCATCCCGATTCAGAGTTTCTGACCTGCCGGGTCGAAGCCGGATTCCTCAGCTGAGCTCGGCCCCCGGATACCCACGGGGCGTCACCATCCGTCCGTGCACCAGGCGGGTGGTGCTGTTGCCGACCAGCACCAGGCTGAGCATGTCGACCTGCTCCAGGGGCAGGTCCTCGAGGCGGTGCAGGCTGACCCGTTCCTCGGCCCTGCCCAGCTGCCGGGCCAGCACGACGGGGATCCCTGGGCTGCGCCCCTCGCTCAGCAGCGCCAGGGCCCTGGCCAGCTGCCAGTCGCGACCGAGCGAGCGGGGGTTGTAGAGGGCCACCACGAAATCACCCGCTGCCGCCGCCCTCAGGCGCCGCTCGATCATTGCCCACGGCGTCAGCCGGTCGCTGAGGCTGATCGTGCAGAAATCGTGCATCAGGGGAGCCCCGGCGCGGGCGGCGGCGAGCTGCAGGGCTGAAAGGCCGGGATGCACTGTGAAGCCAGGCCTTCCGCCTTCCGCCAGGGCCAGCCACAGCTCCAGGGCGAGGCCGGCCATGCCATAGATGCCGCTCTCGCCAGACGAGACCAGGGCCACGGTCAGGCCTTGGCAGGCCAGCTCCAGGGCCAGCGCACAGCGCTGGTGTTCCTGGGTGAGCTGGCCGTCACAGCGCAACTGATCGGGGCGCCGCAGGGGTTCGAGCAGATCGAGATACAGGCCATAGCCCACCCAGATCGTGCTCTCCGCCAGGGCGCGGCGGGCCGCTGGGGTGAGCAGATCCAGGCTGCCGGGTCCGCTCCCCACCAGGTTGAGTTGACCCTGGCAAGGGGCCCATTGCGGGGTGGCCCGGGCGATGGCCAGGGTGGCGGCACCCTGCTCGGAGTCCCTGGCGCGCTCGATCCGTTTGGCGGCCAGCAGCGAACCCTGTGGGCCGGCGGCCAGCGTGGCGGCGGCCTCCGCCACGCTGGCGGTACCCATTTCCTTTCGCACGGCGTCCGAGGGGGTTGGCACCGGCACCGGCGCCAGGTCCCCGGCGCTGAACAACCGCAGGGGCCACTGATGCGCCTCAGCCAGGGCGAGCAGGGCCGGCTCATCGCCTTTGCGGTCCACACTGGCCAGACCTGCCACCGCTTCCGGCGCGAGGCCATGCTCCTCCAGGGCCCGATCGACGGCCCGCTCCAACAGGCTGGGGCTGGTGTGGCGCTCGCAGCCGATCCCCAGCCAGAGGCAGGGGGGGTGCCAGCGGCAGCCGTTTCCCCGCTGGTGGCTGATCACCAGCTGCAGCGCGGGCTGGGACGAATTCTCGCATTGCGGCACTGTCGCTTGCAGGCGTTGCCACAGGGTCTGGCCAGCCACCTGGCAGACCTGGGGCTGCTGGCCCCTGGCCGCCGCCTTCATCAGCGCGTCCCAGTCGCCCTCTCCTCGCCGCCAGCCCCAGTCACGCCCGAAGCTGTCGAGGGCCAGCCGGCCCATGCCGCTGCTCGATCCGGTCAGCACCGCCTGGCCGCTTAACAGCGCAGCCACCCGCTGACTCAGGGATTCGGCGCCGGCGCCGTGTCCCCCCAGCAAGGGGACCACGAAGCGGCCGCCAGGATCCACCACCACCACGGCCGGATCATGGTGCTTGCCTTTGAGCAGGGGGGCGATCAGCCGGGTGATGGCTCCGCAGGCTCCAACGGCCACGAAGGCCGCGCTGCTGTCCCAGTGCTCGGCCAGGAATGCCGCTGCCGACGTTGTGGCTGGGGCCAGTTGCACCAGGCCGCCCTGGTGCAACTGGCTGAGGACTGGAGAACTGGCCGGAGCGAGCCCCAGACCCCAACAGGTGGGCTGGTTCATGGGGTCAGGCTGGCAGCCAGGGGTTCCAGGGGGGCGGGGTCGTCGTCGCGTTCTGGCTCGGGGATCGGCTCCGGGACCGGCTCGGGAGCCGTCGCCCCAGGATTCGCGGCTTCCTCCGGAGGAGGATCTGATCGGACGGCGTCCGTTGCCAGGGCGGCTGGCTCCTCTGCAGGGGAGGCCTGACCGAGGAGCTGGTCGAGTTCCAATTCCGTGAGCCGGCCCTGCTGCCACCGGCTGCCGCCGCCCGCAGCCAGGATCACTTCCTGCACCAAGCTGTTGAAGGGTGGATTCAAGGGTTCCCCCAGTCCATCGAGCAGTTCCAGCTGCACCGCATTGCTGCCCGGCCGCAGCCCCTTCAACCAGAGCGTCGTCTGCCGGTCGACGAGAAAGCTGTCCCCGTTGACCGTGACCCGCAGCAGCCAGTGGCGATCGTCGTCGCGCAGTTGCTGCAGAGGTGCATCCACCAGCAGCCAGTCGATCGGCACGGGCTCTGCCGTCAGCAAGTCGGCCGGGATGGCGCTGATCAACTGGGCCGATCCAGGTGGCGGGATCTGCAAGGGATTGGGAGCCACCCGATGCAGCCGGATCTGGCGAAAGCCCCCGGCGGACTTGACCGCCTCGCCCCAGGGCCGGGCGGCGTAGACACTCAGCCGATGGCTCCCCGGGTTGAGAGCCGCCATCGTCACCTGCAGCGAGGTGCTGGCGCTGCCATTGGCGCCGGGATCAACGAGTCGCAGCGGGGGCTGGTCATCCACTTGAACCACCAGATGGGGGCCGATGCCGAGGCCCCCAGGCCCGACCAGGGGCCAGTCATCGAGGGCGAGCTGGAGCTCCCAGGGGCCGGCAGGCAGCACCGCTTCGTTGGTGGGGGTGAGGATGCGCAGCTGGGGCTGATGCTCGGCCAGCCGATCCTGCAGCTGCTGAACCGGCAACGGGGGTGCGACCTCCTGCAGGGCTCCGGCCGGCGTGGACGGGGCGATGGCTGGAGCCGCCGGCAGCGACGGAGGCCGCAGGCTCCAGCCACCCGTCAGCAACACGGTCAGGCAGAGAAGCGCCACCCCCAGGCCCCGCAGCCCTGCGGTCAGGGGCTGAAGCGGGAAAGAGGTCCGGGTGGAGATGGGGGAGATCAGTGGTGATTGGAATAACAAAAGCAGCAATGAATACCTTGACTCATTGATAAGTATCCCCTGTCAGAGCCCAGTCTCAGACAGGAGTGCCGCTGGATTGAACCTTTGTTACTTCCCGGCCAATGGGCTTGAAACTCGCCCCTATACTTCCGCCAGCGGTCCCTTCTTTGGGGCTTCAGCTCCAGTTGTGGCAAGGGGTTTCGGTCATTCGCCGGTCTCTTGCCTTCCTGGTTTCCATGGCTTGGCGGGCTCGATCCGCCAAGCCATGTGACCCACCGGCCAGGCTTCCCGCCTGTGCCGGAGGGGTGGACCTCCACCTCGATCCCGTCCCTCGAGGAACGTCTCGATGACCATCAGCCCACCAGAGCGTGGGACAAAGGCGAAGGTCGCCGTCGATCGGAACCCCGTTCCTGTCGATTTCGAAGTGCTCGGCAAACCCGGTCACTTCGATCGCACCCTCGCCAAAGGTCCCAAAACCACCACCTGGGTTTGGAACCTCCACGCCAACGCTCACGATTTCGACAGCCACACGAGCGATTTAGAGGAGGTCTCTCGGAAGATCTTCAGCGCTCACTTCGGCCATCTGGCCGTCATTTTCATCTGGTTGAGCGGCGCCTTCTACCACGGTGCCCGTTTCTCCAACTACACCGGTTGGTTGGCCGACCCCCTGCACGTCAAACCCAGTGCGCAGGTGGTGTGGCCGATCTTTGGCCAGGAAATTCTCAATGCCGATGTGGGTGCCGGTTTCCACGGCATTCAGATCACCTCAGGCCTTTTCCACGTTTGGAGAGCCTGGGGTTTCACCAGTGAATTCCAGTTGCTTTGCACGGCAATCGGAGCCCTGGTGATGGCCGGTCTCATGCTCAATGCCGGTGTGTTCCATTACCACAAGGCAGCCCCCAAGCTCGAATGGTTCCAGAACGTTGAGTCCATGCTCAACCACCATCTGGCCGGCCTGCTGGGTCTGGGCTCCCTGTCCTGGACGGGTCACCTGTTGCATGTGTCCCTGCCCACCACCCAGTTGATGGATGCCATCGACGCCGGCAAGCCCCTGGCGCTCAATGGCAAGACCATCGCCTCGGTTGCGGACATTCCACTGCCCCATGAGTTCCTGAACCAGGACCTGATTGCTCAGCTGTTCCCTGGATTCGGGGCCGGTCTCTCCCCCTTCTTCACCGGCAACTGGGCGGCCTACAGCGATTTCCTCACCTTCAAGGGTGGCTTGAATCCTGTCACCGGCAGCCTGTGGATGACCGACATCGCCCATCACCACTTGGCGATCGCCGTTCTGTTCATCATCGCCGGCCACCAATACCGGACCAACTGGGGCATCGGCCACAGCATCAAGGAGATCCTCGAGGGGCAAAAGGGTGATCCCCTGTTGTTCCCGGCTCCGAAGGGTCACGATGGTCTCTTCGAGTTCATGACCACCTCCTGGCATGCCCAGTTGGCCGTGAACCTGGCCTTGCTCGGCTCCTTGAGCATCATCGTGGCGCATCACATGTATGCGATGCCTCCGTACCCCTACATCGGGATCGATTACCCAACCCAGTTGTCACTGTTCACCCACCACATGTGGATTGGCGGTTTCATCATTGTTGGCGCCGGTGCCCATGCGGCCATCGCGCTGATCCGCGATTACGACCCCGCCAAGCACATCGACAATGTGCTGGACCGGGTTCTCAAGGCCAGGGACGCCCTGATCAGCCACCTCAACTGGGTGTGTATTTTCCTAGGTTTCCACAGCTTCGGCCTCTACATCCATAACGACACCATGCGTGCCCTGGGCCGTCCCCAGGACATGTTCAGTGACACCGCCATTCAGCTGCAACCCGTCTTCGCCCAGTGGATTCAGGGTCTGCATGCCGCCGCTGCCGGCAGCACGGCGCCCAACGCGCTCGCCGGTGTCAGTGAGGTGTTCAACGGTTCGATCATTTTCGTCGGAGGCAAGGTGGCCGCCGGCCCCATCCCCCTGGGAACGGCCGACTTCATGGTGCACCACATCCATGCCTTCACGATCCACGTCACCGTGCTGATCCTGCTGAAGGGTGTGCTGTACAGCCGCAGCTCCAGGCTCATCCCCGACAAGGCGAACCTGGGATTCCGGTTCCCCTGCGACGGCCCTGGCCGTGGCGGGACCTGCCAGGTTTCGGCTTGGGACCACGTGTTCCTGGGCCTGTTCTGGATGTACAACTCCCTCTCCATCGTGATCTTCCACTTCAGCTGGAAGATGCAGAGCGATGTCTGGGGAACCGTCAATGCGGACGGGACCGTCCAGCACATCACCAACGGCAATTTCGCCCAGAGCGCCATCACCATCAATGGTTGGCTGCGTGATTTCCTGTGGGCCCAGGCCGCCCAGGTGATCAACAGCTACGGCTCCTCTTCGAGTGCCTACGGCCTGATGTTCCTCGGCGCCCACTTCGTCTGGGCCTTCAGCCTGATGTTCCTGTTCAGCGGCCGCGGCTACTGGCAAGAACTGATTGAGTCCATCGTCTGGGCCCATAACAAGCTGAGGGTTGCACCTGCGATTCAACCGCGGGCGCTGAGCATCATCCAGGGACGCGCCGTTGGCGTTGCCCACTATCTCCTGGGCGGTATCGCTACCACCTGGGCGTTCTTCCTGGCCCGACTTGTCGCGGTCGGCTGACCTCCTCCTGACCTTTCCACATGGCAACGAAATTTCCTTCGTTTAGCCAGGGTCTGGCACAGGACCCCACAACCCGCCGTATTTGGTACGGAATCGCCACGGCTCACGACTTCGAGAGCCACGACGGAATGACGGAGGAGAAGCTTTACCAAAAGCTCTTCTCCACCCATTTCGGACACCTGGCGATCATCGGCCTCTGGGTTTCTGGGAACCTGTTCCACATCGCCTGGCAGGGCAACTTTGAGCAGTGGGTCGCCGATCCGCTGCATGTCCGTCCCATCGCTCACGCGATCTGGGATCCCCACTTCGGCCAGGGGGCCATCACTGCCTTCACCCAGGCCGGTGCCACCTCCCCGGTGAACATTGCCTATTCAGGCTTGTACCACTGGTGGTACACGATCGGCATGACCACGAATGCCGAGCTCTACCAAGGATCGATCTTCATGATGATCCTCTCGGCCTGGGCCCTGTTCGCCGGTTGGCTTCACCTCCAACCCAAGTTCCGGCCCTCCTTGGCCTGGTTCAAGAACGCCGAGTCACGCCTGAACCACCACCTCGCGGTTCTGTTCGGATTCAGCTCGATCGCCTGGACCGGCCACCTGGTCCACGTGGCCATTCCCGAATCCCGCGGTCAGCATGTCGGTTGGGACAACTTCCTGAACGTCCTGCCTCACCCGGCTGGCCTTGCTCCGTTCTTCACCGGTAACTGGGGCGTGTATGCCGAGAACCCCGACACGGTCAACCAGGTGTTCGGCAGCTCCACCGGATCCGGCACCGCGATCCTCACCTTCCTGGGCGGTTTCCACCCCCAGACCGAGTCGCTCTGGCTCACCGACATCGCGCATCACCATCTGGCGATTGGCGTGATCTTCGTGATTGCCGGCCACATGTATCGGACCAACTTCGGGATCGGCCACTCGATTCGCGAGATCCTGGAGGCCCACAATCCGCCCAAGGGAACCCCCTTCGGTGGTGCTCTCGGAGCTGGCCACAAGGGCCTCTACGACACGATCAACAACTCGCTCCACTTCCAGCTTGGCCTTGCCCTGGCTTCCCTGGGTGTGATTACCAGCCTGGTGGCCCAGCACATGTATGCGTTGCCGTCCTATGCGTTCATCGCCAAGGACTACACAACGCAAGCTGCGCTTTACACCCACCACCAGTACATCGCCATCTTTCTGATGGTGGGGGCCTTCGCCCACGGTGCGATCTTCTTCATCCGTGATTACGACCCCGAGGCCAACAAGAACAACGTTCTTGCTCGGATGCTGGATCACAAGGAAGCGATCATCAGTCATCTGAGCTGGGTCTCCCTGTTCCTTGGCTTCCACACCCTTGGTCTCTACGTCCACAACGACGTGGTCGTGGCTTTCGGTACCCCCGAGAAGCAGATCCTGGTGGAGCCTGTCTTTGCCCAGTTCGTGCAGGCCGCAAGCGGCAAGGCCCTCTATGGCTTTGATGTGCTGCTCTCGAATCCTTCCAGTGCCGCCAGTCTGGCTTCGGCCAACATCCCTGGCGATCACTTCTGGCTGGATGCGATCAATGGCAACACCGATGTGTTCCTGCCGATTGGGCCTGGCGACTTCCTTGTCCACCACGCCATTGCGTTGGGCCTGCACACCACCACTCTCATCCTGGTGAAGGGTGCCCTGGATGCGCGGGGTTCGAAGCTGATGCCCGACAAGAAGGACTTCGGCTACTCCTTCCCCTGTGATGGACCCGGCCGTGGCGGCACCTGCGATATCTCAGCTTGGGACGCCTTCTATCTTTCGGTGTTCTGGGCCCTCAATACCGTGGGTTGGGTCACCTTCTACTGGCACTGGAAGCACCTCGCCATCTGGCAGGGCAACGTGGCTCAGTTCAACGAATCCAGCACCTATCTGATGGGTTGGTTTCGTGACTACCTCTGGCTGAACAGCTCCCAGTTGATCAATGGGTACAACCCCTTTGGCACCAACAACCTGGCTGTCTGGTCCTGGATGTTCCTTTTCGGCCATCTGGTCTGGGCCACTGGCTTCATGTTCCTGATCTCCTGGCGGGGCTACTGGCAGGAGTTGATCGAAACCATCGTCTGGGCTCACCAGCGCACACCGCTCGCCAACATGGTGGGCTGGCGTGACAAGCCTGTGGCCCTCTCGATCGTTCAAGCCCGTGTGGTTGGTCTGGCTCACTTCTCTGTGGGCTACATCCTCACCTACGGTGCCTTCCTGATCGCCTCCACGTCCGGCAAATTCGGCTGATTGGCTGGGTCGCTGGAGTCCTGTTCACACAGGTCAGCCAGCGACCCATTGGAAGGCTACCTTCTTCTTGATCGTGTCAAGACGAGATTCTTGAGGGACGAACCTCATCCACACTTAACCCCCTGGATTCACCAGGGGGTTTTTTATGGCCCTTTCTGGTTTGGGACCCGTTGCGAACTTCTCCGTTCTTGTTTGTGAAGAATGGTGTGTCTCGCGTCAAGCCCCTTGGCCGTTTGGCGTCAATCAAGTTGGCCGGTGAGGCCCCCTGAGCTGCTCTGCGGTTGCCTTTGACGACAACCTCTTTCCGGCGACACGAAATCTTGCCCATCTC
>NZ_JAGQBB010000026.1 GCF_024345415.1 Synechococcus sp. Tobar12-5m-g | reverse complement strand
CAAGAAGCGAGTCGATGTCTACGAGAAGGCCCGTCGGGCCAATCCAACTCGGTGGAGCCGAAGCACCCGCTGCTGGCGTCAACCCGAAGAAGTGTGGATCAACAAGCCACCAGAAGAGCCCGAACCGATCCTCGCGCTAGCCTTGGTCCAGGCCGCCTGAGTGGCAGCCAAGGAGTGACACCTTCCCTGAAAGTCACCGCTGCTGGTGCGCAAGCTCTTGAACACGAAGCCCTTGGGGCCTGTGAGGAGGGACTGGGCCTGCAGGATCGCCGCGGCCTGACGGCTCAGGGGCACCAGATGCTCCTTCCGGATGCCGCGCTTGCCTTTCATCCGCTCGGCCGGCACCGTCCAGACAGCCTGGTGATCGCCATCTGGTCCGCGCCAGCTGGGATCGATCTCCTCCCATCGCGCAGCGATCAGCTCGCTGGTGCGCACGAAGGTCAGTGCCAACAGTCACATGGCGTTGAGGGTGGTGGGATCTGCCTTGACGGTGTTGGTGCGCATCGCCCCCAAGAGCTCGGGCAGCTCGCTCCAAAGCAGGCAGGGGAAGTGGGTGATGGTCTGCTTGACCGGGGCGTGGCGCTTGAGGGAGTGGGCTGGGTTGCTGGTCCAATGGCCGAGGGCCACGGCGTAATCCAGCACCATGCTGATGACCCCAAGCGAGCGCTTGGCGGTCTCGTGAGAACCCCGCTTCTCAATGGAGCGCAACACGCCCAGGCAATCCACAGCGGAGATCTCGGCAATGGCCATGCTGCCGATCGCCGGGAGAATATCCTTGTTGAGTTTCTTGATCACGTCTTCGCCATGGCGAGCGCTCCAGGTGCCGGCGCTCTTGGTGCGGCGCCGATCGAGGGCCACCGCCTCAAACGTGAGCTTCTGATGGACGCCCAAACGCTCGCTTTTGTGCCGCTGCTTGGCCTCGCAGGGAATGATTCCCTGGTCGTGCAGCAGCTTTTTCTGTTCATCTCTGAGTTCGCGGGCTCTTTTCAGAGAGACGGCTGGATAGGGCCCAAGCCTCAGATCTTGCAGGCGGCCGTCTTTGGTGGGAGGAAAACGGTGGCGCCAGAGCCAGTACTTGCCGCCAACCGGATCCGCCTCGAGCAGCAGGCCGGCGCTGTCGGAAACCCGGTAACGCTGAGACCGCAGTGGCAGCCCGCGAACAGCTGCGTCGGTTAGAGCCATGGCGCATTTACACCACCACTCCAAATCGTAACCACCTATTACACCACCACTATTTTTTTCTGCCCCGGTTTTTCCAGGGATGCCTTGGGACGCCCCAATCCCCCAGATCCGCTGCACTGCAATCAGTATGGGTACATCCAGGGACGTCAAGGGACCCCCAGGAAAACCCCAAAAATCTCGGTTAACGGAGAGGGTGGGATTCGAACCCACGGAAGGTTTCCCTTCAAACGATTTCGAGTCGTTCGCTTTCGACCACTCAGCCACCTCTCCGGCTTCGCCCGGAGCCGGCTGAGCGGCCCGCACGAAGCTGAACTTTACGGAGCCGTCAGCCGGCCGGGCCTTGCAACGATCCACTGGCGCCGCTGGCTTGCCAGCCCCGCGGCGCCCCCGGCCAGTGGCCGCTCACCCAGATCCGGCGGGGAGCTGCCGCCGTCACGGCCTGCTGCTCGCCGCGGCGGGGCTGGAAGCCGAGCCAGGCGCCACTGAGCTGGGCCATTTCCACAGGCAGAGCCGCCGTTCCGGACCCGCCCACCCCGGCCGTGGCCAGCTGCCAGGCTGCCAGCGACTGCGGATCCGGCAGCACCAGCCAACGGTGACCCCCCACCGCCAAGGTGTGGGCGCGGCTGTCGGCACTGAGCGGTGTGAGCACCAGGCCGGGGCTTTCCAGCCGCTGGCCCGGGGCCAGCGGAGCGCTGCCGTCAGTGGAAGCCAGCACCAGGGAGCCCTGGGCGCTCCAGCAGGCGGGCTCGTCCGCCGCCACGGGGTCGAGCAGGGCGATCCAGTCGAAGCGGGCCAGGCCGAGCCCGGTGGCGAGCTTGGCGGCGGTGGCGCAGCTGAGGCCATCGGCGCGGCTGCTGACCAGGGCGCCGCGGCCCCGGTGGCGGGCCAGCAGCAGATCCCCACCCCATTGGTGGATCAGCAGCACCTGGTCGCCGCCCAGCAGGGCCAGGTGCAGGGCCAGGGTGAGCCCGATACCGGCCGCCCCGAGGCGTCGCCAGCCCAGGTCTGCCAGCAGCCAGGGCAGCAGGGCGAGAAAGAACAACAGCACCAGCCAGGGCAGGGGCCGCCCGATCTGCCACTGGGCCATCGGCAACGCCGCGAAGCCGCGCACCAGCAGCAGCAGCAACCCCGTGAGCATCCCCAGGGGCCAGGCCAGCAGGGGCAGCAGGGGCGGCAGGATCACGGCGGCCAGGGCCATCGCCATCGCCCCGAGGGTGAGTGGGGTGAGCAGCGGCGCCACCACCAGGTTGGCGGGCACCGCATACAGCGGCACCACGCCGAAATGGAGCAGTTGCAGCGGCAGGGTCCAGAGCGAGGCCGCCACCGGCACCGCCAGACCCGCCCCGATCCAGCGGGCCCCCGCCCAGGCCGGCAGCCGCCGCACCAGGGCCGCCTCCAGGTCGGAGGCGGTGAGGATCAGGCCGGCGGTGGCCGCCACCGAGAGCTGAAAACCCACATCCAGCAGCCAGCTGGGACGCACCAGCAGCATCACCAGCACGCTGAGCAGCAGCACCCCGAGCGGACGGCTGCGGCCGCCGCTCTCGAGCACCGCGAAGGCCACACCCCCCATCAGCACCGCCCGCACCACAGAGGGCTGCGGGCCGGCCAGCAGCAGGAACAGCAGCATGGCCCCCACCGCCAAAGCCGCCCGGGGTGGCCGGGGCAGGTGGCGCCCCAGGGCCATCACGGCCCCCAGCAGCACGGTGAGGTGGAAACCGGAGGCGGCCAGGGCATGGGAGAGCCCGGCCACCCGGAAGGCGTCGCGGACGTCGCTGGGCAGGGGCACCACGGCGCTGCCGAGCACCAGGGCAGCCAGCACCCCGCCCCGCTCCGGCCCGCCGTGCTCCAGCAGGGCCGCCGCCATTCGTCGCCGCAATCCCGCCACCGGGGTGGAGGGTCGCTCCAGCACCTCGGGCTGGCCCTCCACCTGCAGCTGGCTCCAGATCCCCTGGCGGGCCAGCCGCTCGGCCGGACCGCTCAACAGCGGATGGGGACCGGTGGCCGGCCGGCGCAGCTCGCCCCGTACCGCCAGCCGCCAGCCCTGCTGCAAGGGAGGGCACCGGCGAAACAACAGTTCGGTGCGGCCGCCGGCCAGCTCCAGCTCGGAGCGGCAGCCGCCCTGCTCGCCGCGGGGCTGGGGGTCGCCGCCGAGGCGGCCCTGCAGTTGCACCGGCAGCCGTGCCAGCGGCGCGGCGGGCAGCAGCCGCACCGGATCGGCGCGACCAGGCTGGGGCTGGGCCGCCAGGCCCCAGAGCAGCAGGGCCGGCGCAACGACCAGCAGGGCCAGGCGGGTTGCCGGGGCGGCCCCGTGCGAGCCCGCCAGCCACCAGGCCAGGGCGCTGACCAGGCCGAGGGCCAGCCAGCGGAGGGGAGCGTCGAGGGGGATCACGCCGAGGCTGAGCCCCGCCAGCGCCAGCGAGACCACAACCAGGGGGATCGTCAGAGGGGGCCTCATCAGCAGTGGCCGCGACAGCACTGGCATCGAGCTCCCGCTCCGAACCGCACCCTCTAGGGTTCCCCCGCCGCGGCCGGTTGACCCCGAGCTCTGCGACCTGGTGCTCAGAAGCTGGGCAGCTTGAGCATCAGGTCGCAGAGCTCGGGGCTGGGCAGCTCCTGACCGAGCAGGGGGGCCACCAGGCCTGCGAGCGGCCGCAGGCGACAGGGCCAGATCGCCCGTTCGGTGAGGCGGCCGGCCTGGAAGGCGCCGGCCAGCAGCAGCCCCACCAGCAGGGTGCGCTTCACCCGAAAGACTCGGCCAGCAGCGCCTGGCGGGCCGCCTCGCCCAGCAGCGGGAAGCCCAGATCCCGGCGCTCCTCCAGCCAGGCTTCAGCCACCTGCCTGGCCAGGTGACGGATGCGGGCGATGGTGGCGGTGCGCTCGGTGACCGAGATCACGCCCCGGGCCTCCAGCAGGTTGAAGGTGTGGCTGCACTTGAGCACGTAATCCAACGCCGGAGCCGGCAGCTTCGCCGCCACCAGGTCGGCGGCCTCCGCCTCATAGAGGGCGAACAGTTGCAGCAGGCGCTCGGGATTGGAGGCCTCGAAGTTGTACCTGCACTGGCCCTTCTCGAACGGCAGCCAGATGTCGCCGTAGCTGCGGGTGGCGTTCCAGCGCAGCTCCCAGAGGCTCTCCACATCCTGGAGGTACATGGCCAGCCGCTCGAGGCCATAGGTGATCTCGATCGACACGGGCCGGCAATCGAGGCCGCCGCACTGCTGGAAGTAGGTGAACTGGGTCACCTCCATGCCATCGAGCCACACTTCCCAACCCACCCCCCAGGCGCCGAGGGTGGGGGATTCCCAGTTGTCCTCCACGAAGCGGATGTCGTGGTCGGCGGCGCGGATGCCCAGGGCCTCCAGCGAGGCCAGATAGGTCTCCTGGATGCCGTCCGGCGACGGCTTGATCAACACCTGGTACTGGAAGTAGTGCTGGGCACGGTTGGGGTTGTCGCCGTAGCGGCCGTCGGTGGGGCGGCGGCAGGGTTCGGGGTAGGCCACCGCCCAGGGCTCCGGCCCGATCGCCCGCAGCACCGTGTGGGGGCTCATGGTGCCCGCCCCCTTTTCGGTGTCGTAGGGCTGCAGCAACAGGCAACCCCGCTCGGCCCAGAACCGGTTCAGGGTGCCGATGATGTCCTGAAAAAGCATGGGTCGATCCTCTCAGAGCGGGCTCAGGCCACCAGCTGCAGCAGGCCCATTAAGCCGGCCGCGATGGGACGGTGACGCACGGCGCTGAAACCGGCGGCGGCGGCTAACCGCTCCTGTTCCGCTGCGCTGGGGAAACACGCCAGGCTGGCCTCCAGATAGGCGTACTGCTCGGTCAGCTCGAACCTGCGGGCGGCGGGCACCACCAGGCGGCGCAGGTAAAGCCGCTGGAAGCCCGCCACCAGCGCCCCCGGAGCGGTGGCGGGATCGGGGCGGTTGAAATCCAGCACCGCGGCACGGCCACCCGGCCGCAGCAGCCGCCTCAGTTCCCGCAACCCCGCCGCCGGATCGGCCAGGTTGCGCAGGCCATAGGCCATGACCGCCCCGTCAGCGGAGCCATCGGCGAGGCCGGTTGCCAGGGCATCGCCCTGCTGCCAGCGCACGGGCAGCCACCGCTGGCGCAAGCCGCGGCGGCGGGCGAGCGCCAGGGGCGCGGAAGCGGCGTCGAGGCCCAGCACGCTGCCGCCCGGGCGCACCTTCGCCGCCAGCACCAGGGCCAGATCACCGGTGCCGCAGCACAGGTCAACCAGGCGCTGGCCAGGTCGGGGCCGCAACCACTGCACCGCCTGCCTCTTCCAGAGACGATGCAGGCCAAGGCTGAGCAGGTCATTGAGCTGGTCGTAGCGGGGCGCGATCGCTTCGAACAGCTCACGCACCGCCTCGGGATCACCGGGCTTCAAGCGACGGCGGCGAACAGTTGCTCAGGAGGATGGCAGAGCGGTGCAGCGGGCTGGATCCACCAGGCAGTCGAGGGAGGTGGCCCAGGGCAGGGAGACCGCATCGAGGCTGATTACTTCCTCACCGCCTGGAAACCCGAAGCCGGCTCCGGCGGCCAGCAACCGGTTGGGGCTCGCAAAGGTCAGCACCATCACCGTGGTGAGACCAACCGCGGCGGAGCAGACCATGCAGCCGGCCAGCATCAGCGAAAACTCCTGGCGGTCGTTGGCGGCCTGCATCAGCGAGAGCGCCCAGGCCACCAGCCCAACCACCAGAACCACCGTCAGCAAGGCAACGACAGTGGCGACAGGGGACGACAGAGCCGACACGGGGGGAGGGAGAAGTGAAATGTAGTGATGAAATTCTCACAATCAATGTAACGTCACGTCACATGGCCCCGCGGGCTCCAGGGGCCGAATCAGCAGCCCCCGCTCCAGCAGGCCCGTCTTGATCTGCCCGATCGTGAGCACCCCGTCATGCAGGAGGGACGCCAGCAGCGCCGCGGCCGCCTGCCCCTCCTCAAGGGCGGCGGCGATGTGGTCGATGCAGCCGGCGCCACCGGAGGCGATCACCGGCACCGCCACGGCGCTGGCCACGGCCCGGGTGAGGGCCAGGTCGTAGCCGGCCTGGGTGCCATCGCCATCCATCGAGGTGAGCAGGAGTTCACCGGCACCGAGCGCCACCACCCGGCGGGCCCAGGCCACGGCATCGAGGCCGGTGTTCTCCCGGCCCCCTTTCACGAACACGTCCCAGCCGCTGCCATCGGCGCGGCGGCGGGCATCGATCGCCACGACGATGCACTGGCAGCCGAACTGGCGGGCGCCCGCCGCCACCAGCTCCGGGTCGCGCACGGCCGATGAGTTGAGGCTGACCTTGTCGGCGCCGGCGCGGAGCAGCTCGGTGATGCCCTCGACGCTGCCGATGCCGCCCCCCACCGTGAACGGGATCGTCAGCGCCTCGGCGGTGTGGCGCACCAGCTCCACCAGGGTGCTGCGGCCCTGGTGGCTGGCGGCGATGTCGAGGAACACCAACTCGTCGGCGCCGGCGGCGTCGTAGCGGCAGGCCAACTCGACCGGGTCACCCGCATCGCGAAGCCCCACGAAGTTCACCCCCTTGACCACCCGTCCATCGGCCACGTCGAGGCAGGGAATCAGGCGCTTGGCGACCATGGAATCTCAGACAGGGGGCGCTGTTAAGGTTGCGCCACTTGTCCAGCCGCGCAGGCCATGACTCAGGCTGCCACCCCAGGCACGATCACGATCGGCTCCAAGGTCAAGATCACCCGGGTGCGTGACCGCATTCCGGCCGATCTGGTCGAGGTTCTCAAGAGCGATGCCACCGGTACCGTTCGCGGCTACAAGATGACCGACGGCAGCGGCATCGGCGTGGTGGTGGAGCTGAGCAACGGCAGCAGCGGCTGGTTCTTCGACGACGAGATCGCTCCGGCCTAGAGCGCTCCATCATGCTGGCGATCTCCGCTTCAATCCGTTGAGCGACGCTCCCGACTCCCCCTCCAGCAGCGGAGGCGCCCGCCAGTTGCTCGGCATGAAGGGGGCCACCGGCACCACCAGCCTTTGGAAGCTGCGCCTGCAGCTGATGAAACCGGTCACCTGGATTCCGCTGATCTGGGGAGTGATCTGCGGCGCGGCCGCTTCAGGGGGGTTCAGCTGGAGAGGTCCCGAGGTGCTGGCCGCCCTGGCCTGCATGGTGATGAGTGGGCCGCTGCTGGCCGGCTACACCCAGACCCTCAACGACTATTACGACCGCGAGATCGACGCGATCAACGAGCCCTACCGGCCGATCCCCTCCGGCGCCATCGGCCTGGAGCAGGTGCGGACGCAGATCTGGGTGCTGCTGCTGGCAGGCCTGGCGGTGGCCGGCGGCCTCGACCTCTGGGCCGGCCACACCACGCCGGTGCTGCTGCTGCTCGCCCTGGGGGGCTCCCTGGTCAGTTACATCTATTCGGCGCCGCCGCTGAAGCTCAAGCAGAACGGCTGGCTCGGCAACTACGCCCTTGGCGCCAGCTACATCGCCCTGCCCTGGTGGGCCGGCCAGGCCCTGTTCGGCCGTCTCACCTGGGCCACCGCTGGCCTCACCCTGGCCTACAGCCTGGCCGGCCTGGGCATCGCCGTGGTCAACGATTTCAAGAGCGTGGAGGGTGACCGGGCCCTGGGGCTGCAATCCCTGCCGGTGGTGTTCGGCATCGAGCGGGCCAGCTGGATCAGCGCCGCGATGATCGACCTGTTCCAGCTGGCCATGGTGGCGGTGCTGATTGCGATCGACCAGCACTTCGCTGCGGTGCTGCTGGTGTTGCTGATCATTCCCCAGATCACTTTCCAGGACCTCTGGCTGCTGCGGGATCCGGTGGCTTTCGATGTGAAGTATCAGGCCAGCGCCCAGCCCTTTCTGGTGCTGGGGATGCTGGTCACGGCGCTGGCGATCGGCCACAGCCGGCTAACGGTGGTCCTGTGAGCGCGACGGCCCGCCAGGGGGAGGGCCGCCAGCTGCGCAGAAGCCGGCGACGCCAGCTGGTGATCGTGGCGATGTTGGCGGCTGGGGCCGGCAGCCTGGTGGCCTTCGGCCAGGCTGCCCTGGTGCGGGGCATCGACGGCCTGTTGCCGGAAACGGAGCGGATCAACACCTTCAACCGCCCCGGCACGGTGACGATCCTCTCGGCCGACGGCCAGGTGCTGCAGAAACTCGGCCCCGCCACCCGCGACAAGGTGGCCAGCGGCGAGATGCCCAAACTGCTGCGCCAGGCCTTCGTGGCCGCCGAAGACCGGCGCTTCTACGAACACGGCGGCGTCGATCCGGTGGGAATCGGCCGGGCGATGCTGCGCAACATCCGCAGCGGGGCGGTGGAGGAGGGAGCCAGCACGATCACCCAGCAGCTGGCCCGCACGGTGTACCTCAGCCAGGACCGCACCCTCGTGCGCAAGCTCAAGGAGGCTGCCCTGGCCGGCAAGCTCGAGCGCCAGCTCAGCAAGCAGCAGATCCTCGATCAATACCTCAACTATGTGTATCTGGGCTCCAGCGCCTACGGCGTCGCCGATGCTGCCTGGATCTACTTCTCCAAGACCCCGGCCCAGCTCACCCTGCCGGAAGCAGCCCTGATCGCCGGCCTGCCACCCGCTCCCTCGGTGTATTCGCCGCTGGTGAATCCCGAGCTGTCCCTGCAGCGGCGGGCGGTGGTGCTGGAGCGGATGCGGGAGGCGGGCTTCATCGACGGGACCCAGCAGGCGGAGGCCAACGCGGCGCCGTTGAAGCTTAAGTCCGCCCTGCCGAAGTACTGGAACAGCCAGGCCCCCTACTTCACCAGCTGGGTGGCCCAGGAGCTGCCGAAGGTGCTTAGCCCCGAGCAGCTTGAGGTGGGCGGGCTGACGATCCGCAGCAGCCTCAACCTGGCCTGGCAGGCGGAAGCGCAGCGGGTGATCAACAGCAGCGCCTACGGCGGGCTGGAGGGGGCGCTGGTCACGATCGAACCGGGCACCGGCCTGGTGCGGGCCCTGGTGGGCGGCAAGGACTACGAAACCAGCCAGTTCAACCGGGCCACCCAGGCCCTGCGCTCGCCGGGCTCCACCTTCAAGCTGTTCGTGTATCTCACCGCCCTCAAAGAGGGCATGCGGCCGGAAACCACCATCCTCGATTCGCCGCGCTGCTTCGCCGGCTACTGCCCCAAGAACTTCGGCAACCGCTACCTCGGCCGGGTCTCGATGGCGACGGCCCTGCAGAACTCCCTGAACATCGTGGCGGTGGCCCTCAGCCAGATGGTGGGCCTCGACAAGGTGATCGCCACAGCCAAGAGCCTGGGCATCACCCGGGAGCTGGGCCGGTTCTATCCGATGGTGATCGGCGCCTACGAGCAGACGGTTCTCGACATGACGGCGGCCTACGCCGGTGTGGTGAACCGGGGTGTGTTCGTGCCGCCCACCCCCTTCGAGGAGATCAGCGGCCCCAATGGCGAGCTGCTCTGGAGCCGCCGCCTGCAGGGCGAGCGGGGCCGCCGCGCCGTCGACAGCGACATTGCAGACGCAATGGTGTGGATGCTGCAGGGGGTGGTTCGGGGCGGCACCGGTGGCGCCGCCTCCCTGGCCGACCGGCCGGTGGCCGGCAAGACCGGCACCTCGGAGGGGGCCCGTGACCTCTGGTTCATCGGCTCGATTCCCCAGCTCACCACTGGCATCTGGCTCGGCTACGACAACAACCGCAAGACCGGCAGCGACAGTGGCGCTGCCGCCGCGGCCTGGGGCCGGTACATGACCGTGGTGGTCAAGGATCTGCCGGTGCGCGAGTTCCCGCCCAAGCCGGTGCTCACCGGCGAATTCCGGGCCAGCAAGCCGAAGGCCGAGAGGCCGTGGTCGCCTCAGGAGCCGGCCGTCAACGACGACGCCAGGCCCTGGGAACCGGACCGGTGGGAACCGCCCGCCACCCCTGCACCGCAGGGATGGCGCCAGGAATGGCGCCCCGAGGTTCCTGCCCCCGCCCAACCGCGAAACGAGCCAGCCCCCGGCCCTGCCCCCCGGCCGGAAGCGGCTCCGGCTCCGGCTCCAGCCGCCGCCCCGCCACCGGCGCCAGCTGCGGATCCACCTGCCGCCCCACCGCCCCCGGTGGCGCCAACTCCGCCATAAAAACTCCGCCTTGAAGCCGCCGCCCTGGACCGCCGCCCTGGTCTCTCAGCCGGGGGCCTGGAGCACGGCGGCGTAGAAGCCATCGCCGCCGCCTGGCCGCGGCCAGAGCTGCAACTCGGAGAGCTGGCTCCAGTCGGGCCGCCCGGCCAGGAAGGCGCTGATCAGGCCGCCGTTCTCGGCCGGGTGCACCGTGCAGGTGGCGTAGACCAAGCGGCCGGCCGGCTTGAGCAGGGGCACCATCCCCTCCAGCAGGCGGCGTTGCACCCCCACCAGCTCCTCGATCGTGGCGGGGTCGATCCGCCAGCGGGCATCGGCATGGCGAGCCAGGGTGCCCAGGCCCGAGCAGGGGGCGTCGAGCAGGATCCGATCAAAAAGCACCCCAAGCGGTTCGCCACCCACCAGTTCGCCACCCAGCGCGGCCGCATCGGCCTGGCGCAGCTGGAGTGCGGCCAAGCCAAGCCGATCGGCGTTGGCCCGCACCCGCCGCAGGCGGCCGGCCGAGCGATCCACCGCCACCACCGTGCCCACATCGCCGATCAGCTCGGCGATGTGGGTGCTCTTGCCACCCGGGGCGGCGCAGGCATCCAGCAGCCGCTCGCCGGGCTGGGGATCAAGCAGGGGCGCGATCCGCTGGGCGGCGCGGTCCTGGACGCACCAGTGGCCCTCGGCGTAGCCGGGCAGCTCGCGCAGGTCGCCGATGCGACCGTGGAGCGTGAGGCCCCAGGGCGCATCATCGAGCGGTTCGGCCGCCAGCCCAGCGGCGGCGAAGGCGGCAAGCACCGCCTCGCGGCTGGCCCGCAGCCGGTTGACCCGCAGATCCAGGGGCGGCGGCTGGTTGGCCGCCACGCCGAAGACCTCGGCCTGATCCGGCGGCAACCACTGCAGCAGCTGGGCCGCCAGCCAGTCGGGCAGGGAGTGGCGCAGGCCGAGGGCGGCGGCGGGCAGCGGTGGCAGGGGCAGATCCGGCTGGGGGCGGCGCAGGAAGGAGCGCAGCAGGCCGTTCGCCACAGGCGCCAGCCGGGCCAGGCCATCGCGCTTGGCCAGCTCCACCGTGGTGCTCACCGCCGCCGAGGCGGGCACCCGTTCGGTGGCCAGCAGCTGGTAGAGGCCGAGGTGCAGCAGCCAGCGCAGCCGGGGCGGCTGACGCTCGGCCGGCACCCGGCCGAGCTGGTCGAGCCAGGCATCGAGCCGGCGGCGCTGGCGGATCGCCCCGAAGCAGAGCTCGGTGGCCAGGGCCCGATCCGGCGGCGCGAGCGGCAGGCGGTGCAGCTCCCGCTCCAGGGCCAGATCGGCGTAAGCCCCGGCCGCCACCGCTTGGAGCGCCCGCCAGGCCACCCGGCGCGAATCAAGGCCAACGGCTTCCGGCGCAACGGTCATGGGGCGGGATGGCTCAACCAGCTGGTGGCGGTGGCCTCCACAGATAGCGCCGCAGGGGCAGGCGGCCCTCGGCGTCGACGGGGATGCCTTCGGCAAGCAGCAGCTCCCGCTGGATCCAGTCACTGCCCTCGCGGCTGAGGCTCATGCAGATCTGGCCACGGGCATTGACGACCCGGTGCCAGGGGATCTCCGACGGCAGGGCGAGGCGGCGCAGGGCCCAGCCCACCTGGCGGGCGCAACCGAAGGCGCCGATCCGATCGGCGATCTGGCCGTAGGTGGCGAGCTGGCCGCAGGGGATCTGGGCCACGGCGGCATAGACCCGCTGATCGAAGCCAGGCGCGGAGGGCAGCGATGACAAGGTCGGACCGCAGGCTCTGACGGGAAGATCCTGTCATCGGCAGGGGCCCAGCCGACGGCCCCGGGATCGGGGACCCACCGTAGAACGAAAGCTTGTTTTGATCCGTTGCTCGACGAGGCCCCATGCCCTCTGCCCACATCCCCAGCCACCCCGGAACGAAACCGCTCCGCTGGAGGCCCGCCCTCGGTGCCACGGGCCTGGCCCTCCTGCTCACCAGCTGCGCCATGGTGCGAAGCGGTGAACCGGCGCGGACGCCAAAACTGGCCATGGCCCCGGCCGGAAGCTGCAGCGCCAGGAACCTCAGCGCCGAGCAGGTGTTCAGCACCGCCAGCAAGGGGGTGGCCGTCGTCTCGACGGGGGAGGGGCTGGGCAGCGCCTTCGTGGTGGCGCACCAGGGCGGGCAGACCTATCTGATCACCAACACCCACGTGGTGCGAGGCAGTGACACGGTGCGGCTGAAGTGGGTGGATGGTTCCAGCGATGCGGCCCAGGTGGTGGCCCGCGGGAGCGGCGACACCCCCACCTCCGACCTGGCCCTGCTCGCGGTGGCTGGCAGCCGGGGCACGCCGCTGGCGATGGGCGACCATCCCGCGGCGGTGGGGCAGGAGGTGTTCGTGATCGGCGCGCCGAAGGGTCTGGAGTTCAGCCTGAGCCGCGGCGTGGTGAGCAGTGTGCGGGAGAAGGACAGGATTCTTCAGATCGACGCCGCCGTGAACCCGGGCAACTCGGGCGGTCCGGTTCTGGACAGGGGCAACTGCGTGGCGGGCGTGGCCACCTTCAAGTTGAACGACAGCGAAGGCCTGAACTTCGCGATTTCCGCCTCGGTGGTGCGCGACTTCCTGGCGAATCTGCCGGCAGCAGCAGCCGGTGAGCAGGCCGCCGCTCCCCGGCCGCCCGAGGCAGGCGCAAACGCGGACGGCGGCGAAACCCTCTGCCTGTTCAAGCGGCCCGAGAGCGCCGACCCCGAGCAGATTCCCTGCCGGCTGAGCGATGCCCAGACCCCCGACGGGCAAACGATCTACCAGCTCGCCTGGGCCGACGGCTCCCGCAACACCTACGCCTTCTTCGGCAACGGCCTGGTGGCGATCCAGGCCGACGACGGCGCCGGCGGCAACCGCACCGACCAGGGAAGCTTCCGCCGCACCGACGCCGGTGTGGCCGTACGCAGCAGCAGCGACGCCGTGGCCGTGATCCCGGGCCTCGACCCGGTGCTGAACTAATGCTTGGCCTGGACTGAGGCGTGGTGCTGAACTGAACGGCACCCGCTCCGCACCGTTCCATGCCCCTGCTGCCGCGCCGCTTCGAGCGGCTGAAGGCCGTACTGAGCCGTCGCATGGCCGATCTGACGGTGCTGCTGGAAGCGGTGGACAAGCCCCACAACCTCTCGGCGATCCTGCGCAGCTGCGACGCCGTGGGGGTGCTGGAAGCCCATGCGGTGAGCCTGGCGGGCCGCAGCCGCCGCTTCAACCACACCTCCCTGGGCTGCGAGAAGTGGGTGGCGGTGCATCCGCACGCCACGGTGGAGGACGCCCTGCAACGGCTGCGACAGGAGGGGTTCAGGATCTATGGCACCCGGCTGGGCGGCGCAGCGATGGACTACCGCCAGTGCGATTTCACCGGCCCCACCGCCTTCGTGCTCGGTGCGGAGAAGTGGGGCCTGAGCGCCGCGGCAGCGGCCGGCGTCGACCAGGGGCTGTTCGTGCCGATGGGCGGCATGGTGCAGTCGCTGAACGTGTCGGTGGCGGCGGCGGTGCTGCTGTTCGAGGCCCTGCGCCAGCGGCAGGCGGCAGGCCTGCTGCCGCTGGCCGGGGAGGGGGTGCCAGCAGAGCGGCGCCAGCAGCTGCTGTTCGAGTGGGCCTACCCCCAGGTGGCCGACTGGTGCCGCCGTGAAGGCCGCCCCTACCCGGCGCTCACGGCGGAGGGGGAGCTGGCGGAGGAGTTGCCGCGGACAGTGCGGCTGCGCTGTTGAGGTTGCGGTTCCGAGCAGGGGCGATCGCGTAAGGCCAAACCGTCGAACAATGCAACCATTGGGCACCTCGAAAAAATTCAAAAAACTGCACAGTCAAGAAAATTAGGTGGTCTGGCTTTTCTGGACAGCCCCCATCGTTAATCTCTGAGGCGGGGCATCGCCCCTGAAAGGGGGTCCCACCGATGAGCAAGCGCCGTACCCACAGCCCCGAGTTCAAAGCCAGGGTCGCCATGGAAGCGATCAGCGGCCGCAAGACACTGCAGGAGATCGCCGCCAACCACGGCATTCACCCGATCCAGGTAAGCCAGTGGAAGAGGCAACTCCTGGACGGTGCCAGCGAGCTGTTCACCCGAGGCAAGAAGAGCACCGACAAAGAGGAGAGCCAGGCCAAGGAGGCCGAGCTGTTCCAGCAGATCGGCAAACTCCAGATGGAGCTGGAGTGGCTCAAAAAGAAGTCTTAACTGATGTAATGCCCATGAACTGCGCAAGCTGGTCGATCACGACCACCCTGAGTTCAGCGTCAGCCGCCAGTGCGAGCTGTTGGGCCTGCCTCAATCCACGCTCTACTACCGGCCCACTCCGGTGCGTGAATCGACGATGCGGCGCATGGCCAGGATTGACGCTCACTACCTGGAGGATCCCTGCAGCGGCAGTCGCCGGATGGTGGACTACCTGGCCAGAGAAGGAATTCCGATCAGCCGTGACCGCGTGCGAAACCTCCTGCGCCGCATGGGTTTACGGGCGATCTACCAGAAGCCTCGCACCACGATTCCCGGCGATCCATCCGAGCGCTTCCCCTGCCTGGTGGATCTCAAACAGGTCACGGCTGTGGATCAGGTGTGGGAGACCGATATCACCTACATCCCGCTGCAGAAAGGCTTTCTCTACCTGGTGGCGGTCGTTGATCTCTACTCCAGGAATGTGCTCAGCTGGAAGCTCACCAACAGCCTTGACACGGAGTTCTGTCTGGATGCCCTGGAGATGTGGCACTTTCAGGTGGCCGTAAGCCAGAGATCTTTCACTCCGACCAGGGATGCCAGTTCACCTCCACTGACTTCGTGACTAGGCTTCAGGTCGAGAAGATCAAGATCAGCTGGTCCGGAAGAAAGCGGTGCTACGACAACATCCTGGTGGAGAGGCTATGGCGTACGGTCAAGTACGTAGCCGAAGGCTTCTCGGCGAAGCCGAGTTGAGGTCTACCTGCGTGCCTATAGCGATGGCTGGGATGCAGAGATCAGCCTGGCCCGCTTCCTGTGGAGGTACTGCCATGTAAGACCACACAGCTCTTTGGGAGGCAGAACTCCCTATGAGGTCTATACTTCTTCTGAACCTTGTTCCTCCCGCCCGGGGTTAACGATGTCAGGGGCCGAATCTGTCCTATAAAAGCCATCCACCTCACCCCCACAACAGCAAGCCAGCATTTCCCCACCAGCGAGGCCACCACGGCGAGCTGCCATTCGGGATGCAGCGGCCTGATCGGCACCTGGGCACTGGTGCCGAGGACCAGGAACATGGCCACCAAGCCAAACCCGATTCAGACACACCATCCTGATCAGTTCGGCATCGATCTCCGGCAAGGTCCGTTCAGGATCACCTGTCAGCAAAGGGTTGGTGCTCCAGTTTGATGCGCAATGCCCAGCTTACGAACAGCTCGGCTGCTCACCCGCCACTGCTGGCTTAGGTTCAGATTGTGATGCGACGAGTTTTCAGGCCATGCCCAAGCCGTTGCCTGAACGGCGCCGGGTGGCGATCGCCTACCTGCTCTGGGCCCTCTCGATCGCCGGCGTCTGCGGAATCCAACGGTTCTACGCCCGCAAGCCCCTAAGCGGCACGATCTGGTTGCTGACCATGGGTTGGTGCGGCATCGGGCAGCTGATCGATCTGTTTCTGATCCCTGACATGGTGGAGAAAGCCAACCAGCCCCTGCTCCTCCAGGAGGCCCTGGCGTTGGCCGATCGCTCACGCCCCCCGTCGATCGAGCGACAGTTACTCCTGCTGGCTCGGCAGGTGGGTCACCAAGGCTTCACCATCAACGATGCCATCCTGGTGGTGGAGCTGCCCAGTGGATCTTCCAGTGGGACGGTCCGATCGGAGATCGAGCGACTGATGATCGCCGACCTCCTCGATGTGGGCAACGATGAGCGCGGCCGAGTGGTATACAGGGAGCCTTGAGCAGAATCCTGATTTCTCTTGATTTCTATTTGGCAGAAAAGGGAGAATGTGATGATCACGCTTCAGCCATGAAGCAGCCGTCAGGGCTTTCTCGAAATCTGCCTTCGCTCTCCTGGCGGGGCCATGGGGGCTCTGTTTTGGCCCTGAGCGCCAGAGCAGATTTCATTTGTAGTATTGCCGATAACAATAAGATCTATGAGATCAATACCCTCATTCCATCAGCCACGGCGATCTTCAAAATAAACCTCACGGGTTCATCAAATGCTTTCGCCTATGATGCGCTCAGGAAACAATTCTTCTTTGTTGATGACGCCCGTAACCTGAAGTTCTGGGATGGCGGCACCCCAACCCTATCAAAGGCACCTCGAAGAATTGCTATGTTGGCCGGCTTATAGAAGGCAATAAATAATTCTACCATGGGAGAGTCCTTGCACATCCACCTTTGTCCATGGTTAAAGAGAGGGTACCCGATCAGGGGGCTGGATGAAACTGAGATGCATTGCAGTGCAATGGATCTGCTCCTCTGGCTGTCATTTGAAGATATCTAAAGACCCATCGCCATGGCCCCAACTGGCCCCATTTCGCGCCTGCAGACCAGCCACAGGCACGACAGGTGGCGTTTCGGAGAGCCGTACACGCCATAACCACCCCCTGAACGGCTACAAGAGAGGTCATGTTTACATGATTAACCCTTGCCCAATTGCAGTGACTAGTCACGCAGCATTCATCGTAATCCGACGAATATTGAAGCTAAGTTTACGAAGTCCCCACCAAGCCTTGACTCGTGGAAGGCAAATCAGACGGGCATACTTCCCTTTCATTATGATGACAATTTGACTAAAGACATGTTCAACTAGAGCTCTTATCCTGGACTTTACTGAGTTGAATGCTTTGCTGGCCTCTGATAGTGGCTTGTTCTTTTGGCCCTTCTCATGGAAAAAGCTTTCGAAGCCAGCGGCTATAAGAAACTCCTAAAATATGTTGCCTGCATAGACAGAGACTGCAAAGAAGAAATTCTGCTCATTCTCATGGTCAAACAAGGCAAGCAGCATTTGAAAATCATGAAGACTTGTCAGTGTAACATCATATTTGCGAATGAATTCATGTGCCTTTCAATGTTAATACTGTTCTTCTAACCGTAGTTACTTACGTCATTCTTTTTCACCCACCGTGTGCCAAAATCCTTCTGGGGCAAGTGGTTTGGGCTCTCCTTGAATGAGTCAGGGACATTACCTGAATTCATCTCTTGATTCTCCTCACTTGTGTTTCTATGGATTGGAAAGGATTTTATTGTAGCATCATCGATCTGCCCTCCTCTGGGCTAATATCCAGCCTCACAGAGCAACTGATTAAACAACTGAAACAGCCCCTCAATCGCTCCCGCATTCATCGGTCTCTCCCTAAAGAATCAGACTGTCTTGGCATCTGAATTTGAATTCATAATTCAAAGACCAATTTATTCTTCGAACGAACGACGATGGTTGACCTGATATTCAAGCTCTTCGTAGCTCAAGTTGCACAACTGCTAAAGTGCCAGCATCCTGAACATCATTACTGGGTCAATAGCTTTGCGGCTAGCATTACTCTTCCAATCTTGGGCATAGCCCTGCACGAGCAGAAAGCGGAAGAACTCCCAGGAAATAAGCTCTTTGATTCTAGGTAACGAGGACTGCATTCCCTCGATCTTCTCCATCCGTCATACTTCATCCCAAAAACCGCGCTGGCCCATATGGTTGTAAAATAAGGATGTATAGAATATAGCCTTTATTCCTGAAAATGCGACTGTAACTCAATTATTTGAGGTTCCCTCAATGTGGCCCTCCCAAGGGTGATTGGCTCCAGTTAACCTGCTAATGCTGTGTATTGCAACAACAGCTACTGGTACTTTACTCAAGGGAGCACTACGCTCACCAAAATCCCCTTGAACTATTCGATTCCTTCTGCACCCACGGCTGGCACCAAGACAAAATTCACGATTGCTGGAATCACAGCGTACCAGAACATTTTTGGCGACATTGCTGTTGACCGCTTCCGGCATTCTGTATGGAGCCATCTCAGGGGGAGTTTTTTTTCTCCATTGATCTCGCCAATCCCAACCGCCACCTACACCCAGATCAAACGGGCAACCCCAGCCTTCAACTCTCCTTCAGCGCCGATTTCAAGGCCCATTTTACCCAGAACTACGCGGGTGGACAATGGTTAAAAATCAAGACGAGCACAGGTGTGCCCACAGCCATTCCGGCTTCGTCACGCCTCTCGTGAATGGAAACGCCTTTCGTGACCTTGGCGGTGCCATTCCGATCCAGGTGCCCGACCCGCTGCCGCTGGCAGGTGCCTCCATGACCTTTGCCTGGTCACGCCAACGACGTCGCAGGATCAGGCTGGGGAGCCGCCAAGCCTGAGCTGGTGGCGCCGCAAGGCTGCGCGGTGGAATGTGCGGAGCTGGGTCACCGTCTTGCTGGGTTGTCCATAGGAGCTACCGCCTGAGGCGGTCGGGAAAGACGCCCATTCCTGGGCCAGTCGATCGATCGCACGGTCGGAGAGCACGCCCCGATCCACGTCCACCAGGGCCCCGCGACTCTCCACCAGGTGGAGGGCGGCCTGATCCTGGCTGGCGGGACCGAACCCGGAGAGGCCGAGCTGGCGCTGGGCCGCCTGCCAGGTCCCCGGCAGGAATTGATAGGCCCCGGCGGCGGCACTGGCATACCGCTTCACCACCACCCTGTCGGGATGGCGCTCAAAGCTCTGGAACGATCCCCCGCCGTACAACATGCGATAGCCCTTCGTGCTGCCGCCGCTCCAGGTTCCCTCCGCAAAGCGGATCGTCTCGAGGGCGGCGCGGCGCTCGGGCGTGAGCGCATACAAGCCCGGTCCCTTGGCTGTGGGGAGGATCACGCTGGCGGGCTTGGGGGTCGGGCTCAGGTCAGACGCGGCGGACGAGCAGAGCAGCGGCAGACCCGCCAGCAGCAGCGACAGGCTCAGCGGTTGGAGCGACAAAACCCCGGGGGGCCATAACGGCATTGTCTACGTGTATCGATATCCAGACATTTACTGTGTCTATCGACACCGTTTGAGCGCAAGACTCCCGAGGGCCCCCTTGACAAAAGTCCTGTAGGATGCTTAGAAAGCATCCTTCGGTCATGAGGGAACTGCCGGGGCCCCTTTCCGCGGCCAAATGATCAGCACAGCTGATCTCAGCGCGGCTGAGGATCAGCCTGGTTGATGAGGGTCAGCCTGCCGCCAGAAATCCCAGAGCAGCTCGGACCCGTTGCAGGGTTGCCCCAGCCACCGCAGAGGCCCGATCGCCCCCTTCCCGCAGCACCTGATCGAGGTAACCCGTCTCGGCGCGGATCTCGGCGTAGCGCCCCTGCAGCGGCCGCAGCGCCTCCACGGCCGCTTCGGCCAGCAGGGGCTTGAACTGGCCCCAGCCCATCGCCGCGCACGCTGCGGCCACCTGCTCCCGGCTCTGGCCACTCAGCAGCCCGTAGAGCCCCAGCAGGTTGTCGGCCTCGGGGCGCTCAGCGTTCCCGAACTCCAGGCCGAGCACCGCATCGGTTTTGGCCCGTTTGATCTTCCGGGTGATCAGCTCGGGCGGATCGAGCAGGTTGAGGCGGGAGCCCTCGTTGGGGTCGCTCTTGCTCATCTTGCTGCGGCCGTCGCTGAGGCCCATCACCCGGGCCCCCTCGGAGAGGATCAACGGCTCGGGCACCTTGAGAATCGGGATCGGCTCGCCATCGGGGCCCTTGGCGCCGAAGCGGGCGTTGACACGCTGCTGGGCGATGTCCCGGGCCAGCTCAAGGTGCTGCTTCTGGTCCTCACCCACCGGCACCAGATCGGCGTCGTAGAGGAGGATGTCAGCGGCCATCAGCACCGGGTAATCCAGCAGACCCACCGACACCTGGTCGCCCTGCTTGAGAGCCTTCTCCTTGAACTGGATCATCCGCTCCAGCCAGTTCAACGGCGTGAGGCAATTCAGCAGCCAGGTGAGCTCGGCGTGGGCCGCGACCTGGCTCTGCACGAACACCGTGGAGCGCTGCGGATCAATGCCGCAGGCCAGGTAGAGGGCGGCTGTGCGAAGCGTGTCCTCCGCCAGCCGGGCAGGATCGTGGGGCACGGTGATCGCGTGAAGATCCACCACACAGAAAAAGGTGTCGTGGGACTCCTGCAGGGCCACCCAGTTGCGGATCGCCCCCAGCCAATTGCCCAGGTGCAGGGCGCCACTGGGCTGCACCCCGGAGAGCACCCTGGGGCGATCGCTCACGGTTGCGGTTCGATCGTGACCGGCAGGATCGGCTCCTCGGCCACGGCTTGATCGCCAAGGCCTTGATCGAGCAGGGCCGGATCCAGCAGTGGTGCCACCTCCACCAGAGGGGTGTCATCAAGGGGCAGCGGCTCGGGTGGGGCGGGCTGGGGACGGCTGGGGCGGGCGAAGGGATCGGGCCGGCCGCCGCGCCGCTCGCCGCCCCGGGCATCACCCCTTGTCTCGCCCCTGGTGTCGCCGCGGCGTTCGCCCCGCTCCAGCCGGCGCACCGGGGTAGCCTCGCGGGACGGGTCCCGGGACACCTCCGGGCGGCCGCCACCCTGGGCCCTCTGTTGAACCACCAGCTCATCGAGCTTGCCCTGCTCCAGCAACTGGGCCACGGTGCGGATCGAGAAGCCCAGGGCGGCCACGGTGGAGCGCAACTGAAAGCTCTCCTGCACCAGCTGGGCGGCCCGCTGCTCGTTTTCACTCAGTCGGATCCGGAAGCCCCCGACCTCCCGTCCGCCCTCGCGCCCCCTCTCGCGACCTGCGCCGGTTGGGCGGCCCCGCTCGCTGCCGGCGGCGGGCCGGGAGTCGGGCGAAGGCTCCGCCTCGCTCGACAGTTCCGGCTCCGGGGAGATCCCTGGGACCGCCGCCACCTCGCCCGTTTCGGTCATCTCGGTGTTGCTCTGTTCGGCCATGGCCGCACCCCTTCAATCCGGGGGCAAGTTTGCCGCATCAACGGCGCCGGGGTCAGGCAGCCAGTGCAGCTGGTGCGGGTCCGGCTGGGAGCTGCGGGCCAGCACCACCAGGGGAAGCGGTCGCCGCCCCGGCCGCTCGAACACCGCCCGGTAGCGGGCCAGGAAGGCCAGATAGGACGCCAGGGTCCAGCCGTGGTTGCCACGGTCCCGGGCCTCCCAATAGCGTCGCAGGGCCGCCTGGCAGGCCTGGGGGCCGAACTCTCGCCAGCAGAGGGTTTCGGCTAGCGCCGGATCGATGCCGTCGTGCCGCAGCCCCCGGAAGCGGGCCAGCTCCGGGGCCTCGGCGGTGCTGTCTGGAGGCAGCAGCCGGGCCAGATCGGCCACCGGCGCCACCTCCAGCCGCAACCAGCAGCGGTTGAGCAGCAGCACCGGCAGCTGGCCGTGCCAGGCGGTCTGCCGTTGCAGGCCGTGCCACTGCTGGGCCAGCAGAACCCTCTGGCGGGGGGTCAGGGTCCCCCAGCGGCTGGTCTCAACCATGGACACCCCGGAAGGTGATGTCGGAGCTGGCATATTCGCTGGGCTCCAGGTGGATCGTGCAGCGCACCGGCCCGAAACGGGCCTCCAGGTGCTCCTCCACCAGCTCAGTCACCCGGTGGGCCGTGGGCAGGTCGTTGGCGGCCACCACCATGTGCATGTCGATGAACACCTGCTGTCCCAGCACACCGCGGCTGGCGATGTCGTGGCAGTTCAGCACCCCCGGCACCGCCATCGCCACGGCATGGATCGCCTCCGGGGCAATGGCGATCTGGTCCACCAGCCAGGGCAGGTTGGAGCTGAGCACCTGCCAGCAGGCCCGCACCAGCAGCAGGGCGAGGGGCACGGCCACCGCCACGTCGAGCCAGTTCATCCCCAGCAGCAGCACCCCGGCCAGGCCCACCAGCACCATCAAGGTGGTCCAGATGTCGCTGGTGGTGTGCATGGCATCGGCCAGGAGCAGGCGGCTGCCGAGCCGGTTGCCCTCCCGCCGCTCGTAGGCCGCCAGCAGCACGTTGCAGGCCAGGGCCAGCAACAGCAGCAGCAGCTCCAGCCTGCCGATGCGCAGCGGGGCGAAACCGTTGATGAGCCGTTGGGTGGCCGTCTGGAGAATTTCGAAGGAGGCGAAAAAGATGAAGGCGGCGATCGCCAGGGCGCCCACCCCTTCGTACTTGTGGTGGCCGTAGGGATGGTCGCGGTCAGGCTTCGGATCGGAGAGCCCGTTGGTGATCAGTCCCAGCAGGCTGGAGAGGCCATCGGTGGCGCTGTGCATCGCATCGGCCAGCACCGCCAACGAGCCGCTCATCAGCCCCACCACCAGCTTCAGCAGGCTCATCAGCACATTCACCGCCAGGGCAGTGAGCAACACCCGATTCACCTCCGCCCGGCTGTCGCTCGAAGGGGAGGCGCTCCCTGGCGGGGTGGAGATGGCCATGCCGAGGGCGGGATCCACCCCAATTTATGGATGGCCTGGGCAGAAAGGCGCAGCTGAGCTAGAGATGCTCACCTGGGTCGGCCCCGCCGGATCCCCACTGGCACCCTTGCCCGCCCGCCTTGGCACCCCTCTCCCGCTCCGACCAGGCCGCCGCCGCGCCGGGCCGCTGGCCGATTCCCTGGCTTCCCGCCGCCGGCCTGCTGGCGGGGGGCTGGCTGGTGACGGAGGCATTGCACGGGCCGGGTTCCGGAGCCCTCCTGGTGGGGGCGATGGCCGGTGGCTGGTGGTGGCTCTGCCGTGGCCGACGAACCATGTGCCCCGCCCTGCCCCAGACCTGTGAGGCCTGGTTCCGTCGCTGCGACGGGCTTCTGCTCCAGTTCGAGCGGCTTGAAGCGGCCGGCCCCGCCGGGGAGCATCGGTCCACCCCGGCCCAGCGCAGCCGTCGCGAGCGCCTCGAGCGCCTGCGGCGGCGCCAGGATCGGCGGCAGCTGGAGCTGGCCGTGGTGGGGGTGACCCTGCCATCACCAAGCCTGCAGCCGGTACTGTTGGCGGCCCTGCGGGGAGCCCTTCCCCTGGCCCTGCACTGGGGCCATCCCCTGCCTGCCTCCAGCCCGAACTGGCGATGGCCCGCCCCGTTCGCCGAATCCGACCAACTTCTGTACTGCCTTGGCTCCAGCCTGGGGGGCGCCGATCTGCGCTGGCTCGACAGCCTGCCGGCCCAGCAGCCCGTCTGGCTGCTGGTGACCAGCGACCCTGCCGACGGCGAGCGGCGCCTTGCGCAAGAGGCCGAGCTCCGCGCCCAGCTGCCGGCCCGGCTGGGAGATCGCCTGCTGTTCTGGGGGGGGGCGGCCCGTGAGCTGCACCACACCCTGGAGCCCCTGCGCCAGCATCTGCAGGGCGGCGGGCAGCAGCAATTGATCGCCACCGATCTGCGCTGCCTCGAAACCCTGCACCTCGATTGGCAGCGGGAGCTGGAGGTGCTGCGCCGCCAGCGGCTGAGGCCACTCGTGCAGCGCACCCAGTGGCTGGTGGCCGCGTCGGTGGTGGTCGCCCCCCTGCCCAGCCTGGATCTGCTGGTCCTGGCCGTTGCCAATGGGGTGATGCTCCAGGAGATGGCCCGCCTGTGGGATTGCCCCTGGGGAGCCGACCAGCTGCGGGAAGCCGCCCTGGAACTGGCCAAGGCGGCCCTGGCCCTCGGCGTGGCGGAGTGGAGCAGCCAGGCCCTGCTCACCCTGATGCGGCTTGAGGCCAGCACCTGGCTGGTGGGCAGCGCCCTGCAGGCCCTGAGCGCGGCCTACCTCACCCGGGTGGTGGCCCGGGCGATGGCCGATGTGATGGCCCTGAGCAGCGGCCTGCCGGAGACCGATCTGGCCGAGCTGCGCCGACAGGCGCCTTTGCTGGTCGCCCGGGCGGCGGAGGCGGAACGGCTCGACTGGTCGGGCTTCCTCGCCCAGGCCCGCACCTGGCTGGCTGGCGGCGGAGCGGCCCGATCCCCAGCCGACCAAACACCATCACTTCAGGCTTCTTCATGAAGCAACAAAAACATTCTTCATGGAGTTTTTCAACGGGGTCTTGCGTTTCCTGGAGTGGCTTCTGTCCCACCCTGGGCCCTTCCTAGGTTGAGACATCCGGCTGTCTCTTGGGCCTGTCCCTTGGATGTCCGGATCATCCCGTCCTCATTCGTCTTCGTTTTTCCGATGACAACAGCTGTTCGCAGCGGACGTTCCAGCTCCTGGGAAGGCTTCTGTCAGTGGGTCACCTCCACCGACAACCGCCTCTATGTGGGTTGGTTCGGTGTGCTGATGATCCCCTGCCTCCTGGCAGCCACGATCTGCTTCATCATTGCCTTCATCGCCGCTCCCCCCGTCGATATCGACGGCATCCGCGAGCCCGTTGCCGGTTCGCTTCTCTACGGCAACAACATCATCTCCGGTGCCGTCGTTCCCTCCAGCAACGCCATCGGCCTGCACTTCTACCCGATCTGGGAAGCGGCCAGCCTTGATGAGTGGCTCTACAACGGCGGGCCCTATCAGCTGGTGGTGTTCCACTTCCTGATCGGCATCTCCGCCTACCTGGGCCGCCAGTGGGAACTGAGCTACCGCCTCGGCATGCGCCCCTGGATCTGCATTGCCTACAGCGCCCCGCTCTCGGCCGCCTTCGCCGTGTTCCTGATCTACCCCTTCGGCCAGGGCTCCTTCTCCGACGGCATGCCCCTCGGCATCTCTGGCACCTTCAATTTCATGCTGGTGTTCCAGGCTGAGCACAACATCCTGATGCACCCCTTCCACATGCTCGGTGTGGCCGGTGTGTTCGGCGGCAGCCTGTTCTCGGCCATGCACGGCTCCCTCGTCACCAGCTCCCTGGTGCGGGAAACCACTGAAACCGAGAGCCTCAACTACGGCTACAAGTTCGGCCAGGAAGAGGAGACCTACAACATTGTGGCCGCCCACGGTTACTTCGGTCGCCTGATCTTCCAGTACGCCAGCTTCAACAACAGCCGCAGCCTCCACTTCCTGCTGGCCGCCTGGCCGGTGGTGGGCATCTGGTTCACCGCCCTGGGAGTCAGCACGATGGCCTTCAACTTGAACGGCTTCAACTTCAACCAGTCGATCCTTGATGCCCAGGGCCGGGTGGTGAACACCTGGGCCGATGTGCTCAACCGCGCCAACCTCGGCTTCGAGGTGATGCACGAGCGCAACGCCCACAACTTCCCCCTCGATCTGGCCCTCACCGAAGCCCGTCCCGTGGCCCTGGTGGCCCCGGCGATCGGCTGAAGCCGCCAAGCAACGGCCCTACAACACGGTTCTGGCCATTCCTCCGTCAAGCCCCCTCCTGCAGGGGGCTTTTTTGTGCCCGTTCTGCCGGGCCGCCGCGCAGGGATGCCAGGCTGATGGATTGGGTTGGCGCGCCTTGCGAGGCTTGCGGGGATCGAAACCAACAAGGCCGGTGCGGCAGCTGGCGTGGGCCTTGACGGCCTTGCTTGGCATCGCCCTGGCGGGCTGCCCTGCCCCCCGCCCGTCGGCTGCGCCGGAGCAGGAAAATCCCCAACCTGGCGCAGCGGTCCCAGACTCCCGCCCCCTGGTGTTCACCACCTTCACGGTGCTGGCCGACATGGCCCGCCAGGTGGCAGGCGACCAGCTGCAGGTGGAATCGATCACCAGGCTGGGTGCCGAGATCCATGGCTATGAGCCCACCCCCAGTGATCTCAAGCGGGTGGGGGATGCGCAATTGATCCTGGATAACGGCCTGCATCTCGAGGCCTGGGCCGCTCGGTTCTACAGCTCGATTCCAGCGGTTCCGCGGGCCACCTTGAGCGAGGGAATCGTGGCCCTGCCGATCGCCGAAGACAAGGCCGCCGGCAAGCCCAATCCCCATGCCTGGATGTCCCCGAAGCTGGCGGAGGTCTATGTCGAGAACATTCGGCGGGCCTTCACGCGGCTGGATCCAGCCCATGCCGACCACTACCGCGCCAATGCCGAGCGATACCGAGCCAAGCTCCGGGCCCTCGACCGGGAGCTGCGCGCCGCCCTGGCCGCCGTTCCGCCGGGCAAGCGGGTGCTGGTCAGTTGCGAGGGGGCCTTCTCCTACCTCGCCGCCGACTATGGTCTGAAGGAGGCCTACCTGTGGCCGGTCAACGCCGAATCACAAGTCACCCCGCAGCGCATGGCACGCCTGATCGAGCTGGTCCGCACGCGGCGGGTGCCGGCCGTGTTCTGCGAAAGCACCGTCAGCGCCGAGACCCAGCGGCAGGTGGCCGCGGAATCCGGCGCCCGCTTCGGCGGCATCTTCTACGTGGATTCGCTCTCCGCCCCCAGCGGTCCGGCCAGCACCCTGCTGGAGCTCCAGCGCCACAACATCCGCACCCTGGTCGATGGCCTGAAGGGATCCTGAGCCGATGCCAGAGAACAGGATCTCCGTTCAGCACCTCAGCGTCGACTACCACGGCGTGGTCGCCCTTTACGACGCCTCCCTGCAGGTGAGGGCCGGCAGCATCTGCGGCCTGGTCGGCATGAACGGTGCCGGAAAGAGCACCTTGATCAAGGCCCTGATGGGCTTTGTCCAACCCTCCTACGGCCAGATCGCGATCAACGGCAACTCCCTGCGCCAGGCCCGCCGCGACCATGCCGTGGCCTACGTGCCCCAGGCCGAGAGCGTGGACTGGAACTTTCCGGTCCAGGTGGCCGATGTGGTGATGATGGGCCGCTACGGATCGATGAACCTGCTGCGGATCGCCCGGCGCTCCGACCACCAGGCCGTTCGCGACAGCCTGGAGCGGGTGGGGCTGTGGCCCCTGCGCCAACGGCAGATCGGCGAACTCTCGGGGGGCCAGCGCAAGCGCGCCTTCCTGGCCCGGGCCCTGGCCCAGGGGGCCTCGGTGCTGCTGCTGGATGAACCCTTCGCCGGGGTGGACATCCGCACCGAAAAACTGATGATCGAACTGTTCCAGGAGTTCCGCCGCGAAGGGCGCACCCTGTTGATCTCCACCCACGACATGGCCCATGTCACCGGCTTCTGCGATCAGGTGGTGCTGATCAACAAGACCGTGCTGGCCTACGGCGACACCTCCGAGGTGTTCACCGAGGAGAACCTGGCCCGCACCTTCGGTTGGGGCCAGAGCTGATGGGGGCTCCGATCTGGCTGATCGAGCCCCTGCAGCACTCCTTCATGGTGAAGGCCCTGCTGGTCAGCTCCCTGGTGGCCACGGTCTGCGGAATGCTCTCCTGCTTCCTCACCCTGAAGGGCTGGGCGCTGATGGGCGATGCGGTGTCCCACGCCGTGATGCCCGGCGTGGTGATCGCCTACGCCCTCAACCTGCCCTTCGCCCTGGGCGCCTTCGTGTTCGGGGTGGGCTCGGTGGCCGTGATCGGCTACATCAAGCAGATGACCCGCATCAAGGAGGACACGGTGATCGGCCTGGTGTTCACCGGCTTCTTCGCCCTGGGCATCACCCTGGTGTCAAAGGTGAGGAGCTCGATCGACCTGACCCACATCCTCTTCGGGAACGTGCTGGGGATCAGCGCCTCCGACATCGTCCAGACGCTGCTGATCAGCCTGCTGGTGCTGGGCGTGCTGACGGTGTTTTACCGCGATCTGGTGCTGTTCTGCTTCGATCCCACCCACGCCCGATCAATCGGCATCCACACCGGTTTCCTCTATTACCTGTTGCTCTCGGCGCTCTCCCTGGCAGCGGTGGCGGGACTGCAGACCGTGGGGATCATCCTGGTGGTGGCGATGCTGGTCACACCCGGGGCCACGGCCTACCTGCTCACCGACCGCTTCGATCGGATGACCTGGATCGCAATCCTCTCCGCCGTGCTCTCGAGCCTGGTGGGGATCTACGTCAGCTACTGGCTCGATGCCTCCACCGGCGGCTGCATCGTGCTGGTCCAGACCGGCCTGTTCGTGCTCAGCTTCCTGTTCGCTCCGCGCCACGGCCTGCTGGCCCAGTCGCGGCAGCGGCGCCAATCCCAGGGACCCGCCTCTTGAGCTCCGGGCCGGATCGGCGCTGGCCCTGGTGGCCGCTGCTGCCTCTCTATCCCTACGGCCAGCGCCACACCCTGGTACGAGAGCTGATTCCAGACCAGGCCTGGAGCTTCGAGCAACTCCAGGGCCTGCTCTATGTGGCGGTGCCGATCCGGATGACCGTGCTGCGCCTGCGCGGGGGCCTGCTGCTCTACGCGCCGGTGCCCCCCACCGGGGAATTGCTGGCCGCCCTGGAGCCGCTGGTGGAGCGCTGCGGGCCGGTGCTCTCGATCGTGCTGCCCACCAGCTCCGGCCTCGAGCACAAGCTGCCGGTGCCTGCGATGGCCCGGGCCTTCCCCGAGGCCAGCGTGTGGGTGAGCCCATGCCAGTGGAGCTTTCCGCTGCCGCTTCCCCTGGCCTGGCTGGGCTTCCCGGCCCGCCGCACCCGGGTGCTGTTCGAGCAGGGCCTGCCCCACGAGGAGGAACTCAGCTGGCTGCCGCTCGGACCCCTGGACCTGGGCCTGGGCACCTTCATGGAGGTGGCCTGCTTTCACCGCGCCAGCGGCGCCCTGGTGCTCACCGATGCCCTGGTGGCGATTTCAGCCGAGCCGCCGGCGCTGTTCGAGGCCGATCCCACCCCGCTGCTGTTCCATGCCCGCGAGCGAGGTGATCAACCCCTGCGCGACGACCCGGAGCAGCGGCGGCGCGGCTGGTGGCGCCTGGTGCTGTTCGCTTCGTTCCTGCGGCCCGAGAGCGTGCGGATGCCCCCCTGGCGGGAGCTGCTGGCCGCCTGCTGGCAGCCCGGACAACGCCAGGCACGCCTTTACTTCGGCCTCTACCCATTCCGCTGGGAAGCCGGCTGGGAGCGGGAATGCGCGGCGCTGATCCGGCCTGGGGAGGCGCTGCTGCAGGTGGCGCCGGTGCTGGAGCGGCTGGTGTTTCCTCGGCAACGGTCCCAGCTGGTGGCCTGGCTGCGGGAGCTGGCGGCGATTGAGGGCCTGGCCTGGCTGGTGCCCGCCCATTACGAGGCCCCGCTGCCCATCCGCAGCGTCGACCTGGAGAAGCTCGCCACCGAACTGGAAAGCCGGGCCTGGGCCCCATCGAGCGGCTCCTGGGCCTTTCTGGCCCAACTGGACCAGACCCTGGTGGCCTGGGGCCTGGTGCCGGGAGAGCAGGAGCCGAAGAAAACCGACTAGCCGGCCATCAGAGCTTCAGCCGCTCAGAGCTTGAGCTCACCGGGGTCGTCCTCACCGCCTTCGCCGAAGAGGGTGGTTTCCAGCTCCATGCGCTGCTCCATCTGGCGCAGGAAGTAACCGGTCATCATGGCCGAAGCAAGCAGGCCGGCGAGGTTGTCGCGGCTGGCCTGGATCTTCACCTCGAACTGTTCGCCGGGCAACATGCCGAGCAGACCCTGGACGTTGTGGCGAATGATGTCCTGAATGTCGCCGCTGGCGGAGCGGGCCACCCGCTGGAGCACATCCGGGGACTGATCCTGAAGGTACTGAATCAGCAGGTTGCTGCTGATCGCTTCGCTGTCGGTCGTCAGGAACTCCGGGTTGAACATCTCCGGTGTGCTCTGCATCACGGTCTGCACCCTACCGCAGGCGATCAAGCGGCACCGAGCGGGTCCGGGAGGGAGAACCGAATCGGGCCGAGGTGGTTCAGGGGCCAGTAGCGGAACACCGCCGTGCCGATCACATGGTCGGCGGGAAGAGGTCCCCAGAGGTGGGAATCCAGGCTGGCATTGCGGTTGTCCCCCAGCACCATCAGATGGCCGGGCGGCACCAGCAGCGGCGCCAGGTCGTAGTCGATCGGCGCCGGGCGCCAGGGCTCCACAACCACCGAACCGTTGCGGCGCAAGGCGCCTTCGCGCACCTCAATCCGGTCCCCCGGCCCGGCCACCACCCGTTTGATCAGGGCGGCGCCCGGGTCGTAGCCGGCGGCCAGCAGCGGATCAGGCGGGCGAAACACCACGATCGTCCCGAGCGGCAGGGGGCCCGGCAGCCGCGGCCGAATCTTCTCCACCAGAATCCGATCCCGCAGCTGCAGGGTGGGCAGCATCGAGCCCGAGGGGATCCAGCGGGGCTCGATCACCAGCCAGCGCAGCAGCAGGGCCAGGGCGGCCCAGAGCAGCAGCGGCAGCCACTGGCGAACAAAATCGGAACGGGCTGGGGCACCGCCTGAACCACTGCCAGGGCCATGGGGGGTCGTCATGGGGCAGGTCTGTCCGGGGCATTGGCGATGATCCATCCTGAACAGGCCAGGGCCAGGGTGAGCGGAGCCGACAACCTCAAAGCCTCCCTGGCTTTGCTGCGGGGACTTCAGCGGCTTGGCCTGCAGCGGCTGGTGCTCTGTCCGGGCAGTCGATCCGGCCCCCTGGCGGTGGCGGCCGGGATGCTGGAGGGGCGTCAGTTCAGCCTCCACACCGGCATCGACGAGCGCTCGGCGGCCTTCTTCGCCCTGGGACTGAGCCGGGCCGACGGCCAGCCGGCGGCGGTGGTCACCACCTCCGGCACCGCCGTGGCCAACCTGCTGCCGGCGGCGGTGGAAGCCGACCACGGCGCCATCCCCCTGCTGATGCTCAGTGCCGATCGGCCCGGCCACCGGAAGGGGTGCGGCGCCAACCAGACCGTGAACCAGCAGGACTTCCTGCGGCCCAGCTGCCGCTGGGTGGGGGAAGGCGATCCGGCCGGCCTGGCGGTGATGGCCCCCGCAGCTCTCCACCAGCTCGCCCTGACGGCGTGGCGGGCCGCCACCGGTGCGCCCGCCGGGCCGGTGCACCTCAACCTGCCCTTCGAGGACCCCCTCCACGCCGCGGCGGCGGACGTGCTGTCCCTGGCCTCAGGGCTGGCAGCCGGCCAGGACAGGCCCGCCCCGGACGCTCCGGCCGGGGACCGATCGGGCGAGGCCGCCAGGCCTGGGGTCACCCCGCTGCTGGATCCGGATCGGCCAGGGGTGATCGTGGCCGGTCCCTGGCGGGGGCCACCGCAGGAGCGTGCCCCCTTCCTGGCCGCCCTGGGGCGCTGGCAGGGGCGCACTGGCTGGCCCCTGCTCGCCGATGGGCTCTCCGGCCTGCGGGGTGAGACCGGCCTGGCGGCGATCGGCGGCTACGACCTGGTGCTGGAGGACCCGCCCGAGGCGTTGGCGGCGGATCAGGTGCTGCGGCTCGGTCCGCTGCCGGCCAGCCGTCGCCTGCAGCAGTGGCTGGGGGGCCTCGGGGGTCGCCAGCTGCTGATCGGCGAAGCCGAGCCCCGCAACCTGGATCCCCTTGGCACGGCGTCGCTGCGCCTCGGCGCCGGCCTCGATCGCTGGTGCCGGTCCCTGCCCGAGGGGGTCTGGCGCGGTGGGGCCTCCCCGGCCAGCCTCACCCACCAGCACCATTGGCGTCAACAGGAGGACCACTGCCAGGCCCTGTTGAACCGCCAGCTCCCGGCCAGCGGGGTGCCCAGGGAGCCGGCCCTGGCCCGGGCGCTCAGCCGGCTGCTGCCGCCGGGCTGGCCGGTGATGCTGGCCAACAGCAGCCCGGTCCGCGACTGGGAGAGCTTCTCAGACCCGGCCGCACCCGCCCGGGAGCTGTTCGGCTTCCGCGGCGCCTCCGGCATCGACGGCACGCTCTCGCTTGCGGCGGGTCTGGCAGAGAGCCTCGGGCAGCTGGTGCTGCTCACTGGGGATCTGGCCCTGCTGCACGACAGCAACGGCTGGCTGTGGCGACGGCAACTCACCGGCCGGCTCACCGTGGTGGTGATCGACAACGGCGGTGGCGGCATCTTCGAGCAACTGCCGATTCGCCCCGCCGCCCCGAATGGCGAGCTGATCGACTTCGAGCGCCTGTTCGCCATGGCCCAGGGCTTGGATCACGGCGCCCTGGCGGCGGCCCATGGGGTGGCCTGGCGCCGGGTGGAGCGCCTTGAGCACCTGGCCGACGCCCTGGCCTGGAGCCTGAGCCAGCCCCTGGCCCTGCTGGAGCTGCGCACCGACCGCCGCGCCGATGCGGCCCTGCGGCAACGGTTGCGGGCCGCCGCCGCCCGCGGCCCAGAATGACCTCCCCGTCGCCTACGCCTCGATGAGCGCCGAGTCCACCCCGGCCGAGCCGCCCGTGGCCTGGACCCCGGCCGGCACCTACCAGGACATCTGTTTCGATCGGGGCCCGAAGGGTGTCGCCCGGATCGCGATCAACCGCCCGGCCAAGCGCAACGCCTTCCGGCCCCGCACTGTCGTGGAACTCTGTGACGCCTTCTCCCGGGTGCGCGAAGACCCGTCCGTGGGGGTGGTGCTGCTCACCGGCGTCGGACCGGCCGCCGACGGGGGCTACGCCTTCTGCTCCGGCGGCGACCAGAGCGTGCGGGGGGACGGGGGCTACCTGGACGGAGCGGGCCTGCCCAGGCTCAACGTGCTCGATCTGCAACGGCTGATCCGCTCCCTGCCCAAGGTGGTGATCGCCCTGGTGGCCGGCTACGCGATCGGTGGCGGCCAGGTGCTGCACCTGCTCTGTGATCTCAGCCTGGCGGCCGACAACGCCGTGTTCGGCCAGAGCGGGCCGCGGGTGGGCAGCTTCGACGGCGGTTTCGGGGCGAGCTACCTGGCCCGGGTGGTGGGGCAGCGCAAGGCCCGCGAGATCTGGTTCCTCGGCCGCCAGTACAACGCCGAGCAAGCCTTGGCCATGGGGCTGGTCAATGCGGTGGTGCCGCTCGCCGAGCTGGAGGCGGAGGGGTTGCGCTGGGCCCGGGAGGTGCTGCGCCAGAGCCCCACGGCGATTCGTTGCCTCAAGGCCGCCTTCAATGCCGAAACCGACGGCATGGCCGGGCTCCAGGAGTTGGCCGGCCAGGCCACCCATCTCTTCTACCGAACCGCCGAGGCCCAGGAGGGCCGCGATGCCTTCCTGGAGAAGCGGGATCCCGACTTCTCAACCCAGCCCTGGCTGCCCTAGGGAAGCTCTGGACAACACGTCCGCATAGCCAGTCGCGGTCCACCAATTGTTCGGATTGGACTATTTCAGCAGAGATCAGGCTGGAATGAGCCTGATCTCACCATGTTTGGGGACTGGCCCGC
>NZ_JAGQBB010000025.1 GCF_024345415.1 Synechococcus sp. Tobar12-5m-g | reverse complement strand
AGCGGGCCAGTCCCCAAACATGGTGAGATCAGGCTCATTCCAGCCTGATCTCTGCTGAAATAGTCCAATCCGAACAATTGGTGGACCGCGACTGGCTATGCGGACGTGTTGTCCAGAGCTTCCCTAGGCTAAGAGCAACAGACCCCATTCTTGGGGACCACTGGTTATCCCCGTTCGATTGGATCCGAGCGGACCATTTGGTCGCCCTTCCGGGTTCACTCCAACCTGATTTTTTTGATGTCTTCATCGTTGCATGCCCTCGGCCTGCCTCCGTCCCCGACGGCCACTGTGTATTGCGAAGGGAATTTCGGCCGCCTCGATGGCAAAACCGCCAATGGGCTGGTGCGCCATTCGGAGCGATACCGCATCCTCTCGGTGATCGACAGCCAGGCCGCCGGCCAGGACGCTGGCGCCGTCCTCGACGGGATCGCCAACGGGATCCCGGTGGTGGCCGATCTGGGCGAAGCCCTGGCGATGGCCCCCGAGCGGCCCGATGTGTTCATCTTCGGCGTCGCCCCGGCCAGCGGCATGCTCACCCCCGTGGAGCGCGGCGTGATGCTTGCGGCACTCGGTGCCGGCCTGCATCTGATCAATGGGCTGCATGAGTTTCTCAACGACGACCCCGCCTTCGTGGCCGCCGCCGCTGCCCGCAGCGTTTCGATCGTCGATGTGCGCCGCCCCCCTGCCAAGAAAGACCTCCACATGTTCACCGGAGCGGTCGCGGCGCTGCCGGGCCGGCGGATCGCGGTGCTGGGCACCGATGGCGCCATCGGCAAACGCACCACCGCCCTGATCCTCACCCGTGCCCTCAGGGCGCGGGGCATCCGGGCGGTCATGGTGGGCACCGGGCAGACCGGCCTGATCCAGGGGGCCCGCCACGGCATCGCCCTTGATGCCATCCCCTGCCAGTTCTGCTCCGGCGAGGTGGAGGCCGCCGTGCTGGGGGCCCATGCGGATGGCCAGCCCGAGGTGATCGTGATCGAGGGGCAGGGCGCCCTCAGCCATCCCGCCTATCTCAGCTCGGCCTACATCCTGCGGGGCAGCCAACCCCAGGCCGTCGTGCTGCAGCACGCCCCGATGCGGAAGCGGCTCAGCGACTTCCCCGCCCTGCCGATGCCCTCGCCCGCCAGCGAAATCGCCTTGATTGAAACGTTCTCGAACACAAAGGTCATCGGTCTGTGCATCAACCACGAAGGCATGGACGATGGGCAGGTCACGGCGGCGATTGCCCTCTACGAGGTGGAACTGGCCATCCCCGCCACCGATGCCCTGACCCGTTCGCCGGAACGCCTGGTGGAGATGGTGCTGCGGGCCTTCCCTGAACTGGTCCGTGAGCCGGTTGCCCTCACCCCTTGACGGCCCCGCGGCTGGAGATTCGGCTCGATCGGATTCAGCACAACGCCCGGCAATTGGTGAATCGTCTGAGCAGCCAGGGAATCAGCGTCACGGCGGTGACCAAGGCCACCCTCGGCTCACCGCCGATTGTCGCCATCCTCACGGAGGCGGGTATCGCCGGGATCGGCGAGCCGCGCATCGAAACGATCGAATCGCTGCGGCAAGCCGGGGTGAACCTGCCGATCACCCTGATCCGCTCGCCCATGTTGAGCCAGGTGGCCCGGGTGGTCGCCGTCGCCGATGTCAGCCTCAACACCGAACGGGAGGTGATGGATCATCTATCCGCCGCCGCCATGGCCCGTGGACGCCGCCATGGCGTGGTGCTGATGGTGGAACTCGGTGATCGGCGCGAGGGAATCCTGCCGCAACAGCTCGAAGGGGTTGCTCAGCATGTGTTGCTGCTGCCCGGCCTGAAACTGATCGGAATTGGCACGAATCTGGGCTGCCAGAACGGGGTGGTTCCAACCGATGGATCGATGGCCGAACTCTCGGATCTGGCCATCTCCCTGGAGAGCCGGTTCGGCATCGCGCTCGAGCAGGTTTCGGGAGGAAACTCCGCCAACCTGCCCTGGCTGCTGGCCGGAGGGGTGGTGGGTCGGATCAACAATCTTCGCCTGGGTGAATCGATCCTGCTAGGCCGGGAACCGCTGCAGCGCCAGCCGATTGCGGGCCTGTGCACCAACGCGTTCACCCTGATCGCCGAAGTGATCGAATCGAATCGCAAGCCAAGCCTGCCCCGGGGAGAACAACGGCAGACGGCCTTCGGTCTGGCTCAAGCCCGCCCGCTCCAAGCCAACCTGCCGGGGGCTGGGGCAGAGAGGGACTGTGGCGATCGCTGGCGCGTGCTGCTCGCCCTTGGCGTTCAGGATGTGGATCCAAGCGGCCTGACACCCCCCGCCGGCATGGAGCTTCTTGGCGCCAGCAGTGATCATCTGGTCCTCGATACCGGCACCATCGCCGTTCCCGTCGGCACGGAATTGTCGTTTCAGCTGAGTTACGGGGCCCTGCTCAGGGCGATGACCTCCCCGTTCATCTCCCGACGGATGGTTCGGCAGGATTCGGATCGGGTCAGTTTGGCGGACTTGTGACAACAACGGCTGACAAACACGGCACGGGCCATTGAAAAGGCTCCCGTGGATTGCTATGTTGAATCAGTTATCCCATCCCACCATCATGCTGACTGGATCCGACCTGCTGACCAAAGTCAAGGAGCTCGGCGATGCCTCCAAATCTGATCTGGTGCGCAGCTGCGGCTACCTGAGCACCAAGAAGGATGGAAGCGAGCGGCTCAATTTCACCGCCTTTTATGAGGCGCTGCTCGAGGCCAAAGGCGTCAGCCTCGGCAACGGAAGTGGCAACGGCATGGGAACCAAAGCCGGCCGCAAGCTCAGCTACATCGCCACGGTTCAGGGCAACGGCAACCTGCTGGTGGGCAAGGCCTACACCGGGCTGCTCGATCTCAAGCCCGGTGATGAGTTTGAGCTGAAGCTCGGCCGCAAGCAGATTCGCCTGGTGCCCGTCGGCAGCGACGAGGGCGACGAAGAATGAGGCGGCACCCGCCAGGGCAACGCTGAGTTCCAGGCAGGGACGCACTCCTTTCAACAACATCACCTCGACCTGCCATCCGTTCCCGGGCCATGGCAGGATTCGCGATTGATCGTGGGGTTGGAGGCGATGGAACGATCCCCGAGACGATCCACAAAACGATGTGGACCAGGTTCCAGGGGGCAATTCCGCCTCGCCCCAGCGCTCTGGTTGGCCCTGGGGCTGTCATCTGTATCGGTTCTAGGATTGGTTCTGGGAACCAACATCAGCGCGCGCGGCCAGGTCACGGCACCGCCACCGCTGCAAAGCAAGCCCGCCCTCAAGCCCGAGGGCACTGTGGAATCGGACGCCAGCCCCAGCAGCAAGGAAAAGGAGCTGCTGGAGCGAATCCGCAAGCTCAAGGCCCCACGGTGGCGCAGCTTCGGTCCCTGTCGCTACGACTGGAGCACCTGGCGGCTCAGCGAGGGTGACGTCCGATCCACCACCGTGGAATGCGGCGAGCCCCCGGTGCAGGCCAGCGTGGCCGTTCATTGCCCCAGTCTCAAACTCACCCGCAGGACCGGTGCAGGAGCCTGGGAGGAGTGGCGGCTGCCCCTTTCGGCCGACGAATCCAAGACCATCGGCGGTGAAGACCGGATGATCGCCTCCCTGTGCGCCAATGCAAAGCCCGCTGCCGGCGCGTCGACGGCTACCCCACCAAATGCCCCACCCAAAACCCCACCGGCAACGGGCGGGCCTGCCAAGCCAAAGCCGAAGGGCCCTTGAGCTGGCCAGAGAGGGAAAAGGGGAATGCGCAACCCCAGCCGACCAATCCGACACACAACGCAAGAAAGGTGTTACGCTTCATGAAGGCATCACCCCTCACCTCCGTCATGACTGAATCCACCTCCCGCTTTGGCTTCGTTCAGTTCGCCGAAACCTGGAATGGCCGCATGGCCATGCTGGGCTTCGTGATCGGCCTGGCCACCGAGCTGCTCACCGGTCAAGGCATCCTCAGCCAGATCGGCCTCGGCTGATTCCTTTTTCCATCCATTCAAAGCCAGGTCCGCCGTTCAAGGTAGACCTGGCTTTTTGCTGTTCTTGCACCACTTCTTATCCTGGGCCGATGTCTGACGCCCTTCGCTTCGTTCTGAGCTCAAGTGTTCCTGACCTGGCCGGCCCCCTGCTGCGGTGGACTGATCTGGTGCGCCAGCAAGCAGCAACGGTCCGGCAAGGCAAGGCCCTGCGGATCTACCGCTGTCCTGATGGCTGGAGCGGATCTCTGCAGGATCTGCTTGCCAGCGGCAAGGCCAATCACTCCGGCCAGGATCCATTCGCTGAGCAAGCGGATGGTGACCGGCCTCCAGGCCAGCGGCAACGCCGGCTGGTTTGCGATGCCCTGATCCCCAGCTTCGATCCAGCCGGGCAGTGGCTCGAAGTTTACAGCCTGGAGGATCCGAATCGTGACGATTCCGCCGTCCAGCGGCTCGACAGCCTGCCGCTTCAAGCCGGCAGCAATGAAACCTGCTGGTTCTACCCGACGGAGGATGGCCACTATCTCTCCTGGGAGAATCCATGGGCAATCCGCTGTGACCCTGGCCATGTCTTCGAGTTGCCGCCAGGCGGACCACCGAGCGACTACGGACGGGATCAGCTCAAGGTGCTGTGGTCGTTGATGGCGGATGATGCGAATCTCACTTGCGTGGGCTTCACCTATCAACGCAAGCGCATCGAGTTTCCACTGATCGAATCGTCTGCCGGGGCCGTTTCCACCTGGTCGAGCTTCGTGGTTGACTCGATCAGCGCCACCCCCTTGAAAACGATCTCCACGATGACGATTTAAACCCGATAGCACCTCAGTGGTGGATGATCACCTCAGGCTGTTTCTTCGAATAAACGCTCCAGTCGCTCGCGGCTCAAGTCCACATAGAGCAATTCATCACCCTGGAGGGGGACTTCTGGATGGGAGGAGGCCACGCCGCGGGGCTTGGCACTCCAGTCGGTGGATTGAAGATTCTGGCGCATCAAGGCGAAGGCGCCGCCTGCAATCACCGCAAAAAAAGTGAAGTAAAGAATCCCGAGCAAGGCTTCCATGGGCTTTACGATAAGATCTTATCAGCTTAGCGTAAAGATTTGTAAAGCGAGGTTCCAGCCTTCCCTGGAGCTGCCGAGGGGCGGTTTCGATTGAATTTGATGATCAGGTCCTCACCAAGGAAGCTGATCCTTCAGAGGCCCAGCTGAATGCGGCGGTGCTGAAGGGTTTCGGGAACCGATACATCGACCTTGCCATCGACAGTGCCCCGCACCACCGCCGCCACATCGCCGATCACGCTGGCATTGATGGGGCCGCGGACTGACACCCCCAGGCCCTTGCTCAGCTTGGGCACCGAGACAGAAAGGGGAGAAGCCAGTTCCACCCCATCGAAAAGGGTGAAGTTGGCCGCGATCGGCCGGGTCACCAGCGGCTCGGTGCGGATCGGGGTCTGGATCCTCTCGACCAGGAGCGGCGTCTTGATGCTGCCGAAATCCACCTGGCCTGCCACGGGCAACGGCGCATCCATCACCAGCTGGATCTTGACGGGCTGCTGAGGCATCCGGCCGAGAGAGGCGCCCAGGATCAGGATCGCCACCGTGGCCCCAGGGCGATCGGCCAGTGCAACAGCATCAGCCAGGGGATGGAGCCAACCGCATCGCCAGGAGCGGATTGCGGCGGGGTGGGAGTTGTTGAGCCTCCCTTAACCCCCGCTACCGAAGATGGGTGGCATGGCGCCATTGCCGATCCATCCGATGCCACACCAGAGACCCATCGTGGTCTGCGGGCTCGGATCGCTTGGCCAGGCCTGCCTGCTGCGTCTGCTCGATTTCGAGTCCGCGCTGATCTGCCTTGACCTGAACGCCCCGGCCTGGACCCACCCCGAGCTGGCGGTGGCACTCGCGGGCCAGGTGCTGCAGGGGGACATGCGCCGGCCGGAAGCCCTGCGCCGGGTTGGGGTGGTGGAGGCACGGTCGGTGCTGCTGCTGAGTTCCGAGAGCACGGTCAATTTCGAGGCGGCGCTCCAGGTTCGGTTGCTCAACCCCAGTGCCGAGATCGTGGTTCGCTCCTCCAGCCAGGACGCCTCCTTCGGAGCCCTGCTCGAACAACGACTGCCAGGGATCGCCGTCGTCGATCCCCTCCTGCTCACGGCCGGCGCCGTTGCCCAGTCGCTGCGCTCGGGCGACCAGGCGGCCCTTTTCGAAGTGGATGGCCACCGCTTCGAAGTGTTCGATGCGATCGACCCGGCCGAGATCGCCGCCGCCTCCGCCTACGACCGGAACTATCGCCTCTTGCGGTTGCCTCGCGAAACCGGCTGGGGAGCCAGTCCCCGGGGCCACATGGTGGTCAGCCCGCTGGGCTTCCGCCGCAGCCTCACCAGCATCCCAACCCAGCTCCCGGCCGGGGAGAGCGCCGCGGCTGAGGGACGCATCAGGCGGGGACGTTTCAGGGCCCAGCGGCTGATGCGGCCCTGGCAACGCGCCTGGGAATGGTTGCGCCAGCGCACCCCGCTGCAATCGATCGTCCCAGCCCTGCTGCTGCTTCTGCTGGCGGGGGGCATCGGCGTGTTCTCCCTGCAGGGGGGCTGGCGGCAGGGTCTGTTCGTCACCCTGGCCCTGCTCAAGGGCGAATACGTCGATCCAGTCAACGTGCTGCTGGCCGAGAGCCCGAAGCAGACGCTTGCCGATGTCGATGGTCGGCTGATCGCCGGAACCCTGCTCTATTCCCTGATCGGGACCCTGCTGACCTCCGGACTGGTGGCAGTGATCCTGGAGCGCCTGCTCAGCGCCCGCTTCGGCATCACCAGACCCCGCCCCTTGAAGCGCGGCAGCGCCCAGATCCTGCTGCTTCATGGTGGGGCCATGGCCGCCCAGGTGGGGGCGGCCCTGAAGCGGGCGCGCCTCCAGGTGGTGCGGGTGGAAGCCAGCGGCAACGGCGGCAGCGCCACCCGGGAGGGTGTGGTGGTGGAGCGGCTGGAAAATGCCGAAACCCTGCTGAGGCACTGCCGGGTCGAGGCGATCGGCCTGCTCTCGACGGATCTGCTGGCCAATCTGCACGGGGCCCTGTCGCTGCAGCAGCGCTGGCCAAAGGCCCGGTTGGTGATCCTCAGCCACGCGGTCGAGGCTGCCGAACGGCTGGGAGAGCTGCTGGGCGGCGTCACGGTGCTCTCCACCATGGACCTGGCCTGCGATGCCCTGGTGGCCACCGCCTTCGGCGAGCGGGTCGAAGGCATCGCCCGGATCCAGGGGAGCAATCTGCTGCTGGTGCGCTATCAGATCAAAACGGGCGACAGCCTCTGGGGCCGCAGCATCGCCCGCCTCGAGAGCGGCTACGGGGTGACGGTGATCACCCGGGGGCAGCCAGGGACGGCCGGGGCCAAGGCCTTGCCGGCGCCGGAAACCGTCCTGGCGGAGGGGGACCAGCTGGTGATCCTCGCCGACCTGAGCGGCCTGCGACGCATCGAGCTCGGGCGGCTGGATTCACCCGGCTGGCGGCTCCAGCTGGAAGCGCATCTGCCTGCGGAGGCCCTGTTCGAGGTGAAGCAGTGTCTGGGCAGATACTTCGGCCAGCCCCCCGGTGCCATGGCCCACCTGCTGGATGGCGGCACCCACCTCAGTGACCCCCTCGACGAAGACTTCGCTCGGCTGGTGCAGAGCAAACTCACCCGCCTGGGTGTGCGCTGCTCCCTGCAGCCCATTGCATCTATGGATTGAAGCCAGGCTCAGGGCCCCACCTCGATACGGTGTCCAGCACGATTTCGTGTCCAGGGTGACACCTTAAGGAGCCGATAATCTCCCAAAGCGTTGAATCGACTAGCTCTACATCACCCCAGCGGCTCTGGCGATGTTCCCGTTCCTGCCCCAACGGTTGACCCAGGCGCTGGGAAGCCAGCACCGGCTCGTGCCGATCAGCCTGATCATCGTCGCTTTGACCGCGACCGGCTGCGGTGGTGGCAGGCGCCTGCCCTCGGTGAACGGAGCAGGCGCCTCCTTCCCCGCTCCGGCCTACCAGCGCTGGGCCTCCGACTACAAGGCGGAGAAGGGCTATCTGGTCAACTACCAGTCGGTGGGGTCCGGCACCGGTGTGCGCTCCTTCCTCTCCGGTTCCGTCGACTTTGGCGCCACCGATAAGAGCCTGACTGCCGAGAACTTCAAGGAAGGCATGGCCGCCAAGCGGGGTGCCTTGCAGATCCCGATGCTGGGCGGCACGATCAGCCCCGCCTACAACAACCCCGACTGCCCCGACCTCAAGCTCACCCAGGCCCAGCTGGCTGACATCTTCCTGGGCAAGATCAAGAACTGGAGCGCCCTGGGTTGCCCCGCCCGGCCGATCGTGGTGGCCCACCGCTCCGATGGCTCTGGCACCACCTTCGGCTTCACCAATTCCCTTTCCTGCTTCTCGGAGGAATGGAAGACGAAGGTGGGCACCGGCACTGCCGTCAACTGGCCGGTGGGCGTGGGCGGCCGTGGCAATGAAGGCGTGGCTGGGTTGATCCAGAACACGCCAGGTTCAATCGGCTACGTCAACCAGGCTTTCCTGCGGGGCGTCGTCAAGCCAGCGGCGCTGCAGAACAAGGCAGGCAAGTTCGTGGTCGCCGATTCCAAATCCGGGGCGGCCGCCCTGAACCAGGTTCCCCTCGACGAGCGCCTTGGGGGCGAGGAATGCAATCCTGCCGGCGAGGACAGCTTCCCGATCGTGGCCTTCACCTGGATCCTCGCCTACCAGAGCGGCCAGGGGGATGACAAGGCCGAGGCGGTGCGCACGTTCCTGGCCTGGGCCCTGGGCGAAGGACCCCAGAAGCAGGCGGCCGAGCTCGGCTTCGTTCCCCTCACCGGTGACGTGCTCGAGCGGGCCAAGGCTGAGGTGGCCAAGATCAAGAACTGAGCCGCCCGCAAGCCAGCGATCCTCAGGCTTCCTCCCTGACGATCAGTCCCTCGATCCGCCCGGCCAGGGACAGGCAACGATCCATCTCCTCCCAGAGGAGCTCACGGCGGTCGGCCGGCACCGCGTAGGAACGGTGATGGAGGTCGCGCGCCTGATACCGCAGCGCATCGCGGAGGCGCCGCCAGTCTTCGGTGCCCAGCTCAAGGGTGGATGGGGACATGGTGGGAGCGGAGCCCGAGGCCGCCGGAAGAAACGAAGGGTGGGAAACTGACGGGCCATACGGTGAACCCATGGTACTTTAGCTGCCAATTCATAACGATATCAGTGTTGGTTCATCTAATTTTTATGGCCGTGGCTTGCCTGTCTGCTGTGGTGGCTGCCGGGCCATCTCAGGCGGGCCCGGTGATGGATCAGGTTGCCCGAACCGGTGTGTTAACGGCGGGAACCAGCAAGGATGCCTTCCCCTATGCCTACAGGAATGGGGCTGGAGAGTTGGTCGGTTATTCGATCGACATGATGCAACGGATCACCGCGGAGTTGGCCCTCGAGCTGGGCCGTCCGGTGCGCCTGAAGCTGGTGGCGCTGGATACCGATGAGCGCATTCCCCGGCTGGTCGCCGCCGAGGTCAGCCTCGTCTGCGATGCCAGCAGCTTCACCTGGGAACGGGATCGAAAGGTTGATTTTTCGGTGAGCTACGGCATCACCGGCACCCAGCTGCTGGTCCGCCGGGATTCAGACCTCTCCACACCCGAGTCCTTGCTGGCCAAAAGGGTTGGTGTGCTGCCGAGAACCACCAGTGAAGTGGCGATTCGCAAGCAGCAACCCCGGGCGATCCTGGTGCGGATCGACGACAGGGACAGTGGCTATCGGGCGCTCAAGGCAGGAGAGATCGACGCCTTTGCTGATGATGGCGTCCTGCTCTATTCCTGGCTGCAGCGACAGCCCCAGCCGGCCCCGTTCAAGGTGGCTCAGGATGCCTACTCCAAGGAGGGCATCGCCTGCATGGTGCCTCAGAATGATTCCAGCTTTCAGCGCATCGTCGACATGGCGCTGATCCGCTACATGCAGGGATTCATTGCCGGCCGGCCCAAGGAAACGGCCATCTTCGATCAGTGGTTCGGTCCGAATAGCGCGGCGCCTCTGACCCAGGACCTCCGCGATCTCTCGATCGAAACCATGCAACTGATGGTGGATCTCAAGGAGGAGGTGCCCCCAGTCCCGGCCCCGGGCGGGAGGGTCCCCGTCGATGCCCACCGGGGGACTTGAACCCCCACGACCGAAGCCACTGGACCCTAAAACCAGCGCGTCTACCAATTCCGCCAGGTGGGCGTGGCCCCAACTGTATCGAGGCGCCCAGAATGGCCCTGATCCCGAGCCCTCTCCATGCTTGCCACCCTCGGCGGAATCCTGGCCCTCCTGGCAGGCCTGACCGTGCTGCTGGTTTCGCTGCTGGTGCCGGAGCTGAGCCGCCCCCGCGACGCCTTCTGGGGCGCCCTGGTGCTGTTGCTCGGCCTGGTGCTGGTGACCAGCGCTGAGCGGCTCAGCGGCGCCCCGATGCTGGCCGTGCTCTGTGGCGGGCTGCTGATCGGGCGCCTGGGCACCGAGGTGAGCCTGGGGCGTTGGCGGCAGCTGAGCGACGAAGAGCGGCAGCGCTTCTGGGCCCAGGAGCGCTGGCGCACCAGCCTCAGCCAGCTGGGCGCCACCCTTGCTCAGCTCGTCAACGGGTTGCAGGCCTCTTCCTCCAGCCTGGGCGGCTGGTTGAAGCAACGCATGAGCGCAAAGGCCACCCAAAGCCCGCAGGTCACCAAGCGCTGGGTACGCCCGGAACCGTCCGAGCAGGAATCGGCGGTCCTGTCTGATCCGCCCCTGACGGTGGTGAGCTCCTTTGAGGAGGTGGACGTACTCGTGCAACAGGCGATCAAGGACGCCCAGGACCATGCCCCGTCCACAGAGACGAAGCCCGTCGAACCGGAGCCCTGATCAGCCGGCGGCGATGCGGCGCCGCAGGTAGCCGATGGCCAACTCGGCGGTGTCCCGCACCAGCCGGGAGCGGAAGGCAGGCTCCTGGCTGGCCGAGAGCCACAGCAGATTGCCGATCGCCTTCACCAGCACGTAGGCGATCAGGCGGCCATCCTCCGCGCTGAGGTTGGTCCCTTCGGCGGCGGCCCGCTGCACCAGTGCGCCCGACCAGTCGGCGATCAGGCGGGCATCGGCCTCCTCCTCGATGGCGATCAGATCGGCGGTGCTGCTCTGCACATCCATGAAGATGGCGGGGTAGCCGGGATGGTCGCGGAAGAAGCGATCCGTAAGCGCCACGATGCTCCGGAGGTAGGCGTCCAAGGGCAGCGCCTGGCCCTCCCCCTGCTCGAAGGCGACGAGTTCCTGGTGCAGCTCTTCGCCGTAGCGCTGGGCAAGGCGGCGCAGGATCGCCCCCTTGTCGGGGAAGAACTGATAGAGGGAGCCAATCGGCACCCCGGCCTCGGCGGCGATGGCATTGGTGGTGGTGGCGCCAACGCCGCCGGCGACGAACAACGTCTCGGCCGCCTCAAGGATCCGCCGCACCCGCTCCTGGCTGCGGGCCTGGCGGGGCTGGCGGCGCAGGGGGGAGGGCTCACCGAGGGCTGGGCTGGCGTCGGCCATTGCCGGGGTGGCGGGCTTGTAACACGAGCAATCCTCGCATCCGCTTGACAAACGCGAGTAGTGCTCATAATTTCCTGGACGTGAGGACCACTCACATTTGTTCGGCATTCGCCGCCCCATTCCCCCTCCACGGAACGCCCAATGACCAGCACCCTGCCCTGTTCCATGCCCGGATCCATCGATCCCCTGGCCCACCTCACCACGGAGGCGCCCTCCTCCCTATTCCGCATCCTTGGCACCTTCCTCGCCATGACGGCCGGGGACAGCAGCCTCGAACTGGTGGGGGCCCTTACCGAGGGCCTGCTGGACACCCCCTCCTACGCCCTGGCGGCGGAACACCTGCGCCGTGATCCGGCCTGCGCCGCCCTGATCGACGAGCGCTGGATCCCCGGCGAGCAGAACCTGGAGCAGCTCGCCGCCCTACCGGCGGGATCGCTCGGCCATGCCTACGCCGCCGCGCTGGGCCGTCTGGGCTACGACCCAAATCTCCACGCCGGCATGGAGCCCAGCAGCGACACCGTGTACGTGGAACTGCGGCTCAGCCAGACCCACGACCTCTGGCACGTGGTCACCGGGTTCGACACCTCCGTGAACGGCGAGATCGGCCTGCAGGCCTTCCACCTCACCCAGTTCCCCTACCCCCTGGCAGCAGTGCTCACGGCCCAGGCGCTGCTCTCCACCACGATCTTTGAGGCCAAAGAGCTGCCGGCACTGGTTCAGGCGATCCACACCGGGCTGCAGATGGGCCAACGGGCCCGGCCCCTGTTCGCCCAGCGCTGGGAGGAAGGCTGGGAGAAGCCCCTGGAGCAGTGGCGGCAGGAGCTGAACCTGCTCCCCGCCCAGACCCTGGTCGCCGCGCCCGGCCGCCAGGGTGCCGCCGATGCAGCCGGGGTCGATAATCCTTGATTGCTCTCCCCCCCAGGCACCGTGACCGCCCCGCCGGTGTCCTACAAGGACACGCTGAACCTGCTGCAGACCCCCTTCGGGATGCGGGCCAACGCCAAGACGCGCGAGCCCGAGCTGCAGGCGTTCTGGGCGGAGCGGCGGATCTACGAGCGGCTCAGCGCCAGCAATCCGGGTCCGGTTTTCACCCTGCATGACGGGCCTCCCTATGCCAACGGCACCCTGCACGTGGGGCACGCGCTCAACAAGATCCTCAAGGACATCATCAACAAGCACGCCCTGCTGCGCGGTCGGCGGGCCCGATTCGTTCCTGGCTGGGACTGCCACGGCCTGCCGATCGAACTCAAGGTGCTGCAGGCCATGGGCAGCGAGGAACGGCGCGCCCTCACTCCCATCGATCTGCGCCGGAGGGCCCACGCCTACGCGCTCGAGCAGGTGGAAGGCCAGAAGGCGGGCTTCCGCCGCTGGGGCATCTGGGCCGACTGGGACCAGCCCTACCTCACCCTGAGCAAGCAGTACGAGGCGGCCCAGATTGCTGTGTTCGGCCAGATGGTGCTGGCCGGCCACATCTACCGGGGCCTCAAGCCCGTGCACTGGAGCCCGAGTTCCCGCACGGCCCTCGCCGAAGCCGAACTGGAATACCCCGACGGCCACACCTCCCCGAGCGTCTACGTGGCGTTTCCGGTGGTGAGCCTGCCGGGTGGCCTGGGCGCCCGGCTCACCGCCATCGGCCTCACCGGCGAACACGACGCCACCCACCCGGCACCGGGCACGCTGGCGGTGGCGATCTGGACCACCACCCCCTGGACCCTGCCCGCCAACCTGGCGGTGTCGGTGAACGGGGCGCTCGACTACGCGGTGTGCCGGGTGGAGCCGGGCCGCCATCTGATTGTGGCCAGCGCGTTGGTGGAGAGCCTGAGGGAGCGGCTGGGGCTGCCGCTGGAGCCTCTGCTGTCGCTCAAGGGGGCCGAACTGGAGGGGATGGGCTACCGCCATCCGCTGATGGAGCGCACCAGCCCGGTGGTGATCGGCGGCGACTACATCACCACCGAGGCCGGCACTGGCCTGGTGCACACGGCGCCGGGCCACGGCGTTGACGACTTCAACACCGGCCGCAAGGCGGGCCTGCCCGTGCTCTGCCCGGTGGATGAGGGCGGCACGCTCACCGCCGAAGCGGGCCCGTTCGCGGGGCTGAACGTGCTCAAGGACGCCAACCCGGCGATCATCTCGGCGCTGGAGGGGGCCGGCGCCCTGCTCAAGCAGGAGACCTACGCCCACCGCTACCCCTACGACTGGCGCACCAAGAAGCCGACGATCTTCCGCGCCACCGAGCAGTGGTTCGCCTCGGTGGAGGGGTTCCGCGCCGAAGCGCTCGCCGCGATCGCCGCGGTGGAATGGCTGCCGGCCAGCGGCCGCAACCGCATCGAGGCGATGGTGCGGGAACGGGGCGACTGGTGCATCTCGCGCCAGCGCACCTGGGGCGTGCCGATCCCCGTGTTCTTTCACCGCGAAAGCGGCGAGGTGCTGCTCAACGAGGCCACGCTCGATCACATCCAGGGCCTGATCGCCGCGCACGGATCCGATGTGTGGTGGGAGAGAGACGAATCGGAGCTGCTGCCGCCGGAACACGCCGCCGAGGCCCACCTGTGGCGCAAGGGCACCGACACCATGGACGTGTGGTTCGACTCCGGCTCCTCCTGGGCGGCGGTGCTAGGGGGGCTGGAGGGCGAGGCCACCACCACGCTCAATTACCCCGCCGATCTCTACCTGGAGGGCTCCGACCAGCACCGCGGCTGGTTCCAGAGCAGCCTGCTCACCTCCGTGGCGGTCAACGGACAAGCTCCCTACAGGCGGGTGCTCACCCATGGCTTCACCCTCGACGAGAAGGGGCGCAAGATGAGCAAGTCCCTGGGCAATGTGGTGGACCCGGTGGTGATCGTGGAGGGGGGGAACAACGAGAAACAGGAGCCCGCCTACGGCGCCGATGTGCTGCGCCTGTGGGTGAGCTCTGTCGACTATTCCGCCGACGTGCCTTTAGGCCCTGGGATCATCAAACAGCTGGCGGATGTGAGCCGCAAGGTGCGCAACACCGCGCGCTACCTGCTAGGCAACCTGCACGATTTCGATCCCAGGCCCCAGGGTGAGGGGGGCGATGCCGTGCCGATCGAGGCGCTGCCGCTGCTGGATCGCTGGATGCTGCAGCGCACCGCAACCCTGATCGAGGAGGTCAGCGGCGATTTCGAGCGCTACGAGTTCTACCGCTTCTTCCAGGCGTTGCAGAACTTCTGCGTGGTCGATCTTTCCAATTTCTATCTCGACATCGCCAAGGACCGGCTCTATGTGAGTGCGCCTGGGTCCTTCCGCCGCCGCAGCTGCCAGACGGTGATGGCCCTGGTGGTGGAGAGGCTGGCTGGCCTGATCGCACCGGTGCTTTGCCACATGGCCGAGGACATCTGGAAGAACCTGCCCTATCCGGTGGCGGAACCCTCGGTGTTCGAGCGGGGCTGGCCTCATGTTCCACAGGAGTGGGTGATTCCTCAGAAGCAGAGAGTCGCAATTCACGATTTTCGGGAGCTGCGCTCAATGGTCAATCGCCTCATGGAGGATTGCCGGAAAAAGCAGGTGGGAATGACGCACCCACAAGATTCTCGCCCCTCGCTCGGCTCATCCCTGGAAGCTCATGTGCAGATCGAATTGGGGGAAGGGCCGAAGGCTACATCGCTGCGGCTTGTCCTCGCCTGGCTCGAGACCAGTCCTCACCCCGAGGTCGACAACCTGGCCGACTGGTTTCTGGTGTCGGAGCTGCAGGTTGTTGGGGCTCCACCGGCCGAGCCGTTGGCGGAATCGGTGGTGGCTGAATCGGTGTTGGCGGAAGCCAATGACGACGACCTGAGGATCCTGATCTCCCGAGCCCATGGCGAGAAATGCGAACGCTGCTGGCACTTCGAAACGGACGTCAAGGATCACGCGCTCAACGAGAACATCCGCGGACGGATCTGCGGCCGTTGCCACGCCATCCTCGACACACTGCCAGGCGAGGGGCGCGACGGCTGAACAATCGGCAGGGCGTGATCGGAAACTCGCGGCGCGGGTCTGGCATCACGGCGGACGTCCACACCTGGTGAGCCTGGCCTAGGCGTCACTTGATTTCTCAGGAAGCTCCGCAAAGGCCCGGCTCGGGAATTTGATGGTATTTAGTTACCACCCCAGTCATGGGCCCCGCAACCTCATCCAGTTCCAGGAAGGGCTTTCCTTCCCACAGTTCAATGCCCTCTATGACTATGAGGAGAAATGCGAGGCGGCGCTGGTGGGCGCCGGCCTGGCCGGCCTCATGGCCGCCCGAGAGCTCAAGCGGGGCGGGTTTTCGGTCCGCTTGCTGGAGGCACGAGACGGGGTGGGCGGCCGTGTCTGGAGCCAGCCGCTGGGAGACAGCGCCTGGATCGATTTCGGCGCCCAGTGGATCGCCCCGGGGCAGCGGCGCATCCAGGCCCTGGTCAAGGAGTTCGGCCTCGCCACCGCCCAGAGCCACTCCATGGGCACGGCCCTCCGGATCGAGAGCGGCGACCCGGTTCCATCCCGCGGCTTCTCTCCCTCCACCTGGCTGGCGAAGCTGGATGAACTTCAGATCCTGCTTCGGCGGGAGCGACAGGCCCGGCAGCTGGCCGTTCCCTCGGCTCAAACCGAAGCGCGGCGGCAGGCTCTCGATGCCCTGCCCGTCGCGACCTGGCTGGAAGCGAAGGCGTGGACACAGGAGGGTCGCGACGCGGTAGGCCTGACCGTCGAGGAGGGCGTTTGCGCGTCGGTCCAGGAGGTGTCCTGTTACGAGGTGATCCAGCAACTCGCCAACATCGGCGGGCTGGCGGCCCTGGCCCGGGCCGAGCACACCTTCCTGCCGGGAGGCGCCATGGCCATCGCCCGGCGACTGGCCAGTGGGCTCAGCGCCGAATTGGAGCTGGCGACACCGGTACTGGCCGTTCACCAGGAAGCCGGTGCGGTCAGGCTCACCACACGCCAGGGTCAGCTGCGGGCTCGGCGGGTGATCCTCGCCCTCCCGCCCCAGCTGCTCGCTTCGATAGCGCTTGATGCCGAGCTGGCCCGCCGGGCCCAGTGGTACCGCGGCGCCATCGTGAAAGGGCGTGTGGTCAAGACGGTGATCGTCTACGGCGAGGCCTGGTGGCGCCGAGCCGGCCTCAGTGGCCAGGTGGTGGATCCAGAGGGGCTCATCGAACATCTGGCCGATGGATCGAACCCGGCGGGCTCCCCCGGCATCCTGATCGCCTTCGCCACGGCCTCCCGCGCCGAGCGGCTGGCGGCCCTGGAGCCTGGCCCGCGCCAGGCGCTCATCCTGGAGCACATCCGCCAGTCCCTGGGCGAGGTTCCAGCGGCCCCGTTGGTCTTCCATTCGATCGACTGGATGGAGGACCCCTGGGCCCAGGGTGGCTACGCCTCCCGGCTGGGTCTGGGTTGCCAGGAGGCCCAGCAGCCGGTCCTGGCGGAACCGATCGGCCGTGTGCACTTCGCCGGCACCGAGACGGCCAGCCAGTGGAGGAGCTACATGGAGGGGGCGCTGGAATCCGGGGAGCGGGCAGCCCTGGAGGTTCTGAGTTGTTTGGCTCTGCCCTGAGGCAGCGGCAGGATGAATCAGGGGTTTGAATCGCCCGTGCCCGTGAACCAACAGTCCAACGGATCAATGCTGTCTGCCTCAACAGATCCGCCTCAAAGGATCAGTGTTCATCGAGAAGTCCGGCAGACGATCAATATCTAGCCCAACGATTGCCATTCGCTTGCAATAGCGCTGGAGTGGATCTGTTGGTAGAGTTGAACTCCCCGGCACCAAGGAGCTGAGCTGAAGGTGAGCCAGCTGACAAGGGGGCGGCCGACGTGCATTCACGCTCCGCGCAGAGAGTCGTTCAGACGCATCATCGTTGCCCTGGCGGGATCCGCTCTCGTTGCCGTGGGAGCCGTTCGAGCAGCCTCCACCCCTCCGCTGCTGGTCAGCGCGGCGGCGAGCCTGACAGAGCCGATCCAGGCCCTGGCCCAGTCGTTTGCCAGGCAAAAGGGTGCGGAAACGCCCCGCTTCAACTTTGCTGCCTCGGGCGTGTTGCAGCAACAGATTCAGCAGGGCGCTCCGGTCGATGTGTTCCTTTCCGCCGGGCCACGGCCGATGGATGCCCTCCAGAAGGCGGGGCTGTTGCTGGCGGGCACCCGGCGCAACCTGATCGGCAACCAGCTTGTGCTGGTGGTTCCGTCGCAATCTCCCATCCGGAGTTTGAGCTTTTCGGGTCTGGGCAGCAAGGCCATCGGCCGGATCGCCATCGGTGATCGCACCGTTCCCGCCGGTGACTACGCCCGGCAGACCCTGGCGTCCTACAAGCTCACGGCTGCGGTAGAGCCCAAACTTGTCCCGCTGGGGTCCGTGCGGGCCGTCGCCAATGCTGTTGCCGCCGGCAATGTCGATGCCGGCATCGTCTACCGCAGCGATGCCCTGCAGGTGGCAGGCCTGAGGATCGTTGCCGCAGCGCCACCGGCCAGTCACGCCCCCATTCGTTATCAGGGCGCCGTTCTCAAGGCCAGCCGCCAGCCTGCCCGGGCCAGGGCGTTTCTGGATTCGCTCAGCACACCAGCCGCCCACCAGGTGTTTCTCCGCCACGGCTTCTCACCGTTGCCGGCCAGCTCAGCACTTGAATCCCACTGATCCAAGCCTATCGCCGCTCTGGCTGTCCCTGCGCAGCGCCGCGTTGGCCGTGGTTTGCGTCGCTCCGCTCGGCTTCCTGGCCGCCCTGCAGGTCAACCGCTGGCAGGGTTCTCGCCGCACCGTCGCCGATCTGCTCCTGCTGACGCCCCTGGTCCTGCCGCCCACGGTGGTGGGGTTCATCCTGTTGCAGCTGCTCGGTCGTTACGGGCCGATCGGCCAGGTGCTGCATCGGCTTGGGCTTCAGCTGGTGTTCAGCTGGCCGGCCGTTGTCCTGAGCGCCGCAGTGGTCTCCTTCCCGCTGATGTATCGCACGGCCCTGGCGGCCCTGGATCAGACGGACCCGTCCCTGGCGGCGGTGGCGCTCAGCCTCGGTGCCACGCCCCTGCGGGTGATCCGGGAGATCACCCTGCCCTTGGCGATGCCGGGGCTGTTGGCGGGGATCAGCCTCAGTTACGCCCGGGCGCTCGGGGAGTTCGGCACCACGTTGATGCTGGCCGGCAACATCCCCGGCCGCACCCAGACACTGCCGCTGGCCATCTACGCGGCGGTCGATGCCGGCGATCTGCGTCTGGCCTGGTTCTGGACCGGCCTGGTTCTGCTGCTCAATGCCCTCTGCCTGGCCCTGGTGCAGCGGATCCTGGTCGGTGCGCGGTGGCGATCGGTCGCTGGATCGGCGCAGCCAGCATCCGCAGAGCTTCCACCCACTCAAACAACGCCCGGCCAGACCATGGCGGCCCAGCCCGCTCTTGGCGATCGACCGTTTGCCCTGCAGGTGGATCTTGCCCGGCGCCACGGCCCGTTTCGGCTGCACCTGCAGTTCGAAACCACCTGCTCCCGGGTGGCGATCCTCGGCGCCTCCGGCGCCGGCAAGAGCCTGTTGCTGCGCTGCCTGGCCGGCCTGGAGCGCCCCGACCGGGGGCGGATCTGCCTCAACGGCCAGGTGCTGTTTGACAGCGACCTGGGGATCGATCGGCCCCTGCAGCAGCGGCGGATTGCCGTCGTCTTCCAGCACTACGCTCTGTTCCCCCATCTCACGGTGGCGGGGAACGTGGCGTTCGGCCTGGCTGTTCGGGATCGGGCCCGCCGCCGGCAGCAGGTCCGGGTGCAACTGGAAGCGCTGAACCTGCTGCCCTTCGCCCACCGTTTCCCCGACCAGCTCTCCGGAGGCCAGCAGCAACGGGTGGCCCTGGCCCGCGCCCTGGTCACCCAGCCGCACCTGCTGCTGCTCGATGAGCCCTTCTCCTCCCAGGACACCCATCGGCGCAGGCAGCTCCAACGCCACATGCTCGAAGTCCTCGACGCATCAGGGGTTCCCTCGCTGCTGGTGTCCCATGACATGGACGAGGCCTACCGCCTCAGCGAGGAGCTGCTGGTGATCGGCCGGGGCCAGTTGCTCACCCATGCTCCGAAGCGCCGGGTCTTCGATCAGCCGCTCTCCAGAGAAGTGGCTCGCCTAACCGGCTGCAAGAACATCACCCGGGTGGAGTGGCGCACGCGTCACCAACTTTGGGCGCCGGCCTGGGGGATTGCCCTGGACCGGGACCATCCCTGGCCCAGGGACACCACCTCCATCGGCATTCGTGCCAACCACCTGGAGCTGCGTCCCTTCGCGGCGTCAGACCTGGAAAGCCCCGCCAATCGGTGGCCCTGCCGGGTGGTGGATGTCAGCGAGGGGGCCCTCACGGTCTCGGTCTATGTGGTGCCGCAGGGGGCAACGGCCACGACCCTGGAGCCGATTCATGTGGAGGTGAGCCAGCGATCCTGGCGCGAGCTGGCTTCCCAGCCCGACCGGCTCACCCTTCTGGCCCGCCAGGACCAGCTCATGCCCCTGCATCGCTAACGGTCCCCTACACCAACAGGGGCACCAGCTCCTTGATCGTCTCCCCTGGCTTGAGGGGGAAGCTCTGCCCTGAGCCCAGGCTGTCCTGCCGTTCCAGCTCCTCCAGCCGCAAGCGGAAGCTCCTCCCACTCAACACCGTCGCCGCCACCACCGCCGCGGTGGGCTGCAGATCCACGAGGACATCCTCGCGACGCTCGAACCGCAGGCCGATCTGGCCGAGATCGCCCCGCTCGCAGGGCCGAAGGCTCTCGAGCCGCAGGCGCTTGATCTGGCCAAGGCTGCTGGCCAGCAGCAGATCGGCACTGGCGGCTCCGCAGGCGGCTCCCACCACCTCCTCACCAGGCAACAGCCGCATCAGCACAGGCCCCTGGGCCGTCTTTCCCATCACCGGCAGGTTGGCGTCGTTCACCGCTAGGCGCAGCATGCGGCCGGTGCTGCTGGCCACCACCAGGTCGTCGCCCTCCTGGCACTCCACCACCCGGCAGAGGCGCAGGCCGTCCTTCAGTTTGAGAACCGTGGCGGCGCGGCCGGAGAGGTCTAGGAAGGTTTCGATCGGCAAGCGTTTGAAGCGGCCGTCGCTGCTGAGCAGCCCCAGGCTTCCCTGCGGCTCCCGGCTGAGTGGAAGCAGCTGGACCACCGCATCACCGGCCAGGCTTTCCGGCAGGAACTTCTCGATCCCACCGGTTTGCTGGGCGGCGAACTCCCAGCGCAGCAGGGCCACCCGGCCGCTGGAACTGAAGGCCAGCAGCGCAGGTTTGGTGTTGATCGGCAGGATCAGCCGCGCCGGTGCCGGATGGTCGCCGATTGGGGCGGCTTCGTCGAGATGGAGGCGCCCCAGCATCTGGGCTCCCACCACCCGCAGCTGGCCGTCGGCCTGGATCAACAGCCGTCCGTCGGGTGGCAGGGCGTTGAGCGCCTGCTGCCGTTGCAGCTCGGTGGTGGGACGGGTGGCGGCCGCCCGCTGGGCTACCAATGCGTCGCCGCCGCTCACCAGCCGGGTGCGGCGGGGAGTGGCGTAGCGCTTCTTGAGGCCGCGCAGCTCCACCACCATCGCGTCGAGCAGGGACTGGCGGTTGTCGAGCAGGTGGCGCAGCCGCTCCCGTTCCTGGGCCAGCTCGGCGGCCTCCTTGCGCAGGCCGTCCTGCTCAAGGCTGGTGAGCCGCCGCAGGGGCATGGCCAGCACCGCCTCGGCCTGGCGCTCGCTCAGATCGAGGTGGACCTGCAGGCTGGCCTTGGCGGCGGCGGCATCGCTAGCGGCTTGAATCCGCTCGATCACCTCCGGCAGGGAGTCGAGGGCGCGGATCAGCCCCTCCACCACCTCGAGCCGGTCTTCGGTGCGCTTGAGGGAATGCCGCGTGCGCCGCACCAGGGTGAGTTCCCGGTATTCGAGGAAGTGCTGCAGCAGCTGGCGCAGGTTGAGCTGTCTGGGCTGACCGTTCACGAGCGCCAGCAGGATCGCGCCGAAGTTGCTCTGCAGGGCGGTGCGGCGCTGCAGCTCGGCCAGCACCTTCTCCGGTTCGCCATCGCGCCGCACTTCCACCACCACCCGCATGCCATCGCGGTCGCTTTCGTCGCGGATGTCGGCGATCCCACCGATCTTGCCCTCGTTCACCTGCTCGGCCAGCTTCTCGATCCAGCCCGCCTTGCTGAGCTGGTAGGGCAGCTCGGTGATCACCACGGCGCCGCGGCGGTGGCGACCCTTGCCGGGCTGCATCTCCTCAATGTGGGCCACGCCCCGCATCGGAATGCTGCCGCGGCCGTTCAGATAGGTGTCGCGGACGCCGCTGCCGGTGAGCACCTCGCCGCCGGTGGGAAAATCCGGTCCGGGCACCAGCTCCAGCAACTTGTCGTCGCTGAGATCGGGCTTGCGGATCAGGGCGATCAGGGCATCCACCACTTCGGCCAGGTTGTGGGGCGGGATGCTGGTGGCCATGCCCACGGCAATGCCGGTGCAGCCGTTCAGCAGCAGAAAGGGGAGCAGGGCCGGCAGCACCGTCGGTTCCTGCTGGGAGGCGTCGAAGTTGGGGGCGAAATCGACGGTGTCGCTGCTGATCTCATCGAGCAGGCCTTCGTTGGCAATTGGCGCCAACCGAATCTCGGTGTACCGCATCGCCGCCGGCGGGTCGTCATCGACGGAGCCGAAGTTGCCGTGGCCGTCGAGCAGGGGATGGCGGCTGGAGAACGTCTGGGCCAGGCGCACCAGGGCGTCGTAAACGGCCTGGTCGCCGTGGGGGTGGTACTTGCCGAGCACGTCGCCCACCACCCGGGCGCATTTCCGGTAGGGCCGATCCGGGGTGAGGCCCAGCTCCTGCATGGCGAAGAGGATGCGTCGCTGCACCGGTTTGAGCCCATCGCGGACATCTGGAAGGGCCCGTCCCACGATCACGCTCATCGCGTACTCGAGGTAGGAGCGCTGCATCTCCTGATGCAGGGAAATCGGCAGAACGCGCTCCTCAGCCATCCGGGTCTGGGGTCTCAGGGCGGAAGGGGCTCAGCCTACAGATCCCGTCTGGGCAGTCCAGGGCTCCGGAGGTGTCCCTACTTCTCCTCGTCGTCGCCGGAATCGGTGGTACCGGTGGCATTGGCGTTGGCCCGATCGACGGCGCCTTTGAGTTCCGGCTGGCTGAGCAGGGCCCTGGTGCTGCTGCGCAGACGGGGGCCCCAGAGCTGCTCCTTCTGGAAGGCCTCGAGCACGTAATTCGGCTCGATCGCCAGGGCCGAGCCCGCCAGTTGCCGGGCCTCCTGCCGGCTGGCCGGACTGGCGTTCAAGGCCGTAGCCAGGGCCAGCATCGGTTCCGCCGCCTTGCCGTTGATCGTCAGGCAACGGCGCCAGCGCTCGATCGCCTCCTCAGGGCGACCGAGCTCATAGAGCACCAGCCCCTGGTTGTTGATCGCCTCCCAGAAGTCCTTGCGCAGCTCCGCGGCGCGCTTGAAGGCCACCAGGGCGCCGTTGGGATTGCTCAGCATCAGCTGGGCGTTGCCCAGGTCGAAATGGGCTCCGGCGTTCTTGCCGTCGAACCGGAGCCCCTTCTCCAGCAAGCCGGCGGCCTGTTGCGGCTTCCCATCCCGCAGGGCGAGGGAACCCTCCGCGAACCAGATGCCCGGGTTGCTGGGGTCGAGCTGTTTGGCCCGGGCCAGGGAAACCCCGGCCTGCTTCGTCTGGTTGCTGCGCAGCTGGGCCTCCGCCAGCAACACCCAGCCGCGGGGATCGTTGGGCAACAGCTGCACGGTCAGGCCCGCCAAGCGGGCGGCATCCTCGGCCTGGCCCAGCCGCAGCAGCCGGCTGGCCGCCTGGGCGATGCCCAGACCAGCCGACTCCAGTTCTTCAGATCGGGGCAGATAGACGTATGGGATCACGGCCCGCGCCGGTAGGGCCGCTGCCGCCACGGCGGTGGACACGCCCGTGACCATGGCCAGGGCCATCGGAGCCGCCGCCAGGGTGCTGAACCAGCGCGGTGCCATGCAAGCCGATCAATCGAGATTCCAGCCTAGGGGCCCTCTCTGCCGCCGCTGGCCAGAAGATTGCGGCGCCACATCCACGGTTTGAGGCGGCGCAGGGCGGAGGCGCGCAGCCGGTGGTCCCAGTCCTCATCGCTCCAGCCCATGGCTTCCTCCGCCTTCAGGTTCAACAACCAGGGCCGCGGCTGCAGATCCGGATCGGCGCTGCTGATCAGGGGTTGGTGGTTCCAGGGGCACACGTCCTGGCAGATGTCGCAGCCGGCCACCCAGGGCCCCATGGCGGCGCTGATCGCCGCCGGCAACGCGGGATCGCGGTTCTCAATCGTGTGAAAGGCGATGCAGCGGCGGGCATCCACCACAAACGGTTCAGGGATGGCGCCGGTGGGGCAGGCGTCGAGGCAGCGGCTGCAGCTGCCGCAAAGGGGTTCGGCCGGGGCGTCGGCCGGCAGCTCCAGGTTGGTGAGCAGGTGACCGATCAGGAACCAGGAGCCCCGCCGTCGGTGGATCAGGTTGCCGTTCTTGCCGATCCAGCCCAGGCCGGCCTGCTCGGCCCAGGCCTTGTCCAGGAGAGGGGCGCTGTCGACGCAGGCGCGCCAGCGCACCCCTGGGGCCTGGTGCTCAAGCCAACGCCCCAGCTGACGCAGGCGGCCATCGATCACCCGGTGGTAGTCGCGGCCCCAGCCGTAGCGAGCCACGGCCAGGGTTCCGGCCATCCGCTCGGCGGCCACGTGGTAATTCAGCCCCACCGCCAGCAGGCTGCGCACCCCGGGCAGCAGGGCCTCGATCCGCTGACGCTTTGGATCGGCCATCCAGTCCATCGAGGCCTGGTGGCCGGCCGCCAGCCAGCGCTGCAGGGAGGCGGTGCGCAGCTGCATTCGCTCGCCGGCCGGCACGGCGGCAATGCCCGTCGGCTCGAAACCCAGGGCGCCGGCTTGCCGCTTGAGCTCCAGGGCCAGTGCTCCGGCCCCCGCCCGCGCCTGTTCGGGACCTGAGCTCACCCGTAAAGTTCTGGCACTTCACCATTCTGCTGTGAGCACACTCGCCCCTGGCCGGCTCGGCTACCTCTTGAGGTGGCTCGGCCTCACCCTGGTCGCGCTGCTGGTGCTTCAGGTGATGGCGGTGGCCGTCCTGGGCAACTGGGGGGAGCAGGCCTTCGTCCAATTGGTGCTGGAGCGGCTGATCAGCCAGTCGCCGATGGCGCTGGTGGGTCTGCTGCTGGTGCTGTTCGGCTCCCGCCTCGATCACCCGGATCAGCCCCGCACCCCCCTGCGCTGGCTGGTGATGGCGGTGGCGGCGCTGCTGGCGCTGGCCCTGGCCGTGGCTGTGCCGCTGTCGATCACGGGGGATGGGGCGCTGACCGCCCAGGCCGACCAGGCCCTGGCGGCGAAGCGCAGCCAGCTGGAGATGGCCCGGCAGCAGAGCAAGAATCCCCAGGTGATCGAGCAGTTGATCCGCCAGGCGGAGCAGGCCGGCCAGGTGCCGCCCCAGGCCAGCGCCGATCAGAAGCTCCAGGCCGCCCGAGGCTTCATCGACCGCCAGCTCCAGCAGATGGAGCAACAGCTCAAGCAGGAGGAGAGGGCCAGTGGCGTCGCCCTCAACCAGCGGCTGTACAGCGGCACCGCCACCGCCGTGCTGATGGCGGTGGCTTTCGCCCTGGTGGCCCTGGCCGCCGTGCTCTGACGCCGTTCCCCCGTGGGCGGTCCCGGCCGCTGGCTGGCTAGGTTGGGGGCAGCATTCGAATCGCCGGTTTGCCGGGCCCCATCCGTTGGTTCAATCCAATCCACGATCGGATCAGCCACTGGGGGGACGCCTGCAGCAGGACCTCAAGAATGATCTGATCGCCGGTCTGCTGGTGGTCATTCCCCTGGCGACCACCATCTGGCTGGCCACCACGGTGAGCCGCTTCGTGCTGGCCTTTCTCACCACGATTCCGAAGCAGTTCAATCCGTTCAACACCCTCAATCCGCTCCTTCAGGATCTGATCAACCTGGGGGTCGGGCTGCTGGTCCCCTTGCTGGCCATCCTGCTGATCGGCTTGATGGCCCGCAACATCGTCGGCCGTTGGCTCCTCGATTTCGGCGAAGGAACCCTGCAGCGCATCCCGCTGGCCGGATCGGTCTATAAAACGCTCAAGCAACTGCTCGAAACGGTCTTCCGTGACAACTCCACCCGCTTTCGCCGGGTGGTGCTGGTGGAGTATCCACGGGAGGGCCTGTTCGCCGTTGGGTTCGTCACCGGCGTGATCGGTGCTGCCGTGCAGAGTGGCTTCCAGGAGCCGATGTTGAGCGTGTTCATCCCCACAGCCCCCAATCCCACCACCGGTTGGTATGCGGTGGTGCCTGAAAGTGGCGTCCGTGACGTCGATCTTTCGGTGGAGGATGCCTTCCGCACGATCATTTCGGCAGGCATCGTCAGCCCCGACGACGAGCGGGCCAGCACGGCCAGCCGCAGCTTCTCCAGCCTGCTCTCCCAGCTGCGCGCTCCGGTGTTTTCCTCCACCCCCCCCACCAAGGCCTGAGTCCGCTCAAGCCCCTCGTTGCGCTTGTTTGATGCAGAGTCGATCCGTTTCCCGTGAACTGGCCCTGCTGATGCTTGGCCAGATCCATGACCGCCTGCCCGCCGCCGACCTGCCCCTCGATGCCCTGCTGCAGCAGGCCCTCACCAGCCTCGGCCAGCATGTGCGTGAGGCGCTCGACCACTCCGCCCTCGACCTGCAGCACGCTCAGCAGCAGTTGCTCGACAGTGAACTCATCGATGACGAAGCCCAGCTGCCGCGGGTGCGCGAGCACCTTCAGAGCGGTCTGAGCCATGCCGAGCAGGCGATCAATCGCCTCTCCGCCGGTCTCGAACTGCCTCGCCTGCTGATGCTGGCCGACCAGGAGGAGATCCGCCGGGGCGCCATCGACCGGGCCCGGGCCGTGCTGGAGCGCCGCGAGGAGCTCGACCGACAGCTCGATGGGGTGATGGAGGGTTGGCGGTTGACCCGCCTGCCCCGCATCGATCGCGACATCCTGCGCCTGGCGGCGGTGGACTTGCACAGCTTCGGCACGCCCGCCGCCGTGGCCTGCAACGAGGCGGTGGAGCTAGCCAACCGCTACAGCGACGAGCAGGGACGCCGCATGATCAACGGTGTCCTGCGGCGATTGATCACAGCCCGCTGAGCCCAGATACTTCCGAGCAAGCCATGGTGTTCGACTGGTTCAAGCGCAAAGCCGCCCCTCTAGAAGCTCCCTTAGACGACGTTCCCGCGGTGGCCCCTGGATCCGCGCCGGACCTCACCGCCGAGCTGGCCGGGCCGTCTATCGCCGAATCCCCCCCTGTCCCCGTCGTCAGCGAGCCAAAAGCCACCGTCGAGCCGGTGTCACCGAAGGCAACCGTGGATCAGGAGGCCCTGGCCTGGGCCCGCAAGGCCTATGCCCGCCTCAAAGCCGAACAACAGGCCGAACAGCAAGCTGAACAACAGCTGGAGCCTGAGTCTCAGCCGGAGCCTGCGCCAGTCTGCGAGCCTGGCCTGGATTCCAGTCCTGAACCCCCACCCCCAGCCCAGCCCTCCAGCCCGGGGCTGTCCCTGCTGGAGCAGGCGGCGGCGGGTCGCGCGCAACGGCAGGCAGAGCTTCTGGCCAAAGCGAGCCCAGGGGCGCCGGCCACTCCTTCCGCCGTAGCCCCGCGGCCCGCTTCCGAAACCGACGAGACGGCGCCACGGCTAGGCAGCTTCGATGCCGAATTCAGCTGGTCGGCGGAGGTGCTGGCGGCCCAGGGGCGCCGGCCCGACCAGGTGTCGCTCGAGGAGATCGACTGGCTCGGCCGCCTGCGCAGAGGCCTGGAGAAAAGCCGTCAGGGCTTCGTGGCCCAGCTGCTCGAAACCCTTGGCGACGATCCGCTCACCCCCGAGGTGCTCGACGAGCTCGAAAGCCTCCTGTTGAGGGCCGACGTGGGGGTGAGCGCCACCGATCGGGTGCTGGAGGCCCTGCGTCAACGCCTCAACCGGGAGGTGGTGGACCCTGCCGAGGGATTCCGCTTCCTCAAGGAGCAGCTGCGGACCCTGCTGGAGCAACCGATCACAGCCAGCGGTAAGGAGTTGCTGGCCCCCGAGCGCGATCGCCTCAACGTGTGGCTGCTGGTGGGGGTGAACGGGGTGGGCAAGACCACCACCCTCGGCAAGCTGGCCAACCTGGCCGTGCGCAGCGGCTACAGCTGCCTGATCGCCGCCGCCGACACCTTCCGCGCCGCCGCCGTGCAGCAGGTGACGATCTGGGGCGAGCGCAGCGGCGTGGCGGTGATCGCCAACCCCAGCGCCAACGCCGATCCGGCCGCCGTGGTGTTCGATGCGATCGGCGCCGCCAAGGCGAAGGGCACCGAGCTGGTGCTGGTGGACACCGCCGGCCGGCTTCAGACCAAGCACAACCTGATGGAGGAGCTGGCCAAGGTGCGCCGCATCATCGGCAAGCTGGCTCCGGAGGCGGCGGTGGAATCGCTGCTGGTGCTCGATGCCAGCCAGGGTCAGAACGGCCTGCGCCAGGCGATGGCCTTCGCCAGCGCCGCCGGCCTCACCGGCGTGGTGCTCACCAAGCTCGACGGCAGCGCCCGTGGCGGCGTGGCCCTGGCGGTGGCCTCGGAAGCCGGTCTGCCGATTCGCTTCATCGGTGCCGGCGAAGGCATCCGCGACCTGCGCCCCTTCAACGGCTTCGAGTTCGTCGAGGCGCTGCTAGCGCGATAGCCGAGTGCTCACCGGCTGGCAGGTTCCCGGTCGCCCTCCGGGTCCACTCCCTTCACCTGGATGGCGGCGTCCGCCCAGCCGCCTGCTCTGCAGGGGACCAACTGAAAACTTGCTAACGTTCATCCTCAAGTTGACTGCCCTGTTGAGCCGCGCACCGAAGCCACTGGTGCCGTCACGGCTGCCGCCCCCACCGCCGCGGCCCCACCCGTCGCTCTCGGCGGCGGCATCGATGCGGCAGCTGCTCGACAGCCTCAGCCGCGAACAGCGACGCAACCAGGAGTTGCTCGCTTCGCTCGGTTTCACCCTGCGCAGCTTCACCAATCTGAGCCGCTTTCTCGAGTTGGTGCCCCTGGTGAGCTCCCGCCTGGTGGGTGCCGAGGGCAGCCTGCTGGTGGTGTTCCATGCCGACGGGAGCCTTTGGAAGGAGCAGTTACATGGCTCCCCGGCCGATCGCTGCGCGGAGCTGCTGCGCCAGCTCGCCGCGGTGGCCGATCAACCCCTGGACGCCGAGCGACTGGACCGGCAGGTGGGCATGCTGCTGGGCGATGCCCCTGTGTTCGGCACCTCCGTGGTGGCGCGAACCCAGGCGTGGGGGCGGCTGTATGTGTTTGGCTCCAGCGACGGAATGAGCTGGAGCGAGGTGCATCGCCGCCATCTCCAGCTGGTGGCAGATCTCACCGGCGTGGCCATCGAGAACGACGGGCTCCAGGAGGACAGCCGTCGCCATGAGCGGCTCGACCGCCAGCTCAGCACCGGTGCCGAGATCCAGGCCCAGCTCCTTCCGGACCACTGCCCGGTGATCGAGGGGATCGAGCTGGCCGCCCGCTGCCGGCCAGCCTTCGAGGTGGGAGGTGACTATTACGACTTCATCCCCACCCAACCCCACCGCCTCGGCCGGCAGCGGGAAACCTCTCCCTGGGCGCTGGTGATGGGGGATGTGATGGGCAAGGGGGTGCCGGCCGGCCTGCTGATGACCCTGCTGCGCGGCATGCTGCGCGCCGAAGTGCTGAGTGGTCTCCCCCCCGACCGCATCCTCCACGACCTCAACCAGCTGGCCCAGGAAGATCTGGCCCATTCCCATCGTTTCGTCACGCTCTTCTACTCCGATTTCGATCCCCTCACCCGGGTGCTTCGCTATGCCAACGCGGCCCACAATCCGCCGCTGATCTGCCGGCGCCAGGGCTACCGCGTCGAGCGGCTCGACGCTCCCGGGCTGCTGATCGGTCTGCAGCTCGAAGCGGAGTACGGCTGTGAGCAGGTGGTGCTCGAGCCCGGGGATGTGATCCTTTATTACACCGATGGGGTCAGCGAAGCCACTGGCCTGGGCGGAGAACGCTTCGATGAGGCTCGCCTGATCCGCAGCCTGCAGGCCGCAAGCCAATCCGGCCTCAGCGCCCAGGTCATCCTCAATCAGTTGTTCTCCCGGCTGGATCGGTTCGTGGGGGTGGGCCGTCCGCTCGATGACGACGCCTCGATGGTGGTGTTGAAGGTGCGCGAGGAGGTCAGTCTGCCATCCCTGCCAGGTTGATGCGGCAAGCTGAGCGGCTGGGCCGGGGCCGGCGTTGATGACAGCAGAGAGGTCTGAACCGTCCAGCGGGGTGACCGGCGGCACGGCCGCCGGCTGGAGTGATCGCTTCGAGCAGGGCCTGCATCCGGCGATCGAGCGCTTCAACGCCTCGATCGGCTTCGACATCGCCCTGCTGCCCCAGGACATCGACGGCTCGATCGCCCACGCCCGCATGCTCGGTCGCTGCGACGTGATCACCGGCGCCGAGGCCGACCAGTTGATCGAGGGGCTGGAGCTGGTGCGGGCTGAAGCCACCGCCGGCCGCTTCAGCCCCGGCCTCGAAGCCGAAGACGTGCATTTCGCCGTGGAGCGGCGCCTGATCGAGCTGCTCGGTCCGCTGGGCAAGAAGCTCCACACCGGCCGCAGCCGCAACGACCAGGTGGGCACCGACCTGCGCCTCTGGCTGCGCCAGAGGATCGATGGCCTCGACGAGTCGCTACGGCGCTTTCAACGTGCCCTGCTGGGCCAGGCCGAAACCCACGCCGACACGCTGATTCCCGGGTACACCCACCTCCAGCGGGCCCAGCCCCTCTGCCTGGCCCACCATCTGCTGGCCTACGTGGAGATGGCCGAACGCGATCGGCAGCGGCTGGCCGACGTGCGCCGGCGGGTGAACATCTGCCCGCTCGGAGCCGCCGCCCTGGCCGGCACCCCCGTGCCGATTGATCGTCGCCAGACCGCTGCGGAGCTGGGTTTCGAGGCGATCTATGCCAACAGCCTCGATGCGGTCAGCGACCGGGACTTCGCCGTCGAGTTCAGCGCCGCCGCCAGCCTGATCCTGGCCCACCTCAGCCGCCTGGCCGAGGAGGTGATCCTCTGGGCCAGCGAGGAGTTTGGCTTCGTGCGCCTCACCGACCGCTGCGCCACCGGCAGCAGCCTGATGCCCCAGAAGAAGAACCCGGATGTGCCGGAGTTGGTGCGGGGCAAGACCGGCCGGGTGTTCGGCCATCTGCAGGGTCTGCTGGTGATGATCAAGGGCCTGCCCCTGGCCTACAACAAGGACTTCCAGGAGGACAAGGAGGCCCTCTTCGATGTGGTGCGCACCACCGAAGACTGTCTGGAGGCGATGGCGATCCTGATCGAGGAGGGCATCACCTTCCGGCCCGAGCGGTTGGAGGAGGCCGTGGCAGCCGATTTCTCCAATGCCACCGATGTGGCCGACTATCTGGTGGTCAGGGGTGTGCCCTTCCGGGAGGCCTACCAGCTGGTGGGAGGGCTGGTGAAAGCCTGCCTGGCCGAGGGGATCCTGTTGCGCGATTTACCCCTGGAGCGTTGGCAGCGGCTCCATTCCGCTTTCGCTGCCGACGTCTACGCGGCGATCAAGCCCCGCCAGGTGGTGGCAGCCCGGCGCAGCGAGGGCGGCACGGGATTCGACCAGGTGAACGAACAGTTGCGTCTGGCCCGCCTGCGGCTGGGCACCGGGCCCCGCCCCGATCTGCCGGCGGGCCCACCCCCCTAGGTCCTGCTTCATAGGCCTTGCTGCTCCAGGGCCGCGGCCGCCTGATCGAGCACCTCGGGGCCTGCGGTTCTGGCGCCCGCCGCTTCACCCAGCCGCCGCCGCCAATGGCGCGCCCCCGGCACCGCCTCGACCAGATGCACCAGGTGGCGGGCGATCGGCCAGAGCCTGCCACCGCCGTCGCACCAACGGCTGGCGTAGGGGATCAGGCCCCGCAGCACCGCGGAGGCCGAGGGGCTCTGCCGGGCGATCGCGCCGAACAGCTCCTGGTCCACCCGCCCCCAGCGCAGGGGGTGGTCATAGGCGGCACGCCCCACCATCACACCATCGATGTGCTGCAGCTGGGTCTTGCAGTCGGCCAGCTCCTGCAGGCCCCCGTTCAACTCAAAGCGGAGCCCGGGCCGCTCCCGCTTGAGCCGGTGGACCAGGTCGTAGCGGAGCGGCGGGATGGTGCGGTTCTGCTTCGGGTCGAGGCCCGAGAGCCAGGCCTTGCGGGCGTGCACGCTGAAGCGGGCGGCACCAGCGGCGGCCAGGGTGTCCACGAACTGGAGCAGCTCGGCGTAGGAATCTCGCGCGTCGATGCCGATGCGGTGTTTCACCGTCACCGGCAAGGAGCTGGCCGTGGCCATTGCTTCCACACAGCGGGCCACCTGCTCGGGATCAGCCATCAGGCAGGCTCCAAATCGCCCCTTCTGCACCCTCTCACTGGGGCAGCCCACGTTCAGGTTGATTTCGTCGTAGCCCCAGGCCGCCGCCAGCTGCGCCGCTTCCGTCAATAAAACCGGATCATCGCCTCCCACCTGCAGGGCCAGCGGCTTTTCGCAGGGATCGAAATCGAGCAGGGGGTCCCGGCGGCCGTGATGCAGGGCCTGAGCCACCACCATTTCGGTGTAGAGCAGGCTCCGGCGGGTGATCTGCCGCATCAGCACCCGGAAGTGCCGATCGGTGCAGTCCATCATCGGCGCCACACTGAAGCGATACGCGGCCGTTGCGGCCGCCCCCTGGCCGTGCCCCTCTCCCATCCCCCCATGCTGCCCTTCGACCGTTCCCTGGTGGTGGCCGGCGGCGGACCGGCCGGCTTCATGGCCGCCATCACCGCTGCGGAGCAGGGGGTGGCCGGGGTGTTGCTGCTGGAGGCCACCCCCCAGGCGCTTGGCAAGGTGCTGATCAGTGGCGGTGGCCGTTGCAATGTCACCCACGCCTGCTGGGACCCCAAGGCCCTGGTGGGCCATTACCCCCGGGGAGGCAAAGCCCTGCGGGGCCCGTTCAATCGCTTTGCCACCGGCGACACCCTGGCCTGGTTTGCCCAGCGGGGCCTGGAGCTGGTGGAAGAACCGGACGGACGGCTGTTTCCCCGCAGCAATCGATCCAGCTCCGTTGCCCAGCTTCTGGAGACGGCGGCGGCAACGGCTGGGGTCACCCTCTGGCGGGGGGCATCGCTCCGGGCTGTTGAGGCCCTGGGCGAAGGGGGTTTTGCTCTGCAGTTGCGGCTCACTGCTGATGCGGCGGGGCGTGGCCAGGAGCGCCTGCGTTGCGCCCGGCTGCTGCTGGCGACCGGTGGCCACCCCAGTGGCAGGTACCTGGCCGGCCAGCTGGGCCACGGCGTGGTGGCACCGGTGCCTTCCCTGTTCACCCTGGCTCTGGAGGCCAATCCCCTGGCACAGCTCAGTGGCGTGGTGATGGATCCGGTCGAGCTGGAGCTGGTGCTGGCTGAGCGGCGCTTCCGCCAACGGGGTCCGGCCCTAATCACCCACTGGGGGCTGAGTGGTCCGGCCACCCTGCGGCTCACGGCCTTCGCAGCCCGTGCCCTCAAGGAGGAGGACTATCGCGCCGAGCTGCGCATCGACTGGAGTGGTGGCAGGTCCGTCGCTGAGCTGGAGGCGGCCTGTGCCACCGCGCGACGGGAGCAGGCCAAGCGCCAGCTGGCCAATTGGCGCCCCTGGCCTGAGCTGAGCCGGCGGTTGTGGCTCCACCTGCTCGCCAGCCACCAGGTCAACCAGGAGAAGCGCTGGGCCGACCTGAGTCGCCTGGAGCAGCAGCGCCTGGTGGTGGCCCTGCGCGCCAGCCGCTACGCGGTGAGCGGTCGCGGCCCCTTCGGCGAGGAGTTCGTGACCGCCGGAGGCGTGGCCCTGGGGGAGGTGAACTTCGCCACGATGGAAAGCCGCCGCCACCCCGGTCTCTACTTCGCCGGTGAACTGCTTGATGTGGACGGGGTGACCGGCGGCTTCAACTTCCAGCACTGCTGGAGCTCCGGTTGGCTGGCGGGATCGGCGATCGCGGCTGCGGCAGCCTCTATTTGATCTTGTCGAAGATCGAGAACATCGGTAGGTACATCGCCAGCAGGATCGCACCCACGATGATGCCGACGAGCACGATCATCACCGGCTCCAGCAGGGCGGTGATGACCTTCACCGCCGCCGCCACCTCGTCTTCGTAGAAGTCAGCGACCTTGGAGAGCATCTTGTCCATTTCGCCTGTTTCCTCACCGATCTCCAGCATGCTGAGGGCCATCTCCGGAAAGACCCGTTTGCGCGAGAGCGCCACGCTTAGGGAGACTCTGGAAAACCCCACCACCCTGCGCGAGAATGGCCGTGTGATCGCAGGCGTGAACAGGGTTCATGGGCATCAAGCAGCTCGGCTTTGGTGATTACGAGCAGTCCACGGCCAAAAA
>NZ_JAGQBB010000024.1 GCF_024345415.1 Synechococcus sp. Tobar12-5m-g | reverse complement strand
TGTGCGGCGGGCTCATCCGCCTTCTCACATCAGCCTTGACGGCCTCGCTGTAGCGACGCATCGGTCATCTCCTCAAGCCCCCGGGTGTACGGATGAAAGGGGTGACATCTTTCCTGAACCCGGGGGCCCCCAGGCCGCAACAGCTGCCACTCAGGTAAGCGGGGAGCTGTTCCTTTCGATCGATTCCTCCGGAAGCATCGACACATCGGAGTTCACCATCATGATGGATGGCTATCGCGATGCCTTCCGGCAGGCTTCGGCGATCAATGCCATCACCACTTCGGCTAACGGCTGGGTGGCGGGTGGATCTTTCTGGGCTTCCACTGATACGAGCCAGGAGATCAGCTGGACCTTGTTGAAGACCACTGCGGAAGTGAACGCGTTCGCCGATTTGGTAAACACCATAGCCAGGCATAGTTCGAGCTTGATAGGCGATAGAAGCTGTATTTCCTGCGCAATGGCGTTCGCCATCAACGCCCTAAACACCAATTCCTTCTTCACCACTGCTTGCGTCAGACCGATCATCAATGTTTCCGGGGATGGCATCCAGAATCTCGATACTGGACCTGGCTCGGAACTTCAACAAGTTGAGGCCCAGGGCGACCGCGCCTCCTCCTTGGGGATCAGGGTCAACGGCTGTGCCTCCATCACCCTGCCCACAGGGCCCGGCCAACTTTGCGCTTTGGCTCCAACTGCGAGGGGAAGAAGCTCCTTGCGCGGATGCACGGTAAGCAAGTTGGACGTCGCTGGCCATGGTCGCCAGCAGCGCTTCGTGGCCTAGTCGATCGAATTGATTCACGACATCAGCAACCTAGTTTGCGTGAAAGTTCTCCAGGGCAGATGCCGAAGGGAGTGGCTCCTAGCTTGTTGATCACTTGCTGCTGGATGGGTCTACGTATGATTGACGACCAGAAAAGCTAGACCGGCTTATCGAGCCGATAGCGGACAAGCATCGCCTTCGATTCATCGAAAAGACGCCAGGCAGATGCAAAGAACACCAAGTAGCGATGATAGGTTCTCAGACCAACCAACTCGATGGCCCGGTCTTGATTGGCTGAAAGGTTGTCAAACCACGCACGCAAGGTAGGGCGATAATCGTGGATCGAACGAGCAGAGATGCGAAAGCCAGCCGCTTCGAATGCACGAACTTGTGATGGATATGCCGGAGGATGCGAGCCGGGAAAGTAAAATTGGCCCGCCAGCTGCCACGTATGGTAACCATCCACTAGCGAGCAAAAGAAATGCTGAACCAAGCGACCGCCTGGACTTAGTGCCGTGTACAACTTACTGAGCACGTCGGGTACGTCCTTGGGACGGACATGCTCCCACGCGCCAATAGAATAGATTTTGTCGAACGATTCTGGCTCGTAATCTTTAGTGATGAAGTTCTCAAGCTCAACGCGAAAAGGAAGTCGCTGGTTTGCATACTCAAACTGATCGTTGGATAATGTGTATCCAAGTATGTTGTCACTGTCTCCGGTTGATTCGTAGATGTGTTGCAGCATTCCGCCCCAGCCGCACCCGAGATCAAGAATTCGTTCGCCAGGCTGGGGATCAATCAGACCCAAGAGAAAGTTGGCTTTGTTTGTTTGGGCTTGTTCAAGCGTATCGGCTTCATGGTCGAAGTCAGCGCAACTGTAGAACATGAACTTCTTGTCCAAGAAGAGTTGGTAAAACTCGTTTGAGACATCGTAATGATGGGCGATTCCTTCGCTGTGCGGTCGACGCAAACTCTGCTCGATTAGAAACTTGCGTACGGGATAAGGAGGATAGTGATTTCGAAGCCAATCCAACATTGGTGGTAACTTTGTCTGCAAGCCATTCCATAGCATCATGGGGTCATGGGGTACTGGGCTGCGGATAAGATTCTTTGTTACGCCCCAAGTGGGCCCATAGAGTGGAGTCTCAGGCGCAATGAAATCGATTAGAACCCTAAGAGTTAAGTTCATGTTTTCGTCGCAGACATGGGCAATCGTTGGAGGTGAGGAAAGGAGTTTATGCTGTTCTTTGTAGGGCGTGCCCCCCGTTTTTGGTCAGAACCCTAAGAGAGTGGGTGGTCAAGTTATGGCTTGAGCAGCCTCAGGGTAATATTCGTTCTATTGTCCAGTGATCGGACTAGGTTGAGTTCGCCAGCCGCGAGGCCCGCAACCAGGGACCCCAGGGATTGGCGGTGGCGATCAGGTCCACGCTTGATAGTCGATTGTGCAACAGCAGCCATTGGTGCAGAGCCGGTTCCAGGGTGATCAGGGGCCAATCCTGTTCCGCAGTTTGCAAGACATACCCACCTGATCCATCCGGGCGCAGGGTGCCGCTGAAGTGCTGCTCATGGGGTTCAGCCGGTGCCCGGGTGGGATTGCCTACGGGCCCCCCGTCCAACGAGCCAGTTTCTGAAAGCAGGCCCGGATCCTCCAGGGCCTGCCACTGGCGTTGCCGCCACTCGGGATGGTGCCAGGGGGTGTCCCAGAGGGGCAGTAGCCCGGCTGGGGCCTGGGGATCGTCGATCAGCACCTTCTGCAGCCGCCGCACCGGCAAGTCGGCCAAGGCTGTTCCCGTCTGCACTGCCAGGGCCGCCGCCGCCCCGGCCGCCTGGCCGATGTTGAGGATCAGCGGCTGCAACCGGGTGGCGCCGTTGGCCATGTGGCTGCTGCTGAAGCCCTTGTCCGCCGCCAGCAGATTATCCACTTCTACACTCACCAGGGCGCTGTAGGGGATGCAGAACGGGGTGCCGCTCCAGCGGCCACCCCAGCGACAGCTCTTCGGGGCAAGGGGCCAGTCGTCGCCGGGATAATGATGATCATTGGCGTAGTTGCCCACCGCGATCGAATCCACCGCCCCATCGATCCCCACGGGCAAGGGCGCGATCCGGGCGCCGGCACCCACCGGCAGCAGATCCTGCTCAGTCACCACCTTCACCCCCACCAGCCGCCGCCCTTCCCGCCAGTAAGGCATCAGAGCAAGGGGCGAGGGTCCCTGAAGGCTGTCGCTGCCCGCCTCCGGAAACACACCGACAGGCTGCAACCAGCCGGCTGAGGCTTCGCGCAGGGCGCCGGCGAAGGCGAGGCTGTGGGCCTGCATCTGCTCGAACAGACTGCTCTCGGCTGAGGGATCGCCGCTGAAGGCCCGCCCCAGCTCGCCGTGCCAGTCGTTGCCGTGCAGGGGCCAGTTCAGCATCACCAGCCCGCCGGGAAGGCGCCCGTAGGTGAGGGTGCGCTCCATGCCGAAGCGCTTGGTGGCCCGCTCGAAGGGTGCGGCGGGGAACGAGCCGGCTGGGCACGGTCCAGCACCCAGCTGGCCAAATGCCACCCAGGTGGGGGACTGCACCGGTTGCCGCTGGAAGAAGGGCTCCTGCACCAGCCGCTGCCGAGGCGGCGCGCTCGGCTCGCCCCACTCGTCACGGGCTTCCCAGCCGAGCCGGAAAGGCACCGACGCCAGGGGAAACAGGTCGCCCCGGTCGCTGCCATCGACCAGCACCTGAAGGGTCAGCCGAATCGCCTGGCCGCCCCGCTCCACCACCAGGGCCTCCAGCCGTGTGCCGCGCCGTTCCACCGCCTTCAACTGGCAGTTGTTCCACCAGCGCAGCCGGGGCTCGGCCGCCACCCAGCGGCGCAGGATCGCCTCGGCGGTGGCGGGCCGCCAGCCGAAGCAGCTCACCCAGTTCTGATCCAGCCCTTCGGGCTCCTGGCGCTGCAGTTCCCGCAGCAGGGCACCCCAGATCCCCGTCTGCCACGGGCTCAGTTCATTGCCGTCGGGGCAGCACACCCCGGCGGCGCTCACCATCCCCCCCAGCCAGGGGCCGGGGGTGAGCAGCACCGTGTCGGCGCCGCCGCGGGCCGCCTGCAGGGCCGCCGCCAGGCCGCCACTGCCGCCGCCCCAGATCACCACGGCGGCTCCGTCGTCGTTGATCCTGTTGATGGCAACCACCGGCGCGATCGGGGCGATTCTGAAGGTCCGGGGGCGCTGGGTAAGATCCAGCCCCGGCGCAGGGCCGCTCTGGCGGCGCAGCGGGCCCTTCACCACCGCCGATGACCTACACGCTCACCACACCGCTCTATTACGTCAACGACAAGCCCCATCTCGGCAGCGCCTACACCACCCTGGCCTGCGATGCCCTGGCCCGCTTCCAGCGCTTGATTGGGGAGCGAGTGCTGCTGATCACCGGCTGCGATGAGCACGGCCTCAAGATCCAGCGCACCGCCGAGGCCGCCGGCCTCAGCCCCCAGGCCCACTGCGACCTTGTCAGTGCCCAGTACCAGGAGCTGTGGCGGCGCTGGGGGATCAGCAACGACCGTTTCATCCGCACCAGCGACCCCCGCCACCGGAGCCTCGTCGAGCAGTTCTACCGGCGGGTCGAGGCGGCCGGGGATGTGGTGGAGGGCCGCCAGCAGGGCTGGTACTGCGTGGCCTGCGAGGAGTTCAAGGACGACGCCCATGAAGCTGAAGATCCGGAATGCCCGATCCACCGGCGCCCGCTGGAGTGGCGCGATGAGCTCAACCTGTTCTTCCGGCTGTCGCGCTACCAGAAGCCGATCGAGGCCCTGATCACCCAGCCGGGCTTCATCGCTCCGGCCAGCCGCCGCCGTGAGGTGGAGAACTTCGTGGCCCAGGGCCTGCGGGATTTCTCGATCTCCCGGCGCCAGCTTCCCTGGGGTATCCCGGTGCCCGGCCACCCCGGCCACACCTTCTACGTCTGGTTCGACGCCCTGCTCGGCTACCTCACCGCCCTGCTCGAACCGGGCGATCCGCCCGACCTGGAACTGGCCATCAGCTATGGCTGGCCGGCGCAGCTGCATGTGATCGGCAAGGACATCCTCCGGTTCCACGCCGTGTATTGGCCGGCGATGCTGCTCTCGGCTGGCCTGGAGCCGCCGCGCCAGGTGTTCGGCCATGGTTTTCTCACCCGCGAAGGGCAGAAGATGGGCAAGTCGTTGGGCAACGTGCTCGATCCGGCCGCCATGCTCGAACACTGCGGCACCGATGCGGTGCGCTGGTATCTCCTGCGCGACATCGCTTTCGGGGAGGACGGCGACTTCCAGCAGCAACGCTTCCTCGACCTGGTCAACAACGACCTGGCCAACACGATCGGCAACCTGCTCAACCGCACCTCCTCGATGGCCCGCCGCTGGTTCGCGGATGCCGTTCCTGCCGTGTCCGCAGCCGTGACCGACCAGCACCCCCTGGCGCAGGCGGCGACCACGGCCCGGCAGCTGGTGCTGGAGGGGATGGGGCGGCTGGATTTCCGCCAGGCGGCTGAAGCGGCCCTGCAGCTGGCGATCACAGCCAACGGCTTCCTCAACGACCAGACCCCCTGGAGCCGCATCAAGCGAGAAGAAGAGCGGCAGCAGGTGGCCGATGACCTCTATGCCGTGCTGGAGGCCAGCCGCCACGTGGCCCTGCTGCTGGCGCCGCTGCTGCCGGAGCTCTCCGGACGGATGCTGCTCCAGCTCGCCCAGGGGCCCATTGCCAGCGGTTCCGACGCGGCCCAGTCCTTGCCCTCGGCCTGGCTGGCCCAGCTCCAGTGGGGTGGCTTGGTGTGCGGCCTGCCGTTGCCGGAACCGGCGCCGGTGATGGCGCGGCTGGAGCCGATCGAGTGGCTGTAGCCAATGGATGGGCTGTGAAGGGTCTGGTGCCAATCCTGCTCACGGCCCTGCTGGGCGGCTTGCCCCTGCTGGGCTGCAGCCGGGCGGCCGTGCAGCAGCCCAAACCCCAGCCGTTTGTGTTCCGCGCCCTCGACCTGCGTCAGCAGGATGCCAAGGGCCGGCCAACCTGGGAACTGATCAGCCCGGAGGCCCGCTACGACCTGCAGGGGCGGCAGGCCAGGGTGAAACGGCCGCGGGGGGTGATCTACGCCGCTGGCAAGCCCCGCTACAGGATCGAGGCCGCCAGTGGCACTGTTCTCAATGACGGCGAGATGATCGAACTTGAGGGTGGCGTGCGGATCCAGGTGCTGGGTCCCAAGCCGTCGGTGATCTCCGGGGATCGGGTGCGCTGGATTCCGAAGCGGGAGCGCATCGCCATCGACCGACGGCCGATGCTGGTCGACCAAGCGTCGCGCCTCACCGCCACGACGGCCCTGTTCCTGATCGACCAGAGCAAGCTGGAGCTGCGCGGCCCCACCCGCCTGCTGAACAAGCAACTCGACCTGCGGGTCGCCCGGGCCGACTGGTTCGCCAGCACCGGTGCCCTGCTGGCCGCCGGCCCCGTTCTGGGAGAGCGGCGCGTGGGCAAGGGCCCCGTTCAGACCCTCACCGCCTCCGCCCTTGAAGGCAACACCCGCGACGAGGTGCTCGATGCCCTGGCGCCGGTGCGCTTCACCGATCCGGCCCAGAACACCGTCATCGACGCCCAGCGCGTCCGCTGGACGAGCACCACCGAGCGCATCAGCACTCTGCTGCCCTTCGTGGGCCGCAGTGGCAAGCTCCAGGTGCGCGGCAACTCCCTCGAGGTTCAGCTGGATCAGCACTGGGCCCTGATCCCCAGTGGCTGCGACCTGCGCCAGCCGGGCGAGAAACTCCTGGCGCGGGATTGCCTCTACAACTGGCAGACCCGTTCGGTCCTGGCCCGCGGCGGCGTGGTTCTGCATCGCGATGCGAACCAGCAGGTCACCCGCAGCGACCAGGTGGTCGGCAGGGTGGGAACGGGCGGCCTCGCCGAGTTCACGACGCCGGGTGGTCGGGTGAACTCCCAGCTGCGGATTGCTCCGTCCTCCCCGGGCCCTGGCTCCCGCCCGGGCCGCACCACCCCTGCAGTGACGTTCTGAGCTTTTCGGCCCAGCCCTCGATCCACGCTTCATCGGAGCGGCTGAAGCAGCGCGGCGACCATCCCCCCAGCACCAGCCAGCCGCCTTCCCCGATCGGTTGGACCAGCACGGCGGGAGTTCCTGCCGGCAGGCCGCCGAACTCGTCGGCGCCGGGATAGAGCTTCAGGGTCACCAGAGAAACGGCCTTGCCGGTCTGCCGTGCCCGCTGGCAGATCGCCCCAGGGGCAAAGGGCCGTGGCGCCAGCACCCCCCGTCGCAGGATCACCTGCCCCTGCCAGAGCACCACCAGGCTGGCGGCCGGGGTGGCGGTGAGCAGCATGCGGCTGCCCCAGCCCAGTTCGACGGCCAGATCCCCAGGCAATCCGGCGATCAGCTCCAGCCCCCGCGGCCCCTCCAGCTCCACCAGCTCGGGGGCGAGCGGGTTGGCACGGGACCAGAGCAGGGCCACCAGCATCAGCCCCACCGCCATCAGGCTGGCCAGCACGGCGGCGCGCTCCAGGGCTGGGCTGAGCTCCGGTGCGCTGAATTGATTGATCATGCACAGCACCAGGCCGAGCAGGCCGGCGGCCAGGCAGAGGCGGGCCGCAGCGGGCAGGCCGGTCACGGTGGTCCCGAGGGGGTTCGTGCAAACGCTGACACAATCCCCCCCGCCCCGGCGCCGATCCGTGACAGCTTTGCTCCCATCCCACCGATGCCGGACTCCCTGAGATGAATGCCAGCAAGGCCTTTGCCGCCATTGCCCTGGCCGCGGTCGCTTGCGACGGGGCGATGGGCCGCGAGGAAGCCAAGGCCCTGCGGGGTGAGCTCGATCACCGCACGCCCTATGCCGAGCTCTCGGATCAGACCATCGGGGCCATGTTCGACGATCTGCTGCAGATCCTTCGCGACGACGGGCTCGAGACGCTGGTGGCGGGCGCGATCCCCGCCCTGACAGCCGAGCAGCGCGAAACGGCCCTGGCGGTGGCGGCCCATCTCGTCCACAGCGACCGCCTGGTGGAACAATCCGAGCGGGTGTTTCTGGATCGCCTCTCCGGCCAGTTGGAGCTGCCGGAGGGGCGGGCCGCCCAGATTCTTGAGGTGATCGAGATCCTCCACCGCGACAGCCTGGCCGGCTGAGGGCAGACTGATCCCATCCCTGTCCCGTCGCCACCGATCCGTGCGCCCGTCGCCCCTCCTCTCCCGTCTGCTGGCCGCCCTCGCCGTCCTGGTGGTCGGCTGGATCCCCCTGCAGGCGGCCTGGGCGGCGTCCGCCAGCGACTATCCGGCCCTGGCGCCCCAGGGCCGCGTCACCGATTCGGCCCGATTGTTCAGCCGCTCCACCGATTCCGAGCTGGAGCGGCGGCTTTCGGCCTTCGAGGCCAGCCACGTCCAGGCCCGGTTGGTGACGGTGGACCGGCTCGACTACGGCCTCGAACTCGACACCCTCGGAGCCGACCTGATCCAGCGTTGGAGAAGCGCCACACCCAATGGCGACACCGCCCTGCTGCTGCTGATCGATGCCCAGACCAACACCGCCGCCGTGGTGGCCTCGCCTGATCTGCTGGAGCAGTTGCCCGCCAGCCTGTTGCGCAGCACTGCCGACACCACGATGAACATCCCCCTGAGGATGGGGTCCCGTTATCGCCAGGCTTCCATTGATGCCTTGAACCGGCTCGAGCAGGTTCTCGGTGGCGCCGATGATCCAGGTCCGCCCCAGGAACTGGAGCAGCCAGTGGTGGTCAGCAGCATTCCCACCATGGCCGAAACCGCTGCGGGAAGTGGCTTCACCTGGGTGGTGGTTCTGTTGGCGGTGGGCACGATTGTGCCGATGCTCACCTGGTGGGTGTTTTCTCGCTGACCTCCGATGACCCTGCGCGATTGGATCGGAACGTTCGGCCAGGCGAGGTCCAGCGATCTCAGCAACGATCTCGAGCGCGCCTACGAAGCGGCCCTGCTGATCCAGGGCCTGGAACTGGAGTATTACAACGACCGCCCCGTACGCCCAGAGGTGAACCTCAGCCTGCCGCGCTCGGTGCAGGCCCAGATGCTGCGGCGTTTTCGTACCGCCCTGCAGATCTGCAGCCAGTTCATCGACAGCCTCGAGGGTCGCCGCCATGAACTCGATGGCCAGGAGCAGCGTCAACTGAACCTGATCGAGTCGGTGGAGGCCCGCTACAACAACCGCTCACCCCTGCCGGCCCTCAGCCGTTCCCCCGAATTGCTGCCCCGCAGCCTGATCGGTGTGGTCGAGCGGGTCCGCCGCCAGCTTGATCCCGAGGCCGAGGCCTCCGTGGTGGCGGGATTTCGCCGCCGCCGCGATACCACCCTGGTGTCGTTGCGGATCCTGCTGCTGCTGATTCTCGTGCCGCTGCTGGTCCAGCAGGCCAGCCGCACCTTTGTGATTTCTCCCCTGGTCAATCGGCTGGCTCCTGATGTGCCCTTTCTCAGTTACACCAAGCCCCAGCTGGAGGAGGAGGCGGTGGAGCGGCTGCGGATCTACAGGGCGGAGATCGAGTTCGACGCCCTGCTCAAGGGGGATGAGCTGCCCAGCCCGGAAGCACTCCACAAGGCCTTGGCCGCCCGGGCCGAGCAACTGAAGGAGGAGGCAGACGGCCAGAGCACCCGGGCGATCAAGAACGTGCTCTCCGATGGCTTTGCTCTGCTGTCTTTCGCGCTGGTCTGCGTGGTGGGCCGGGAGGATATCCGGGTGTTGAGAGGTTTCATCGATGAGCAGATCTATGGCCTCAGCGATAGCGCCAAGGCATTTGCGATCATTCTTTTCACCGACATCTTCGTGGGTTTTCACAGCCCTGAAGGCTGGACTGTACTGCTCGATGGCATCTCGAACCACCTAGGACTTCCCCAGCGAGAGAACTTCGTGCTGCTGTTCATCGCCACCTTTCCGGTGATCCTCGCCACAATCTTCAAGTATTGGATCTTCCGTTATCTCAACCGGGTCTCGCCCTCCTCGGTGGCGACGTTGCGCAACATGAATGGCGGTGGCTGAGCCCGCCCTCACCCTGGTGAGCGGTCCAAGCCGCAGCGGCAAGAGCCGCTGGGCCGAACACCTCGCCGCCAACAGCGGCCTTCCGGTGCTCTATATCGCCACCGGCCCGCTTCGGCACGGAGACGACGCCTGGCGGCAGCGACTGGAGCTGCATCGCCAGCGCCGACCGGCCAGCTGGCCCACCTGGGAGGTGGCCGGCGGCCTCAGTGAGGCCCTCGATCGGGTGGAGCCCGGCCAGCTGCTGCTGATCGATTCGCTCGGCACCTGGCTCGCCCATCACCTTGCCCTGGAGAGCGGCGAGTGGGCACACTGCCAGGCGGAGCTGCTCAAGGCGCTGGGCCGTTGCCGCTCCGCCCAGCTGATCGTCTGCGAGGAGACGGGTTGGGGGGTCGTACCCGCCACGGCGATCGGCGGTCGGTTCCGGGATCGGCTCGGTTCCCTTCAGCAGCAGCTGCATCAGCGTTGCCTGGCCAGCTGGCTGGTTCTGCACGGCCGGGCCCTGAATCTGCTGGCGCTCAGCCAGCCGGTTCCCAGCCCTTAGGGCGATGCCGCAGCTTGTGCTCTACCAGCCCCAGATTCCACCCAACACCGGCAACGTGGGCCGCACCTGCGCCGCCACTTCCACCGAGCTGCACCTGATCGGTCCCCTGGGCTTCAGCCTCGACGATCGCCAGCTCAAACGGGCCGGCCTCGACTACTGGCCGTGGGTTGCGCTGCAGGTCCACGCTTCGATCGGCAGCTTCGAGCAGCAGCGAGGGGCCCGGGGTGGCCGCCTGGTGGCCCTCACCAGCCATGGGGATCGCCCCTACACCGGTTTTCGCTTTGCGGCCGACGACTGGTTGCTGCTGGGCCGGGAAACGGATGGCCTGCCCCCTGAGGTGATGGATCTGGCCGATGCCCGGCTCACCATCCCGATGGCGGGCTCGGTGCGCAGCGGTGGCGGGGTCCGCAGCCTCAACCTGTCGGTGGCTGCCGCTGTCGTTCTGTTCGAAGCCCTCAGGCAGTTGGAGACTGGGTTCTGAGCCTGGGGGCCCTGCTGAGCGCATCCCCTGCAACCGGCAAAGGCTTGTGCGCTGTGGTTCCTACCGCTACTCTCGGCGCGGCCTGGGGATGGTGGCTTCTCCACCGGGCTTTGTTCCTCTGGGGAGACACATGAAGCCTTATCACTTCCTCTGGCCCCTGGCGGGGGCCGTACCGGTGCTTTCGCTGGTGGCGGCGGGGGCCATTCCCGGTATCGCCGATTCCAATGGGTCCAGCTGGGAGTCCTATGCAGATCTGACCACGGTGGAGGCCCCCCAGTTGGCAGCCCTGCCCGATGCCAAGACAACAAAACTCTGGGCCAAGGTGCGTTTCGGCATCAGCATCGATGAGCTGGCGTCCCAGCTAAAGATCCAGCCTGCGGCCTTGGCTGAACTGAACGCCGTCGAGGCTGACCACCGCCTCAGGGGCGGTGATTGGGTGGTCCTGCCAGCGGGAAAGGCGGAGCGTGTTCGCCAGCTCGCCTCCCTGGATGGGGCCGAGCTTCGCCGCAGTGCCCCGTTGACCACGCCTCCTCCTTTGGAATCCACCGGCGTTGTCCGCCTCGGAGACAATCTTCGCAAGCTTGCCCTGCGCTATGGCATGAGCCTTCAGGATTTGTTGCAGCTGAACCCTGGTCTGCAGGCCGCTGGGCTCGTGGCGGGCACCCAGATCCGCGTGGCGAATTCGGCGCCGGTTCGCAACCGCCTGGTGCTGGGTCTCAACCCGGTGGGCAGTGGCGGGCTGAGCTGGCCGGAGTTGCCCCGGTTCGGGCGTCAGCCCGAAGTGGGGCCCAGCCGTTCGGACGGCACCTGGATCTGGCCAAGCCAGGGGGTGTTCAGCTCCGGCTACGGCTGGCGCTGGGGACGGATGCACAAAGGTGTTGACATCGCCAGCAACGTCGGTACACCGATCGTGGCCGCCCGTTCTGGCCAGGTGACCTTTGCCGGCTGGCATGACGGTGGATACGGCTATCTGGTCGAGATCCTGCATGAGGACGGCAGCAAGTCGCTCTATGGCCACAACAGCCGCCTGATGGTGCAGGTTGGCCAACAGGTGGGGCAGGGCACCATGATCGCGGAGATGGGCAGTACGGGTCGCAGCACGGGTCCCCACCTCCATTTCGAGATCCACCCTCCGGGCCGTGGTGCGATGAACCCGCTCCTTTTCCTGCCGGGACGGGCCTGAGATGCCTTCACGCGATCGTCTAAAGTTTTTTTGATTGCGGCTCGGTAGCTCAGCTGGTTAGAGCGTGGGATTCATAACCCCAAGGTCGGGAGTTCAAGTCTCCCCCGAGCCATCGGCTCAGGTTCGCGTCCCTTCTCCATCCAACTGGAATGGCCATCATTCGGATGATACGGATGAATAGCACCGCTACAAATGGTGGCTTCCAGCCTGTCCGGTCGTGAAGGGTTCACGTTCTCTTTGACATTCTATCGTTGCAATCAGCCCCAGGGATGGAAGCATCCCTTCGAAGTTGCCGCTCGGTGTCCCTTCCACTGCGGTTGTCGTGTAACTGCGAACCGTTGATCAGCTGGGACCCAAATCTGCCGCCGTGTAATGTTCGCTAACATTGGGCTCGTCCATGCTCGGGCCGGTCCTGTCGGGGCTGAGCGGCGCTGGCGATGGGACGCAGATGGGTTTCAACCAGAGACCATGAATGAGCGGATGTCCATTCCGCTGCTTTCACAATGCATCGTTTCTGCATCAGCGTTTGACCTGCACGGCCAGGGGCTGATCTGGTGTTCGTCGATGCCGCACAGTGCTGTAAGGATGAACGACTGGTCGAAGGCCCCAGAAGCTTCTTCGACACTATGGATGTCGGATCCCCATGAGCACAGCCACACAGCCTGCCACCGCCTCGCTTCTGGCGGCCCTGCACTGGCGTTATGCCACCAAGCTGTTCGACAGCAGCCGCTCCATCGCCGCCGACACCTGGAGTGCCCTTGAAGACGCGCTGGTGCTCACCCCCTCCTCCTACGGGCTGCAGCCCTGGAAGTTTCTGGTGATCGACGATCCGGCCCTGCGGGCTGAGTTACGCCCCTTTTCCTGGAACCAAAGCCAGATCACCGACGCCTCCCACCTGGTGGTCTTTCTGGCCCGGCGCTCGATCACCGACTCGGATCTGGATCGGCTGATCCAGGCCACCAGCGAAGCCCGGGGCCTGCCCCTCGAGCAGCTCGGCTTCTATCGCGACCTCATCCAGAAAGACCTGGTGGATGGGCCCCGCAGCGCCTTCATTGACCAATGGTCGACCAATCAGGTGTACATCGCCCTGGGCAACTTCATGACCGCCGCCGCCCTGTTGGACGTGGACACCTGTCCGATCGAAGGCTTCTCCCCTCCCGACTACGACCGTCTGTTGGGCCTGGAGGCGTCGCCATACCGAAGCGCCGTGGTGTGCGCGGCTGGCTACCGGGCCGCCGATGACAAGCACGCCTCCCTTGCCAAGGTGCGCTTCCCGGCGTCCGAGTTGATCGAACATCTCTGAACACAGCTCCCGGCCATGGATTGCGACAACCCGGCTTGGTTGATGGGAGCCGTTCCCGGATCCCGCTAGCAAGGAGCCAGAAGCGGAGCCGGGATGAGCTGGCTGGAGCCCACCAACCTGCTGCTGCTGGCCTGCGCCCTGATCTACGGCCTGATCGGGGAGTGGGTCGATGGCGGCATCCTGCTGCTGTTCGTGGTGGGCATCAGCCTGCTCGATGCCATCCAGCAGCAGCGCAGCAACCGCGCCCTGGCGGAACTGGCCCGCCTCTCGGCACCCCGCGCCCATGTGCGACGCGATGGCCAGGAGCTGGAGCTGCCGGCCGATCAGGTGCGCGTCGGCGACCTTCTGCTCCTGGAGGAAGGCGATCGGGTGGCGGCCGATGCCACGATCAGCGAGGCGGTGGGGTTGTGGCTGGATGAGTCCCTGCTCACCGGTGAATCGTTGCCTGTGGACCGCTCGAACCCAGGGGAGCGGATCCTGGCGGGTTCGCTGGTGGCCGGTGGCCGCGGTTGGGCCGATGTGGTGGCCGTGGCCGAAGCCACCGAACTGGGCCAGCTCGGCAAGAGCCTGGCCACGGTGACACCACCCCCGACCCGCCTGCAGCGTCAGACCCGGCGCCTCACCTCGCGCCTCACGGTGTTGGCCCTGGGGTTCTGCGCAGCCCTGGCCTTGATCCAGGGGGGCATGAGCGGCAACTGGCCCGAGGCCCTGATCGCCGCCCTGGCCCTGGCCCTGGCAGTGTTGCCCAACGAGATTCCCGTGGTGCTGGCCCTGTTCCTGGCCCTCGGTGCCCTGCGCCTGGCCCGGATCGGGGTGCTGGCCCGCTGGCCGGCGGCGGTGGAGAGCCTTGGCAGTGCCACCGTGCTCGCCGTCGACAAGACCGGCACCCTCACCGAGAACCGCATGGGGGTGCAGCACTTGCTCACCTGGCCGGAGCTGGAGGGCTGGCAGGCGGGCGAGACCCTGGAGGAGCCGTTCCACCGTTTGGTGGAGATGGCGGTGCTGGCCAGCCGCGGCGATCCGGTGGATGCGATGGAGCTGGCGATCCAGCGCCTGGCCGCCGATCAGCTTGGCGGCACCGAACACCTCCATCCCGACTGGCCCCTGGAGCGTGAATACCCCCTGCAGAGCGACCTGCTGGTGTTCTCCCGCCTCTGGCGTGATACGGGCGGCGGCTTGCAGCTGGCTGCCAAGGGGGCACCCGAGGCGATCGCCGATCTGTGCCACCTGGAGGCGGGGAAGAGCGCCGCGCTGCTGTCCGCCGCCGATGGCCTCGCTGCCAGGGGGCTGCGGGTGCTGGCGGTGGCGCGCGGGCTCGATGGCGTGCAGGTGCATGAAGGTCAGCCCTTTCCCACCAGTGGAGCGCTGCCTGACCATGTGCACGGCTATCTGTTCGAGCCGGTGGGTTTCCTGGCCCTGGCAGACCCGCTGCGGGCGGATGTGCCGGCGGCGATCGCCACGGCGCGAGGTGCTGGCGTTCGCGTGGTGATGATCACCGGAGACAGCCCGGTGACGGCCCGCTCGATCGCCGATCAGGCTGGTCTGCCGCCCGGTCCGGTGCTCTCCGGCCACGAGCTGGAGGAGCTCACGCCACAGGTACTAGCGGCCTCCCTCCGTGAGGTGTCGGTGTTCGCCCGGGTGATGCCCCAGCAGAAGCTGCAATTGGTGCGCGCCCTGCAGGCCGCCGGTGAAGTGGTGGCGATGACCGGTGATGGCGTCAATGACGCCCCGGCCCTCAAGGCCGCCGACATCGGCGTGGCGATGGGCCAGCGCGGCACAGCCGTGGCCAGGGAGTCCGCCGATCTGGTGCTGCTTAACGACACCTTCAGCGATCTGGTGGCGGCCCTGGAGCTTGGCCGCCGCGTCGATGCCAACCTGCATCGGGCGCTGGGTTACACCCTCGCCATTCACCTGCCGATCGCGGCGCTCGGCTTGCTGCCGCTGCTGGTGCCTGGTCAGGGTCTGATCCTGCTGCCGGTACACATCGCCCTGCTGCACCTGGTGATCGACCCGGCATGCACGGTGGTGTTCGAGGCGCTGCCGGCCAGGGCGGGCCTGATGCGCCAGCCCCCTCGCCCACCGGAGGCGCCCTTGTTTGGTCCGGAAACCTGGCGCCATTCGCTCACCCAGGGAGCCGTGGTGATGGTGGCCGCCCTGGTGCTGGCCTTCTGGCCAAACGCGGAGGCCGAATCGCGCCGCAGCCTGGTGTTCTCGCTGCTGCTTCTGGCCGGCGGTGGGCTCGTGTGGCTGAACGGGGATTCCCGCAGCCGCATCACGGCCGCCGGTGCCGGCATCGGCCTGGGGTTGTGGTCGCTGCTGTCGGCCATTCCCGGGTTGCAGCAGCTGCTCAGCCTTGCGCCCCTGCAGCCGGGCCAGATCCTCACGCTGATGATCACCACGGCGGTGGCTCTGCTGCTTGCTTGGCTGCTGGCACCGAATCCCCCCCTCAATCCGTCACCCCCATCCCCATGGCCCCCCGCCCCTACCAACCGTCATTACTGAGGCTCCTCCATGGAGCCACCGCCATCGGCGTGGCCCTGGCCTGGCTGAGCGGGCTGATCGTCTACAGCCAGTACGACGGACGCTGGGGGCGGCTGCCGTTCCGCTGGCCCGGGGACTGGATCGACCTGCACGGCTCGGTGGGAGTGGCCCTGCTGCCTCTGGCTGTCTTGTTCGCCGCCTATGCCGTCACCCTGGGGCGGCGCCAGCTGGGCCGGGCCAGCAATGCGGTGACCCTGGGGGCGCTGATCCTGGCGATCGCCACCGGCAAGTTGATGCAGGAAGACTGGCTGCGGGAGGGGAATCTCAACCAGCTCGTCTACGGCCTCCATCTCCTCGCCTGGGTCGCAATGGCTGGAGCGGTTCTGGCCCATTTGGCCGGTCTGCTGGCCCGGGGAGGGTGGCCGCTGGCCCGCTCGATGGTGAGCGTCAAGATCCGGAAGGGAGATCTGCCGGGTGACTGGCCGGAGCAGTTGCGGCGCTTTCTTCAATCCCGGAACGCCCCTTGATCCATCAGGGACCCACGACTGCCGCCTCCAGTTCGATGTCCATGCCGAGGCCTGTGTCCTCGGCGTGCCGTGCCACCAGTAGCCGGTGCCGGCCGCCCTCCAGGACGAACGCATCGGTGGCCTCATCGAAGTAGGCAAGGCGCCGCAGCGGCACATCCAGCCAGACCCGCTCCAACTGGCCTGGCGCGAGAGAGACCCGGGTGAATCCCACCAGGAACCGCCCCGCCCGCTCCACCGCTTGCGCTGGCGGCTCGACATACACCTGCACCACGTCATCGGCGGCCATGGACCCCCCGTTCTCCACCGTGACTCCCACCCGCAGCACCCCAACCTCGCCGCAGTCGCCGAGGAGCTCTGCCGCCAGCGCGGAGTAATGGAACGGGCCGTAGGAAAGGCCGAAGCCGAAGGGGAAGGCGGCCGGGTGCCCCTGCCGGCGCAGCCGCCGGTAGCCGTGCCAGAGGTCGTAGGTGATCCGCCGGGCGCGGGGATCGAAGGGCGGCAGGTGCTCATGGGCGGTGGGCACCGCGAAAGGCAGCCGCCCCGATGGCGACACCCGCCCCAGCAGCACGTCGGCCAGCGCCGCGCCTCCCTCCATGCCCGGATACCAGAGCAGCACGATCCCTGGCACCACCTGCCGCCAGGCCTCGCAGAGGATCGCCCCGCCCCCCATCAGAACGACGGTCGTGCGCGGGTTCGCGGCGGCCACCGAGCGGATCAGCGTTTCCTGCACCGGGGGGAGGCGGAGATCGGTGCGGTCCCCGGAGGCGAAGTCGCCGCCCGGCAGGGCAGAGCCGAGGCTCGCCATCGTGGCGATCGCTCCGGCTACCGGCGACCACAGCGGTTGGAGCCGGGCTCGGCCGATCCGCAGCAGCAGCGGCTCCGGGGGCGGGATCTGGCGCAGGATCGGGGCCAGATCGCCGTTGTGGATGTGCTCGCCTTCGTGGCGCCAGTCCAGACCCACCACCACCACGACCGCGTCGCTGGCGGCGGCCAGGGCGGCGGCGGCCTCCAGGTTCGCGCCATCGGCATGCTGCACCTGAATCTCTGGCGCTGCGGCCCGCAGCCCCTCGAGGGGGGTCACCACGGTGCCCGGGGTGGGCCGGGTGTCGGAGGAACCGCGATCGCCCAGGTTGGCCGTGGCGGCGAGCCGCCCGATCACGGCCAGCGAGCCGATGTCCGTGAGCGGCAGCACCGGACCGGCGTTCTTCAGCAGCACGATCGAGCGGGTGGCCGCTTCCCGTGCCAGCGCCCGGTGCTCCGCGCAGCCCCGGATCGAGGCCGGGTAGGCCCCGGCTTCCCCGATCCTTGCCGGCAGCGAGAGCTGGGCGCGCAGCAGGCGCTGCACGGCGTCGTCGATCCGCTCGAGCGGCACCCTGCCGCTGGCCACCGCCTGCGGCAGGCTGGCCGCGAAGATCATGGGGAACGGCATCTCCAGGTCCTGGCCGGCCAGCACGCCCCCCACCCCGTCGCGCAGCCCGAAGATGAAGTCGGTGAGCACGAAGCCGCGGAATCCCCAACGCCTCTTGAGGATGTCGGTGAGCAGCTGTGGGTGCTGGCCGCACCACTCACCGTTCACGCTGTTGTAGGCGCTCATCACCGCCAGGGCGCCGGCCTCCACGCATTCACGAAACTGGGGCAGGTAGAGCTCGTGCAGCACGCGGCTCGTGGCCTGCACGTCCACCCGGAAGCGGGCGCTGTCGATCGAGTTCAGGGCGAAGTGCTTGACGCAGGCGATGGCATGGCGCTGCACGCCGCGGGTCATCGCTGCACCCATGGCACCCACGTGCACCGGGTCTTCGCCGTAGGTCTCCTGGGCCCGGCCCCAGCCGGGATGCCGCAGCAGGTTCACGCAGACCCCGCCGAGGAGGTTGGCGCCGAAGGAACGGGCCTCGCGGCCCATGGCTTCGCCGATGCGCTCCTCCAGTTCCGGGTCCCAGCTGGCGCCGCGGGCGATGGGCGGCGGGAAGGTGGTGGCGCCCCCCTCGAGTACCACGCCGCGGGGGCCGTCCACAAAGTGCAGCCCGCCGATCGCCAGCCGGGGCACCACGCCGGCCGGCCACGGGCGCCGGTGGGAGGCGTCGCGCAGCATGGTGGCTGCCATGCCCGACCAGAAGGGGGTGTCGCCGTCGAGCATGCCGAGCTTCTCGGCCAGGCTGAGTTGATCCAGAAGAGACCGGGCCTGGTCCCCGTGAGAACCCCCTTCGGCATCCGTACGCACCCGCTCAGGCTGGGGTGGAGGACAGGGAGCTGAGCATGTCCTCAGGCCGGATCATGGCGATCCGGGTCTGGCCGGCTTTGGTGTAAACCGAAAACAGACAGGGCAGTGCCATATTCAGTGTCACGTCGTTGCGCAGGACGCTTGCCGCCTGCTGGGGGTTGCACACCTCGAACACACGGCAGTTCTCGGCGAAGTCGGTGCTTTTTCTGCGGAGGATATGGCCGAGGTCATGCACGGCCAGCAGCCCGAAACGATGGGCTTGCACAGCGGCATGGAGATCGGCTCTTGCTTCTTCAAACGACTTGGCCGTATCGGCAATCAAGAACGGAGTCATGGGCTTCGTGGGCGATGAACCTCTCAGGCATTCAGACAGCACGGCCGCTGATCAGGCGCAACAGGATGGCAATCACGGCGATGACCAGCAAGATGTGGATCAATCCTCCCAGTGTGTAGGAGGTGAGCAGGCCCAGCAGCCAGAGAACGATCAGTACGACCGCAAGTGTTTCCAACATGAAGCCTCTCCTGAGAACGGAAAGCAATGGTGGCATGCACAGGTATCCGCACAGCAAGGCTGGGCGGATACAAAGACTGTTGCTGGAAGCAGACGCCGCCTCCTTGCAAAGGCAACGTCTTGGCGGCTTAGCTGAGATCGTGTGCCACTTTACTGACAACATCACTCATCTTCTCGGCGACTGATCTTGCGCCTTGCTTGAGGTCTACTGCCGCGTTCATGGCAGAGCCCTGAACCTGCTTGGCTTTTCCCTTGATCTGGTGGCCAGCATCGCCAGTCAGTTCACCATAGGCAGATTCCAGTTTGCCTTCTGCGGATTTGGCGGTGGCGTCAGCTCTGTTTGACATGGTTCCGAAGGCGAAGGGATAGGGGGCGTGATCGCTGACCAAGGCCATGGCAGGCAATGGAATCAGCAGGAAGCAGAGCATGAGGGCCAAAGCAGCAAGCGAAGCCATTGTCGAGGTGATGCGCGAGGTTGTGCTCAAGCCAACAGGATGCTTTGCATGAATTCCCATAGAGCTCTTACCAATTGGTGCTCAACCTCACCCTAGGCAGCTCGGTCTGCGGCGACCTCTGATCGGCTCCCCCCAACCTGTTGTGAGCCGTGGAGCAAATGGAACATTAGTTGCTGCATGGCATCTCAAGGATGTAACGAGTTGTTGGGGCATTGTCGTCATGCACGCCCGTCAGCTGGGCTGGGGACTTTTGCAACGAATCCGGAGGAGCAGGACTTTGGCATGCTGATGTTGCAGGCTCCAATGTGGGCGATCACTACAGCGACCAGCACATTACAGAGGTGGGAGAGGTCACGCGTATTGACCCCTATGGGCGTGAGATAACGAACTCCGTGGGCAATGTCATTGTTCATGGTCCGCTATGTCGCAGAGGCAGCTCCAGGTGGCTGCAATGGGCTTCCGTTTCATGTCCCAGTATCCTTTGCACCCTATAGTGGTCTGATCTACTCTCAGTAGGGGCATCTACTTACGCTGATGAAGCGCTATCAGATCGTTCATCGCACCACTTACTCCTACGCCGCTCCAGTGCAGCTCGGCCCCCATTCGCTTCGTCTTCGACCAAGGGCAGGGCACGATCTGCGAATTGAAAGCTCGACGATCACGATTCAACCAACGGCGAGCCTGCGCTGGCATCGTGATGTTGAGAGCAATTCCGTCGCCATCGCAACCTTCGAAGATCCCGCTGACCTGCTCCTGATCGAAAGCAGTTTGATCATCGAGCAGTACGACCAGGAGCCCCTTGACTTTCTGGTGGAAGACTATGCCGTTTCTTTTCCCGTCGCCTATGCCCCTGAAGACCGCCCCGTTCTCGACGCTTATTACCTGCTTGCCTTGCCAGCGCCTCAGACCGGGACATTGGCGCAGTGGACATCAACGGTCTGGCAGCCCGGCAAGTCCATCGAGAGCTACGCCTTGCTGCAGCGCCTCAATCTGGCCATTCACGAGCTTGTCGCCTATCGCCAACGCGAAGAGCCAGGGGTGCAGACCCCTGCTGAAACCCTTGCCAGTGGCTCTGGATCCTGCCGCGATCTTGCCTTCCTGTTCATGGAAGCGGCGAAGCTGCTCGGCTTTGCCGCTCGTTTCGTGAGTGGTTACAGCTGCACGACGCTTGCAGCGGATGATGCGGGCAGCACCCATGCCTGGGCTGAAGTCTTCCTCCCGGGCGCAGGCTGGAAGGGATTTGATCCTACCCGAGGCGAAATCGTAGGTGAGAACCACATCTCGGTAGCGGTTGGCCGCCTGCCTGACTCCGTTCCCCCCGTCGCGGGCTCGTTTATCGGAGACTCACGGCTCTTGTCGATGGACGTGACAGTTAGCGTCACCAAGCTTTCGTGCCCATGACTTGATCCTAAGCCCTGGAATGTTTCGGCAACACGGTGATTGATCCGGTGTTCCCCAGAATGGCAACGTGCACATCTTGGATCGATTCACAGCCTGCAGCCCGGATGGCGGTGTCAAGCTCGTGTCGCGTGAGTTGCGCACTCAGCAGCACCTGGGGATACAAACCCCCATGGTGTCCCTGTACTTCCGGACGACCCTCAATGAAGGCATCAAGGCGTTTGCTGCGGCTGGTGGCGATGCCAACCATATAGTTGAGTGCCACGAGAGGCAGAGCGGAGATGAGCCCCCCCACCCGGGAATTGTCTCCTCCATTCATCTGGTTCTGAATCGCATTGGATAGCAACAGCAACAGAACCAGGTCAAAGGTGGCGAGTTGGCCGATCTATCGTTTGCCCGTTAGTCGAGGCAGAACGACTAGAATAATGTATACGACTGATCCGCGTAGGAAGAACTCCCAGATCGGGATGGCAAGTGTCGCCATGACCCATTCCAGGTTGAACCAGCCACCAAACTTAGTAGCCGGCCTTCGGCCCCCCAGTATTGGGAGTATCTCCCATCCCTGGCGCCGGCCATGCTTTCTGCGGACCCGCCACCAGACCCGCGGCCAGATGCCTCCCCCCCGCTGGTGCTGGTGCACGGGATGTGGGACACCCCACGGCTGTTCGATCGACTCAAGCGGAAGCTCGGCCAGCTCCGTGGGCCTTTACTAATACCCCATCTGCCCCATCGATTCGGTGTCACCCCGATCGAGGAGCTGGCCGCGTTGCTGGGCATGCACATCGAGGCGACCTTCGGCCTGGAGCAGCCCATCGACCTGCTGGGATTTTCGATGGGCGGGGTGATCGGACGGTCCTGGATCCAGCTGCTCGGGGGCCATCGGCGTACTCGGCGCTTGATCAGTGTGGGCAGTCCCCAGCGGGGCACCATCACCGCCCAGCCCTGGCCCAGCTGGCCTCTGGCCGGCATCGCCGATCTCAAAGCAGGGAGCGCCCTGCTGCAGCGCCTCAACACCAATCTCGACACCTTGCGGGACGTGAACTGCTGCAGCTTTTACTGCCAGCCGGACCTGATGGTGATGCCCGCCTGGCGCGCCGTGCTTCCGCTCGGACCTGGACGCAGCCTGCCGGTTCGCTACCACCACCAGTTGATGAGCCACGACGATGCTCTCCAACCCCTGGTGGAGGAGTTGTTGCGCCCCGGGCCTTGACCCTGGCGGACGCAGTCAGGTTGACGATTTGCCAATAGCGTGGGCCATGCAGTAGGGGATCACAAACCATGGGCCTGGTCGCCATCTCCCTGGCGGTCCGCTGGCTGCTCGGCTGGGTCCTCTGTCTCCGGCTGTCGCGGCTTCCCGAGCACCGGCTGCAAGGGCAGCCGAGGGTTTCCGTGCTGATCCCGGCCCGCAACGAGGAACGCACCCTCCCCAACCTGCTTCCGGCCCTGCGCGGCCAGAGCTTCCAACCGCTTGAGGTGATCGTGATCGACGATCTCTCCAGCGATCGCACCGCCGCCATTGCCGCGGCAGCGGGGGTCACGGTGATGCAGCCGCCTCCCCTGCCTGAGGGCTGGTGCGGCAAGCCCTGGGCGCTGCACAACGGCGCACGGGCCAGCCAGGGCGACCTGCTTGTCTTTCTGGATGCCGACACCGAGCCCAGCCCCGCGTTCCTGGAGCGCCTCGTGGCGACGCAGCAGGCCCTGGGCGGACTGGTTTCGGTCCAGCCTTTCCATCGCACCGAGAAGCCCTACGAGCAGCTTTCGGTGCTCTTCAACCTGGTGGGGTTGATGGCCGTGCCGATGGGACAGGGCTGCGGCGTGGCCTTCGGGCCGGCCATGGTCACCAGCCGGGCCGATTACGAACGCATCGGCGGGCATGGGGCGGTGGCCGGCAAGGTGGTGGAGGACTGGTTCATGGGACACCTTTACGAGAAGGCAGGATTGCCGGTGAGTGCCTTCATCGGCGATGGCCTGATCGCGTACCGCATGTATCCCGGCGGCCTCCACGACATGGTGGTGGGCTTCGCCAAGAACTTCGCCACCGCCGCTGGCGAGGTGCGCTGTCCCTGGATGCTGGCCGTGCTGCTCTGGCTCTCCGGTCTGTTCTGGGCGGCCTGGTGTCTGCCGGCCTCCCTGCTGGGCTGGCCGCTGGTGGGCGACCCCTCCCTGTTGCCCAACCTGGTGCTCTATGGGGCCTTCGCGCTCCAGCTTCTGGTGCTCACCCGGCGAGTCGGGGGCTTCGGCTGGATCTGCCTGGTGTTTCCGATTCCTGTGCTGTTCTTCCTGGGCGTCTTCGTTCTGGCGATCCTGAATCTGGAGCGCGGCACGATCGAATGGAAGGGCAGGCGGTTCAAGACCTGATGGCGGTGCTGGCCTGTGTGATCGGCTGGCTGGGCTGGTCGCTGCTGATCGGTGCCCTGGCCAACCGCCTGCCCCTCGCCGCCCTCGATCACGACAGCTGGCTCACCGGGCCGCGCCCCTGGGCGGAGAGTGCGGCCGGCTACGAACGCCGGCTGGGGATCCGGCGCTGGAAGCGCTGGCTGCCCGATGCCGGGGACAGCCTGCCCGGCGGGGTGTGCAAAAACAGCCTGGTGTGCCGCGACCCCGCCGCCCTGCAGCGCCTGGTGGCGGAAACCCGCCGCGCCGAGCTGGTTCACCTGGCCCTCTGGCCCTTCTGGCTGGTCACGGCCCTGTGGCTGCCGCCGCTCGGGGTGCTGATCAACCTGATCTTCGCCACGGCCTTCAACCTGCCCTGCCTGTGGCTGCAGCGGTTCACCCGCCTGCGGCTGCTTGCCACCCTCCACCAAGGTGAAGCCTGCGCAGGGGGATCCTGGCCTGCGGCAGGCTAGAGCCGCTGATCCCTTCTCGAGCATGCCTTTCGGTTGGCGCTCTGGACCACCTTTCCAACCCTAGGGTCGCGTCAACGCACCTGCCGCCGTGGGCGGGTCGTCGGCGATCAGGTGGAGATCCACGTTCCTGCCGGCCAGCCGCTGCTGCAGCTTCTCGGAGAGGGAGCGGCCCAGGAGGGCCCGGCCCCTGGAGCGCGGCGACTGGCCCATCACGATCTGGGTGATCCGCCGTTCGATCGCCACCTTCGCGATCGAACCGAGCACGTCGTCGCTGTCGATGCGCAGGAATTCACCACCGAAGTCGTCGCAGAGCCGGGTGCATTCCTCCAGCAACACCCCCTCCTCCCGGCTCAGGAAGGTCTGGGGATTGAGCACGATCACCACCAACAGCGGGGCATCCATGAAGCCCGCCAGGCGGGCAGCGCGGCGCAGCAGCCGCTTCGATTCGGGATAGGTGGAGAGACAGACCAGCACCCGTTCGCGCAGGGAGCTGTCGAGCGGGGTTTCGTCGTCGACCCGATCGGCCACCTCCCGCAGGGCCAGCTCCCGCAGGGCCACCAGGTTGCGGCGCTGAAAAAAGTTGGCGAGGGCCTGGCCCACCTTCTCGCTGGCGTACACCTTGCCGCCGCGCAAACGCTCCTGCAGGGTCTCGGGGGTGACGTCCACCAGCACCACCTCATCGGCCCGCTCCAGCACCCGATCCGGCAGCCGCTCGCGCACCACCACGCCGGTGAGCTGGGCCACCAGATCGTTGAGGCTCTCCAGATGCTGGATGTTCACGGTGGAGTAGACATCCAGACCCGAGGCCAGAAGGAGTTCCACGTCCTGCCAGCGCTTCGTCCGCTCGCTGCCGGGGGCATTGGTGTGGGCCAGCTCGTCAACCAGCACCAACTGGGCTCGGCGCAGCAGCAGGGCGGCAAGGTCCAGTTCCTCCAGCCAGACCCCTTGGTGCTGGAAGCGCCGCAGGGGCACCCGCTCGAGGCCCTCGGCCTGGGCAGCGGTGTCGGCGCGGCCATGGGTTTCGAGCACACCGATCACCACGTCAGTGCCGTCACGCCGCAGTTGCTGTGCTTCCTGGAGCATGCGGAAGGTCTTGCCGACCCCCGGTGCCATGCCGATGAACAGCTTGTGGCGGCCCCGCCCCCTGATCCTGATCATGGCGAACGGCGATCCAGCTCCAGGTTGAGTTCCAGCACGTTGACCCGCGCCTCCCCCAGAATCCCAAGGGTCCGGCCCTCGGTGTGGCGGCGGACCATCTGCCGCAGCTGCTGGGGGGTCAGTTGCCGCTGGGCGCTGATACGCTCGATCTGCTGCTCGGCGGCCAGCGGCGAGATGTGGGGATCGAGGCCCGAACCGGAGCCGTAGAGCAGATCGGGGGAGGGATCCTTCAGCCCTGCCCCTTGCAGCACCTTGGATGCTGCGGTGATGCGCTTGACGAGATCGGGGTTGGTGGGACCGAGGTTGCTGGGGGCAGAGCTGGGTTGCTTACCGGTGCTGTAGTCGACGGCGCTGGGACGGCTCAGGAAGTAGCGAGCGGTGGCGAAGGGCTGGCCGATCAGGGCTGAGCCCACCACCCGACCATCGACCCGCAACAGGGAGCCGTTGGCCTGGGCGGGGAACAGCCCTTGGCCGATCCCCAGCAGGGGAAGGGTGTAGAGCACCACGGTGATCAGCCACAGCGCAGCGGTGAGCCTCAGGGCCCGGAGGGCATCGCGAAACAGGGTCATCAGAATTTCTCCGGTTGAATCATCACGGCGAACAGGTAGATCGAGAGCGCCACGGTGCCGCTCAGCAGCAACGAAAGGGCGCCGGTCTGCAGGGGCGGATGGAAGAGGCGCAGGGGCGAGGAGGCCGCCACCGCCCCGGCCGCGAGCAGCAGGGGGATCCAGAAGAGGGGCTTGGTGAAGAACATCTCAGGAGCTTCAGATCAGGTGGAGGGAGGTGATGGCCAGGTCGATCGCCTTGATGCCCACGAACGGCACGGCCAGGCCGCCGAGGCCATAGACGAGCAGGTTGCGCTTGAGCAATTCTTCGGCCGAATCCGGGCGGAACGCCACCCCCCGCAGGGCCAGGGGCACCAGGGCGGGAATGATCAGGGCGTTGAACACCATCGCCGAGAGGATGGCGGAGTGGGGGCTCTCCAGATGCATCAGGTTCAGCGCCCCGAGGCCCACCCCCCCGAACAGGGCAGGCAGGATCGCGAAGTACTTGGCCACGTCGTTGGCGATTGAGAAGGTGGTGAGCGCTCCCCGGGTGATCAGCAACTGCTTGCCGATCGTGACGATGTCGATCAGCTTGGTGGGATCGCTGTCGAGGTCGACCATGTTGGCCGCCTCCTTGGCGGCCTGGGTGCCGGAGTTCATCGCAACCCCCACGTTGGCCTGGGCCAGGGCCGGCGCGTCGTTGGTGCCGTCGCCTGTCATCGCCACCAGCTTCCCGAGCCGCTGCTCCGCCTGGATCACGGCGATCTTGTCTTCCGGGGTGGCCTCGGCGATGAAATCGTCGACCCCGGCCTCACGGGCGATCACGCTGGCGGTGATCGGGTTGTCGCCGGTGAGCATCACACTGCGAATGCCCATGCGCCGCAGCTGGTCGAAGCGTTCGCGCATGCCGGGTTTGATGATGTCCTTGAGGTAGATCACCCCAAAGATCTCGGCGCCTCGGCACACCGCCAGCGGTGTCCCCCCCAGCTGGGACACCTGCTCGTAGGCCTGATCAAGGCCATCGGGCACCTGGCCGCCGCGGGAGCGCACGAAGCCCTTGATGGCATCCACCGCTCCCTTGCGCAGCTCGGTGCCGTCGGCCAGGTCGGTGCCGCTCATGCGGGTGCGGGCGGAGAAGTCGAGCCCGGTGGCGCCGGCAGGATCGAACCCGGAGCTGGCCCCCAGCTTCTCGGCCAGCCGCACGATCGATTTGCCCTCGGGCGTGGTGTCGAAGCCGCTGGCGCCGATCGAAACGGTGGCCAACTCCGCCTCGGTGTGGCCCCCCACCGGCAGGAACTCCTCGGCGAGCCGGTTGCCCAGGGTGATGGTGCCGGTCTTGTCGAGCACCAGGGTGTTGATGTCACCGCAGGCCTCAACGGCACGGCCGGAGGTGGCGATCACGTTGAACTGGGCCACCCGGTCCATGCCGGCGATGCCGATGGCCGACAGCAGACCGCCAATCGTGGTGGGGATCAGGGCCACCAGCAGGGCCACCAGGATCACCACCGGGGTGGGTCCGCCGATATAGGCCGCCACCGGCGGCAGGGTGGCCACGGCGATCAGGAACACCTGGGTGAGCACCGCCAGCAGCACGGTGAGCGCGATCTCGTTGGGGGTGCGGCTGCGCTCGGCCCCCTCCACCAGGGCGATCATGCGGTCGATGAAGCCCTGGCCAGGATCGGCCGTGATCCGGATGGTGAGCTGGTCCGAGACCACCAGGGTGCCGCCGGTGACCGAGCTGGCCACATCGGAGCCGGCCTCCTTGAGCACCGGTGCGGATTCGCCGGTGATCGCCGATTCATCCACGGCGGCCACCCCATCCGTCACCTCCCCATCGGCGGGGATCAGCTCGCCGCTGCTCACCAGAACCTGATCGCCCTTGCGCAGGCTGCTGGAATCCACCAGCGCCTCGCCGCCATTGGGCAACAGTCGTCGGGCCTGGGTGCGGGCCTGGGTGCGGCGCAGGGCATCGGCCTGGGCCTTGCCGCGCCCTTCAGCGAGCGCCTCGGCCAGGTTGGCGAACAGCAGGGTGAACACCAGGATCGCGGCGAGCACAGCGTTGAAGCCCCGCCCCGGGGCGTCTTTGCTCAGGCCGAACAACTGGGGTTCGAGGGTGGCCGCGACGGTGACAATCGTTCCGCACCAGACCACGAACATCACCGGATTGCGCACGGTGAGACGGGGGTCGAGCTTGCGGAACGATTCGACGATCGCCCGGCCCAGGAGGCCTTGGGTTTTGGGCCGTTCGGTGTAGCGCCGTTGGTCGCGGCGGCCCCGCGGCATGCGGGGAAAAAAGGGTTGCTGAAGGGAGGTCATGGGAGCCGCGAGGCGGTCAGCGAGGGAGCGAGAAGGCTTCGGCGATCGGCCCCAGGGCCAGCACCGGGAAGAAGGTGAGGGCGCCGAGGATCAGGATCACCACGGCGGTCACCACGGTGAACAGGCCGGTGTCGGTGGCCAGGGTGCCCTGGCTGGGGGGTACGGGTTGTTTGCGGGAGAAGCCGGCCGCCAGGAACAAGAGGGCGATGATCGGCAGGTAGCGACCCCCCAGCAGGCTGACGATGGCGCTGAGGTTCCACCACACCGTGCCGTCGCCCAGGCCCTCGAAGCCACTGCCGTTGTTGGCGGCGGCCGAGGCGTATTCGTAAACCACCTGGCTGACGCCGTGGAAGCCGGGGTTGCTGATGCCCTGGAGAGCGGGGAAGCCAATCGTGATGGCGGCAGGCACCAGCACGAACACCGGGTGGATCAGCAGGATCAGGCTGCTGTAAACCACTTCCGCCTTCTCCACCTTGCGTCCGAACAGTTCGGGGGTGCGGCCCACCATCAGCCCGGTGAGGAACACCGTGAGGATCAGGAACACGAGCAGGTAGGCAACGCCGGTGCCCTGGCCGCCGAACACCACTTGCAAAAACAGGTTGAACAGGGGCACCAGGCCCCCCAGGGGCATCAGCGAATCCATGGCTGCGTTCACCGCTCCGGTCATCGAGCCGGTGGTGATCGTGGCGAACAGGGCCGACAAGGCGGCGCCGAAGCGCACCTCCTTGCCCTCCAGGTTGGGTCCACTGAGCCAGGGGGCCAGCAGGGGGTTGCCCGCTTGCTCGGCCTTGATCGCCACCACGGCCAGCCCCAGAAAGAGACCGGTGACGAGCAGCAACAGCAGGGTGCCCTGGCGGCGGTTGCCAAGGAAACGGCCGAAGGCGTCGATCGTGGCAGCGGGGATGGCGAACATGGCCACCATCGCCAGCAGGTTCGTGAACGGGTTGGGGTTCTCGAAGGGGTGGGCGGAGTTGGCGCCGTAGAAGCCACCCCCGTTCTCGCCCAGCTGCTTGATCGCCTCGAAGGCGGCCACCGGGCCCCGCCCCAGGATCTGGGTGGCCCCCTCCAGGGTGCGAAGGGTCACCGGCCCGCCCAGGGTCATGGGAGAACCATTGATCAGGAGGATCAGGCCGAACACCAGGCTGAGGGGTAACAGCACCCGGGTGATCGAGCGGACCAGATCCCAGTGGAAGTTGCCCAGGGGGCGGCCGCAGAGGCCGCGGATGAAGGCGAAGCCCACCGCCAGGCCGGTGGCGGCGGAGGTGAAGAACAGGAACTGCAGCGCCCCGAGCTGGGTGAAGTCGCTGAGGGTCTGCTCGGGGGTGTAGTGCTGCTGGTCGGTGTTGGTGAGGAAGGAGATGGCGGTGTGCAGGGCCGTGTCCCAGCGCACCCCCGGCAGCCCCAGGGGGTTCAGCCAGGCGGGCTGGAGGAGCAGCAGCAGAAAAGCCACGGCACCGAACAGAATGTTGCTCAGCAGCAGGGGGCGCAGGTAGTCCCAGGCCTGCTCGGCTGGGCGGCCCGGGTCCCCTACCCACCGCAGCAGGGATGTTTCCACGGGGGTGAGCCAGCCATCCAGCAGGGGCTGGGATCGATTGTCGTACACCTGCCAGAGGTGACGCCCCAGCAGCGGGGCGGAGCCCAGCACGAGGGCGAGCAGCAGGGCGACCTGAATCCAGTCGATCATCGGCGGTAGCGTCCGGTTCGGGGGACCCGTTCACTGTCGACCGCCCTGGAGTTGGGCGCTACTAGCGGAGGGTATGGATGTGAACGGCCGGTCCCTATCCGGAGATATAGCGGCGCTGGCCTCACCCGGCGGGCAGGCGGCGGCCCTCACCGCTGCGGTGGCCCTGGTGGAGGTGATCACCCCGGTGCAGGTGGTGCTGGCCTATCTCTATGTGCTGCCGCTGATCCTGTTGAGTGAAACGGCTCGGCCGAGAACGATCTGGAGTTTTGTGGCCCTGACGTGCGGGCTCACCCTCTCCAATCTTGTGATCCCGGAGTTCACACCGATCAGCGGCTCGGTGCTCATGAACCGCCTGCTGGTCTGCGGCGCCCTGGTGCTCACCGCGCGCCAGTGCCTGCGCATCCAGGGCCTGCAGCGCCAGCGGCTTCACCTGGAGGGCCAGCTGGCCGTGGAAGACCTGCGGCGGGATTTCGTCGCCACCCTCGCCCATGACCTCAAGACGCCGATCCTGGGAACGATCGCCACCCTGCGCAGCCTGTCCTCCAGCCGCCAGAGCCGGGAGGGGCCCCTGCTGGAGCGCACCCTGGCCACGATCGAGCGGGGCCAGAGCCGCGCCCTGGCCCAGATTCAGACCCTGCTGGAGGTCTACCGCAACGACGCCGAGGGTCTTGTGCTGCAGTCCGTGGAGGTGGAATTCACACGCCTGGTGGAGGAGGTGATCCGGGAGCTCTCGGCGCTGGCCCAGGAACGGCAACTCACCCTGCGCCTGGGCTTCGGTGAGGCATCGCAGTGGCATCCGCATCTGCTGATCGGCGATGGGGCCCAGCTCAGGCGGCTGGTGGAGAATCTGCTGCTCAACGCCATCCACCACAGCCTGCGGGGCGGCCAGATCCAGCTGGTGCTGGAGAACCGCAGCAACGGTCTCCAGCTGCGGGTTGCCGATGGCGGCCCGGGGGTGCCGGAACAGGAGATCTCCAAGCTGTTCCAACGCTTCCAGCGGCTCTCCGAGGAGCGGCCGGGCAGCGGCCTGGGGCTCTACCTCTGCCGCCAGATCGTGAACGCCCACGGGGGAACGATCGGCCTGCGCAACCGGCCCGGCGGTGGCGCCGAGATCGAGGTGCTGCTGCCCCAGGGCAGCGCTGAGCCCCCGCCCGAAGGAGGCTGAGCCGATGCGGGCCCTGGTGGTGGAAGACGACGAACTGTTCCGGCTCGGGCTGGAGGTCACGCTCCAGGGTTTCGAGGTGATCGAACTGGTGACGGCCGTGGGCGATGGCGAGCAGGCACTCGATCTGCTGCGCCATCAATCGTTCGATGTGATCCTGCTGGATCTGGGCCTGCCGGGGCTGGGGGGGCTGGAGACCTGCCGCCGCATCGCCGCCGATCACCCAACGATCCCGGTGCTGGTGGTCACCAGCCAGGAGGATCCCGCCTGGTGCCTGCGGATGATGCGGGCGGGCGCCCGGGGCTATGTGCGCAAGGGGGTGGCCGCAGCCGACCTTCAACTGGCGATCCAGACGGTGCTGCGGGGTGCCTCCTGGTGGGACGCAGACGCCACCGCCGCCCTGCGGGAGCTGGGCACTCAGGGCGGGCCGCAGGCCGGCGAGAGCGCCACGAGCGAGGCCGACGCCCTGGCGCTGCTGACACCGCGGGAGCGCCAGGTGCTGGAGGCGATGGCCCGGGGGCTGAGCAACCGCGAGATCGCCGTCGAGCTGGGCATCGGCCTCGGCACGGTGCGGGTGCACGGCCACGCGATCATGCAGAAGCTGGAGGTGGCCAACCGCACCCAGGCGGTGTTGAAACTGAGGCCTCGCCACTGAAGCCGTTGCGCGACCTGAGGCCAGGCCATGGCCAGCTCCTCCCCGCCGGATGGTTTGATCGAAACGACCCGTCAAAGCTGCCGGGTGGTCCTGGTTTGGGGCAAGGCATCAGCCAACCCCACCAGCTTCGCACTGATCGCCCACAACGTCTGGGCCAGGCCGTCGTCGAGGGCTTCAGCACTGGGATGGGTCTGCGCGAAGCGCAGGCGCCCGGGGCCCAGCACCCGGTTGCTCCAGTAGCTGAACCCCGTGTCCCCGAAGGCTGGATCGGTGCAGAGGCTCGCCAGCAGCACCCCGGCCTGCTGAGGGGTTGCGGTGATGCGCAGGAGATCGCGGGCCAGCAGGGCAAACAGGCGTTGGCCCCATTCGTTGTGGCGGCGGCTGTAGCGAAAGAAGCCGCCGCCGCTGCGCGGGATCACCAGGCCAGGGCTCCAGGCCAGCACCGGCATCGGTGTGCCCCGCAGCCGCAGTCGCCGCTCCAGCTCACGGGCGAACAACAGGTTGCAGAGTTTGCTGTCCTTGTAGGCCTTGTCGGCATTGAACGGCAAGCCACCAGCCACCATCATCGTGAGGCCCGATTCCGTGATCAGGCCTGCTCTGAGCCCTTCCAGATCACCCAGGCCGGCCGGCTTGCCGACCCGGCCACCTGCTGCGGCGGGATCATGCACCTCCGAGGCGGTGACCACCACCCGGGGGGCCTGGCCGCCATCGAGCAAGGGGAGCAGGCGCTGGGCCAGGGCCTGGTGGCCGAGGTGGTTCACGGCGATGGTGAGCTCATGGCCCTGGGCGGAGCGCCTTGGCGCAGGGGAACCGCTGTACTGAAGGCCGGCATTGAGCACCAGGCAGTCGATGGGCTCACCCCGGCGCAGCAAATCGGCGGCGCAGCGCTCAACGCTGGCCAGGTCGGCCAGATCGCACAGGGGTGCCACAGGTGGTGGGCCGGAGGTCGCCTCGCCTTCGAGGCGATCCAAGGTGGTCTCGGCCGTGGGCCCATCCCGGCAGGGCAGGGTGAGCTGGTGGCCGGCGCGGCGAAGGCGCACGGCAGCTTCAAAGCCGAGGCCTGAGCTGGCGCCAGTGAGCAGAATGCGCCGCGGCTGGGGGTCGAGAGACGGTTTGGGCATCATGGGGTGCACCCTATGCAGCGCGATGGCCCGTCGCCCCAGGCTCCCACCCCCAGACTGGCGCCGTGGCGAGAACGACGACGGGGATGACTGGCCGGTCGATCGCGGCCGGCCCTTAGGCCTGCGCCTTCTGGCCCTGGTCGGGGCCCTGGCCTTCGTGATGCTGGGAATCAACAGCCTCCTTCCCGTTCTGCAGCGACCGCAGCAACCGCCGTCGCTGCCATCCCATGCCGGTTGAGGTGGCCCTGGCCATGCTGGAGCGGGATGGAACCTGGCTCCTCCAGCTGCGGGACGACATCACCACAATCGTGGCGCCGGGCCGCTGGGGCCTGTTCGGAGGGCACCTCGATCCAGGTGAAACTCCCCAGCAGGCCCTGCGCCGTGAACTTCGCGAGGAAATCAATTGGCAGGCGGGCGATCTGCCCTTCTGGTTCAGCCACACCAACCCCCAGCGGGTGGCCCATTTCTTCCGAACCACCCTGCCAGTACCGCTCGAGGCGCTGCGGTTGCAGGAAGGCCAGGACATGGTGCTGGCCACCAGAGAGGAGCTTCTCTCCGGCCGGGTCTGGAGCCCAAGGCTCCAGGAGTCCAGGCCCCTGGCTCCTTCGCTGCAGTGTGCGGTCGAGGCCCTGTTCAGCTCGACCCTGATTCGCCCCCTGGAGCCCCACCACTGGCCCGGCACCTGGTCGCTGCTGGAGCCGATCTTTCGGGCCGGTGAAACCTTCCCGCACGATCCGGGCATCAGCGAGGCAGAGGCCCGGCGTGTGTGGGTCGACGAGCCCCAGGCCACCTACGTGGCTCTTGATCCTGCCGATGGGGTCGTCGGCACGTACTACCTCAAGCCCAACGCTCCATCGCTCGGCGCCCATGTCGCCAATGCGGGCTATGGGGTGGCCGAGGCGGCCAGGGGTCGGGGGATCGGCAGCCAGCTCTGCCGCCATTCCCAGCAGCAGGCCCAACGGTTGGGCTACCGCGCCATGCAGTTCAACCTGGTGGTGAGCACCAACGACGCCGGTTTGCACTGTTGGCGTGCCAATGGCTTCCAGATCGTCGGCACCCTGCCGGGAGCCTTCCGCCACCGGTGTTTCGGCGACGTCGATGCCTATGTGCTGTTCAAGCAACTGGCCGGGTTCTGAGCCGTACTGGCTCCGCCGCCGAGCAGGGACTGGCCCCTGGCATCTGTCCAGCCCGCGCACGGCCTTCGAGAGCTGTTCGCGCCTTTCGACCCACCTGGCCTGGGCCGAGGGGCCAAGCGGCAGGAGCTGGGCTGTGAAGAGCTGAGCTGGCGGCAGGCCGGAGCGGCCCTCCCACCAGCAGGGGGCCAGCTGACGCTGATGGTCCCAGAAATTCGATACGGTCTGCCGTTCGCCGTGCACCCGGTCGATGCCGCGCAAGAACTCGCGCCAGCCGATCACCTGGCTGAGGAACCCCTCATGCGAGGCGATCGGAAGCGACTGGCCTGCCGCTTCCCGCCTCTGCGCGAGCAAGGCTGGCCTCGATCACCTCGGCGGGGGTGAGCAGGCCGATGTTGAGCAGGGAGGAGAGCAGGGAATGGTGCAGGGTGGCGTGGCGCTCACTCAGCGCGTCCTCGAAAGGCCCGAAATCATCGAGCCGCTCTCTGAGAAACCGCTCCAACCAGACCTGGGCCCCGGCGTGATCAAAGGGAATCCAGAGATCAGCGAGCTCACCGGGGTGATCGTCGAAGTGGGTGGTGATCAGTGTCCGCACCGCCCGCCCATGGGGGCTGGCCGCCACCGCCGGCAACGGGGGGTCCAGTTACCCCTTCGGCAGCCGGCGGCGGTTCTCCACATCGAAGCTCCAGCGGCCGCGGATGGGGGAACCATCGGCTTCCAGCAGCAGGCCGAGGCGCCGGCGTTGGCTCTCGTAGAAGGTCTTCATGAAGGGTGTCGCCGGCCCTCGAACCAGGCCTGGCTCTCGGCCACCGATTCGAGGAAAGCCGGAGAAGGCAGCACGCTCAGCTGCACTGCCTGCTCGCCGCAGAACTGCTCCACGCTCGCCGGGCCTCGCTGCCATGACGGATTGCTGCGGTTCCAGGCCGGAATGATTGCGGACCTTAAGGATTGCTCTAGGTTTTGGCCTTGCTGGATCTGTCCGTGACCCAATCCGTATCGATTCTGGCCGCCACCGGTCTGGCTGGGCTGGCCTTGGTGAGCCTCTCCATCACCTTGCTGTTCTGACACCTTGTTGTTCTGAGCAGCTGGATGGCCCACGCCTTCGCGGTGCTGGCTGTGATCCGACAGCCTGGGCACCAATCCAGATGACGTTGGCTGCCCCTCGACCCCGCCACCCTTCAGCCCCTGCCGAGCACGCCAGCGCAGAGCAGTCTGCTCCTGACCGTTGCTTTCTTTCGGGATCCTGATTTCGCCCGCTCAGGCTTCGAGCGCTACGGCGATGTGTACTTAACCAGCTTGCTGGGGCATTGGAGTGAGCCATGGACGTGATGGTGCTGAGTGAACAGGACCGCTGGAAGCAGGATCGCTCCGATGACGCGGTGTTCTATGGCGAGCCCCGCTTCGTGCACCACCTCGATGGGGCCTTTCGCGCCCGGCTCACGGCGCTCTACCAGGAGA
>NZ_JAGQBB010000023.1 GCF_024345415.1 Synechococcus sp. Tobar12-5m-g | reverse complement strand
CGCTTTTTGGCCGTGGACTGCTCGTAATCACCAAAGCCGAGCTGCTTGATGCCCATGAACCCTGTTCACGCCTGCGATCACACGGCCATTATCGCGCAGGGTGGTGGGGTTTTCCAGAGTCTCCTTAACCGCATTAGCATGGAATGTCTCGTCTCTAATCTTTTTCTTATTCTGTGTTGGCGTATCTTTGGGCGCTGACTACCCCACTTCCCACATCATCATCTCCGAAGCCATTCCCAGTAGTTTCCGTGGTCGTATGGTCTTGGCTGCCTTTAGTTTCCAAGCGGTTGGCTCAATTGGAGGTGTCTTAGTAGGAATCTTAATGCTTAAGATTTACCCAGAAATGGCCGCTTGGCACTTGATGTATGCAGTCCTTTTCATTCCTGGAATTATCGTAACAGTAATGCGAAGCAATCTGCCTGAAAGTCCCCATTGGTTGCAGGCACGGAACAACCTAGAAGAAGCTTCAAGATCCGCGTCACAACTACTTTGTCGTCCTATTAAGTTACTGCACCAAACCCTAGAAGAGCGACTACAAGAACCTAGGCTTAAGTTTAAAGACCTATTCTCCCGTCGCTATATCAGAGTTACAATTCTGGCCTCGGTTCCTTGGTTTCTACAGGATCTTTCAACATATGGAATTGGAATCTTTACACCAAGTATTCTTGGAACCTTGTTTACCAAAGGTCAGCCAGACTTTATCCTCCGAGACCTAACTGCAGCAGAGGGGTCTGGCATGATTGACCTTCTCTTGATAGTTGGCTTTTTAGCATCAATACCATTGGTTGACCGAATTGGGAGAATCCCCTTGCAGATCGTTGGATTTATAGGTTGTGCTATTGGCCTGGCAATCGCATCCCTCTCTAGTGTCATTCCAGACGGGCATGAATTGAGAGTACCTCTTATCTTTGCTGGCTTTATGTTGTTCAACTTTATGACAAATCTCGGCCCTAATGCAATGACATATGTTTTAGCGGGTGAGGTCTTTCCAACACAAATAAGAGGAGCTGGTGCAGGTTTTGCGGCTTCTTTTGCAAAGATTGGTGCTGTTTCTTCTGCCTTTTTCTTTCCAATTCTACGAAAGGAAATAGGAACTGAAGCTCTTTTGCAATGTTTAGTGCTAACAGCGCTTCTAGGTGCGTTGATAACTTATGTGTTTAGAGTCGAGCCCAAAGGCAAAAGCCTTGAGCAGATGGGCTATGGACAACCTACGTTCAATCCACGCTAGTCACGCATTACTCAATTTTCGAATAATTACCCTATTGCTATCTGCCTGGGCTCAGCCTCAAATATATTTCCAAGAAAATTAATTGATTCGCAACGTCGAAGTTTAATGGGAGATTCCTGCTCTTAACCGGTCAATCGTGATTAACCAAGTCTCCTGTTTAGCCAGAGAAGGCCCTTAGAGTCGAATGGGAGGCTAGCTGAATTTCGCGTCGAATCTTTTTCAACCCTTGGAGGCTTCATGGCAGGTTGCTACGAACTGAATCAGAACGAGAAAGGCCAGTACCGGTTCACGCTCAAAGCGGGGAATGGCGAAGTCATCCTCTGCCGAGAACGGCATTGCTTCCGTGCAGGTCAACAGTCCTTTAGAAGAACGCTACGAGCGCATGGAAGCTTCTGACGATTGAGCCTACTTCAACCTCAAGGCTGGCAACCACCAAGTCATTGGCACCAGCCAGATGTACCAATCGACGTCAGGCCGGGATAACGGCATCGGGTCCGTCTAAACAAGTGGCCCTACAACAACCGTCAAAACTGCTGGCTAGCTGCGGTTTGTCCTCAGACAGATCGGCTCCATAGGAACGCCAAACCCCGACCCGATTCTCCACCAGCACCCCACCAGCCCGTCACTACGTTCCGGGGGAGGGGCCAACAACCGGCAAGGGCTGCTACAGCCGGTGGGTGGGGACGGGGTCGTCCGTCGTTCCTCCTGTGGAGCCATTCTCCCCCGCCCAGCCATCCTCAGCTGCCCGACAGCTTGCCGCTGCGATCGAAGCCTGGGAGCTGGCAGCCAGCCAAGGCTGAATGCTCGGTCCCGCTTGACAACCAACCAGCGCTGACCCTGACCCGGTTGGCAGTTGTGTTCTTTGGCTGCGCCTTGGGAGGGCTGCGGCCAGGCCCGTCAAGGGCTTACGCAAGGACCTTGGGCCCCCTTGACGGTCCTGCCGCCGTGGGGGTTGGTCCAGAGAGGAGGTTGGTCAACCATTGAGGGCCTGGCGGTGGCTCTGGCCTTCGCCTTGCGGCCGGCCTTTCCCGACGTGTCCTGCTGCGCCAAGTTATCCGCGTCCGCCAGAGAGACGGTGTCACTGAGGCCCCGGCCGCGCGTCACGATCCGGCGGGCCACGAGCTCTGTTCTCACCTTCCCATAGGGGGGCCAATCCCAGCCGACCGCCTCAAGCAGGTCCGGGTTTCGGGCGCTGCTGCCGGCCGATACCAGGGCTTCAAGGACGTCGTCCAGTCCTTGCTCCTGATCAGGCATCGATCAATCAGGTCATCACCGATGAGGGGAGCCTGCCTGCTGTGGGGCGGATGTGGGGCACGGGTTCGGGGCGGAACGTTTCAACATGGGCCCCCATGTGCTCAGCGCCGTTTCCGGGAGCAGCAGATCGGGAACCCTGACCAGCCCGCCCTGGCCCAGCCAGGTCAAACGGCCATCGAGCGCAGCGGTGGTGGGGTGTTCACCCCGGCAGCCAGCCGTGCCGCTGCTCTTCAGTGATGAAATCCGCTGGCCTCTGCAGGGGTGAGCACGGCATGGTCCGGGTGGCGATCGAAATAGGCCAGAGCCAGGCGGATGTCGTCGAGCAGCAGTTCGGCGAGATCACGGCTGACGCCATGGCGCACCAGGATCCTCTGCACCGTCAGTTCCTGGCAGTGGGCAGGCAGGGTGTAGGCGGGCACCTGCCAACCCCGAACCCGCAAGCGATCGGCGAGGGAAAAGAGGTTGAAGTTGGCGTCGGCTCCCTCCTTCATCGTCCAGCAGAGGGCAGGAATGCCCGCGGCAGGATCGCCGCCGTAGATGATCTCGAACGGGCCCAGTTTGGAGATTTCGGCGGCCAGGTACTGGGCCGTGGCATAGCAGGCGGAGTGCACCTTGCGGTAACCCTCCATCCCCAGGCGCAGAAAGTTGAAGTACTGGCACACCACCTGCCCCCCCGGACGTGAGAAATTCAAGGTGAGATCACGCATGTTGCCGCCCAGGTAGTTCACCCAGAACACCATCTCCTCCGGCAGATCAGTAGCCTCTCGCCAGAGCACCCAGCCCACGCCAAGGGGTGCCAGGCCGAACTTGTGCCCCGATGCGTTGATTGACTTCACCCGCGGGAGGCGGAAATCCCAAACCAGATCGGGGGCGCAGAAGGGGGCCAGGAAGCCTCCGCTGGCGGCGTCCACATGGATGGGAATGTCGATGCCGGTGGATTGCTGATAGGCATCGAGGGCGCTTGCGAGTTGCTGCACCGGTTCGTAGTGACCCGTGAAGGTCACCCCCAGGGTCGGCACCACGCCGATGGTGTTTTCGTCGCAGTAGGAAAGAGCGGCTTCGGGCGAAAGGATCAGCTGATCGGGTTCCATCGGAATCTCCCGATGCTCGATGTCCCAGTACCGGCTGAACTTGTGCCAGCAGATCTGCACGGGGCCCGTGACCAGATTGGGCCTGTCGGTGGATTGCCCGGCCTTTTTCCTGGTGGCTTCCCAGCGGCGTTTCATCGCCAGACCACCCAGCATCGCCGCCTCACTGGAGCCGGTGGTGGAGGCGCCGATGGACTTCTCAATCGAGGGCGCATGCCAGAGGTCGGCCAGCATGTGGGTGCAACGGGCCTCGATCTCGGCGGTCTGGGGATATTCGTCCTTGTCTTCGATGTTCTTGTCGACGCACAGGTCCATCAATTGATGGACTTCGTCCTCCACCCATGTCTGGCAGAAGGTGGCAAGATTCTGGCGGGAATTCCCATCCAGCATCAGTTCATCCCGCACTGCTGCGAAGATGGTGCGCGGGTCCCGTTCTCCTGAGGGAAAATGGAGCTTCGGCAGGCCGCTGGAAAGATCCTCAGAGGCATAGATGTCATCGTCCGTAGGTGCGTTCGCCTCAGACTTGCTCTGGAGGGTCATGGATCAGGAAGACGGTGATGGTCTGACGCCCGACGATTCCGCAATCGGAATCATCTGACGACGCGAGAAGAGATCCTAAGAGGCCTTTCAGAAAGGTGACCCTGCATGGCTGGCACCAGCGCGCCAGGCTGGGGCAAACCCCATGCTGCCGGAGACGGCTCCACGCCGATGTGTTTCTCCAGCAGCGCCAGCTTCGTGGTGGCGGCCGTGCTCTTGCCCCTGGGTGTGGCCTCCGTGCGCTACTGCCAGGCTCAGCAACGCAGCGACCTGCTGCCCCTGGCCCTCACACCGGTGTTCTTCTCGGTGCAACAGGCCCTGGAGGGTCTGGTCTGGCTTGGCCTCGAACCTGGCGGCGCCGCCTGGCTCGTGCACCCCGCCGCGCTCGGTTATCTGTTCTTCGCCTATGCCTTCTGGCTGGCCTGGCTGCCCTGGTGCGGGTTGCGTCTGGGCGTCCATGCGCCGCCTCCCCTGCGGCGATGGGTCCTCCGGAGCCTGCTGGTGCTGGGCCTGCTGGCGGGCGCGGGGCTCTGGTTGCCGCTGCTGATCGACGGTTCCCTGTTCCAACCCGCCGTGGTGCAGGGATCGCTCGACTACCACACCACCCTGCTGGCGGATCGCTGGATCAACCTGGGCTTCGGCAGCACGGTGTATGGGCTGATTATCGCCATGCCGTTGATGATCAGCGCTTCGGTGCGCCTGCGCTTGTTCGGCGGCTGCCTTCTCGTCGCTTTCCTGATCTCGCACCTGGCCTACGGCTACGCCTTCACCTCGGTGTGGTGTTTCTTCAGTGCGGTGCTGTCTGCTTCCCTGCCCTGGATCCTCAGCGATCCGCAGCCTTTGGTGATTCCGGCCAGATCGCGATGGGATCTCCAGGTTCCCTCCCGATTCGCCTCAGGCCCCCCTGGCCAGACTTGAGACGATCCCTTTCGCTCTGAATGTCGTCCATCCCGTGCTGTTGTTGGGCTGGCAGGCCATCCGTGGGATCACGATCGTCCAGAAGCTGCTGAGCTCATGACCTCCGCCCTCTTTCTGATGTTGCTGGGGCCGATCGGCGCGGAAGGAGCCATGATCAGACGCCCTGCAACTGCCGAAGCTGGTCCTCAAGCCGCTGCTTGAGACGACGCTGCACCAGGTTGCAGAGGTCATCCACGAGGGGGTCGGCCACCGCGTAGATCAGGCGTGTGCCATCCCGTTCGCAGCTCACCAGGCCGGCGCGCTGCAGCTGGCCGAGTTGTCGGCTGATGTGGGACTGGCTGAAGCCGGTGGCCTCGATCAGGGAGGCCACATCCATGGCCCCGCTGTGCTTGAGCTGGCAGAGCAATTGGAGGCGGGCCGGCTCGCTCAGCAGACGGAAGAAGGCGCTGAGTTCATCAAGGAGTTGGGGGCTGGGCAGGGTCTGGGGCGGGGTCCGGCGCATGGATGGGACTATGTCGTTCCACGCATTATGCACGAAGTGCGCAGGGCGTGGACCTGAGGCGGCCAGCGACCTGCTTAGTGAGTATGACCCTGATGCCCATAATGCGGATATGTTCATACAAGTTGGTGATCGATCACCCATGGCCGTCGCTCCCGCTCCCGCCTTGTCCCTCTCGGCCGCCGCAGGCGGTGGCTCCCTGCTCTTCCGCCAGCTGTTCGACGCCGACACCGGCACCTTCACCTATCTGTTGGCCGACGTACCCAGCCGCAAGGGGGTGATCATTGACACGGTCTTCGAGCAGCACGGCCGCGATCTCTCCTTGATCCGCGAACTGGGCATCGAGTTGGTGGCCTCGATCGACACCCACGCCCATGCCGACCATGTGACCGGCAGCTGGCTGATGCATGAGGCCACAGGCTGTGCCATCGGGCTGGCCGCCGCCGCCCGCGCCGAGAACGTCACCCGGCCCCTGGCCCATGGGGATCGCATCGACTTCGGCAGCCGCGCTCTGGAGGTGCGTGCCACCCCCGGCCACACCGACGGCTGCATCAGCTTCGTGCTCGACGACCACTCGATGGCCTTCACCGGCGATGCGCTGCTGGTGCGTGGCTGCGGCCGCTGCGACTTCCAGCAGGGCAATGCCCACACCCTCTGGACCTCGATCACCGGGCAGATCCTCTCCCTGCCCGAGCGCTGCCTGCTCTATCCCGGCCACGACTACACCGGCCGCACCATCACCTCCGTGGCCGAGGAGAAGGCCTTCAACGCCCGCCTCGGCGGCGACGCCAGCGAGCGGGATTTCGTGGGCCACATGGAGAACATGAAGCTCCCCCATCCCCACAAGATCGCCGAGGCCCTGCCCGGCAACATGCGCTCCGGCAAGCCCCGCGAGGCAGCCACCGCTCCCGCCTGGGCGCCCCTGGCCCGCAGCTATGCCGGCCTACCTGAACTGACCCCCGCCTGGGTGGTTGCCCATCAGGGCGAGGTCACCGTGCTCGACGTGCGCTCCGCGGAGGAATTCAACGGACCCGACGGGCGAGTGGCCGACAGCCTGTTGATCCCCCTGCCGGAGCTGGAGAGCCGCTCCAGCGAAATCCCCACGGGTCGCCCGCTGGTGGTGGTCTGCCATTCGGGGAGCCGTTCGGCCCTGGCCACCCAGCAGCTGCTCAAGGCCGGCCGTTCCCAGGTGGCCAACCTGCGCGGCGGCCTGAGCCGCTGGGCTGCTCAGGGCTACCCGCTCGATGGTGTCACCCAGGCCTGAGGTTTCCGTTCCGATCGTCTAGCCCGTGCCGCCCTTCCTCAGATCTTCACTCCCCCAACCGTGAGAGCCACCACTTCGATGCCTGCCCTCACCCGCTACCAGCAGGGGCGCTGCATCGACCCCGGTCGGCGCGAGCGGCTCGGTGGGCGCACGAGGCGCTGCCGGAAGGCCAGCATGGAAGCGAGGACCAACGCGGTGCCGAACGCCTTAGCACCGGCAGCATGGGCGCTCAATCGTTTCATCGATTGAAAATTGGCATCCTCCTAGCATCCACCAGCTTGCGAATTCCCATTTGCCGGGAGGCCCAGCGAGCTGGGGCTGGGCCAGTCAGGGGCGACGGCGACTAGCGTTACCGCCAGAGATAAGGAGAGTTGCGGTTGGGGGTTCGATCGTCGAAACGGATTCCTTTCTCCACGTTGATAATGGCATTATTCACATCGATCAATGCCTGCTTTCGATAGCCGCCTTTGTCGGGCGTTGCTTTGAGGAGCTGGTTCCTCGCCTGACGCAGGCTGTCGAGCGCGGCTTGCATCATGGGCTGTTGCTGAGCAAGGCTCTGGGTTGAAAAACCGATGACGGCTCCCAGAAGGAGGGATGAACCGACCAGTCCGATTCGGCTGATCGGGGTTGTGGCGTTTCTCTTGACCATGGTTCTCAAAGGATTCGTGTACTGGAACCCCATCAGCTTCACCAGACGATGTGACTGAACGATGAGATGTCGATCCAACAGATGTTATCAGCTGTTGCTGAGCCTGTCAGGCCCCAGAACGGTGGGGGGATGCAACGGTTCAATCCGTGTGATTTCATGCCGATTCTGATGAGTCCAGCCGGCCAGAGATGCACGCCCACCAGTGTCCGGGGGGCGTGCATGAACTGAAGGCAGTTCACCCACAAGGCCACACCGATCCGCCATGCTCATCAACTCAGGACAAGGGCATTGGCTGGGCCAGGGGGCTGGGGCAAGGCCGTTGACCAGGCGTGCTGTCTCATCGGGTCATTCAGTGATCTGCAGACAGCGGGATAGCCAGCGGTTGCGGTCCTCCGAGGCCTGGCAGGCGGTCACGCCGGTCCATTCCGGCAGGCTTTTCTCCAGGCACCTGAGCGGCAGGCGGAAGAGCTGTCCGAGAGGACCTGTCTGGAGGTGATCCCGATGGCCGAGACGCTCGAGTCGTGCCAACTGTCCTGTGTCGACATGGATCCTGCCACCCGGCTTTCCCTTGCTTTTTCAGCCTCTATGCGGCTATGGTCATAGTGACTCATACGGCCCCATCCCCACCATGACGACCACCACCCCTGCGATAGCCCCTCTCAACCGCATCAGCGCCCACGACCTGGCCGACCAGCTGGCCGCCCGCGACGTCACCGTGATCGACGTGCGCGAACCGATGGAATACGCCTCAGGCCACATCAGCGGCAGCCTCAACGTTCCGCTCGGGCGCATCTGCCAGGCCGATCTGCCCAGCGGGCCTCTGGTGCTGGTCTGCCAGAGCGGAAACCGGAGCGCCAAGGCGCTCGCCCAGCTGCTGGGCCAGGGCCATCCCCATCCCCTCTGGGATCTGCAGGGCGGGGTGCCCAGCTGGCAGCAGGCGGGGTTCCCTGTGAACAAGCTCAAGGGAGCGCCCCTGCCCCTGATGCGCCAGGTGCAGATCGCCGCCGGCAGCCTGGTGCTGCTTGGCGTGATTCTCAGCCAGGCCGTGGCCCCGGGCTGGATCTGGCTGGCGGGCTTTGTGGGGGCCGGCCTCACCTTTGCCGGGGTCAGTGGCTTCTGCGGCATGGCGCGCCTGCTCGCCGTGATGCCCTGGAACCGGGTGACGGTGTGATCACGAGCACTGTGCTGCTGCTGGCCGGCGGTTCGATCCTGCTGCTGCCCCTGCTGATCACCGCGGCGCGGCTTTGCCGCCCTGCTGATCGGATCAGGCCTGCTCACCGGCGGCGAGGCCCTGCACAGGCCAGCCCCACGTCTTTCCTCTCTTGCGACCCATCATGAACAACCGCACCTTCCAGTTCCGGCTGCGCAGCAACCATGGCACCCCTGATCGCGCCAGCCAATCCCCGCTGGTGGAGTTCCTTGGCGAAACAGGGGAATGGCAACCGCAGCATCCCAGCCTCAGCACGCCGGGATTTCGGCTGTATCTGCTCTCGCTGCTGCTCTGCCAGCACTTCTATCTGGTGGCCAACGCCCAGGAGACGGCCATTCCCCTCCTGCAGGTGGAGGCGGATTTCACCGTGCTCACCAGCGCCGATTGGATCCTCGAGCGGGTGAGCGGCCACTTCCGCCTGCAGCTCGATCCGGCAGCGCTAGCCATGGAGCGGGCCCGGGCCGATGCTGCGGCCATCGCGTTCATCAGCGAGCGGATGAAGCTCTGCCCGGTCTCCCGCAACTTGCCGTCCACGGTGGAGAAGGCGATCACGCTGGAGCTGGGCGATGGGCTGGCCCAAGGGATGGCTGCTGCCAGCACTGATAGCCGGGGATCCTGAACACAATCAGCTGCTTTAGGGAGAAGCCGACCGCCGGATCTAAGATTCAGGTACCAACGGAGGCACCTTTCCAATGAACAAACTGATGAGTGAAATGATGAGCGAAATGATGAGCAGAAATGAATCGAACCCTGACCGCATCGTGCGTGCTGTTCTCGGAGTCTTGCTGGCCATCGGTTCCTTCAGCCTCACGGGGGTGGCCAGCATCTTTATGGCTGTTTCCTCTGCCGTCATGGTGGTCACAGCGGTCGTGGGGTTCTGCCCTCTGTACAGGGTTCTGGGCATCACCACCTCCCGCCTCCCCGATCACTGAACCCATCAGGTCAGACGACAGCCAGACGGCACGCTTCCATGACCACATCAAGAGGGCCCGCCACCGGCAACAACAGTTGCGACCATGCCCTGCGCCTGCGCAGCCTCTGGCTGAGTTGGCTGCTGGCCATGCTCTTCCATGTGGATCTGGGGTTGATGCCGCTGTTCCATGGGCTCTCCCCCGAGATCCACAGCCATGTGGATTCAGGCAGGTTGCCGATGCTTTACAACGCGATGTTGGTCTACTTTTTGGTGCCCCTGATCGCCATCCTGCTGATTGCCTACGCCGCCAGTGATCCCGACCATGTGCAGGCTTGGCGGCCCTGGCGACGGCTTCACTTCTGGCTGAGCATCGTCTATACCGTTACAAACATCCTCCACCTCATCGCCGACATCGTCGTGCCCGACGCCAGGGCCGATCAGATCCTGCTGATGGGGGCCTTAGTGGTGATCGGCCTGCTCATCAATGCAGAGGCCTGGCGCTGGTGGAAAGAGGGCCAGGCGCTTCACACCATCGCCAGGCCCGCGGCATCGAACACGCCCTCGAACAGCACCGAGCTGAGATAGCGCTCACCGGAATCCGGCAGCACCACCACGATTGTCTTGCCGGCATAGGCCTCCTCCTCCGCCAGGCGCAGCGCCGCCACCGTGGCGGCCCCACAGGAGATCCCCGCCAGGATTCCCTCCTCCCGCATCAGCCGCCGCGCCATCTGCACCGCCTCCTCATTGGATACGGCTTCGACCCGGTCGACCATGGCCAGATCGAGATTTTCCGGCACAAAGCCGGCGCCGATGCCCTGGATCTTGTGGGGACCGGGCTGGAGGGGCAGACCCTGCATCGTCTGGCTGATCACCGGGCTGGTTGCCGGTTCCACCGCCACTGACACCAGCGGCTTGCCGAGGGTGGTCTTGATGTAGCGGCTGACGCCTGTGATCGTGCCGCCGGTCCCGACACCCGCCACCAGCACATCCACCTGCCCGTCAGTGTCTTTCCAGATCTCCGGTCCGGTGGTGTCGTGGTGGATCCGGGGGTTGGCCGGATTGGCGAACTGCTGCAACAGCACATAGCGCTCCGGGTCGGAGGCGGCGATCTCCTGGGCCCGGCCAACGGCGCCGGTCATGCCGAGGCGCCCGTCGGTGAGCTCCAGGTGGGCGCCGTAGGCGGTGAGCAACTTGCGGCGCTCCAGGCTCATCGTTTCCGGCATGGTGAGGGTGAGCCGGATCCCGCGTGAGGCCGCCACGAACGCCAGGGCGATGCCCGTGTTGCCGCTGGTGGGCTCGATCAACTCCTTGCCGGAGCCGAGCAGCCCATCCTTCTCGGCCTGCCAGATCATGGCCGCACCGATCCGGCATTTCACCGAATAGGCGGGATTGCGGCCCTCGATCTTGGCCAGCACGGTGGCCTTGCTCTCGCCCACCACCCGGTTGAGCTTCACCAGCGGTGTGCGGCCGATGCTGAGGCTGCTGTCGGCGAAGATGGTGGTCATCGGGAAAGGGAGGTCATCGGGAAACGGGTGTCATCGGTCGATGCTGGCATCGGCAGAACCTGCCAGCTGGTGATCTGTGGTCTTGCGACTGGGCCGGAATGCACCCTGACACCTTCGCACCCGCAGGTGGCTGAAAGCCCGGGTCGGCGCCGTTTACTACGATTTTCCTAGCAGCCCTGTCAAGTCATTCCACTACCAAGTCCCGGACGACTGGCCCCCTAGCTTCCCCGTTGAAATGATTGGGGTCTGGGCGGCGGAATGGGTTTCTCCGCGCTGCGTTCCGGTGGACCGGTGATGGTTCCCCTTCTCTTGCTTTCGATCGTGGTGCTCTCGATCGGCGTCGAGCGGATCCGCTACTGGCGGGGTTGGGGGCTGGGTTCGAATCGGCAGGAGCGGCAACTTCTCGAAGCCCTTCAGGCCACTCCGGCCGGTGCCCAACGCCAGACACTGGAGACCCTTGAGCTCAACCAGCTCGACGCGGCGATGGCCCAGGGCGAGTCCGTGCTGGAGGCGGCCACCCTGATCGGACCCCTGCTCGGCCTGATCGGCACCGTGACCGGGCTGATGCGGGTCCTCGCTGAGCTCGGTCCCCAGCTCACCCTGCCCAGTGGCGCCAGTGTTGTCGGCTATGGCCAGGTGCTGGTGAGCACCTGGCTGGGCCTGGTCATCGCCCTGATCGCCGCTCTGATCCTGCGCACCAACCAGGGCCTGCGCCAGGGGCAGCGGCGGCGGCTTGAGCGCGCCTGCCTGCGCAATGAGCTGGTGACCCCATGACCGTCCGCATTCTGGCGATCACCGGCCTGACCCTGGTGACCCTCACCGCCGTGGCCCTGGTGCCCGTCGCCCTCAGCCAGCCCGAGCCCCGCTCCCGCTTGCCAGCCCCCGAAGGGCTTCAGCCCGCCAGGTTCCTGGTGCGATCGGCAACAGGCCTCTGGTATCTCAACGGAGCGCCGGTCAGCGAGGCCAGCCTGGCGGCCCAGCTCCAGACGGATGCCAGCCACGGCGGCGTCCGCTTTCTCCCTTCCGACGCGCTGTCGAGCCAGACGGTCAGCACCACCCTGGCCTGGCTGCGCGGCAAGAGCCGCCAGCCGGTCCGGCTCGAACTGGTGTCCGGCCGACCATGACGACATCCTCCCCCACCACCCGGCTCGCTGGGGCAGAGCCGATCTCCACAGCCGAGCAAGGCCTCTGGCTGGCCCTGTTGGGCGCGGCGATTGGTCTGTTCAGCCTGGCCTGGCTGCTGCTGCCCCAGCAACTTGCCCAGGCTCCAGCCCATCGGGGCCTGGTGGTGCTTCACCTGGAGGCGGATGGCGGCCTGCGCCTCTGGAACCGCCCGATCAGCTCCCAGCAGCTGCCCGGTCTGCTGCGGGAAGCCGGCCGCCTCAACGCCCGGGCCCACGTGCGGCTGATCCCCTCTCCCACCACCCCCTGGGGCCTGGTGCAGCGATTCCTTCCCCTGCTTGAAGTCAGTGCGCTTCCCTTCGAAATTCAACTTCCGGCCCCGGTTCCTGCCTCCTGAGGCCTGGCACCAGGGACTCCGCCAGCGGTGGCAGGAACTCGGGAAACGCCCCTGGCTGCGCAGCATCGGTTCGGCCCCCTGGCTGTTGCCGGTGGCCGTCGCTGTGGGTGCCCACGCTCTCTGGCTGGCTGGCAGCACGGTGGCGGAACGTCCACGCCGTCCGGTCACCAGCCTGCGGGCCGCGGACAATACCCCCGAGCTGCTGCGCTTCAGCACCCGTGCCAGCCAGGCCGCCTCCCCGGCGAGTGGGTTGGGCACCCTGACCCTGCCGTTCGAGAACAGCCTGCCGCCGCCCCCGCCGGAACTGCTCGGCAGCCTGCCGCCGCCCCCGCCTCCGGCCGCGGGCGGGCAAAGCCAGCGGCAGCACCAAGCTCCCCGCGAGGGGTCTGCCGCCCTGGCCTCGCGGCGCCCGGTCCCGACAGGGCTTGCCTGGGGGGTCAATCAAAGCCTGTCGCCGGGACTGCCGAGTGATGCCAGCACGGCCCTGGAGCTGGCCAGCCAGCTGGACGCCCCTTCTGAGCCAGCGGGCGAGAGCGGCAAGGGGGAGAAGGGGGAGACCCCTGCCAAACCCGATGGGGCCGTCAAGGCTGAAGCCAGCAAGATCGCCCTCAACGCCCTGGCCGCAAGACATCTCAAGCTCAGCGCCAGCGCGGATCGGCCCTACACCATTCTCTGGGACAGTGGCACCGCCGCAGGCAGCCGACCGGCGGGCCTGGCCAGCTTGCCGGAGGGGGTGGAGGTGCGCAGGTTGCCGCTGGCGGCGGCCAGGGCCATGGGCCTGAGCCAGCCCCACGCGATCACGGTGAACTCCCCGGCGGGATTGTTGTTGCTCTGGGTGCAGGGCGATGACCTCTGGTTGATCCGGCGCTCCCCCCCGTCAGCTGCCAATCAATGAGCGAATCGCTCAGCCGGCCTGCCAGGTCATCCGGCCCGGCGAGGCCATACCCCACACGGCCATCGACACCGCCAGCAGGAGGGGCACATCGCGACGGATCAGCCGGCTGTGCACCCGCAGCGGCAGGATCAGGGCACTGCAGCCGAGCACCACGAGCACATTGAAGATGTTGCTGCCCACAATGTTGCTCACGGCCAGGTCGTCGGCCCCCTGAAGCGTGGAGAGCACGCTCACGAACAGCTCCGGGGCGCTGGTGCCCATCGCCACCACCGTGAGCCCGATCACCAGCCGGGGAATGCCGAGCAGCAGAGCCAGGGCCACGGACTCCTGCACAAACAACTCGCCGCCGCCGAACAGCAGCAGGATTCCAACGATGATCTCCACGGCGCTGAGCATGGGCTGTGCCGGTGATGCGACAGAGAGGAGGGGATGATGGCTGCCGGCCAGAGCACCCGATGGCCCAACCTGAACCAGCCCCTTGCTGGGCTGCCGCTGGCCGGAGCACTGGGTGGTCCTCCCCCTTCACACGCTGGCCAACCTGGTTGGGCCGGGCATGGCCCGACAGGGAGACGCTCTGGCTGGCAACGCTCCGATCGAAGGGTTGCTGCCGCGATCGATAACGGGGGCTTAGTGCTGCCATTGGCAACACCTCTTCATCAGGCCGCCCGGGACCAGCCGCTCAACTCTATTGTTCGCAATCATCCTGGATCCATGGCGCTCAGATGACCGTCCCCACGCTTGAGACGGCCTCCTTCGCAACCTCCGTCCTTGAGACGGCCTTTCTGATTCCCCTCTACCCGTTGGTGGGGGCGTTCTTCTCCCTGCTCTGGGTGCCGGGGTTGATTTCCCGCACCGGGCCGCGGCCTTCCGGCTACATCAACCTCTTCTTCAACCTGATTGCCTTCCTGCACAGCCTGGGGGCCTGGATCGCCTTCTCCGGCACCCCGCTCACCCGCAGCTGGCCCTGGCTCGACACCGCCGGACTGTCCATCAGTTTCGACGCGACGATCAACCAGCCGGTGCTGATCGCCATGACGATGATCTGCGGCATCCATGTGTTGGCCCAGGTGTACGCGATCGGCTATCTCGAGATGGACTGGGGCTGGCCCCGTTTCTTCGGCTGCCTCAGTGTGTTCGAAGCGGGATTGTGCGCCCTGGTGCTCACCGATTCGCTCTTCTTCGCCTACGTGGTGCTGGAGCTCCTCACCCTCGGCACTTACCTGGTGGTGGGCACCTGGTTCAACCAGTCCCTGGTGGTGAAGGGGGCCCGCGATGCCTTCCTCACCAAGCGGGTGGGTGATCTGGTGTTGCTGGCCGGTCTGGTGGCGCTGCTGCCGGTGGCCGGCACCTGGAATATCAACGAACTGAATGCCTGGGCCCAACAGGCCACCCCCAGCCCCGCCCTCACCTTGATCCTGCTGGCCCTGATTGCGGGCCCGATGGGCAAGTGCGCCCAGATTCCTCTCCACCTCTGGCTCGACGAAGCCATGGAAGGCCCCTTTCCTTCCACCGTGCTGCGCAATTCGGTGGTGGTGGTGGGCGGCGCCTGGGTGCTGCTGCGGCTGGAACCGCTGCTGGCGGTGAGCCCCACGGTGCAGGCGGTGCTGGTGATCGTGGGCGGCACCACCGCCCTGGTGGGAGCCCTGATCGCCCTGGCCCAGATCGACATCAAGCGGGCGATCTCCTTCCTGGTGAGCAGCTGGCTCGGGTTGCTGTTCCTGGCCGTCGGCGCCGGGGCGGGCGAAACCGCCTGGCGCATGATGCTGATCTACCCCCTGCCGATGGCCCTGGTGCTGCTGGCCCTCGGCACGGTGGTTTCGAGCAACGTCAGCCAGGACCTCACCCAGCTGGGTGGCCTCTGGTCGCGGCGGCCGCTGATGGGAATCGCTTTCCTGGTGGGGGCCGCCGGTCTGGTGGGCTTGCCCCCCCTCGCCGGTTTTGGTGCCCTGCGGGCCATGGCGGCCAGCCTGGCGGGGAGCCAGGCCCCGGTTCTGCTCACCGCCGTGGTGCTGATCACCAACGGCCTGATCAGCGCCGCCCTGGTAAGGATCTTCGGGCTGATCTGGGGCGGCAAGCCCTCCGTGTTCACCAAGCGCTCCGCCGAGGTGCTCTGGCTGATGGTGCTGCCCACGATGGTGGCCACCGGCCTGGTGCTCCACCTGCCGATCCTGATCAACCGCGCCGGTTATGGCGAAGCCTGGGGCCCGATGGCCCTGCCCCTGCTCGCCTCCACCCTGATCGGGATCAGCTCCGGAGCCGTGCTTTACCTCTTCTCCACCGAGCACCTGCCGAAGCTGCCAGGCCCCCTGGCCGGGTTGCAGCATTGGCTTGCGGCTGACCTCCACACCGAGGGGCTCTACCGCCGCACCGTGGTGGGCCTCGTCGTGGTGCTGGCCGCCAGCAGCAGCTGGCTGGATCGAGCTCTGGTGGATGGCTTCAGCAACCGGAGCGGCGACCTGGCCCTGGAGGGGGCTCGCCGCCTCAGTTTCAGCACCACCGGCCGGGTGCAGGCCTACGCCTTCACCGTGCTGATCGGTGTGGTGCTGATGGGGATCTGGATCCTCACCCGCCACACGCCCACCGCCCTGACCTTCTGAAGCAGACCACCGAGACCTCCCATGCTGCTCACCCTCCTGCTGCTTCCCCTGGCGGCCGTTCTGCTCCTCTGCCTGGCACCGCTGCCAGGGCCCTGGCCCCGACGCCTGGCCGTTTTCATCCCGGCCGTGCAGCTGCTGCAGGTGCTGTGGCTCGCCGGCCATCCGGTGCCGGAACTCCGCAGGGCCTGGCTTCCCCAGCTCGGACTGGAGCTTCACCTCGGCCTCGATGGCCTCTCGCTTCCCCTGGCGGGCCTGACGGCCCTGCTCACCTTGATGGCGGTGTTCGCCACCCCGATCGCCCAGCCCCGGCGGCGCCTTTTCTATGCCATGGTGCTGGCCACCAACGTGGGCCTGGTCGGAGCTTTCCTTGCCTGCAACGGCCTGTTGTTCGTGCTGGCCTATGAGATCACGCTCATTCCCACCACGTTGTTGGTGGCGGTGTGGGGTGGGGAGCGGCGGGCCACCGCCGCGATCCGCTATCTGATGTATGGCGCGGTGTCGGGAGTGGCCCTGCTGGCCGGGGTGCTGGCCCTGGCGCTGCTCAACACCAACGGCTTCAGCTTCGCCTACGCCGACCTGGCCCAGGCGGTGCTGCCGCCTGGTGCCAACCGCTGGATCCTGGGCCTGCTGTTGCTCGCCTTTGGCTTGAAGATGCCGATCTTCCCCCTGCATGGCTGGCAGCCGCTGACCTACAGCCAGGCCTCCACCCCCGTGGCCATGCAACTGGCCGGGGTGGTCTCCAAGCTGGGTGCCTACGGGCTGCTTCGCTTCGGCGTCGGCATGCTCGGGGACACCTGGGCGGCCTGGTCGCCGGCGATCGCGGTGGTGGGCACGGCCAGCGCCCTTTACGGCGCGCTCAACGCGATCGCCCAGACGGACATGCGCCGCCTGGTTGCCTTCAGTGCCCTGGGCCACATGGGCCTGCTGGTGCTGGCCATGGCGGCCGCCACCCCCCTGAGCCTGCAGGGAGCCGTCGCCCAGATCCTGGCCCAGGGCATGATCGTGGCCCTGCTGTTCTGCCTGGTCGGTAAAATTGAGGCCAAAACCGGCACCACCGAAATTGCTGCCCTCTCCGGCCTGATGAATCCGGGCCGGGGTCTGCCCTTCACCCTGGGGCTGTTTCTGCTGGCCCTGATGGCCGCCGCCGGGGTGCCTGGCCAGGCGGGCTTCCTGGCTGAAATGGTGGTGTTCCAGGGCAGCTGGCCCGTGTTTCCCCTGCCCACCCTGGGCTGCCTGCTGGCCTCGGGCCTGACGGCCGTCTATGCGGTGCGGCTGTTCAACCGGGTGGGCTTCGGCCGGCTCGACAACAAGACCGCCGACTACGTCAGCACCACCTGGGTGGAGCGGCTGCCTGCCCTGGCCCTCTCCTTCCTGGTGATCCTGGCGGGCCTCTGGCCCCAGATCCTGCTGGGCTGGAGCGAGGACACCACCAGCGCCCTGGCGCTCTCGCGTCCACCGATCAGCGCCATGGCCATGGCTTCCCTGCCCGCACAGTCCCAGCTGATCGCCACCCTCCTGCCCAAGCCTTCTCTGCCAGCCCTGCTGGATCTCCGGCCATGACCGTCACAACCCCCACGACCGTTCTGCCCCCCTCCACCCACCCCTTTGCTGAAGTGGTCGAGCGGCTCGAGGCCGGCGGCTCGATGCTGCCGGACACGCCGGAGAACCTGATGCAGATCATCGGCATCTACAAGGCCTATGCCGTGCCGATGGACTTCTACTGGCGTGACCTGCTTTACATCGCCGAGCGGGTGTTCCTCGACCCCTTGCCCGCTTTCAAGTACTTCCCGAGCCAGGAGTATCTCGATCTGCCCAACTCCTATGCGGGCGATGATTCCAAGTTGCGGATCTGGCGTGGGCCGGCCACGGCCCACCCCGAGCTGCTGGAGTTCATGGCCAAAGGAGAAACCGGCAAGCTGCCCAAGCTGCTGCACCACCTCTGGCACGACCGAATCAACATGGAGTTCGCCGAGGCCTGCATGGATGCCATGTTCTGGCACCAGGGCATGGGGGGCCGCTTCTATGACTACCTGGAGAGCGACGTCTACAAGGCCAACGCCGAGCGGGCGATTCTCGCCTACTTCAAGGGAAACCCCCTGATGCTGGGGCTCCACAAGCTGTTCCCGGAGATGTTCCTGGAGCAGGTGCGCAAGATGAGCTACTACGCCAACCTCGGCCTGTTCTGGGAGGTGATGGCGCCGGTGTTCTTCGAGATGAGCGACATCTACGACGAAGGTGGCTTCTCCGGGGTTCCCGCCGCCATGGATTTCCTGGTGAACGGCATTTTCGCCGTGGCCGGCCGCCCCATCTACCACCACGTGTACATCGGCGAGGAGTGCATCGAGATCATCCCCAAATCGGAAGGGTTCACCTGGCTCTACGAGGCGGCCCTGCCCTATGTGGAGGCGGTGTTCTACCGCACCGCGCCGTTCCGGGGCACCAAGAGCTACAACGCCCAGGCCGGCCAGGTGCCTTCGGAGCAGGCTGAGTTCCACTACGGCATCCTCTATGCCGACGTGTTCCCGGTGGGCTCGGCCGGCATCCCGCCCACCCTGCTGATGCAGGACATGCTGCACTTCCTGCCGCAATACCTGGTGGATCTCTACCGGAGCCACAAACGGGGCGAGGACGACATCCTGGTGCAGCTGGGCATCACCTTCCAGCGCTCCATGTACAACGTGACCTCGGCGGTGATCCAGGCCCTGCGCTGCGCCCTGCTGTTTCCCCTTGACGATCCCGATCCGGAACACCTCAAGGCCAATCGGGCCTTCTTCGAGGCCCAGATGGATCGTTTCCTCCGCCCCGAAGCCCGTCTCCGGGATGTGCAAACCCAGGATTACCGCTGAGAACCCCACCCATGGCCAACATCATCGAAACCGCCAAGGGCGCCGGCCTCTTCTCCACCCTGCTCACGGCCGTGGAGGTGGCGGGCCTCACGGGGGCCCTGGAGAGCCCTGGCCCCTTCACCGTGTTTGCCCCGGTGGATGACGCCTTCGCCGCCCTGCCCCCCGGCACCGTTCAGACCCTGGTGGACAACCCGCCGCAACTCGCCCGCATCCTCAAGTTCCACGTGCTCTCCGGGGCCTACAGCCGCAGCGACCTGGTGGATCAGCCCAGCTGGGACAGCCTGGAGGGCGCGCCGATCCCGATCCGCTGCGCCGAGCCCTTCGAGGTCAAGAACGCCTCCGTTGTCGCCGCCGACATCGTCTGCGACAACGGCATCGTGCACGTGATCAACCGGGTGATGCTGCCGGGCTGATCCCCAGCCGGGTGAGCAGGGGCGAGGCCATCGCCGTGGTGACCAGCGCCATCACCACCATCATCGTGAACAGGGTGGTGCTGATCACCCCCAGGCTCAGGGCCACGTTGAGGATCACCAGTTCGGTGAGGCCTCGGGTGTTCATCAGCCAGCCCACCGCCTGGGCTTCCGCAGGCGGCAGCCCCCCCTGACGGGCCATGGCCCAACAGCCCAGGAACTTGCCGCCGATCGCCACCGCCAACACCGCCACCAGGGCAAGCCACAGCAGCGGTCGATCCAGTGAGCCGATGCGGGTGTTCAAGCCGCTCATCGCGAAGAACACCGGCAGCAACACGGTGAGCACCAGATCCTCGGTGTGAAGCTGGAGGCGGCGCAGCAGGGGGCCGTAGCGGGGCAGGGCCAGGCCAAACAGGAACGCCCCGAAGATGTAGTGCACACCGATCCAGTCGGTGATCACGGCTGAGAGGATCGCCCCGGCGAACAGGAGCGAGAGCAGGAAGGGGCTGAGCTGTCGGGCCTCTCGGTAGTGGGCTTCCAGCCGGCCCATCAGGGGTCGCAGGCCCACCAGCAGGATCAGGGCCCAGGCCAGGGTGCCGACCAGGGCCGGCAGGGCACCGAAACCCGAGCCGGAGCGGGTGAACGACACCACCGCCGCCAGCAGCACCCAACTGACCACGTCATCGATCGCGGCGCAGCTGATCACCAGCTGGCCGAGCGGTTGCCCCATCAGCCCCCGATCCTTGAGCAGCCGCGAAAGCACGGGGAAGGCCGTGATCGCCATTGCCGTGCCCATGAACAGCATGCCTGGCAGGGTGCGATCTCCCGGCAACAGCTCCGGCAGCACCGCTTCGAGGCCGAAGGCCAGCAGCACCCCCAGCACCAGTGGCAAGGTGATGCCCGCCAGGGAAATCCGGACCGCCAGCCGCGCCCGACCGCGCAGATGCTCCGGGTTCACCTCCAGCCCCACCAGGAACATGAACAGGATCAGGCCCAGCTGGGACAGCAGGTTGAGCTGGGGCAGCACCGCCTGGGAAAACACCGCCTCCTGCAGCTGCGGCGCCAGAGCCCCCAGCAGCGAAGGCCCCAGCACAATGCCGCCGAGGATCTCGCCGATCACCGGCGGTTGCTCGAAACGAGCCAGCAGCCTTCCCAGCAGCTTTGACACCACGATGACCAGTGCCAGGGCCACCAGCACCGCCGAGAGGGCGCTCAGCGGCTCCGAGGGGATCACAGCGGGGCGGCGCCGCGCAGCAGCCAGAGACCGTGCAGACCCTCCCAGGCCAGATAGGCGCTGATCAGCAAGGCCAGCACCCCCACCACCCATTCGGCCCGGTGCACCAGCCAACCCTCCACCTGCAGCAGGGGATCGCGGATCCCGCCACCGGTGGCGATCCAGGCCAGGGGTGGCAGCAACAGCAGCGAGCTGGCCACCAGCACGAACACCCCGGTGAGCTCCAGGTCCCGGCTCACCCCCGGCTGGTTGACCAGCAACAGGCCGGCCTCCTTGAGATAGAACACCAGGTTTTCCGGTGTGAGCAGGGCGCTGGTGGCACCGATCAGCACCAGCACCGGCGTGCGGAAATCGGGAAGCTGGTTGAGCAGCCGCATCGCCATGCCCTCCTGACCCAGTTCGGCGGCGGGGGTGAGCTGGTACAAGCCAATCATCAGCAGGGCCGCGGCTCCAACCAGATCGATCACCACCTGGCCCTGCTCGCCGTGGTTGAGGGCCAGAGAGAAACGATCACCCACCAGCATCAGGGCGAGGATGGCCAGGCCGTTCGCCATCGCCCAACCGCTGACGTAGGCGAAAGCCCGGCGCAACGGGAAGCTACCCAGCAGCAACAGGGCCACCACGGCGATGTGCAGCGGACTGAAGGCAATCCCGAAGCCGAACAGGGAGGATCGGCTGAACAGTGCCGCCGCGCTCAATTGGGAGGCGGGAGCGAGCAGGTCGGGGGAGAGCAGATCGGGAGTGAGCAAGGAGTGGAGCCGGGCAGTTCGGCAGGAAGGGGCTGACCGTTGCCGACGGTAGGAAGTTTCGGGGGGCTCTAGAGGTAGAAGCCCACCGTGGTGACCACGCGGGTGCCACCGCTGCGCAGGGCCTGGCGCAGCACCACGGTGGACTGGTTGTGCAGCAGGTTCTCCCAACGGTGCCGGGTCACGAACACCGGCAACACCACGGTGCAGAAGCGGTTGCGGTCTTTGCGGTGCTCGATTTCGAACTGGCGCACGAAGGCGGTGACCGGGGCCACCAGGGAGCGGTAGGGGGAAGGCAGGATCACCAGCGGCACCTGGGGCAGTTGGCGAGTCCACTGCTGGCGAAACCGTTCGGCACCACTGTCGCCCAGATCGACGTGCACCGCCACCAGCTCATCGGCGATGCTGCGGGCGTAGCGCACGGCCTCGAAGCTGCCGCGGTGCAGCTGGCCCACCAGCACCACCACCGGCGCCCCGCCGCGATCGGGACCCGGCGGCAGGCTGAGGGTGACGTCAGGTGCAAGCCGCAGTCGGCGAGCCACCTGGCGGTAGTGGGCCTTGATCACCAGGAAGAGACTCACCACAAGGGGCACCGCCACCACCACCAGCCAGGCCCCGTGGGTGAATTTGCTGTAAAGCAGCACGCCGCACACCACCCCGGTGACAAGGCAGCCCAGCCCATTGACCAGGGCCTTGCCATGCCATCCGGGTTCGGCGGCCCGCCCGTTCCACCAGTGCATCACCATCCCAGCCTGGGAGAGGGTGAAACTGGCGAACACCCCAACGGCGTAGAGCGGAATCAAGCGGCTCACGCTTCCCTCAAAGATCAGGAGCAGCAACGCTGCGAATCCACTCAGCAGCACGATGCCGTTTGTGAACACCAGCCTGTCTCCCAGGGAGGCCAGCTGGCGCGGCATGAAGCCATCCTGGGCGAGGAAGGCGGCCAGCCTGGGGAAGTCGGCGTAGGCGGTGTTGGCGGCCAGGAGCAGAATCAGCAGGGTGGCGAGTTGCAACACGAGCAGCAGCACCCCATTGCCGAAGATGCGCTCCCCGAGCTGGTAGAGCAGGGTGGGACCGGTCTCCTGCACCACCAGGCCGAGCTGGGTGGCGAGGGCGCTGATGCCACTGAACATCAGGGCCAGCACGATCACCATCACGGTGAGCACCCGCCTGGCGTTGCGCCATTCGACCGGCTTGAAGGCCATCACGCTGTCGCTGATCGCCTCGATGCCGGTGAGGGCCGCACAGCCGGAGCTGAAGGCCCGCATCAACAGCACCGGACCGATCGCCGCCAGCGTGCTGCCGTGGCTCTCGCTCAGCAGCCGGGTTTGCTCCGCCAGGGGAAGGGGCATGAGGTCTCCCTGCCCCCATTGGATCAGGCCAGCCCCCAACAGGGTGAACACCGCTCCCATGAACAGGAAGGTGGGCAGGCTGAGCATCCGGGCCGTGGAGCGCACCCCCCGCAGGTTGGCGAGCATCAAGAGTCCAACCGCCCCGAGGCAGAGTGGCGTGCGCAGGCCCTCCAATGGCGGGAAATAGGACGTGAGCGCTGCGATGCCTGCCGCCACACTCACCGACACGGTGAGCACGTAATCGATCGAGAGGGAGGCACCCGCGCACAACCCGGGGATCACACCCAGATTCTCGTGAGAGACCCGGTAGGAACCACCTCCATGGGGGTAGGCCTTGATCGTCTGCCGGTAGCTGATCGCCACCATCAGCATCAACGCCACGATCAGGCCGGTGATGGGAAGGGTGTGGCGGATGGCTGAGGCCCCTGCCATGCCCAGCACGATCACGATCTCCTGGGTGGCGTAAGCCACGGAGGAGAGGGCGTCGGAGCTCAGAATGGCGAGGGCTTCGGCGTTGGTGAGCCTCTCCTCAGCGTGGGCGCTGGTGGGAAGCGGGGCTCCGATCAGAAATCGCCTGAGCGAATGGGGAAAGGATCCGCGCAGGTCGTTGGTCAAGGCCGGATTTCAGATGCTCCTGCCAGTCAGCGTAAGCTCAAGAGAGCCATGCACCGGTCAAATAGCAGAAGTCCCGGATTCGGATGTGCGGATGCGAACCACATTCTCCACCGGAAGGACAAAGATCTTGCCATCGCCGATCTCGCCGGTGCGGGATGCGCCGGTGATCGCGGCGATCACCGTATCCACCTTGTCGTCTTCGACCACCACTTCCACCTTGACCTTGCTGAGGAATTCAACGGTGAATTCCGTGCCCCGGTAGGTTTCGACCTGGCCTTTCTGCCGGCCGAAGCCCCGCACGTCGGTGATGGTCATGCCGATGATGCCGGCCTCCACCAGGGAGGTTTTGACATCTTCGATTTTCGAAGGCCGAATGATCGCTTCGACTTTTTTCATGATTTAAGGGAATGGTGTGAGGAATGGGAATGGGCCACGCACGGGGCAGAGGCCCAACTGAAGGACAGAAGAGACAAAAAACCAGGACGGTTTCTGGGCCAGTCCTGGGGATGGGAAGGAAAAGCAGAAGACGCTGATCAGTTGGTCATCGGCTCGTAGGCTTCCTCTCCATGGGAAACGATATCCATGCCGCGCTCCTCATCTTCAGAGCTGACCCGGAGTCCAATGGTGGCTCCAATGATCCAGATGATGATCGCCGTTCCAATGCCAACAAAGAGATAGGAAAATACCACCGCCTTGAGCTGGGCAATGAACAGGCCGAAATTGCCCCCCTCCTCAAGAATTTTTGCCGACAAAGGGAAGTAATCTGCAGGTACGTACTCCTTGACTGCGAGAATACCAGTGAGCAGGGCACCCAACGTTCCGCCGACACCGTGAATTGTGAAGGTGTCAAGGGAATCATCGAATTTGATGGCAGACTTGATCTGAATAGCGGTGAAACAGGCTACCGACGCGAGGGCTCCGATCAGGATCGAAGAGCCCATCGAAACGAATCCGGCAGCAGGAGTGATTCCCACCAGCCCCGCCACAGCTCCTGAGGCGGCGCCCACGGCGGTTGGTTTGCCCTGCTTGAACCACTCAATCAGGCACCAGGCGAGCATGGCGGCCGAGGCTGATGTCGTTGTGGTCAGGAACGAAAAGCCAGCAGCCTTGGCTGCAAAGTAGCTGGCGCCGTTGAAGCCGAACCAGCCGAACCAGAGCAGACCAGAACCCAAAAGAATGAAGGGAACGTTGTGGGGCGGGCGGGTTCGATCCGGCCAAACGTTGCGCGGGCCGACAATGGCCGCGGATACCAGAGCCGCGACACCAGAGGCGATGTGCACCACGGTTCCACCGGCGAAGTCGAGGGCGCCGATCGAGCCGAAGGGGCCAATGAAGCCGCCGCCCCAAACCATCTTGCACATTGGGCAATAGACGAACAGGCTCCAGAGCAGAACGAACCAGAACCAGGCCTTGAAGTTGATCCGCTCCACCAGGGCTCCACTGATCAAAGCAGGGGTGATGATCGCGAACATGCCCTGGAAGAGGGCAAAGCTGGTGGCGCTGATCGCAAATCCATCCGCCAGCGGCGCATCCCCCAGGGGCCCTCCCACCCCGTTGAGCCACATGAACTCAAGGCCACCGATGAAGGGGCTGTTGAATCCCGTGCCGAAGGAGAGGCTGTAGCCGATCACCACCCAGAGCACACCAACGAGCCCCATGCAGATGAAGCTCATCATCATGGTGTTGAGCACGTTCTTGGCCCGGGTGAAGCCCCCGTAGAAGAACGCCAGTCCGGGGGTCATGAGCAGCACCATGGCTGAGCCGATCAGCATCAACAGGGTGTCGGCACCGTCGGTGGGCGTCTTGGCGAGGGCCGCGTGGGCCGATCCGGCCATGAGCGGCACCAGGCCAGCACCGGCCGCCAACAGGAACACCCCGGAACGGCGAAGCTCTCCGTTCTGAACGCCAGCAAGGGTTTTGGCCCGGAACCGATCAATCGTGGCAAGGGCAGAGCCCCCACCCCTGGACCATGGAATCTGTGACATCAAAGAATGAAACTCCTGAAGCAGAACCATGGAAGCATGTGTCTGGCACAGCCAAGTTCCCGTAACAAAGGCAACCAAATGCTGGACAAGGCCCACAACCGTGACATTGGACCCATGCGGCTGAGCACCTGGAACCCTGGAAACCGGCCTGACCTTCCTATTTAGTCGGTACTCCGATTGGCTTTGTGCCTAATGTCTTAGATTGCTGGAATTCCTGTCCATCGCCAGCCAGCTCCATGGGGATCCGCATCGCCAACGTCAGCAAGCACTTCGGCAGCTTCCAGGCCATCGACAACGTCACCCTCGACGTTGACAGCGGCTCCCTGGTGGCCCTGCTGGGCCCTTCAGGCTGCGGTAAAAGCACCCTGCTCCGGCTGGTCGCCGGGCTCGAACAACCGAACCAGGGCAGGATCTGGATCAGTGGCACGGAAGCCACAGGCCGCACCGTCCAAGAGAGGGAAGTGGGCTTCGTCTTCCAGCACTTCGCCCTCTTCAAGCACCGCACCGTGCGCGAGAACATCGGCTTCGGTCTGGAACTGCGCCATTGGAAACCCGAAAAGATTCGCTGGCGTGTGGAGGAACTGCTGAACCTCGTCCAACTTCAAGGCTACGGCAGTCGCTACCCCTCCCAGCTTTCCGGCGGCCAGCGCCAACGGGTTTCCCTGGCCAGGGCCCTGGCGGTGCAGCCGAAGGTGTTGCTGCTGGATGAGCCCTTCAGCGCCCTCGATGCCAAGGTACGCAAGGAACTGCGCAGCTGGCTCCGCAACCTCCATGAGGAAACCAGGGTCACCACCGTGATCGTCACCCATGACCAGGAAGAGGCCTTCGAAGTGGCTGACAGGATCGTGGTCCTCAACGAGGGACGGATCGAACAGATCGGCAGTCCATCTGAGATCTACGACAACCCGACCACCCCCTTTGTCCTCAACTTCGTGGGGGAAGTGAACCGCCTACCCAACCTCGATCCAACCCTTCAGGCGGGCGACTCCTACGTGCGGCCCCATGACCTGGAGCTCCTTGACCGCCCTGGGCCCGACAGTTTCCCGGCCGTACTGAAGCGACTCACTCACCTGGGCAGGGACCTGTATGCCGAACTGCAGATCGACAATGGAGAGAAGATCATTGCCCAACTCTCCCGCGATGCGATTGATTTCAAACAACTTCAGCCAGGTGTGACCCTGCATGCTCGCCCCAAGCTGGTCCGTACGTTCTGAACTGAAAATCAGATCGGATCAGCCCCTGAATCGAAGACATGGGGCCGGATGTAGGCCTGAGCTCAGCCATCCGGGCGTGCCGCTCTTTTGTCCTGTTCAAGCAACCGCTCGACGAAGAACTTGAGCAACAGGGAGACAATGGCCATCCCGGCAAGCAGCAGGGCGGCTCCATAGGCCAATTCGGTTTTGTACTGCTTGTAGGCATCCTCCACGAACAGGGGCAAGGTCTGGGTTTGGCCGACGATGTTTCCGCTGACCACCGCCACGGCTCCGAACTCACCCAGGCTGCGGGCTGTGGTGAGAATCAGGCCATAGAGCACGGCCCAGCGCACCGAAGGCAGGGTGACTTTGTGAAACACCTGCCAGTCGCTGGCACCAAGGGTCTTGGCGGCCTCTTCCTGCTCCCAACCCTCTTCTTCCAGCAGGGGAATCACCTCCCGGGCCATGAAGGGCATCGACACGATGATGGTGGCAAGAACCATGCCAGGCACGGAGAACAGCACCTTGAAACCGGTGCTGTTCACAAGGCTCTCCAACAAACCATGGGTTGGGCTGAACAGGAGCACCAGCATCAATCCCACCACCACGGGAGAGATTGAAAAAGGCAAATCAATGATGCTGAGCAGCAGGGCCTTGCCGCGAAACTCCTTGCGGGCGATCGCAGTGGCGGCGGCCAGCCCGAAAATCACGTTGGCAGGAACGGCAATGCTGGTGACGAACGCCGTCAGTCGGAGGGCCGACAGCAGATCTTCATTGCTCACACTCTCAACAAAAGGGCCCCATCCCTTGGCAAAGGCCTGGATCACCACGTTCAGGGCCGGCAGGAGAATGATCACCCCCACATAGAGGCAGGCCACCACAGGAATCAGAACGGACAGAAGCTGAGGGCCGATGCGGCGGTGCAGCGGCGCCCTCGGAGCCTCCAAGGCCGGGGCCTGATCAAGGGAAACGGGTGCAAACGTGGTCATGGCACTGAAGAGAAAGGCAGGGGGTTGAACGAAGGCAGGGGAGCGGCTAGGCAATCAGGGATTCTTTGCCCCCTCAAAGGGTTGGGATGCGGGTGGTGTCATCGGTGTAACGGCGTCCCCAAACCTGGATGAAATTGATCACCATCAGACTCAGGAGCGCGAAGATGAGCATGACGCACCCGACCACCGTGGCGCCAGCAAAGTCGTACTCTTCGAGTTTCTGAATGATCAGGGTGGGAGTAATCAGGTCACGGAAGGGTACGTTGCTGGAAATCATCACCACCGACCCGAACTCCCCCACGGCCCTGCTGTAGCCCTGGGCGATGCCCGCGAGAATCGCCGGTGTGAGCTGGGGCAGAACCACCTTGAAGAAGGTTTGGAAGGAGCTGGCTCCCAGGCACCAGGAGGCTTCCTCCTGCTCCTTCTCCAGGGAGCGAAGCACCGGTTCCACGGTTCGCACCACAAAGGGCAGCGAGATGAACACCATCGCCACCAGCACACCGGGCCAGTTGAACGCCACCTTGAGGCCGAACCACTCAAACAGCGGTTGACCAAGCCAGCCGTTGGTGCTGTACACCGCCGCAAGGGCAAGCCCAGCAACGGCGGTGGGCAGGGCGAAGGGAAGATCGATCAAGGCATCCAGCAAGCGTTGGCCAGGGAAGGAGGTGCGCACCAGGGCCCAGGCAATCACCAGGCCGAACAGCCCGTTGATCAGCGATGCCAGCAGGGCCAGGCCGAAACTGATCTTGTAGGTGGCCATCGCGATGGGGCTGGTTGCCAGCACCCAGAACTGAGCTGGCCCCACGTTCGCCGCCCGAAGCAGCAGACCCGCCAACGGCAGGAACAGGATGAAGGTGAGATAAAGCCAGGTGATCCGCCAGGGCCAGGAGGGCAGAACGAGGCTTGGGAACGACCAGCGCCTGAGGGAGGAGGAGGACACGCCGACAATTCACACCGTGAGAAGGGGACCTTAACAGCTCCAGGGTCCAAAAACAACGGTTCTCCGCCGGGGTTAAGGGGATTGCGCGTCTGGGCACAATGGAGTAAAGGTTGCACCCATGGGAATTCGCGTCGCCAACGTCAGCAAGCACTTCGGTGCCTTCAAAGCGATCGACAACGTTAGCCTTGATGTGGAGAGTGGATCCCTGGTTGCCTTGTTGGGTCCCTCGGGCTCCGGGAAGAGCACCCTGCTGCGCATGATTGCCGGCCTGGATCAGGCCGATGGCGGGCGGATCTGGATCAGCGGCGAGGAGGCCACCCAGCGCTCCGTTCAAGACAGGGAAGTGGGCTTCGTCTTCCAGCACTTCGCCCTTTTCAAACATCGCAACGTCCGCCAGAACATCGGCTTTGGTCTCGAACTGCGCAAGTGGAAGAAAGACCAGATCCAGCGCCGGGTTGAGGAGCTGCTGAACCTGGTGCAATTGCAGGGCTACGGCAAGCGCTACCCCTCCCAGCTCTCCGGCGGGCAGCGGCAACGGGTGTCGTTGGCGCGGGCCCTGGCGGTGCAGCCGAAGGTGTTGCTGCTCGATGAACCGTTCAGCGCCCTCGATGCCAAGGTCCGCAAGGAACTTCGGGCCTGGCTCCGCAACCTCCACGACGAGATGCACGTCACCACGGTGATCGTCACCCATGACCAGGAAGAGGCCATGGAGGTCGCCGACAAGATCGTCGTCATGAATGAGGGCCGCATCGAGCAGATCGGCAGCCCCGCCGAGATCTACGACCACCCGGCCACACCCTTCGTGATGAACTTCGTGGGCGAGGTGAATGTGCTCCCCCGCGGTGTGCTCCCTGCCACCACCTCTGGCGAGGCAGGTAAGGGTGCCGATCTTTTTGTGCGACCCCACGATGTGGAGGTTCTGATGCAACCGAGGCCGGGCAGCCTGCCGGCACGCCTGCGCAGGCTCACCCACATGGGCCGGGATCTGCAGGCGGAACTGGTGCTTGACAGTGGCGCGGTGGTGCTGGCTCAGCTGCCCCGCGATCAGCAGGACCCCCGCGATCTGGTGGTTGGTGCCGAAGTTCACATCCTCACCCGCCAGGGAAGAACTTTCGTGGAGGATTACGCCATCTGAGGGCCAGGAAGGAGCCGGCCAGGGCAGCACCCAGCCAGGCCCACCCGTGCAGCCCGAAGCTGATCACACCTCCCAGGAAACCGTTGACATTGCAGCCGGAGGCAAGAAAGCCGCCATAGCCCATCAGAAGGCCCCCAGCCGCCCTCGCCAGAGCTGACGGCCAGGACATGGTGAACGGTTCCCAGCTGAAATCGCCTTGCCACAGGCCTGTGGAGGCGGCCCCGAAGATCAGGCCCAGATCCACCACCACGGCATCCTGGCGAAGGAGTTCCAGCGGGGAGGACAACACCAACGGGCGTGAACCAGCGGCCCAGAACGGGGCTGTCTGGGGATCCCAGCCAAGGGCCTGAGCCAGGTGGGCAGCGGCAATCCCCAGACCCCAGAGCACCTTCCAGGGCTCACCGGTGACCAACAGCAGCCCGAGGGCGAACACCGCCAACCAGAGGGCACCAACGTAGGGGCGGCGCCCATCGGTAGTGCCAGGGTTGGGCCCTAGGCCGCTCCATCGCCAGGCGGCAACCAGCAGAGCGGCGACAACCAGCCACTGGATCAGCAGAGCGACAAGCAGGGGCATCACATCGAGCCAGACCAGCGGAGGGAGGGCCGGCAGCCCGAGGGATGCCCATGCGGGTCGATGCAGGCTGCCGAGAAACACCCCTCCCATCAGACCGGCCAGGGTGAGCAGGAATCCCGGACCCGGCCGGGATGCTGAAGCCAGGGTTCCACAGCCGCAACCCCGTGCCATCTGCATGCCGATGCCGAACAGGAAGGCCCCGAGCAGGAAGGGCAGGCTGATCGAGGTGCGGGAGAGCTTCAGGGTCAGCCCCAGGGGGGCGGCGAACGCGATGGCAGCCGCACTGGCCGGCAGCAGCACCGCCAACAGCAGCAACTGGGGGTAGAACCCAGCGGCGTCGCGGTCCTGCAGCAGGCGCCGGTAGGCCGAACTGAAACCGAACCGGTGGTGAACCAAAACCACCCCGATGCCACACCCGAGCAGCCACACCAACCCGTTCGGGGGCTCGATGACGGTGAACCCGATGGTCAGAGCCAAACCCACGAACAGAACCAGGGAGCGACCGACGACCGGTCGACTCAACGGCCCTTCCCTTTGACCTTGGCGGGCGGTGGATCACCGCTGCCGCTGTCACAGGCCAGGCCGGTGGCCGGGGATGCCACCAGGGCCATCAGGGCCAGGCAGGCCAGAACGGTTCGCAACTTCGGAACGGGAGGCATCGGACTCAACGGCTGCTGATCTGGGCGGGACTGCCCTCCGGACCGACGGCGATGGGCGCTTTGGAGGCGCTGTACTCGGTCCAGGAGCCTTCATAGATCCTAACGTTCGGGTACTTCAGCACGTGCTTGAGAACCAGGTACTGAAGACTGGCTTCCCGCCCGGTGCTGCAGGAAACGATCACTTTCATATCAGGGGTGACACCACGGCTGACGAACAGGTTGCGCAGCGCCTCAGCGGATTTGAGCTGGTGGGGGTTCTTCTTGGTTTCATCCGCGTTGTTGGCTTCGGTGACCGACTGCCAGGTGATGTTCTTGGCGCCGGGAATGTGGCCGTTGCGGATGAAGCTCTGATCCGTGCCCTCGAACTGGGCCTTGGGGCGGGGATCGACGATCACCACATCCGGGCGACCCACCAAGGGCAGCAGTTCGTTGAGCGAGATGGCCAGGCCCGCCACCGTGGTGGGCTTGAAGCGACCGGGGCTGAAGGGGGTGAAGGTCTTGGTGAGCGGGGAACCGGCGGCCTTGTAACCACTGAGCCCACCATCGACAAAGGCGACCTTCTGGATGCCGTTCTTTTCCAGGATGTAAGCCACCAGCGCGGCTCCGAGCACGTTCGTGCCGTCGGAGTAGACGAGCACCGAATCGGCGTTGGAGATGCCGGCCCGGCTCAGCAGGCTGGCTGTATCTCCAGCCCCCCAGATCTGGAAGGGAAGGCGGCCGTTCGGACCACGGAAGGCCTGCTCGGATAGATGCACGGCAGCGGGGAGATGGCCGCTCACATAATCAAGCGGGGGAACCGGGCGCACATCCAGCACTTTCCAGCGGCCGGAGCTGGCGGCTTTCGCCGCTTCGGATGAACTGATGACGGTGAAGCTGGTGGTGGCACGGGCTGGTTCGGCAACGGCCGCCATGGTGGTGGCCAGGCCAACGATGCCTGAGAGAAGTGGACGGGAGACCCGGGAACGGAAGGCAGCCATGAATAGAACGGTTTAGCGAGCGGGTAACGCGCTTTAGTTTAGCTGTGGTTCATTCCCTGTGAATGGAAATCGCCGGGTCAGGGAGCCTGAGCCGGTGTCCCCGGCCACATGGCGGCTGGCAGCTGGTCTGGCATTTCGACCACGCTGCAAACCGCCGTGGGTTTGAGCTGCTGGCACCCGAGGGAGATGGACTGGGTCTGGAAGAGGATCAGGAACTGAGTTCGCGTCCGCGGAGGAGGGACCGGGAAACAAAGACCTGACCATCCGGCTCTCTCCAGACGGAAGCCAGGCGGCCATCGAAACGGAACTGGGCCAGGGCGATCGGATCCTGGTGAAGAAGGCGTTCGCCGTTCTTGAACACCAGGGTGAAGCGCTCCGTGCTGGTGCTGGAGCGTCGTGGTGGCTGAATGGGCTGGGCCATGGGTCTCAAAGCTCGGTGGTGGAGAAGGGGTGGGACAGGACGCTCAGTCCGGGGCTTCGTGCGGGAGTCGATGGCGCATCGCGGCCGCAGCGGGCCGACCCACCGGTGGACGGGATCAGATAGTCGTCCTTGCTGACCTGCTGGAGGACGCCATCTGCCTTGTAGCGATTGAGCATCTTGGTGACCGTGACCCTGGTCAGTCCGCAGAGTTCAGCCAGGGCCTTGTGGGTGAGATTCATCTCCCTGAGCGAAAAGCGTGAGCCGCGACTGTTCACCTGGCCGTAGCGCCGACCAAGCCAGGCGAGCAGGGCAAGCAGACGATCTTCGGCAGCCCGGATCCGATTGATCTGAAAGATTTCCTCCAGGTTGCGGATCTGGTGGCGCAGGAACTGCTCGATTTCGGCAGCCGTGGGGAAATGCTGCTCCACGACCACAAGGGTGAGGCACTGAAGATCAAAAGGCCGGAGGGCCGAGTAGCGGGACGTCACCAAGTCGCCAGGCCCCCAGATGCCAAGGGTGATGGATTCTCCATCCTCATCCCAGGTGGAGGTTCGAATGTATCCATCCTGGATGCGCCAGCTCAGCCCTTCGGGGAGCACATCATTGGGGAGAAGCGTGAGGCGGAGCTGCTTCGAAAGAAGGGAGGTGGTCATGGAAGGCAATGGAAATGAGGGGCATGGGCGAGGTCGGGTGAGCCAGAACGGTTCTGGCGACGGTCATTCGTCGACAACGGCGCATGGCTGGATTCCAAGGTTGCCAAAGCTTAGCGCGTAATTCCCATCGGTCAAGCGGGTTTTAGTCATTTCGCCTGATCCTGGCCTGTGCGCCCTGGCCAGTCAGCCTGGACACTCAGATGAAGTACATGGCCTGGGACTGCCGACGGGCATCGCGCTGGTCGAGCAGATCCTGGAGGCTTGTGCTGGCGAGCAGCTCCAGGCGCTGGCGCTCCAGCTGGGCGGCGATGTGGTCAAGGACATCGAATTCGAGGCTGTGGCGGCCCGCCGACTCCCGCTGGGCGGGTTCGCCTTCGAGGCAGGCCACCACCTCGGACATCGGGATCTCGGCTGGAGGGCGCATCAGCTGATAGCCGCCCCGCGGGCCCCGGATGCTGCGCAGGATGGCGCCCCTGCGCAAACTGGTGAGCATCTGCTCGAGATAGCGCTCGGGGATGTTCTGACGGCCGGCGATCTCCGAGACCTGGAGCACGCCGCCACTGGCGTGGACCCCCGCCAGTTCAATCAGGGCCACAACGCCATACTCGGTTTTCGCGCTGAAGGCCAAGGTGTCGTAAAGCCAGGGAGGTACTGGCGATTGTGACAGCGGCCCCAGCGGAAAACGGAACCCGGGGTCGCCCGGATCAATGTGATCCAGGACACAATTAGGAGGGCATGGAGGGACCTATGTTCCCTTTCGACCCAATCGGAATACCGTGGTTTCTATCTCCCCTGTTCTGCGCCACCGCCCCCATGCGGCCCTTGCCCTGGCTGGCCTGGTGGTCCTTCCCCTGGCTATCAGCGGCTCCTCCACCCTGCTGGGCCAACCCGCCCAGGCCCAGGCCACTCCAAAGAAGCAGGAAATCCTCTTGGTGACCTACGCCGTCACCAAGGCTGCCTTCGACAAGGTGATCCCCCTGTTCAGGGCCGACTGGAAGAAACGGACCGGCCAGGATGTGGTGGTGAAGAGCAGCTTCGGTGGCTCCGGTTCCCAGACCCGGGCCGTGATCGACGGACTGGATGCCGATGTGGTGGCCCTGGCCCTGGCTGCCGACACCCTCAAGCTGCAGGAGGCAGGCCTGATCAAGCCGGGCTGGGAAAAGGAGAATCCGAACAACGCGATCTTCACCAATTCCACGGTGGCCCTCTTTGTGCGCAAGGGAAATCCAAAGCGAATCAACGGGTGGAAGGATCTTGACAACAAGAATGTGGAGGTTGTCACCGCCAATCCCAAGACCTCCGGTGGGGCTCGCTGGAACTTCCTGGGCCTCTGGGGCTCGGTGACCGAGACCGGAGGCAACGATGCCCAGGCCCGCTCCTTCATCACCAATGTGTATCGCAATGTGGACACCCTTCCCAAGGACGCCCGGGAAGCCACCGATGTGTTTGTGAAGCGGAACCAGGGAGATGTGCTGCTGAACTACGAAAACGAAGCGATCCTGGCCAAGAAGACCGGCGCCTGGACCATCCCCTATGTGGTACCCAAGACGAACATTCTGATCGAGGGCCCCGTGGCGGTGGTCGACAAGAATGTGGACAAGAAAGGAACCCGCAAGGTGGCTGAGGCCTTTGCCAGATTCCTTTACACTGATGCGGCCCAGGAGGCCTTCGCAGATGAAGGCTTCAGGCCAGTGACCCAGAAGGTCAAGGCTGCGACCCGCAACAGGTTTGCTCCGCTGACCAAGGTTTTCACCGCCAAGGATTTTGGCGGCTGGACCGCCATCAACAAGACGTTCTTTGGCAACGGCGGCCTCTGGGATCAGATCTTCAGCAAGAGCCGCTGAATCCACCTGGTTCTTTCCTGCCTTCCCCGCCGATCCATCCGGCCATGGCTGGCTCCGGCCAACCCAAGCCGGAATTCGGCTGATCGACCGATACGATCGGCGTTCGGGTTGGTTGCCTGCCCAGGCCCAGGCATCGAAAGCATGTGCGAACTCTTGGCCCTGAGCGCCAACACCCCCACCGACATGACCTTTTCCTTCCGGGGTCTGGTTCGGCGGGGTGGGGCCACAGGTGACCATGGAGATGGCTGGGGCTTGGCCAGCTACGACCCGGAAGGGCTTCGGCTCACGATGGTCCGGGAGGAGGCCCCAGCGGCATTCTCGCCGGTAGCGGCGAAGGTTTCGAACCTGGAGCTCAAGGCCCACTGCTCGATTGCCCACATCCGCAAGGCCACCCAGGGGAGCGTGGCGATTGAGAATTGCCACCCCTTTCATCGCCACTGGCAGGGACTGGACTGGGTGTTTGCCCACAACGGGGATCTGGACCACGGCCGAATCCCGACCAGTGAGCAGTTTGTTCCGCTCGGCAGCACCGACAGCGAACGGGCCTTCTGCTGGATCCTCGATCAGCTCGCCAGCGGCGACCTTGATCTGAACGATCATTCAGCGCTCTTTGCGGCCTTGATCCGCTGCGCTGACCACCTGGCTGTCGAGGGAATCTTCAACTGCCTGCTCAGCAATGGTCACTGGCTTTTCGTCTATGGCGGAACCAAGCTTCATGTTCTGACCCGACGGGCTCCTTTCACCACGGCCACCCTGGCCGATGATGATCTGCAGGTGGATTTCTCCCAGGTGACCACACCCAGCGATGTGGTCACGATCGTGAGTACGGAACCGCTGACCACGGATGAACTGTGGCGACCCCTGCTGCCCAGCGAAGCGCTACTGCTTGTGCATGGAGAGGTGGAGCTTCATCATGTTTCGGTGGTAACGAATCCATTGAGCCCTGCCTCAAGACCAAACACATAGGTATAGCCGAGGTCCAGGATTCGGCAGGCCAGGGCGGTCGCACGCCCGTTGCCATTGCTGTAGCAGATGATCGGAGCATCCAGGCTGGGCAGGGCCCTGCGGATCTCCCAGGTTCCGGCCTGACTGCTGAGGTTGCGAGCCCCCTCCAGGTGGCTGATGGTGAACTCATCCAACCCCCTGGCATCGAGCAGCTCGGCCCCTTCCCAGATCAGGCGACGCGCTTCTAACAATCCGATCCGGCGAAGCCTGGACCTTTGCTGGAACCCTTCCGCCATCGCAGCACCCCCAACCATTTGAACTTTCACCGATTTCCCGATCGGTGGACGTGGCGACGCTTACACGCCCGGGCGCCTGGTTTGACACCTTGAGAAAGGCGGATCGCCCAGGCTGAACGGGCCTGGGAAGGAGTGACCAAAACCCTTGAGTTGACACCTCAAGGGTCCTTCATTAAACCGGTCGGAATACCGTAGTATTGTCCCAGCCAAGCAAGACCCGAGCTGTGTTGACGAGACCCTGTGATCTGAGGGAAGCCGACTGGCGATGTCGTGGTCCCCGCTCAACCACCACCCTTTTCATCTCCCCACGGATCCCTTCGCACTCCAACGCCGCCATGCCCTTCGTTTTTTCTACGCCCCCAGAACTCCCCCAATTGGCCAGGAACTCTCAGCAAGGCCTGACGCCGCAGCAGGTGCTGCCGTTCACCACCAGAAGGCAGACCGACCCGGGCCCTCTGCTGGTGGATGTGCGAACCCGGCGGGCTTATCACCGCCGCCACATCCCCGGCAGCCACAACTGTCCGGCGACAATCAGGTTGACCGGTTGGCGACAAGCTCGTTGGCCGGTTGGGAGCGGGGCTGCTGACCCTGGGGCCGATGCGCATGGCCCTGGTGATGCCGGCACCACTGACGAGCCAACAGAT
>NZ_JAGQBB010000022.1 GCF_024345415.1 Synechococcus sp. Tobar12-5m-g | reverse complement strand
AGCGGGCCAGTCCCCAAACATGGTGAGATCAGGCTCATTCCAGCCTGATCTCTGCTGAAATAGTCCAATCCGAACAATTGGTGGACCGCGACTGGCTATGCGGACGTGTTGTCCAGAGCTTCCCTAACTCCTGCCATGGTCAAAGGCTGAAAACAAAACTTGATAGAGAGACTGAAAGTATATGGTATTGCTAATTTTTATGGCTACAAATCCTTCAGCGATCTAACTTTTTCATGCCTTGGCGCCCAGTCGCTCGGGATGTGAACAGCCCGTTGTCGACTCAAGGGGAGCCACCGATGAAGCCCATATTGAAGAAGCCCTTTCAGAAACTGAAGCTGCTCTCCCTGGCCGGCCTCACCTGCCTGGCTTGCCTGATCTGGTTCGCCCTGGTGCCCGCCTTTGCGCTGGAGGCCAACCGGCCTGCTGCTGGGGCGGTTGGCGGATCTGCCGTCGGCGCGAGCCGGCCGAACATCATCGTGATCCTGGCCGACGACCTCGGCAATGCCGACCTGGGCTACCGGGGCAGCGACATCAAGACGCCGAACATCGACAAGCTGGCCCGGGAGGGCGTGCGGATGGAGTCCTTCCACGGCATGCCCGTCTGCACGCCCTCCCGGGCCGCCCTGATGACGGGCCGCCACCCGATGCGCTACGGCCTCCAGACCCTGGTGATCTTCCCCAATCACACCTACGGCCTGCCCACCGATGAACGCACCCTGCCCCAGGCACTGAAGGAGGCGGGCTACCAGACCTCGATGGTGGGCAAGTGGCACCTGGGCCATGCCGACAAGAAATACTGGCCGCAGAACCGGGGCTTCGATCACTTCTACGGCAACCTCGTCGGCGAGGTCGACTACTTCACCAAGATGCGCGGCGGCATCGTCGACTGGCAGCGCGACGGCAAGTTCATGCAGGAGACCACCTACTACCTGCCCCTGATCGGCGACGAGGCGGTGAAGCAAATCGAGCGGCAAGACAAAACCAAGCCGTTCTTCCTCTACTTCGCCTCGCTGGCGCCCCATGCCCCCTATCAGGCCCAGAAGGCCGATGAAGACCGCTACGCCGCCACGATCAAGGACCCGACCCGCCGCACCTATGCGGCCATGGTCACCTCGGTGGACGACCAGGTGGGCCGCATCGTGGCCGCCCTCGAGAAGCGGGGGATGCGCAAGAACACTCTGATCATCTTCTCCAGCGACAACGGTGGCCCCCGCAGCGCCGTGATCGCCAGTGGCGCTCACTCCCGCGAGGAGCGTGCCGAAAGCGGCGTCAAGCAGGAATCCCTGCCGGCGAGCAACGGCAACCTGCGCGGCGGCAAGGGCAGCCTCTACGAAGGCGGTGTGCGCGTGCCGACGATCTTCAACTGGCCCGGCACCTTGAAGCCCGCCGTGATCAGTGAGCCGGCGCAGATGGTGGACATCATGCCCACCGCCCTGGCCCTGGCCGGCGCGGCGCCGAACCCCGCCAGCAAGCCCCTGGATGGCAAGAACCTCCTGCCGATGCTCGCCGAAGGCAAGCCCTCGCCCCACGACGATCTCCTGATCAACGTCGAAGCCTTCCGCGGCGCCATCATCAAGGGCCAGTGGAAGCTGGTGAAGATCGCGCTGCTGCCCGGCAAGATCGAACTGTTCGACCTCAAGGCCGACCCCGGCGAGAAGAACAACGTGGCCGAGCAGAACCCTGAGGTGGTGCGTGATCTCGAGGCCCGCCTGCAGGCCTATGCCAAGCAGCAGAAGATGAGCGAGTGGTTGAAGGCCCAGCCCGACTACCTCGGTGCCCAGGGCGAGAAGACGATCCTTGACCCCGACTTCGACATCAATGACGGCGGACTGCCGCAGCTGAAGCCGGTGCTGCCCAAGCCATGAGGCATCCATGGAAAACCCTGGCTGTAGCGGTCCTGTGCCTGCTGCTGAGCAGCGGCGTGATCACAGGGGCCTGGGCCCGTCCAACTGCATCAGCCACGGCATCAGCCGAGACATCAGCCAAAGCGGCAGCCAGCCCAGCCGCCACCCCCACCGACGGTTCGGTGCTGCCTTTCCCGCCGGTGCCCAGCGCCAGCATCGCCCGACCACGGCTGCAGGATTCGGTGCACAAACGCCGCGCCCAGCCGCAGCACCTCAAAGCCGATGCGCCCAACGTGCTCATCGTCCTGCTGGATGACGTCGGCTTCGGCCAGGCCTCCACCTTTGGCGGCGAGATCAACACGCCCACCCTCAGCAAACTGGCGGACCAGGGCCTGAGCTACAACACCTTTCACACCACCGCCATCTGCTCCCCCACCCGGGCGGCCTTGCTTACCGGACGCAATCACCAGCGAGTCGGCAACGGCACGATTGCCGAACGGGCCGTCGACTGGGATGGCTACACGGGTGTGATTCCGAAAACCTCGGCCACCATGGCCGAAGTGCTGCATCACTACGGCTACAAGACGGCGGCCTTCGGCAAGTGGCACAACACGCCGGCCGATCAGACCACCGCCATGGGGCCGTTCGATCGCTGGCCGACGGGCCACGGCTTCGATTACTTCTACGGCTTCCTCGCCGGTGAAACTTCCCAGTGGGAGCCCCGCCTGGTGGAGAACACCACCGCCATTGAGCCGCCCCACGACAAGAATTACCACCTCAGCGAGGACATGGCCCAGCGCAGCATCGACTGGCTGCGCAAGCACCGGGCCTTCTCACCTGACAAGCCCTTCTTCCTCTACTGGGCGCCAGGGGCCGCCCACGGCCCCCACCAGGTGGGCAAGGAGTGGTCCGAGAAGTACAAGGGCAAGTTCGACACCGGCTGGGATGCCTACCGCGAGCGGGTGTTTGCGCGCCAGAAGCAACTCGGCTGGATTCCAGCCAACACCAAACTGACGCCCCGCACCGCCACCATGCCCGCCTGGGACAGCATTCCGGCGGCCCAGCGACCGTTCCAGCTGCGGCTGATGGAGATCTACGCCGGCTTCGTCGAGCACGTGGATGCCCAGGTGGGGAAGGTGATCGATGAGCTCGAGCGCCTGGGGGTGCGGGAAAACACGATCGTCATCTACATCTTCGGCGACAATGGCGCCAGCGCTGAAGGCCAGAACGGCACGATCAGCGAGTTGCTGGCTCAGAACGGCATCCCCAACACCGTCGAGCAGCAGATCGCGGCCCTGAACACCATGGGCGGCCTCGACCTGCTGGGCGGTCCCAAGACCGACAGCATGTACCACGCCGGCTGGGCCTGGGCCGGCAACACCCCGTTCCAGTACACCAAGTTGATTGCTTCCCATTTCGGCGGCACCCGCAATCCGATGGTGATCTCCTGGCCCAAAGGGATCAAACCAGACAAAACACCACGGGCCCAGTTCCACCACGTCAACGACATCGCGCCAACGCTCTACGAGCTCATTGGCATCAAGCCGCCCACAATCGTGGATGGATTCAAGCAGGATCCGATCGATGGGGTGAGCCTGGCCTACACCTTCGCCAACGCCAAAGCTCCCACCCGCAAAAAGGTTCAGTACTTCGACAACAACGGAAGTCGCGCCATCTTCCAGGACGGTTGGCTTGCCGCCACCTTCGGCCCTTTGGTCCCCTGGCTGCCCGGCGCGCCAGGGCTGGCTGCCTGGGATTCGGCCAAGGACCAATGGGAGCTCTACAACCTCAACGCTGACTTCTCCGAAGCTGATGATCTCGCCGCCCGCGAACCGCAGCGGCTGGCCCAGCTTCAGAAAACGTTTGATCAGCAGGCCGTGGCCAACAAGGTCTATCCGCTGGGGGCCGGCATCTGGCTGCGTCTGCATCCTGAAGACCGCATCAAGACGCCCTACACCAGCTGGCAGTTCGATGCCACCACCACGCGCATGCCGGAGTTCACGGCCCCTGGACTGGGCCGTGAAAGCAACACTGTCAGTATCGATGCAGAACTCAAGGAGAATGCTTCCGGTGTGTTGTACGCCCTGGGGGGATCGGGAGGCGGCCTCAGCCTCTACCTGGACAAGGGCCAGCTTGTTTATGAGTACAACACGATGATCATCGAGCGCGCCATCGCCCGTTCGAAGAACAGGATTCCTGCCGGCACGCATCGCATTGAGGTCACCACCACCCTGGTAAATGGCCAGGCGCTGTCGCCGGCTGAGGTGGTGCTGAACGTGGATGGACAGGAGGTGGCGCGCACCACGGTGAAACGCACGGTGCCTGGTGCCTTCTCCGCCAGCGAAACCTTTGATGTGGGTGTGGATCTCGGCTCAACGGTGTCACTCGATTACTTCGAGCGTCGGCCGTTCCGCTTCGACGGCACGATCCACAGAGTTGACGTGAAGATGAACTGAATCAGCATGAACTCAACACCTGCCTCCCGGATTTCCAAGCGCTGCTCCGCTGCGATTCGTACCGCCTCCTTCGCGACCTGCGGGTTGGCGCTGACCCTTGGCTGCAGCCGGCCGGCCCAGGCGCAGGCCTACGGCCCCCGTCAGTTCTGGCTGGCTCCCGCCGGCACGAACGTGTTCACCATCTCGGGGATGTACAGCAGCTCCAACACCGTCGTCGACACCAGCATCATCTTCCCCAATCTCAACGTCGATACCTATGTCGTGGTACCGAGCTATGCCCGCTTCTTCGGGATCGGCAATCGGCTCTCCCAGGTATCGGTGGCGGTTCCCTATGCCTGGGCCAACGTCAGCCTCTCCACCGCCAACCGCGGGGTGGCGCCCAGCAAGCAGGGCCTGGCCGACAGCTACGCCCACTTCACCGTGGGGCTGGTGAACACCCCGGCCCTGGCGCCAGCCGAGTTCGGGGCCTACATGCAAAAGCAGAATCCGCCTGTGGTGGTCTATGGCCTGGTGGCTGTGATGCCCCCCACCGGCGACTATCAGAACGACCAGTTGGTGAACATCGGCACCAACCGCTGGACCTTCCGGGCCGGCCTGCCCACCACGGTGCGGCTCAGCCCCAACTGGGCACCGGGGAAGACCACCACCTTCGAGATCCTGCCCAGCGTGGATGTCTACACGCCGAACAACGACCCCGCCTTCCCCGAGTTCTCAATCCAGGGGCGCCAGGTGGGCAGCCAGGTCGCGAACGTGCTGGCCCCCGATCAGACCACCCAGGCTCCTATGGGCACGTTGGAGATGCACCTCACCCACGACCTCAACAAGACGCTGTGGGTGTCGCTGGATTCCTACTCCAGGCTGGGCGGTGAAACCTCCAGTGACGGCCAGGCCGGCGACAATCAACAGGCCTGGACGGCCCTGGGCGCGACGATTGGGGGGAGCCCCTGGTCTAAGGCCAGGCTCTCCCTTACCGGTGGTGCCGTGCTGGCGGGTAACGACAACAGCCCCGATGGCTGGCAACTGCGGCTTCAGTTTCAGCAGTCCTTCTGAGCGCAGGGGGGAGCCACTCCCTCGTCAGAGCAGGGCATGGCCAATCTTGAGCAACAGCTGGCGCAGCGGGATCTGTGTGCTGATGCCGATCAGCGCTGGGATCAGCAGGGGCACCAGGATCTTGAGCAGGGCTAGCAGGTTGACCGGGGTGGCACGGGTGGCGCGGACAGCGTCGTAGATCGCGGCCGTGTCGGCAATCGGGCCCAGCTCAGGGGCCTCCAGGATCTCTGCGTCCGCCAGCCGCTCTCCCAGGATCCAGCGCTGTCGCACCAGGCGCCCGTGGACTCCCACCAGGGCGCCATAGTCCCGCAGGGCCTGGCGTCTGAACGCGATCAGCCGGGGGGCAAAGGCCAGCAGCGGTGCCACCATCACCAGGGTGGTGCCGGCGATGAAGGCCAGGAAGGGCATGTGCAACGCCCGCAGCGTCTGCCCGTGGTGGTGCAGCTCATGGGTCCAGCTCGCCATGATCACCGCTCACATCGCCAGGGCCCAGAGAGAGAACGCTTCGGGCAGCACCTCCAGAAATCCCAGCCCGCAGACTCGGTCGGGATGGGTGGGCACCAGCGAGAGATCCAGGCGGGCGATGCGCCAGCAGAGCAGGCCCACCAGCAGCAGGCGCCAGCCCCAGCCCAGCAGCAGGGCGATGTAGATCGGCCGAGCCACATAGAGGAACCAGGCCCCGCCGAAGCCAAGCCGTCCGCCGCCCTCCGCGGCCCAGTTGAGGCCATCGAGGCTTGTGGGGGTGGTCAGGGTGATGGCCGCCACCACCCCGAGCACCAGCACCCAGGGCAGGGAATGGTCCCGCAGGCGAGCTGTGCTCTTCAGGATCGAACGGAACCGATCCAGCTGGCCCTCCACCACCAGACCACTGCAGGCGAACTGGAACACCGTGCGCTCCACCACCCGGCGAGCCACCCCCTCCCCCAGGATCAGCAGGGGAATCGCCACCAGGCAGGTGACGGAGATGCCGTAGTGCGCCAGCAGGGGTTCTGGCACTGAGATTCCGAGCAACCGGTTGTGGAACCAGGCCCAGATCACGATCGGCAGCCAGGCGAACAGGGCCAGTCCGATCGCCCGCTGCACCAGCCCCTGGCCCTGCCGCGGATTCAGACCGAGGCTGCGAAGCCAGCGATAGGGGGCATCCTCCACCACCGGAGAAAAGCTGAGCTCGAATGGAGTGATTCGATCGAAGGAAGTGCTCTCCTGTGCGTTCGGATCAGTCACAAGGGCAGCCTCCTCAAGAAGCCACTCCTTGCAGGCCTTTCTGCCAGCGCAGGAAGGGAATCGAGAGCAGCACCGTGACCAGCAGGTAGGCCAGCACGGCCAGTTTCAAACCAGGCATGCCGGCGCCATGGGCGGAGGCGAACAGCAGCGCCAGACCGGGGTTGCGCATCGAGGTGACCAGGGCCACGGTGGTGCGCTCGCGCGGCGCCGGGCCAGCCATGAGGTAGCCGATGGCGAGGGCGGCGGCCACCATCGCCGCCATGAAGCCCAGCGCCAGCAGGTTGGCCGCCACGAACGGCACCAGCAAAGGGCCCGCCTTGATCAGCACCACCACGATCAACAGCAGGAGCAAGCCGTTGGCGAGCTTGTCGAGCGGCCCCACCAGCCGGTCCACCCACTGAGGCTTCCAGCGCCTCAGCAGCAGGCCGGCCAGCAGCGGCAGCACCTGGGCCTGGCCCACCTGCAGGGCCACGTCCCGGGGGCGGATGTCCCAGCCGTCTACTCCGAACGAAGCCTGGAACAGATCAGCGAGCAGGGGAATCGAAACGATCGCGGCCACAGCCGCGCAGGACTGGAGCACGGCCGCCAACTGGCTATCGCCCCCCGTCTTGCCGGCCTTGCGCAGGGTGAGGGGGGCGCTCGGGCAAGCCGCCATCAGGGCGATGCCGAAGCGGGCCGATTTCGAGAGGGCGAAGCTCAGGGGCAGCTTCATCAGCACCAGCGCCACCAGGGGCACCAGCACACAGGAGCCGATCAGCACCCGGATCACCAGGGCGGGCCGGTGCCGCAACTGCGCGATCGCATCGAGCTGCAATCCCAGGCCAAGGGCAAACATGATCGTGAACAGGGTGAGGCCCGGGAGTGCGGCAGCGAGCTGGGCCATGGGGAGCGGGGACGAAAGGAGTGGAAGGCTCAGCGCCAGAATGCCCCGTAGGCGAGCATCGCCAAGGCGATGGCGCCAATCAAGGTGAGGCTCACGGCCGTGGCCGTTGCGATCGAACGTTGCCTGTGGAAAGTGAACGTGTCGCCGGTGAGGCGACGCAGCTCACGGCGATGCTGCAGGGTTGCCGCCACCATCGCCACCATGCCGGTGAGCACGAAGGCCATCGACACCAGCCGCACCCCCAGGCCCGCATGGCCAGCCACGCCGTTCTGGCTCTTGATTGCGGCGACGATCTTGTCGAGGCCGAAGCCGAAACTGATCAGGGAAAGGCAGGTGCGGATCCAGGCCATCAGGGTGCGCTCAGCCGCATCGCGGTTGCGCTGCTTGGCCAGCTCGTTGGTCATGTTCATGCCGGCGAGCCTCCCGGACCTGGCCCATTGGCCGACTCCCGCTCCAGCCGGCTTTCGGTTTCAAGCTCCCGCGCCAGGAAAACGTTGAGGAAGGTGCGGATCACGGCCACCACCCCCAGCTGAATCAGATTCGGGCCCGTCGGAGCGGTGGTGGTCGCCACGATGTCGGCGCCGAGCTGGAACTCCAGGGCCATCGACAGCCAGCTGCCGAAGGTGATCCGGGCTCCGGCGAGGGAACGGCGCTGGCGACGCCGGCCCATCGAGTTGTTCAGCAGCTGGGAGGCGGTGGCCACCAGGCCCAGCAGCACCGTGGCAACAGAAAGGGCCTCCAGCACGAAGCGCAGCCCGCCGGCCAGCCCCAGAAGCACCTGTTCCGCCGATTCAGTCATGCTCCTCGGAATGGGCAGAGTGGACGAGCAGGTGGATCAGCCAGCCCGGCACGCTCAGCGAAGCCACCAGGATGGTGAGCGAGGTGCTCAAGCGGCTCGAGAAGGTGCGGGCGGCATCCAATCCCCCATGGATGAAGGTGAGGGTGACAAGCACCGCAAACAGTCCGGTGGTCAGGGCGCTGGCCGAGCGCAGCAGATCTTTCGGTTGGCGATCGTAAAGGGAGCGTGTGGTGCTGAAGGCATGGCCGGCCAGGGAACCGGCACCGGCGAGGAGCAGCACCGCCAAGGCCCGGCTCGGGAGGTTGGGCTGGGCTTCGGTGTCCTGCAAGGCCCCGGCCATCACCTTGGCGGTGCCCAGCAGGCAACCCGCCGCCACCCCCAACAGGGCCCACCATCGCAGGGGAGTGGCAACCCGCCCCGCCAGGGTTGCGGCACCCGCGAGGGCGATTGAGCACAGCAGGGTGGATGGAACCGGGGCCAGACGGCCGGCCACCAGAAACGCCACCGAAAAGCCGAGAGCGGCGCCCATGACCCGTCCCAGCTGATCGCGGCGGCTGGAGGGTGGGCGAAACGGAAACGCTTCCGGCATGGTGGCAGGGGTGGTGGCGATCCTCGGATCATGGTCAATGCACTCCGGAGAATGGCAACCCCGGCTGGTCAGAGCAGGTTCGCCGCCAGCTCCGCCAGGGCCGAACGCTCGCCCTTGTGCAGGGTCACGTGGCCGGCCAGTTCCTGGCCCTTGAAGCGCTCCACCAGCCAGGTGAGGCCGTTGCTGTCGGCATCCACATAGGGATTGTCGATCTGGTAGGGGTCACCGGTGAACACAATCTTGGTGCCTTCTCCAACCCGGGTCACGATTGTTTTCACCTCGTGGGGCGTGAGGTTCTGGGCCTCATCCACCACCATGAACTGGCGCGGAATCGAGCGTCCGCGGATGTAGCTGATCGCCTCCACCTCCAGCAGGCCCATGCCCTTGAGGTCGGCCCAGTTGTTGCGGGGGGTGCGGTTGGGCCGGGCGGCGCCATGGGACGGCTCCTCGGCGCCCAGCAGGAAATCGAGGTTGTCGATGACCGGCTGCATCCAGGGGCCCATCTTTTCCTGCAGGTCACCGGGCAGAAAGCCGATGTCCTTGCCGAGCGGGATCACCGGTCGGGTCACCAGCAGACGGTCGTAGAGGGGTTCATCGGCCACCTGGTGGAGGCCGGCGGCGAGGGCGAGCAGGGTCTTGCCCGTGCCCGCCTTGCCCACCAGGGTGAGGAGCTGAATGGCGGAATCGAGCAGCAGATCGAGGGCGAAGGTCTGCTCCCGGTTCCTTGCGCTCACCCGGCCCAGCTTGATCCGCCCCCCCTTCTGCAGCGGCCGCAGGCTGGCTGCCGGGGCGCAGTAGCGCGCCAGCAGGGTGTGGCTGGGCTGGGCCCCATCCACCAGGGTCACCCCCTCGTTGGCGTGAAGGGGGGCGTGACCTTCGGGGAGGGGGGCCAGCACCGACAGCGGCAGCCCCCCCTCCCGGTGGAGTTGTTCGATCTGGGCGGCCGTCACCCACCATTCGGTGAGGCCGGGGTAGAGGTCGGCGATCGCCACCTTGCCGGTGTTGTAGTCCTGGGCGATCAGGCCCACCGCATCCGCCTTGATGCGCAGGTTCGTGTCCTTGGTGACCAGGATCACGGGGGGCTCGCTGCCCATCACGCCATGGAGCCGTTGCTCCAGAGCCACCGCCAGGATGTTGTTGTCGCCGTTGCCGGCCTGCAGCTCGGGCGGCAGTTGGCTGAGGGTCTGGCTGCGGCAGAACACCACCTTGAGCCGGCCCTGATGGATCGCCTCGATCTCCACCCCCTCCGCCAGGTTCCCCTTCTGCCGCAACCCGTCCAGCAGCCGCGACACCAGGCGGGCGTTGCGCCCCTTCTCGGTGGCGTCCCGTTTGAAGCGGTCGATCTCCTCGACCACCTCGATCGGGATGACGACGTTGTTGTCTTCGAATCGGCTCAGGGCCCCAGGGTCGTGCAGCAGGACGTTCGTATCGAGCACGAAGGTCTTCTTCATCCCATCCCGCCGGAGATCTCAGGCCAGAACCTAGGTCCGAGCCCCTTTGAGCGCCTACGCTCCCGCTGATTCCGGCCGCACCGCACCCGCCTTGCCCTTCCTGTCTTCCCTGGTCTGCGGGATTTTGATCATCGCCCTGCTGTTCGGCCTGACCCTGCTCTGGCTGGAGCTGCGCCACCGGCTCCGGCCCGCCTCACCCCTCAGGCTCGATGCGGGCGACTGGACGGTGAGCGATTCCGGCGGCGAAGTGGTCGTGGAGGGGGTGATCCAGATCCACAACCCCCACGCCCGCATGGAGGTGATGGTGCCGGAGCTCACCCTCCTGCCCACCCTGCTGGGCCGCGGCGATCTGGCTGGCGTGCGGGTGAGCAGCCGCGTGATCGCCGACCATCCCGACGAACCGGCCCGGGCCGATGGCTACTGGGCCGCCTACATCGTCAAAGGCCACAAAACCACCCGGGCTCAGCTCACCCTGCGCATCCAGGCCGATCGGCCCAGCGCGTCGGGCCTCGATCCAGGCACCGACCTGGCGGCGCTGCTCGACACCCTCTGGCTGGAGATCCTCTGGGTCAACTACGGGCCGTTCGGGCGGCTGCAACGCCGGGATGGGGTGCTCATCCCGCTGCGCAAGCCTGAGCCGCTCGATCCGGCCACGGCCCCCTGGCGCGCCGGCGAGGGATGCCAGGTGCTGCCGGTGCCCACCCACCTGCTCGGGGTGCTGGATGATCCCGCCGCTGTGCTGCGCCGCTACGCCGGAGCGGTTCTCCAACCGGGCGACATCCTGACGATCGGCGAAACGCCCCTGGCGGTGATCCAGGGCCGCTATCAGCATCCCGCCATGGTGGAGCCGTCGGGACTGGCCCGCCTGCTCTGCCGCGTGTTCCACCCCACCAGCAGCCTGGCCACCGCCTGCGGCCTCCAGACCCTGATCAACGACGTCGGCCCGGCCCGGGTGCTCTGTGCCTGGCTGGTGGGCACCTTGATGAAACTGGTGGGCAGCCGCGGCGGCTTCTACCGCCTGGCCGGGGAGCAGGCCCGGCTGATCGATGACATCACCGGCACCACCCCCCCCTACGACCAGACGATCGTGCTCGGCCCCGCCCATCCCGAGCGCACCTGCCGGGATCTGGCGGCGGCCCTGGGCGTGCCTGTGGCTGTGGTGGATGTCAATGATCTGGGCCGGGTGAAGGTGCTGGCGTCAAGCCCAGGCTGCGATGAAGCCCTGCTGCAGCGGGCGTTGCGCCCCAACCCGGCCGGTAACGCCAACGAGCGCACCCCCCTGGTGGTGGTCAGGCCCGCCTGAACTGCCGATACAGTTCAGGCACAGGCGTTCTTCCGTGCATCAGTCACCCCCCACTGGCCCCTCGGGAGGTGCACCGCCCGCTGCGCCGGGTGCGATCCGGATCGAGCCGCTCCAGGGCTGGAGCCTGCCCTTGCTCCAGTCCGAGGCCTTCGTCGACCTGCAACCGCTTCTCCAGCGCTCCGTCTTGCTCCAGCAGCCGGAGCGCCTGCTCAATGGCCTGATCCGCCGGCCACCCCTGGCACCCGAGATCCTGGTGGCCTACCAGGCCTCCCAACAAGTGGTCGGGCTGGCCATCGTTCGCCGGCTGAACCGGAGTGGCACCTGCTGGGGTCTTGATCAGCTGCGCACCTGCCGGCAGTCCCTGGCCCAGCCGGGCAGCCCCACGGTGCACCAGGTTGAGGCCGCCTTGCTCCGGGAGGCCCTGCACCGCCGCCGCGGTGCCACCAGTTGGATCGCCTCGGCCGGCACCGGCCGGATCGATCGCCTCGCCCTGCTACGCGAACAGGGTTTTCAACCCCTGCGCCAGCAAACCCTCTGGTGCTGGGAACCCGGGCGGCAGGCGGCTCCAGGCGGCGACCCACCCGGCGATCTGCAGCGGTGTGGCTTGAATCGGCGCACAGCCGCCCTGCTCTGGCACCTGGAGCAGGCGGCCTGTCCGGCCCAGTTGCGCCAACTGCTCGACCGCCGCAGCGAGGATCTGCTCGACCAGACCCAGGGCAGAGGGTTGCTCTGGGTCGACCCAACCCGCCAGCAGGCGGTGGCGGGCGTGCGGCGGCTGCGCTCCCACGACCAGGGCCCGATCGAGCTGGAGATCACCCTGCATCCCGGCTGGTCCCACCTGCTGGGCAGGCCCCTGGAGCGGCTGCTGCGGGAGGTGGCCGGGAGTGCCCCCCAGGTGCGGCTGCGCAGCGATAACGGCGACGGGGAGCGGACTCTCTGGCTTCAAGGCCTCGGTGCCCTGGTGGATGGCGAAGAACTGCTGATGGGCCGCAGCGTCTGGCGCCGCCAGCAATGCCTGGCCGAGCCGGGAGCCTCCCGCTGGCGGCTCGACACCGTGCTCGAAACCTTCAAGCCCCGGCGGCGGCCGGTCCCGACGCCACTTCTGCCGACACCTCTCCTGCCAACGCCACTGCTGCCGACAACTCTGCTGCCGAACCCCGGCCTGCGCCATGGCCCCGCCACCCTGAATTCCGGCCGGTGATGCACCGTTGAGGGGCTCCGTCCCGCCCCGGCCCCGCTCCGTGCTCGCCCTCGATGTGGGGCGCCGGCGCATCGGTCTGGCCGGTTGCGATCCGCTGGGATTGTCGGTGATCCGCTTGCCGGCCCTGCTGCGCCGCCGCCTGGAGGACGACCTCGAGCTGCTGGGGCCGTTGCTGCAGCGGCGGCGGGTCGCCGCCCTGGTGGTCGGGCTGCCCCTCGACGCCCAGCAGCGGCCCACTTCCCAGGCCGTGCACAGTCGCCGCTATGGCGAAGCCCTGGCCAGGGCTGCCGGGCTGCCGTTGGCCTGGGTGAACGAGTACGGCAGCAGCTGGGAGGCCGGCGAACGCCACGGCCTCCATGGCGACCGCAGCGGCCGGCTGGATTCGGCGGCGGCTGCCCTGCTGCTGGAGCAGTGGCTGCAGGAAGGCCCGGAGCCCGGTCCGGTTGCTCCCGTCGGTCCGGTCACACTTTCGACCCCGCCGCTCGGAAATTCGGTCGACGCTGCGACATTCTGAAGAGGTCTGCCATCTCCCCATGCCTGCCGAAGGACCCATGACCGCCGGATCCGGGGATGTGCCGGCGGTGGTGGTCCGCGACGACCAGGGCCGTCAACTTCTCTGTTACCTGGAGCAGCTGATCCCCCTGGAGGGCAAGGACTATGCCCTGCTGACCCCGGTGGACACCCCGGTCTGCCTGTTCCGCATGCACGGCGACGAGGAGGAGCCGGAGCTGATCGAAACGATCCACACCAGCGAGCCGATTCTCTCGGTGGCCGATGTGGTGCTGCAGGAACATGACCTGCTGCTGGTGCGCTCCGCCGTCACCCTCACCGTCAGCGGTGAGCTCGAAGAGCCCGACCCCGACGATCTCGATGAAGACGACGACCTCGATGACGACAGTGACACCTATGAACTCCTGGTGAGCTTCATGGTCGACAATGGCGAGTATGGGCTTTACATCCCCCTCGATCCGTTCTTTGTGGTGGCCCGCATGCAGGACGGTGACGGTGTCGTGGTGGAAGGGGAGGAATTCGAGCGGATTCAGCCCATGATCGAAGCCGAACTCGACGATCGGGAGCAGGCCGGGTGAAGCTTCAGCGGCTGCTTCAACCCAGCTGGATGCTTGACACCAGCCTGGCCCAGCTGCCCCTGGAGCGCCTCTACCAGGGGCAGATCAAGGCGCTGATCCTCGATGTGGATCGCACCCTGCTGCCCCGCCACCGCTCCGAGCTGCCCGCCGCCATGGAGCAGTGGCTGCGCGCAGCCCAGCAGCAGCTGCGCGTGCACCTGTTCAGCAACAACCCCTCCAGGCGGCGCATCGGCGCGGTGGCCAGGCAACTCGACCTGCCCTTCACCACTTCGGCCGGCAAGCCGCGCCGCAGCGCCCTGCGCAAGGTGCTGGCCGAGCTGGGGCTCCCCCCCCACCAGGTGGCGATGGTGGGCGACCGCCTGTTCACCGATGTGCTGGCCGGCAATCGGCTGGGGCTGTTCACCGTCCTGGTCAAGCCGGTGGACCCGCTGGGTCAGACCTGCAAGCGGGACCGGCTGCAGCGCGCCGAGCTGGGCCTGGCCCGCTGGATGGGCGCCAGCCTGGGCCGATGAGCCTGCGGCGCGTGATCAAGGTGGGCACCAGTCTGCTGCGTGGCTCGGGTGCCCGTGGCACTGAAGCGGTGATCGATGGGCTGGCCGGCAGCCTCAGCCGCCAGCGGCGACGGGGTGACGCGATCACCCTGGTGACCAGCGGTGCCGTTGGACTCGGTTGCCACGCCCTGCGGCTGAAGGAGCGGCCCGGCGAAGTGGTGGCCCTGCAGGCCGCCGCCGCCATTGGCCAGGGTCGGTTGATGGGGCTGTACGAAGACGCCTTCGACCGCCATGGCGAAACGGTGGCCCAGGTGCTGCTGACCCGCGGCGATCTGGCCTCCCGGCGGCGCTACCAGAACGCCTGCCGCACCCTCGAGCAGCTGCTCAGCTGGGGCGTGGTGCCGATCGTCAACGAAAACGACACCCTGGCCACCGACGAGCTGCGCTTCGGCGACAACGACACCCTCTCGGCCCTGGTGGCGGTGGCGATCGGCGCCGACGAGCTGGTGCTGCTCACCGATGTGGATTCGTTGTATTCCGGTGATCCCCGCCGCGATGCCAGCGCCGAGCCGATCGAGGAAGTGCGCGACCTGATCGAATTGGCCCGGCTCAGCGGCGTGGCCAGTGGGGGCGGGCGCTGGGGCACTGGTGGCATGACCACCAAGCTGACGGCGGCCCGCATCGCCACCTCCAGCGGCATCCGCGTGCGCCTCGCCGATGGCCGCGACCCGGCGGTGCTCGAGGCCCTGCTGGCCGGGGAGCGGCTCGGCACGGTGTTCCAGCCCAGCGCCAAACCCCTGCCGGATCGCAAGGGCTGGCTGGCCCATGCCCTGATCCCCCGGGGCGACCTGGTCATCGATGCGGGGGCGGAGCGGGCCCTGGTGGAGCGCGGCGCATCGCTGCTGGCGGTGGGCATCCGCCGGGTGGAGGGGGCGTTCGGCCGACGCGACGCCGTTCGCCTGCTGTCGCTGCAGGGCCAGGAGCTGGGCCGGGGCCTGAGCACCCTGAGCAGCGAGGAACTGCGCCAGATCATGGGGCTGAGCAGCGAGGAGGTGCGCCGCCAGCTGGGGGCGGTGGGGGATGCGGTGGTGCACCGGGACCAGCTGGTGCTCACCGGCCTGCCGGGCTGAGGTGCTGCGCCTCCATCAGCCCCTTGTGATCGAGACCGAACAGCACCGCATGGGGTTGGTTGCGGTCATGGGCCTTCATCGCCTCTGGGATCCGCTGGCACCCATTGGTACCAGGGGCCGATGCCGAGCTTCTCGGCCCAGGCGTTGATCCTCTGCCGGTCTGGATCTGACCGCGCGGCATTCTCCGGCGCTGATGGCACGGTGAGATCCAGCAGCTCTTTCGCCAGCACCTCCCAGGGGCTCCCCCGGAAAGGAGCCGACAACTCCGGCAGACCAATCAGCTCGGCCGCATGGATCGCATAGGCCGCATCCATGGCCCGGTTGGCCTGCAGCACCAAGGGCGGGATGCGTTGATCCAGTCCCAGCACCAGACCTTCCGCCAGCTCCTGGCACTGCTGTCTCAGGAAGGACGCCTGCCGCCCTCTCAGCTCCGGCAGCTGCTCCAACAGCCATCGATCCACCGCCAGCGCCGGGGGCACGGTGCGCAACTGGCTGAGGGTGGTGTCATAGAGGTTCAGCCCCAACTGGCGTTGCTGCGCCAGGCCCAGATCCCGATTGCGGCGCTCTGTTGCACTCACGACCCGCTCGCGGGCCTCACGCCGCCAGTGCAACACCTGCCGCTGCTCGCGCGGGACTTGGAGGATCCGCAGCAGCTGGGCCGCTTCCATCGCCACCAGGTAGGAGGTGGATTCACCACCCTTTTCCTGGTAGAGGATGCGGTGCACCGGATCGGCAGCCGTTGCGGGCAGCAAGGTGGCTAGAGCGTCGAGATCCGGCGTGTGCTGTGCCACCACCGGATGCCCGCCCTGCTTCTCCACCAGGCCGAACAGGCGATTGAGAGCCCAACTCCAGTTGGGGATCTCGTTCATCTCATGGCCGCGGGCAACCTCACGGACTCCTCCTACTTCCCCGCGCTGCCGAGTCCGAGTCCTGATGCGGCAGCAGCTGGGCTCCGTCAGACGGCACGGCTGCTCGATCAAGCTCGAACCGCTGCAGAACCTCCCCAGGAATCAAGCCCCTGAAAATCGGTGACACCGTGCATGACTCCGAGCGACGACGGCATGGCGGTGTGCTGGTTCCGGTGGGAGCCCTGGGGCCTTGATGAGGGCCCTCACCGCCGCCCGAGCACCAACCCCAGCCCGATCCAGACCACCACCAGCCCCAGGCAGAGAGCCGTCCAGGCTGGCAGCCCCCAGCCGTCGATCGCCAGGGGCGCCACCACCGTGATCACGCCGCCGGCCAGGAACGGTTGCAGCAGCAGCTGCTTGATCGAGAAGGCCGGCAGGGCGTCGCTGCGGTCGTCCGGGTCGGCCATGCGCAGCAGCAGCAGGCCGCTGGCCGCCACGCCGGTGGCCTGGCCGAATTCGATGATCGCCCGCTCGAACCAGTCGGGCGGCAGAAAGCGGGGCGCCAGCAGCAGCACCACCGCCAGGTTCCAGCCCAGCCCGGCCACCGCCAGCACGCTCAACGACACCCAGTCGTGGCGCAGCAGGCTCAGGTCCAGGCAGGCGGTGGCGGCGGTGATCAGCAGATCCGCCGAGATGGCGCCGACCTGGCCCTGCACCGCGGCCGAGGCCAGGCCCTGCTGACCCGTTTTCTCCAGCAGCAGCCGCACCAGCAGCGAGCCGGCGATCGCCAGGGGAAACACCGGCAGCGCCTCCACCACCGCGGTGAAGCCGCCGCCGAGCAGGGGCGCCAGCCAGCGCAGCAGCTCCAGGATCGCCGCCCCCACCAGCACCGCCGCCCCGGCCAGGGCCAGGTTCACAGCCCAGGCCGCCGGGCCCGGGGGTGACGCGCCGCCCGGTGCAGCGGCGGGTTCAGCCGCTTCCGCCATCCCACCGTCCGCAGATCCTTGGCCCAGCAACCCCTGGCGGCGGCGGGCCAGCACCACCACGAGGCCTCCCACCACCGAGGCGGCCAGCAGACCCACCGTGGCCATCGCCAGCCCCAGGGCTTCACCGCTGGAGAAGCCGAGGCTGGCGTAGCTGGGTCCCATCGCCGCGGCCGAGCCGTGCCCCCCCTCGAAGGCCACCTCGATCAGGCAGGCCATCAGCGGGTGCACCCCCAGCATGGGCTGGAGCACGAACAGCACCGCCAGGCCTGCCACCAGGTACTGACCAAAGGCCAGGGTGAGCGCCAGCAGCACCTGGCCCGAAAGGGGCCGCCACAGCCCCGCCAGTTTCGGCAGGGGCTTGCCCAGCAGCAGGGTGGCGAACACGAGGGTGAGCAGCGGCAGTGGCAGGTCATCCCAGAGGGCCATCACCGGCGCCGGGATCAACGGCAGAACCCCCGAGGGCGCCACCAACAACCCCAGAGTGCCGGCCAGCAGGGCCTCCGGGATCCCCCAGCGCTTCAGCCCCAGCTTGCCGCCGATCGCAAGGGCGAAGGCCATCAGCAGCACCAGGATCCCGGTGGCCGCCGCCAGCCAGGCGATCGCGGTGGCCCAACCCTCCGGCAACGCCATCACAGGGCGAGGTGGCGACGAAAGAAGGCTTCGGTGGCCTCCAGCACCTCCACCTGCACCGCTCCGCTGCGGAAGCCATGTCCCTCCTCGGGGAACAGGTGCACCTCCACCGGAATCCCGTTGCCGCTCAGCGCCAGGGCCATTCGCTCGGTCTGCTCCGGCGGAGCAACCGTGTCCTTGAGCCCCTGGAAGAGGATCACCGGGCAGGTGATGGCGCCGGCATGGAACAGGGGCGAGCGCTGCTCATAGAGCGGCTTCGCCTCCGGCCAGGGACCCACCAGTCCATCGAGGTAGCGGGCTTCGAAGCGGTGGGTGCCCGTGGCCAACGCGGCCAGATCAGCCACGCCGTAGCGGCAGGCCCCGGCCTGGAACCCATCGGTGAAGCAGAGCGCCGCCAGCACCGTGAAGCCGCCGGCGCTGCCCCCCTCGATCGCCACCCGCCCGGGGTCGGCCTTGCCAGCGTCCACCAGGGCCTGGGCGGCGGCGGCGCAATCGTCCACGTCCACCACTCCCCACTGGCCAGCGAGCCGCTCCCGGTAGGACCTCCCGAAGCCGGTGGAGCCGCCGTAGTTCACGTCCACCACCCCCCAGCCGCGGCTGGTCCAGAACTGGGTCAGCAGGTTCAAGCCCGTGCGCGCCATCGCGGTGGGGCCACTGTGGCCCTTCACGAGCAGGGGCGCCCCCGGCCGGGCGCCACCGTGGGGCGGGTAAAACCAGGCGTGGGTGGGCAGCCCGCCATGTCCCGTGAACCAGAGCGCCTCGGGTCGGCTAATCGCCTCCACGCTCAACGGGGGCGAGCCGGCGGCGGGCGTGTGGCTCCAGGCGCCGCTGCCCAGGTCGAGCTCGAGCAGGCCGGATCCGTCGGTGGGTCCACTGGCCACCGCCACCAGCCGGCCGTTCTCCGCCTGCAGACTGGCCAGATCATCGAAGGGCAGGTCGATGTCCTTCCACACCCCTGGGCTGTCACCGGTGCTCGGCAGGGTGATCCGGCCGAGGCGCCAGCTCCCCGCCTGGCAGGCCGCCGCCACCAGATGCTCCCCGTCCCAGGCGGTGGTTGCCATCCCCTCCACCCACTGGGGCATGGCGAACTCCGCCTCCATCGGCAAAAGCGGCTGCCAAAGCAGGGCCTGCTGGGTGCCCGTAGGGCCACAGGCTTCTCGGAGCTGCTCAGCACCCGCGAGCCGCTCCAGGTTCCACCAGCCGCTGCGGTCGTTGGCCACCACCAGATCGCCATTCGGCAGCCACAGCGGCTGGAACACCGAGCAGTCCTCGCCGCCGGTGACCGGGCGGCTCTCCTCCAGCCCCCCGGCGCCAGTGAAGCGGCCCAGCCAGAGCTGGCTGCGCTCCCACGGCATGAACGGTTGCTGCCATTCCACCCAGGCCAGATGGGTGCCGGCCGGGCTGAGCGCGGCGTAGCCGCAGAAGTCGGCGGGCTGGTGCAACGGCACGGGTTCTCCACCGGCCAGGGGCACCTTCACTAGCTGGTCGCGCCCACTCTCCTCCATCACCCCGATCCAGCGGCTGCGGCGCCCGTCGATCAGCCCGCCCGCGAAGGCCCGCTCGGCGGGTTCCCCCAGGCGCCGCGGTTCCCCGGCTGCCAGGGTTCCCGCAGCCGGCAGTTCCAGGCACCAGAGGCAACGGTCGCCGTCATGGCTGAACACCACGGCCGTTGCTCCATCGGCCGACGCCCCCACCGCGTAGGCGCCGCCGCCGAAGCCATGCAGTCGGCTGCGCAGGTTCCAGGCCGCTGGAGTCAGCTCCATTACCGCCGCCGTCGGCGTGGCGCGGCCCATCAGGGTGGTGCGGCCCTGCTCCCCGGGCCGTTGCTCCAGCCAGAAGAGCCGGCCCTGGTGCCACCGCGGCTCGAGCACGACCGGATGGCGTCCGACCACCGCCGCCGCTGCCAGCGGGCCCCCCAGAGGCAGGTTTCCCAACGGCTTGGCGCCCTCCGGCGGCTTCTACAATCTCCCCATCGTTTCAGGTGATGTCTTTGGCCAGCAGCTTCGCCCGGATGGCCCGCCAGGCGGAGCAGACCAGCCGCAGCGTCCAGGTTCCCAAGGAGGCGCTCGAGCAGCCCCCCCTTCTCATTCACACCCTGGGAGATCAGGTGTTGCGCCAGTCGGCCAAACGGATCAGCAAGGTGGATGAAACGGTGCGCGAGCTGGCCCGCGACATGCTGCGCAGCATGTACACCGCCCACGGCATCGGCCTGGCGGCTCCCCAGGTGGGGGTGCCCAAGCAGTTGCTGGTGATCGATCTGGATCCTGAGAACGCCGCCACCCCGCCGATGGTGCTGGTGAACCCGGAAATCGGCTCGGCCAGCGCCTCCCTCGACACCTACGAGGAGGGCTGCCTCAGCATCCCCGGGGTGTACCTCTCGGTGGTGCGCCCCAGCACGATCGAGGTGAGCTTCCGCGATGAGCACGGCCGGCCGCGTCGCCTCAAGGCCGATGGCCTGCTCGCCCGCTGCATCCAGCACGAGATGGACCACCTCAGCGGGGTGCTCTTCGTTGACCGGGTCACCGATGAGCTCAGCCTCAACGAGGAGCTGCAGGAACACGGCTTTCGCCGCGACGCCGTCCATTCCCTTCGCTGAGAGCGCCCCCATGCCGATGAAACCCCTCGCCGGGGTCTTCCTGGCCCTGGCCTGCCTGCTTGGCATCGCCGCCACCGGCTCGGTGTTCGAACTCGCCTATGGCGAACCCGATCTGGGGGTGAGCACCACCCGGCTGATCCTGGCCGCCTGCCTGCCGGGCACCCTGATCAGCCTGCTGGTCGCGATTCGTCTCAACTTGCCGGCCGAAGGCCCCTGACGGCCTCCGGGCCCACTTCTACGATCGGGGCCCCCTTGCTGCTCCCTGCTGTGAAGCGATTGGCTTGCCTGACGCTCCGTATGGCGGGGCTGGCCTGCCTGGCGCCCGCCCTGGCCACGGCCCTGCCCCGGGCGGCGGGCGCCCAGGCCCAGCTCCAGGTCCAGACCCTGTTCGGAGCGCGGGAGGTGCCGCAGGAGCGGTTCGTGCTGGTGGCCGCGCCGATCGGCGATGGCAGCCGCGCCCAGCTCAACATCTATGAGCAGATCACCGACCGCCGGCCCTGCTTCGCCACCTCCGGCGCCAGCCCGGCCCGGGTGGATCCCCTGCTGGGCAGCTTCGATTTCACCGGCATCTGCAGCCGCTACCTGGATGCCAACGGCTATTCCGTGCGGGTCGGCGGAGCGGATCTGGCCACGGTGTACCGGCTCAGCGTGGTGCGCAGCGGCAACGACAACCTGCTGCTGGCAGCCCCCACTCGCAACCAGAGCGGCCCGGAGATGGTGGTGGCGCGCACCCAGGGCCATGACGCCGGCTTCCTGCTGTTCGTCCCCGAACCGGGCTGGAAGCTGATGCGGCGCCACTTCGGCAACCGCGCCCTCGGCCACCTCTACCTCTACCGCGAAACCTGGCCGACCGCCGCCGCTTCCGCCAGCGAGGGTCCGCCGAAGCCGGCCACACCCTCCCAGGGTGCCCAGCCGAAAGCCGAAACGTTGCTGAAACCAGAGCCATTGCCGAAGGCGAAGCCATTGCCGAAGGCAGAGCCCGTGCCGCTCCCGGCCGTGCCAGCAGCCAATGGGGTCAAGCCACCCGGTGGGGCCACCCCGCCGCCGCTGCCCAAGGCGCCCTGATCGGATTGCTCGGGGAGGCGGTTGCTACATTGGGCTCTATTAAGCCCCTCTGCGTGGTTCATGACCCAGGTCACCGTCGGCGAAAACGAAGGAATTGAATCGGCCCTGCGCCGTTTCAAGCGGCAGGTGTCCAAGGCGGGCATCTTTGCCGACCTCAAGCGCCTGCGTCACCACGAAACCCCGGTCGAGAAGTACAAGCGCAAGGCCCAGCAACGCCGGCGCCGCCGCTGAACTCAGGCCAAGGGACAACCCCGGGACCAGGTAAAAACACCGATGCCATGGCCACCTTGGTGGGCCCAGATTGGGGTTGACCTCCATGGCAGCAGGTCCCATGACCCCATTCATTGACGGCTTACGGCGCTGGTTCGGAGAGGCGATCACCCACGCCTTCGGTGATCCCCGGGAGGAGAAATCCCACCTGCCTCCGAAGATCGGTATGCAGGCCTACAAGCACGATCCCTACAGGCCTTAGTTACCGCCTGGCTCCGTGGTCTGGAGTTGATCGAAGGAGCGGTAGGTGAGCGCTTCGGCCAGATGGGCCGGCTCGACCCGTTCCCGATCCTCCAGATCGGCGAGGCTGCGGGCCACCCGCAGCAGCCGCTCCGCCGAGCGGGCGCTCAGCCGCCGTCCCTGGATCGCCTGTCGCCACAGGTCCAGGCCCTCGAGCGAGAGCCGGCAGTGCCTCTGCAGATCGGCACGGACCAGGCCGGCGTTGGGGCAGCCCCCCGGGTTGCGGCTCACCATCCGCTGGCGGGCCGCGGCCACCCGCTGCCCCACCGCCTGGGTGCTTCGCCGCTCCACCCCGTCCGCCCGCCCCACCGCGTAGGGCTGCACCAGGTCGTCGGCCTCCAGCCGGCGCATCACCACCTGCAGGTCGATGCGGTCCAGCAGGGGCCCCGACAAGCGCGACCAGTAGCGCTGGCGCTGGGCTTCCCCGCACCTGCAGGCCCGCTGGGGATCGCCGAACCAGCCGCAGGGGCAGGGGTTGGTGGCGGCCACCAGGGTCACCCGGCAGGGGAAACGGCTGCGCTCCCGGCTGCGGCTGATCCACACCTCCCCTTCCTCCAGCGGTTGACGGAGCTGGTCGAGCACCTCGCGGCGGAACTCGGTGAGTTCGTCGAGAAAGAGCACGCCGTTGTGGGCCAGCGACAGTTCCCCCGGCCTCGGGATGGCGCCGCCGCCGATCAGGGCGCTGCCGGTGCAGCTGTGGTGCGGGGCGCGGAAGGGTCGCTGCTGGAGCAGGGCGGTGTTCGGGCGCAGCAGACCCGCCACCGAATGCACCTGGGTGGTTTCGAGGGCTTCGGCGTGGGGCAGGGGCGGCAGCAGCCCAGCCAGCCGTCGGGCCAGCATCGTTTTGCCACTGCCGGGTGGCCCCACCAGCAGCAGGTGGTGGTTGCCCGCCGCCGCGATCTCCAGGGCCCGCCGTCCGTGCGCCTGCCCCCGCACCTCGGCCAGCTCAAGAGGTGGAGGGGCGGCGGCCAGGGCGGCGGCAGGGCGGCAGGGACTGGCCCGGACGGGGTCGTCCAGAAGGGCGCCCACCTGGCTCAGCCCCTCGGCGGGCCAGACCACCAGACCTTCCACCAGCATCGCTTCGGGTCCATTGGCGGCCGGCACCACCAGGGCCCTGGCGCCGCCGCGGCGTGCGGCCAGGGCCAGGGCCAGCACGCCGCGCACCGGCCGCAGGCTGCCATCGAGGCCCAGCTCTCCCGCACTCCAGACCCCCTCCAGCCGCTCCGGTGCCAGCTGGCCGCTGGCCAGCAGCAGGCCGAGGGCGATCGGCAGGTCGAAGGCCGGTCCCTCCTTGCGCAGATCGGCAGGCGCCAGGCTGATGATCACCCGGGTGAGGGGGACGCGGAAGCCGCTGTTGCGCAGGGCCGCGCGCACCCGTTCGCGGGATTCGCGGCCGGGCGCGTCGGCCAGGCCGACGATCTGCAGGCCCGGCAGTCCCGGCGCGATGTCCACCTCCACGTTCACCTCGGCGGCCTCCAGCCCCCGCAGGGCGGCGCTGCTGCACCGTGCCAACATCAGATCAACCGCCCGGGTACACCGCACCAGTTCCCCGCCTGTCCCACCCCTGCCAGTGACCACCACGATCTTCGGGCGCATCCTGCTGGGGTGTCATTAGGGGCTCATAAAGATGCCGGCCTGCAGCCAGCCGTTGATGCTGAGGCTTCAGCTGCGATTGGTCAGTCCTCGAAAACCTCAGCGCTCGAAAGCAGAATCAAACCGAATTTGGATCAATCCTGATAGCGAGTTCTGATACGGTTGCGTAGCTTGCGGCTAAAGCCAAGAGCTACGCCTAAACCAAGAATCGGAAGGGGGGCGGGCACATTTACTGGTGTAGTTCCTTGTCGGAAGCCAAATGTAATAGAACTATTCAGTCCTCCGATGCTTGTGTAGACGCTGTTGACCGTTAAGGATGACGGGCTCCCTGTCAAAGGGGATGAAACGGAAGTTGAACCACTGAGATTTTGAATAATAATGTCAGCCATGCCTCCTTCGAATGTTGCATCAAGGACCGAGTAAGCAAAAAAGGGATTTATATTGCTAGTTAAAGAAACTTCTTCAAAGAACCTGCCAAGGTCAATGGTGACGTCGTAAGCAAGTTGAGCGAAGTCTAGAGTGGGTGGCCCTGCAGACTGAATGTTGAATAAAGAGCTTTCAGATAAGTAGCTTACAACAACATTCGCTGAGCCTCGATTGGCTGTGTTGCTAACGTACGTAACTTCGATGCTGTCACATGTCAGGGGATTGCCGCTAGCCCATCTCGAGACTGAAATGGGCCTACCACAGGCCGCATAGGCAGAGCCTGCGTGCAGAAAGAATCCAGCACTGTTGATCAAAGCAGTACAACAGAATGATTACGAGAAGAGCGCCTTGAGGTCGTCACGGGCCTATCCCAATGCAGTGATTGCACTCAATCATAATCGATGATATGCTCGCTTATATTCTTTCATGTCCCCAGGCGGAAGGTCTGCTGACCCCCTTCTTTTTAGATTTCAACACATCCATCGGTTCGCACAGGCTTTCCAGTGCTCATCGGTCAGCTGGTCGGCGGTCAGAGGGCTCTTGGGGCCTTAAGGTAAATTCCTTCGATTTTTACATCGGGCCAATTTTGGAGCAGCCCCTCAAAGCTGGTCGAGGTCGGTAGCGTCAGAGACGGAGTCTGGCAGAGCGGTAGAGAAAGGTGCAAAGCGATCCCATTGCTCAAAGCCCTGGCCCGAGCGGTTGTAACACTATTTCAATCGGACCGGGGTGCTGCCTCCACGCCGCCCTCAGAAATGCTAACGATGCCTTGGCTTGTTATCGGGTCAGCTCAGGGCCCGCTCTGCCCCCTGAGCAGTGACGTCGCCTCAAGTCCTTGTGTCTTGGATTTAAAAAAGGGCCGAAGAGTTGCGTGTCATCTTGGTGAGGTGTGCAGCCAGGCTGGGGCGTAGCTGTTTCCAGGTTCTAATCAGTTCAGCCGCTGCATCCTTCTCGTTCTGAGGAACTTGTAGCGTCACCAGAAGGCATTGATGGATGCGATTCTGCCTTAAGCCGAGTATCCGCAAAAGTTGTTGTTGCCTGCTGAGTAGAGGCTCCTCAAACGAAAGGGCGAAGAAGGATTTTTGGGTGACAACTCCATTCCCCTTCTCTCTGAGGCAGGTTTGCAAGGCTGGCTTACCCATGATCTGTCCCTTGGCCAGTTCATCGTCATTAAGAACATTCAGCGTCCGCTGCTTAATCTCCAAGGCGCTGATGCCGGCGGTGACATCGGCCACCTGAAAGGCGCGCCAGTTCCTTGGCTCCAGCAGCCTGATACGAAGCAGGATGTCTCTCCTGGCATCAGGCTGTATTGGCTCCTTCACAGTTCCCAGTGGAATCGAAAACTCATGGAGGGCGCTCTGGGCCACGGTTGCCGAGCCCAGTGCGGGCAACAGCAAGCGATGGGATGCCACCCGCTTCCCCTGCAGGGCCAAGAGATCGATTCCGGTGGCATTGATCCTTGGCCAGCGGGGGAAAACGATCACCTGAAGCAGGCCAACACTTACGGTGGCTGCGGCTGTGGCTAGGCAGGCTCGAACGTACGGATCACGCAAAGCAGATCAGGAGGCCAGCTCTCGATCTAGCACCTTTAGATAACTCCAGGAGAACAGGAAGACGGCCATCAAAGAAAAGATCAGCGATCCTTCACCATCATGGAAAAAATCAAACCACCAATGATCACCTGACTCTCCAGCCTCTTCACTGTAAACCATAACATTGAGAAGGGCGATCCGAAAGGTGTTGCACAGAATGGCAATCAATGGAGCAATCAGAAGAATCAGGGCTTGATGATGACCTTTGCGCAATGGGAAAGCCAGCAAGAAGATCACAGCGATGGCCATCACCTGCGACATCTGCTCATAGCCAGTGCAGGGGCCAGCAACAGTAACGGAGGCTTGCTGGTTGATTGTGACGACCCTGCCGACATTGGTGGCATCAAAACCAAGGATGTTGAGCCATGCTTGAGCCATCCTGGCGGTAATGATGCTGAAGGCACCCTCGGGGTAAAAACGTCTACCAAGCAATGACAGGGGAACCAGGGAAAGAATCAGAAGCTGTTGCCAGAACACAGCTACCAATCGAATTGGCTTGCAGAAAAAGGCGAGCGCGATGACTTGCAGCACACCGATGATGTAGATCATGCTGTCTCGATCCAGGATCAGGGAACTTCGCATCAAGCACCAGATGAGAATTAACGCTCCAGTCAACAGCGATGCCCAGGATGGACTCGGCCTCAGGGAGTCCAGGCGATCTTCCATGCAGGTCAGGGCTCCCCACCAGCACAACAATGTAAAGACCATCAAGGAGGGTGCTGCTTGGGTGGCTTGTATCACCCAGAGGTTGTGGAGGGCTACCAGGCCAGCGGTGAGCAGCCAGAAGTTTCTCGATGTTCTCGCCGGAATCTTCAGGGTGTGAAGCATGGACGATGGAGGGTGCCGATGTTGGTCGGTCGCGTTGGGCTAAAACCTTTTATTGTGGGAATTTTAGCAGAAGGCGATGGGTTTTATCAATGTCAGGGGTCGAGCCAGGCCGCATGTGCACAGCTAGTCTTTACAAGACGCTGATATCAAGTTCATCCTCAGCTCATGTTCTTCTATTCTAAAGTATGATTGGGCCTAAGGTTGCTCAAATCACGCCACCCGGCGCGACGCAACTGCTTGTTTTTTTGTTGGTGCTCCATGGATCCAATTGAGTTTGAGGTGGAAGTGAGGCTTCGGCGGCGCCAGCGTTTGGAGATTGCCACTCTGCTCTACTGGACCGGGTTTGCCCTTCTCGGGGCTTATGCTGCAACAATCCTGGCCTTATTCTGGCCGGTTCTGTTCTATCTATCTGCTTGGCAGTTGCGGCTCAGCGCTACCCTGAGGGAAGGTGCTTTTTTGCCATTGCTCGGAGCCACCTTGGTCGTGCTTGCGGGCTTCATGAAGCCCTCCGTTGTAATGTTCGTCCGTTCGATGCGGCGTGTGCGTGCACTGTCGATCTGGGCTGCGTTCGGCTTTGTCCTGTTGATCCCTCTACAAACCTATGCGGGAGCGAATCAGCTTCGCAGCGCGGGCGAGGATGCCAACAGGAGGTTGCAACAGCTCAGCCAGGCCAGCAAAGCTATTGAAAGCTCTACCACCGAGCTTGCCCTGCGGCAAGCCATCCTTCAGCTTCCCGGCATCTCCGCCCCTCAGCTGCCCGACCGTTTCGCCCAAGAGCTCCCCCAGGTGCGTGCACGGCTCAGTGATGTCCTGCGGCCACAGATCAAGGCAGCAGAGAAGAAGGTAAAATCCGAACTCTCCAAGAGTTGGCAGAACTGGCTGCTGAAGGCCATTCGTGATGCGCTAGTGGCTGGCTTCTTTGCGGTTGGCTTTGCGGGGATCGGCCAGTCGGCCCCCCAGCGCCCCACCTTGCTGATGCGCATCGCTTCCCTGCCCCAGTTCCGTTGACGGGGGATTCCCGTCCATAGCCCGGAGCGACGTTCGCTTCGGCGACCTCCAGACCCCGACGGTTGGCGCCGATTCCACCGTGCCAACATCAAACCAACCGCCCGGGGACACCGCACCAATTCCTCGCATGTCCCACCCCCGCCAGTGCCCACCACGATCTTCGGGCGCATCCTGCGGTGAGCCAGCCATCTCCATCTCCTTGGTCAGCAGGTATCTAAAAGGTAGAGACCTGCTGACCGTCAGGCGCCCATGAAGGTTCCGTCATGGGGCCAGCCTTGCATTCTGAGTCTGGCGCTGCTGTTGGTTAGCATCCAGCCCAGTGAAGCACCAGCCCATCCTGACTCGGGGGCACCCCGAGCGGGAACGGGGAGATCGAAACTTCCAGCCAACACACCCATCCCGTTCTGCTCCAAGGTGGGCGAAGGGTTGCCCAGAGCCAGAGGTGAAATGGAGACACAAGAAAAGACCCTTGCTTTTCGCAGGGCCTAACTACAATCTTGATCAGGGATCACTGATTCGACCGACCAACACGAACAAACCTGGATCAGGCCTGGTTGCGTGTTTTGATGCGGCTGCGAAGTTTGCGGCTGAAGCCGAAAGCGAAGCCGGCGCCAAGGATGGGAAGGGGTGCTGGGACTTGGACTTGCTGGACTTGTTCGAAAGAGGTTGTCACGCTGGAAATAGTACCTCCGTTGGAGTTGTACACATTGGCGACATTCAAGATTGTCGGCGCACCTGCTCCTGGGCTTGAGTCAGGAGTTCCATTGGTGCTCGTCAGCACGACGGGAGGGGAGAATCCCGTAAAAGTGGCAGTCAGAACTTCATTAGGAGCAAAAGGATTAACATCTGTGTCAAGGGCAACCGCTTCGAAGGCGAAGCTTGGATCTGTGATGATTGCGTCGTAGTTGAGAGTAAATGTAGAAGTAGAGTCAAACGTCCCAAAACTCAAATTCAATGCATAGTTCTGGCCAAGCCCACTGGCGGTTACTGTTGCAAGCCCAGGATCGGTTATACCAGAAGATGATGTGAAGATAAATTGTTTATCGTCACAGGTGAGCACAGTGCCGGTAGACCAATCGCTGAAGGGGACAACGTCATTGCAGGCCGCCCGAGCCGAGCCAGCCGTTAACAAGGAGCCGGCTCCGCCGAGCAGGGCGGCACCAACGAGAACCCTGGGGAGGGCTGACTTGAGGCCAATGAAGGATGGGGAGCTCATGAGCCTGAACCTCAGGGGATGGCGAGCATTGGAGCCGTTCCAAAGAACGTATCCATCCAATTTGTTAGAATCTTAGCGGATGTGTCAATGCCAATGCCCGCTGTGCCGATGCAAAGGCCTTTCATCAGCTGCCTCCACTTCAGCATCTCCTGTCGGCGCCAGCCGTGCCCTCCCGATTCCAGGCCAGTGCTGGCCTGCTGATCTTCTCCAGCCCCGGGGGCGCAAATCAACTCCGCAGCGCCTGCGACGGATGCCGGCCGCAGGCCGCAACTTCTGAGGCAGGCCATCCTCCAGCTTCCATGCATCTCAGCCCCTCAGCTGCCGGATGGCTTCAACCAAGTGGTTCGCCAGGTGCGTGCACGGCTCGGTGATGCCCTGCGCTGCCGCACCGTGCCAACATCAAACCAACCGCCCGGGGACACCGCACCAGTTCCCCGCCTGTCCCACCCCCGCCAGTGACCACCACGATCTTCGGGCGCATCTTGCGGGGAGAGATTCCCTGCGATCAGGTCTACGACGACGATCTCTGCCTGGCCTTCCGGGATGTGCAGCCCCAGGCGCCGGTGCATGTCCTGGTGATTCCGCGCCACCCCCTGGTGAACCTGGCTGACGCCGGCGAGGCCGACCAGGCCCTGCTGGGCCACCTGCTTCTGGTGGCGGCCAAGGTGGCCCGGCTGGAGGGGTTGGACGCCTGGCGCACGGTGATCAACTCGGGCGCCGAGGCCGGCCAGAGCGTGTTCCATCTCCATCTGCATGTGATCGGGGGCCGCCCCCTGGCCTGGCCGCCCGGATAGGCCAACGGCGACAATGGCGCCAGATGGATCGGTCCATGAGTGTCCTGAAGGGTTTCCGCGACCAGCTCGGCAAGCTGCAGCGCCTGGCCCAGCCCTACTTCCTTCCCCTGGAGGAGAGCAGTTCCTGGCAGTTCCTGTTGCTGGTGGTGTCCCTGCTGGCGGTGGTGGTGGGCCTCACCCTGCTGCTGCTCACCGCGGCGGTGGCGATCAGCGGCAGCCTGATTCCCGAGCTGCGCAGCCGTTTCCTGCCGGGGGTCCCCGAGCAGGTGGCCGCCCTCTGGAGCGGGCCGATCGGGCCGCTGATCATGGCCCTGTTCGCCGCCGGGCTGGTGGCCTTCGGCAGCCTGCGGGCCAAGTTGCGCCAGGGCCGCTGGTTGCCCTGGCTGCTGATGGGGGTGATCGCCCTGCTGATCCTGGTGATCAACGGCATCAACGTGGGCATCAGCTTCATTGCCCGCAATGTCGACAACGCCCTGGTGGCCTACGACCAGGACGGCTTCTGGAAGATCGTGGCGATCTACGCCTTCTGCCTGGTGCTGGCCTTGCCGATCCGGGCGATCCAGAGTTACCTGATCCCGAAACTCGGCCTGCTGTGGCGCAAGTGGCTGAGCACCCGCCTGCTGGGCCGCTACCTTTCCAACAGGGCCTACTACGTCCTCAATCCCAACGACGAATCGATCGAGGAGATCGATAACCCGGACCAGCGGATCTCCCAGGACACGGCCAGCTTCACCGGCACCAGCCTGAGTGTGACCGTGGAGATCCTGGCGGCCCTGCTCACCTTCGTGAGCTTCGTGATCGTGCTGTGGAACATCAGCGTGAATCTCGCCGTTTTGCTGCTGGTGTATTCCGTGGGCGGCACGGCTCTGATCGTGTTTGCTAGCCGCAAACTGGTGGCCCTCAACTACCAGCAGCTCAAGCTGGAGGCGGATTTCCGCTACGGCCTCGTCCACATCCGCGACAACGCCGAATCGATCGCCTTCTATCGCGGTGAAAACCAGGAGGGCAAGGAGGCCGAGCGCCGCCTGGGCGGGGCGATCGTCAACTACGACCGCCTGATCATCTGGGAAGCCCTGATTCAGGTGATCCAGCGCTCCTACGACTACTTCTCCCGCTTCCTGCCCTGGCTGGTGATCGCCCCCGTTTACTTCGCCAAAGAGGTGGATTTCGGTGTGTTCGGCCAGGCCAGCATCGCCTTCTCCCAGGTGCTGTTCTCGGTCAGCTACATCGTCAACAACATCGATCGCCTGGCGGCCTTCTCGGCCAGCATCAGCCGGCTGGAGGGCTTTCAGGTCAAGGTCGACGAGATCAATGCCGCCGCCTCTCCCCAGGCTGGCGAGGAACCAGCTTTGGTCCCTGAAGCCCAGGGCACGATCCAGGTGATCCACGCCGACCTGGTTCCCCCCCGCAGCGACCGCCTGCTGATCCACGACATCAGCCTTGAGGTGGCCGCCAACCAGCGCCTGCTGGTGGTGGGTCCCAGCGGCTGTGGCAAGACCTCCTTCCTCCGCCTGGTCAGTGGCCTCTGGCCTCCTGCCGCTGGCTCGATCCGGCGTCCCCCCCTGGCGGAGTTGCTGTTCATTCCCCAGAAGCCCTACATGATCCTGGGCAGCCTGCGGGAGCAGCTCTGCTACCCCCAGCAGCCGGAGCGGTTCAGCGATGGCCATCTCCGCAACGTGCTCGAGGAGGTGCGGTTGCCGGAGCTGGTGAGCCGCTACCCCGATCTCGACATCAAGCAGGACTGGCAGCGGATCCTCTCGCTCGGCGAGCAGCAGCGCCTCGCCTTCGCCCGGCTGCTGCTCAATTCCCCCCGCTTCGTGGTGCTCGACGAGGCCACCAGTGCCCTCGACGTCACCACGGAAAAGCACCTCTATGCCTTGTTGATCGAGCGGGAGATCGCCTTCGTGAGCGTTGGTCACCGCCCCACCCTCGCCGCCTTCCATGACACCGTTCTGGAACTGGATGGCAACGGCAACTGGCGCCTGCTGCCGGCCGCCGGCTATGACTTCAACCGCGCCTGAACCCTGTGAAATCCAGCAACTCCCCCGGGCCTTCTGCCCAGCCTTCAGGCCAGCTGCCTGGCCAGCCCCCAACCGAGATTCCGCCCGAGGACCCGGCCTTCGGTTGGAGCGCCTACGCCGAGCGCATCAACGGCCGCTTCGCCATGCTCGGCTTTGCCGCCGTGCTGCTGATCGAGGCCCTCAGCGGTGACACCTTCCTGCACTGGGCGGGCCTGGTGCCCTAAGGCAGCTCCAGCAGATCAACCTGCCAGATCCCGCCCCGGCTCACCTGGACTGCCAGGAGGCGACCATCCCCACTGAGGCTCACCTGGCGCGGCACCCCGGCAGGCTCCACGGGCAGAAGCTGAAACCCCTGGATCGAGCGGCGGTACAGGCCCAGTTCGGTGCGGCCCTCCCGCTGCCGCACCAGCGCCAGCCGCTCACCGCTGCCATCCACGCTGACGCTCAACGGTTGGGCATCGGGCCGGTTCAGGCCCGGCACGGGAACCGGTCGGTTGGTGCGTAGATCCACCAGAAGCACCAGCTCGCGGCCTTGCCGACCACTGATCAAGGCCAGCCACTCCCCGGCCAGGGAGGGCTCGCGTCCCGTGCCAGCTTGCTCCAGGGCCTGGTTGATCGGCCCCAGCTGCCGCAGGGGGGAGGCGCTGCAGCCGGCCAGACCGACCAGCAGCAGCCCTGCGACCAGGACCAGCTGTCTCGTCATCGCCCTGGCACCGCCAGTCCCGCCGGCAGGTCGGGCTCGAGCAGGCCGCTGAGATCGAACACCTCCACCCGCCGTTGGCCGCCGTTCACCAACTGCACGGCCAGACGGCGGCCGTCCGGGGCCAGGCTGAGTCGCTCGGGCTCCTGGCCGCCCGGAAGGGGAAGGGGAAGGGGCCGGCCGGTGGCGCGGTCCTCGATCACCACCAGGCGCCGTTCACCCCGCTGCACGATCACCGCCAGGTAGCGGCCTCTCCAGCTGAGCGTGGGGGAGCTGTGGGGCTGCTGGCCATTCAGCGTGCGCAGGGGCAGCACCCTGCCGCTTTCACGCTCCTGAAGCAGCAGGCTGCTGCGGCCATCGCGCTCGACCAGGCTGGCCAGCAGCCGACCATCGCCACTCAGGGCTGGGTCCTGCCGGCTCTGGAGGCCGAAGCCGACGGGTGGCGCCGGGCGCCGGTTCAGCCCCCAGGGGCCGCTGCAGCCCAGCAGGGCGAAAGGGATCAGGGCCAGGGCCACCAGGGATGGACCCATCACCGGCAGGGGCTGGCTCAGTCGTCGAAGCGTGAGCTGTTGTCTCGCGGCGGCGGCGTGCGGCCCTGGGCAACGGCACGGCCTGGGGAGGCTGGGCGGAGCGGGGTGTAATCGGCATCGCTGACCGCGGTGGCGCTGGCCTGGTCTCCGCGACCTTCGAGCCGGCCGGGACCCGGGGCACTGCGAAGCGGCGTGCCTTGGGGGACCCCGGGGGGTGTGGCGGGATCGGAGGGGTCCGGGGACCTCCGGCTGGAGCGGGGCAGGGAATCGGCACTGGACACCGGACGGCTGCCGCGGCGGGGTTCGGCGGTTCCGTCACGGTCCCGGCGGCGGTCGCCGAAGGCGTTGGCGGATGGGCTGCTAGCACCGGCGCTGAAGCGGGAGCGGGGGGAGGCCGGCGGGAACGGGTCGGGGCGGGGGCCGGTGGCGGTCACCGGTTCGTCAGTCCAGTCGCCGCGGTCGGCCGGGCGGCGGCTGGCGGCCCGTTCGGGGATGGCGGTGCGGGCCGGCGGCCGTCGCGGACGGTAGAAGTCCTCGTCCTGGGCCTGGGGGGGCTCGGTTTCGCGGGAGCGGATCCGCCGCCGCAGCGGTTGGGGCTCGTCAAGCCGGTCTGGATCCGCGGCCCAGTCGCCACCTCCCATGCGGCCCCGCTCCGGCAGAGGTTCGTCGTCATCGAAGAAGGAGGAGCGGCGCGCCTGCTCGGTGGTCACACCCCGCAGCCGCACGCTCTCGTAGGCGAAGAAGACGGTGGTGCCCGCCAGCAGGAACTGGCCGAACTGGAGGATCGGATCGAGCCGCCAGCCCTGGAAGAACAGGATGCCGCCGCAGAGCAGGCCGATGGCCGCGAAGAAGACGTCGTAGTCGCGGGCGAGGGCGGGCTTGAAGCTCCGCATGAAATACAGGAAGGCTCCACCGACGGCCAGCACGATGCCGACGATGCTTGCCCAGTTCAGGCTGGCATTAACCACGTCTGAAAATCCTCAGTCTGAAGGCCTGATCATGGTCTCGATGTCGGGACCCGTGACGACAGCTTAGGGACCTGGCCCGGAGCTGCCAGCCTTCGGGGGATGCAGGGCTCAGAGCTTGCGGTCCACCTGGTCGGTCTGGCTGATCAGGATCAGGGCCAGGGTGATCGGAACCACCACGATCACGGCGCCCCAACCGAGGCTGCTCAGGAAGTTGGAGAGGGAGGGAGTCATGGCGCTGGTAATCCGAATCGGATCCTAGGCAAAGGTGGTCGCTTCCTACGATGGGATCTCCCCTGCTTAGGGCTTTGTGACGGCCACTCCCGCGCTGCTGCGCCTGTTGCCCGCCCTGAACCTCCTGGTGGGCCTGCTGCTGGCGGCCTGGACCCTGCTGTTCCTCTTCCGCATCGTGCTGAGCTGGTACCCCCAGATCGACCTGAGCCAGGGGGTGATGCGGTTGATCGGAGCCCCCACCGAGCCCCTGCTGGTGGCGAGCCGGCGCTGGATTCAACCGATCGGCGGCGTCGATGTCACGCCGGTGATCTGGGTGGGGCTGATCAGCCTGCTGCGGGAACTCCTGGTGGGCCAGCAGGGCCTGCTCAGCCAGCTGGCCCAGCGGGGTGCGGCGCTGGCCTCAGGCTAAGGGACCAGCATCTCCTGCTCGACGAACTTGGTGTGCACCTCGCCCTGCTGGAACTCGGGCCGCTCCAGCAGGGCGAGATGGAATTCGATCGTGGTGGGGATGCCGGTGATGGCGCACTCGGTGAGGGCCCGCCGCATGCGCTTCAAGGCGGCGTCGCGGTCCTTGCCCCAGACAATCAGCTTGCCGATCAGCGAGTCGTAGAAGGGGGGAATTTCATAGCCAGTATAAACGTGGCTGTCGACCCGGACCCCCGGCCCGCCCGGGGGCAGCCAGCCGGTGATTCTGCCGGGGGCCGGGCGGAAGTTGTGCTGGGGATCCTCGGCGTTGATGCGGCACTCGATCGCGTGGCCACGAAGCTGGATGTCGTCCTGGCGCAGGGTGAGGGGTTCGCCGCCGGCGATCCGCAACTGTTCGGCGATCAGGTCGATACCGGTGACCATTTCGGTGACGGGATGCTCCACCTGAATGCGGGTGTTCATCTCCATGAAAAAGAAGTTGCCGTTCCGGTCGACCAGGAATTCCACGGTGCCTGCCCCCTCGTAGGTGATGCTGCGGGCGGCGGTGATCGCCGCCTCGCCCATGCGGCGGCGCAGCTCCGGATCGAGGGCGGGGCTGGGGGCCTCCTCCAGCAGTTTCTGGTGCCGGCGCTGAATTGAGCAGTCGCGCTCGCCGAGGTGCACGACGTTGCCGTGGCGATCGGCCAGCACCTGGATCTCCACGTGGCGGGGCCGATCGATGAACTGCTCGATGTAGAGGCCCGGGTTGCCGAAGGCCGCTTCCGCCTCCCCCTGGGCCGCCTTGAACAGTCCGTCGAGCTGGTCGGCGCGTTCGACCAGGCGCATGCCCCGGCCCCCACCGCCGGCGGTGGCCTTGATCATCACCGGGTAGCCCATGGCGGCGGCCAGCTCGGCGGCCTGGGCGGGATGCTCCAGCAGCCCGGCGCTGCCGGCGATCGTGGGCACGCCAACGCGTTGCATGGTGGCCTTGGCCGTGGCCTTGTCCCCCATGGCGCGGATCGCCTCGGCGGAGGGGCCCACGAAGGTGAGGCCGTGGGCGGTGCAGATCTCGGCGAAGCGATCGTTTTCGGCCAGGAAGCCGTAGCCGGGATGGATGGCATCGGCGCCGCGGGAGATCGCCGCCGCGATGATGTTGGGGATGTTGAGGTAGCTCTTGCTGCTCGGGGCCTCGCCGATGCAGACCGCCTCATCGGCCAGCTGCACGTGCAGGGCGTTGCGGTCCACCGTGCTGTAGACGGCCACGGTGGCGATGCCGATCTCCCGACAGGTTCGCAGGATGCGCAGGGCGATTTCGCCGCGGTTGGCGATCAGCAGCTTGCCGATGGGCATCCCTGGGGAATCTTGGCCGCTGCGGACTGTATCAGTCATGACTCTGGGCCCTGGCCCGGTGCGGGGGGCGGGGCGGGCGATCGGTATATTGACCAGCCGGAGGGAGCCTCGCTCCTGATGGCCACGCGGATGTGGTGGAATTGGTAGACACGCACGTTTGAGGGGCGTGTGGCTTCGGCCTTGCGAGTTCAAGTCTCGCCATCCGCATTTCTCTTCCTGACCGTTTGAGCAGGCAGCCAGCTTGACCAGGCAGCCCGCCGCCGCCGCGATCGTGCTGGTCTGCAATGGCCCCGGGGAACTGACCACCTGGGTCAGGCCGTTGGCCGACCAGCTCCATCGACAGTTGCCCCTGAGGCCCCTGGCTGCCGACGCCAGCAACAGCCTCAATCTGGTGCTGGTGCCCTGCCCGAATGCCACGGGCGCCGAACCCCAGGTGGCCAAGCGGCTGGGCCTGTTCGACGCCATCATTCCGGCGCGGCGCTTCTGGGCGCTGCTCTGGAATCCCCGCCGCTTCGGCCCCTGGCCGGCCCGGGGGGTGGTGGTGTTCCTGGGGGGTGATCAGTTCTGGACGGTGCTGCTCTCGGCCCGGCTGGGCTACCGCCATCTCACCTATGCCGAGTGGGTGGTCCGCTGGCCCCGCTGGAACGATCGGATTGCGGCGATGGGCCCGGAGGCGGCCGGGCGCCTCTCCCCCCGCTGGCGAGGGCGCTGCACCGTGGTGGGAGATCTGATGGCGGATCTCTCGGCGACGGCCCAGGCGGAGGATCCCCTGCCACCGGGTGACTGGGTGGCCCTGCTGCCCGGCTCGAAACGGGCCAAGCTGAGGGTGGGCATGCCGTTTCTGCTGGAAACCGCCGACCGCCTGGCGGCCCTGCGGCCGGGCTGCCGGTTCCTGCTGCCGGTGGCCCCCACCAGCTCGGTGGCGGAGCTGCTGCGCTACGGCGGTCCGGCCAACCCCCTGCAGGCCCACTACGGCAGCGGTGTGCCCCACCTGGCGGCGGTCGGTGCGGATGGGCGGCACTGGATCGAAACCGGCGCGGGCACGCGCATCCTGCTGGTTGAGCAGCATCCGGCCCATGGGCCCCTCAGCCAGTGCGCCCTGGCGCTGACGACGGTGGGGGCGAACACGGCGGAACTCGGGGCATTGGCGGTGCCGATGATCGTGCTGGTGCCCACCCAGCATCTGCATGTGATGCAGGCCTGGGATGGCTGGCTGGGGCTGGTGGCGCGGCTGCCGTTGCTGCGCTGGCTGATCGGCGTGGCCCTGACCGCCTGGCGGATGCGCCAGCGGGGTTTCCTGGCCTGGCCGAACATCTCCGCCGGTCGCAGCGTGGTGCCGGAGCGGGTCGGGGCGATCTGGCCGGAGCAGATCGCCGCGGAAGCCGCCGACTGGCTGGCCCACCCGGAACGGCTGGCGGGCCAACGTGATGACCTGCGCAGCCTGCGGGGCCGCCCCGGAGCAGTGGCGGCCCTGGCGGCGATGGTGCGGGAGCTGCTGCCTGCGGATTAGCCTAAGGACAAGCCCTTCTGACGCCCCGGCCCATGGCCAGCTCCGATTCAGTCTCCAGCGATCCAGCGCTGGCAGCAACGCCGCTGGCCGATCAGGACTGGCGCTCAAGGCTCACCCCCGAGCAGTACGAGGTGGCCCGCTGCGGCGGCACCGAGCGGGCCTTCACCGGGGTGTACTGGAACCACAAGCAGGCAGGTCAGTACCGCTGCGTCTGCTGCGGGGCCGGGCTGTTCAGCTCCCAGGCCAAGTTCGAGTCTGGCACCGGCTGGCCCAGCTTCTTCGACGGCCTCGATCCGGCGGCGATCACCACGGTCGAGGACCGCAGCCACGGCATGGTCCGCACCGAGATCCGCTGCGCCCGCTGCGAGGCCCACCTGGGCCACCTGTTCACCGATGGTCCCTCCCCCACCGGGATGCGCTACTGCGTGAACTCGGCCTCCCTCGATTTCAAACCTGACTGAGCCAGGCCAAGCCTCCGGGTCCAGCCTGGGCCATGGCGGCGGCTCAAGGCCGTCGATGCGGCCAGCCTTGAAGCGTCTCTCGCCTGCATTCCTCTGCGTGGCTGCCAGGCTGCGGTTTTCTGGGCTCCGACTGCCTGTCTTCAGAACGGCGCTGATCGATGCCCGTCTCATTGCCGTTCCTGGACAACGCGGTGTTCAGTTTCGGAAGCGCTGATCGGCTGCCGTTCGTCATCCAGAACCCAAACGTAGGGGTGTAATTGGGTTACAGATCCCTGCTTTGCGCTGTGCACTGCTTAGAGTACTTAGGGAAGCTCTGGACAACACGTCCGCATAGCCAGTCGCGGTCCACCAATTGTTCGGATTGGACTATTTCAGCAGAGATCAGGCTGGAATGAGCCTGATCTCACCATGTTTGGGGACTGGCCCGCT
>NZ_JAGQBB010000021.1 GCF_024345415.1 Synechococcus sp. Tobar12-5m-g | reverse complement strand
GCTTTTTGGCCGTGGACTGCTCGTAATCACCAAAGCCGAGCTGCTTGATGCCCATGAACCCTGTTCACGCCTGCGATCACACGGCCATTCTCGCGCAGGGTGGTGGGGTTTTCCAGAGTCTCCTTAGAATGGTGGTGCTCCACTCAGTACCCCGAGTGAACTAAGTACCCCGAGTGAACTAATTTTCTGAGAGGTCCCGAGCCATGAAACTTCTCAAGCAATTGCTGCTGGCGCCTGCAGCGCTTGGTCTGCTGGCTCCAATGGCCGTTTCCGCCTCAGAGCTCAACATCGACGGCGTCAACAAGTACGCCGGCTCTAAAGAGCAGGTCACCAGCATCACCCAGTTCTCCGACGTACAGCCCACCGAATGGGCCTACCAGGCTCTCTCCAACCTGGTGGAGCGCTACGGCTGCGTCGCCGGCTACCGAGATGGCAGCTTCCGTGGCAAGAGGCCACTGAGCCGTTGGGAAGCCGCCGCCCTGCTCAACGCCTGCCTCGACCGGATCACCGAGGTGACCGATGAACTCCGTCGCCTGATCAAGGAGTTCGAAACCGAGCTTGCGGTGCTCAAGGGCCGGGTTGATGGCCTCGAAGCCAAGGTGGGTGAGCTGGAGGCGAATCAGTTCTCCACCACCACCAAGCTGAAGGGTCAGGCCACCTTCGTGATCGGCGCCAACGCCTACGGCGGTGATCGACGGGAATTCGGTCCAAACTTAGGAATCCCTAATTCCCTTAATCCCAAGTGGGCAGATCTTGCGGCTGCTCAGCAGGGTGCCACCGCCTTCAACTACGACCTGCGGATCGATTTCGACACCAGCTTCACCGGCAAGGACCTGCTGCGCACCCGCCTGCGGGCCGGAAACTTCGGCAAAAGCCCCTTCGGCCAGCCGATCGTTGGCTTGAATGCTCTGGAAGTGGGCTTCGAGGGTCCTCCCGGTGCTGACAGCGTGATGGTCAACCGCCTCTTCTACCAGTTCCCGGTCGGTAGCAGTTTCACGGCCACCATCGGTGGACGGGTTCGTCAGGACGACATGCTGGCCGTTTGGCCCAGTGTGTACCCCGCTGACACGGTGCTCGACATCTTCACCTACGCCGGTGCTCCCGGTACCTACAGCCTCAACCTCGGCGCTGGTGGTGGTCTGTGGTGGAAGAGCGGCGGTTTCAGTGCAAGCATTAACTACGTGGCTGCCAACGGCAACGTAGGCAGCCCAACAAACCTTGATTCCTCCTCCGTTTGTGGCGGCATCGGCAACAATTGCTCACAGCAAACCGGCACTGCCCAGATTGCCTACACGGGCACCAACTTCGGTATTGCCGCTGCCTACACCTATTCAACCCCTAACGGGGTATCTGGCCTCTACTTTGGCAATGGCACTCCACTCGCTGTAGATCTTTTTCTTGGCGCGAATAGCGTCAATTCCGTTGGCATCAGCGCCTACTGGCAACCTTCCAATTCTGGCTGGATCCCTTCCATCAGCCTTGGCTGGGGGCTCAACAGTTACACCTATTCACCGATCTTTGTTACAACTATCAGCATTTCTGGCAGTACCAGTTTCAAACTCCCCGATTTCGATGGGGCCCAGAGCCAGTCCTGGTATGTCGGCCTGCAGTGGACCGACGTCTTTATCAAAGGTAACTCCGCAGGCATGGCCGTCGGTCAGTCCACCTTTCTCACGAAGGCCGGTGATAACGCCAACATCAATGCCAACGATGGCCAGTACGCCTGGGAGTGGTGGTACAAGTTCCAGGTCACCGACAACATCAGTGTGACTCCTGCGATCTATTACCTCAGTGCTCCCCTGGGTCAGCTCCAGAGAGGTGGTGGTGGCTCTGATGATTTCAGTAACTTTGGCGGCCTGCTCAAGACCACCTTCAAGTTCTGATCGCCTGAGTTCCAACCTGGTTTTCGGCTGATCTGGTGCAGCGTGCCTATCTCAGGGAGCGCTACCGCTGGCCCAGCGGCTATGGCAGCCGTCAGAGCTACCAGCCGCCACTGGTCCTCCACGACGACAACGGCAATACCATGCGAGGGGCCACGCTGGAATCATGGCTGGAGGAGATGGGTGTGCTCAGGTCCTTTTCCAGGCCAAGGGTCTCCAACGACAACCCCTACTCAGAATCACTGTTCCGAACGGTCAAGTACCGGCCCGACTACCCCAGCCGGCCATTCGCCAGCAAAGACGAGGCATGCGAGTGGGTGGCGGCGTTTGTGGATTGGTACAACCAACGGCATCGGCATAGCGGCATCAAATTCGTCGTGCCCCATCAACGTCACAGCGGAGCCGCCACCACAATCTGCGAGCAGCGGGCCGATGTCTAAGAGACAGTCCGTCAAGCCCATCCAGAATTTTGGAACTGAACCACCGGCTGGAGTCAACCCGAAGAAGTGTGGATCAACCAGCAACCAGAGGAGCCCGAACCGATCCTCGCGGTACCCTTGATCCAGGCCGACTGAGTGGCAGCCAAGGAGTGACATCCTCCCCGAAAGTCACCGCTTTGCACTGCTTCGCGCTGTGCAGTGGTCACGCGCATGAGTGATTACACCAATACCAAAAGAAGAACACCTGAAAGAACGAAATGTTAGAAAAATGCTAATCAGATCTTAACCTCGTATGGGTGCGGCTGGCCGCTTCTAACGGCCGCAAGATTTCATAGCCATAGCGCCCGGACGCAATACCCTATCGACGACGATCCGGTTGTCCGGGCCGCACTTCATCGACAAGGGTGGCCATGACCAAAGCAGAGACGAAGCGCCGCGGCAAAACCGTCCTGACCGTTGACGATCTGCTCGGCGCAGCCCGGGGCCTTGCTGCGCCGCTGGCGAAGGTCGCGGGCGCCCTGAAGCGAGGGAATCGGGAGGGGCTTGGGGCGTTGCTTCAGCTTCCTGCCGCCCAGACCGCGGCACTTGTTCTGCAGCTGAGCCCGCAACGGGCGCGTGACATGCTGAAGATCCTGCCGGATGCACCGAACCTTGCGGTGCTGAACCAGCTCGATCCGATGGTCCGCGGGCGGCTCGTCGATCGCGACAGTCAGGAACGCCTTACCCGTCTGGTCGCCAAGCTTGACCCCGCCTCGGCCGCCGATCTGCTCGCCGGCCTTCCCGATGCCCTGATCGCGCGAGCGGTGGCCGGTCATGCCCATGCCGACGACATTCTTGCGGGGGTGATCCACGCCCAAGGCACGGCGGGCGCGGCGATGGTGCGGAGGGACCTGATCGCCACACCGCAGGACTGGACGGTCGCGCAGGTGATCACGGAAATCCGCGCCCGGTCAGGGGATATCGGACGGCTCCATGCCGTCTTCATGGTCGATGACGCCTATCGACTGAGGGGCTATCTGAACCTTGGCGACCTGCTGATGCAACCGCCCGATGCCCGGGTCGGCGACATCATGCACGTCGATCCGGTGGCGGTGAGCCGACGCGGACGACGAGGTCGTTGCCCGGATCGCCGATCAGCGTCGCTTGCCGGTGGTTCCTGTGACCGACACCCGTGGCCGTCTTGTCGGCATCATCGGCGCCGAGGAACTGCGCCACATCGGTCAGCAGGAGATCGCCGAAGACCTCAAGCAGCTCTCGAGCGTCGCGCCCGATTCCGACCCGCTCGACCTGCCGATGACGATCCTGCAGCGCCGCTTTCCATGGCTTGCCTCGGCGCTGATCGGGGCACTCGCTGCAGGCCTGATCGTCGGCTCGTTCGAAGAGGCGCTGGAAGAAGCGGTGATCCTCGCGAGCCTGATCCCGCTGGTGATGGACATGGCGGGCAATGCCGGTATCCAATCGTCCACCGTGACGATTGAAGCGATGGCCGGGGCGTCGTTCTGGCGCGGCGACATCCGGGGGCGATTCCTTCGCGAGATCGGCGGCGCAGTCCTGAATGGCGTGGCGGTGGGTCTGCTAACCCTGGTCGGCATTCAAGTTCTGTCGCTGTTCACCGCTATCGAGGCCCCGCTCTGGCTGGGCCTAACGGCAGCCATCACCCTGCTGCTGATCACTGTGCAGGCGGCGGCGGTGGGCGTCCTGGTGCCACTGGGGCTGTCGAAGCTGAAGTTCAATCCGGCCGTGGGAACCGGCGTCTTCATCACCACGGTCAACGATTTGCTCGGTATCACCCTCCTGTTCCTGGTCGCCAAAGTGTTCTATCTGCCGCATCTTGTGACGGCCGGGCCGGCCGCAGCGGCCCTGTCGCCTTAGACGAAGCGCTTGGCCTCTCTCGCCATCAGGCCTGCGTGAGCCAAGCCAGGCCAAGCGTCCGGGAGCAGAGCCGCTTGCACTGCAGGCACGGCTCACCAGGGATCCTCAAAGCCGGCCCGCTCGGGCCGCTCGGGCTGGAGCGGTTCTGTTTCGGCGTAGGCGCCGTTGTAGGGCTCCGGATCAACGTCCAGGGGTTCTTGGCGATCCTGGGGAGCCCGGCGCTGGGCGGGCCGGGGCAGGGGGCGGTCAGACCGCTCTGACCACTCCGACCGCTCCGATACCAGCGGATCCTCCCGCGGGGGCGATGGCGGCTGCTCCCTGTCCGCGGGCTGCCGGGCTGGGGTTTGCCGGGCTTCAAGCTGCCTCTCTTGTGACCGGCGCTCTTCGGGGAAACGGTCGTCTGGAAAACGGTCGTCGGGGAAACGCTCTTCGGTGAAGCGCTCTTCGGGGGTTCGTGGCTCGAAGCGGCGCGGCTCGGGGCGGCTGGAATCCCGCCCGCTCCAACCGGGCGCACCGCGGTCCTCTTCTTCATCGAGGTAGCGGCGTTGGCGCATGGGTTCCTGCCGCCGCCGCTCCAGCTCGACGTACTCCAGTTCTTCGTCTTGCTGGGGTGCCAGGGCGCGGCTGGTGGCGGGCTGGATGCGGCGCTGCTCCTGGGGAGTGGCCTGGCCAGAGGCCAGCTGGTTCTCCACCGGCACCATCGACTGGCGGTAGCGGTCACGCTCTTCCTGCTCCCAGCTGGGCCCGCCGATGCCGAGCTTTTCAAGCAGGCCGCTGCCCAGTTGCTTGAGTTTCTCCTCGGCGCCTTCGTAGACGATGATCCGATCGGGGCCGCTGCTGACGATCTCGTCCACCGCAAGCTCCCAGGTGCTCAGCACCCCCTCACCCAGCAGGGGCACGCCCAGGGCACCGAGCACCAGGGTGGTGAGTTCGCCGGTTTCGATGTCGAAGCTGAAGCCCAGCACCCGGCCGAGCTGCTCCCCGGCTTCTGAAACCACCTGGCAGTTGATCACCTTGCTGTAGCGCTCGGGATTGAAGCTCTGGGTGAGCGAATCGGCCGAGTCCACCAGAATCACATCCCCCACCTGGCGAATCCGATCCAGGGGCATCCAGCGGGGCAGGCCGGGCAGGAAGCGGGTGAGGGGATTGTCGCGCAGGCCGAGGGCCATCACCTCACGGCGGTCGATGTCCACGACCACTTCCCCGACCACCCCCAGCCGCCGGCCGGTGTCACGGGTGATCACCTGGGTGCCCATCAGCTCGGAGCGCAACCAGAGCCTGTCGCTGGGAACGGCCCTGGCGGGGTCGGCTGAAGGGGGGACGGAGGAGGTCAATGGCCTGATCCCGTGGGGGTGTCGGCGAAGAGGAAGGGTAGAGGTCATTGTGACCCACGGCTCAGGCGGCGGTGGGCAGACCGACCACCTGGGTGTGGGAGCCGCGGGCTTGGGTGACGCCGATCGTGCGGGTGGCGGCGGCGATCATCGGCCGGCGGTGGCTGACCACCAGGAACTGGGCCTGGTCGGCCTGGCTGGCGATCAGGGCCGCCAACCTCTCCACATTGACGCCATCGAGGAAGCTGTCCACCTCGTCGAGGGCATAGAAGGGGGAGGGGCGGAAGCGCTGCAGGGCAAACAGGAAGCTCAGGGCCGTCAGGGATTTCTCCCCCCCACTCATGGAGGCCAGCCGCCGCACCTCCTTGCCCTTGGGGTGGGCCACCAGGGTGAGGCCACCCTCCAGGGGCTGCTCACGGTTCTCCAGCTGCAGGTGGCCCTCCCCCTCGGAGAGGCCGGCGAAGATCTCGCGGAAATGGCCGTCCACCGCCTGGAAGGCTTCGAGGAAGGCCTCCTGGCGCAGGGTGGCCACGGTTTCGATCCGCAGCAGCAGCTCTTCGCGCTCCTTGCTGAGCACCTCGAGGCGCCCCTCGAGTTCGCCGATCCGCTGCTCGAGCTGCTCGAGTTCCTCGAGGGCCAGCATGTTGACGGGCTCCAAGGCTTCCATGCGCTGCTGCAGTCGGCGCAACGCCTGCTCCAGGGCCTCCAGGCCGTCCTGCCGCACCGCTTCGGGGACTTCCGGCAGGGGGTCGGGCAACTCCCGCGCCATCGCTTCGAGCCGGAGCTGCAGGTTGCGTTCCTGCTCGGCGAGGGCCAGCAGTTCCTCACCGAGCCGTTGCAACTCCCATTGGCTCTGCTGCAGGGCCAGGCGCCCGGCGGCGAGCTGGGCTTCCGCCCCGTCCCGGGCGCGGCGCCGTTCCCCGAAGCGTTCCTGAAGCTCCTGGTGCTGAATGTCCAGGACTGCTCGGCGCTCCTGCTCCTGTCGCTGTTGCTGGCGCCAGTGGCCGTGGGCTTCCGCCAGGGCCGCCACAGCCTGCTGCAGCCGTTGCTCCTCAACGGCCAGGGCCTCGAGCTGGTGGCTGAACCGCTCGGTGGCCAGGGCCCGCTCCCGCCGGACCGCCAGCAGGTTGTCGCGGTGGAGCCGGGCCTCGCTGAGCAGCTGATCGGCCGTTTCAAGATCCTGCTGCAGCCCCTGCCAGCGGCCGCTGTCGCCGGAAGCCTGGGCGCCGGCCTCCTCGGTTTCGAGGCTGGCCAGCTGCTGGTTCACGGGCCCCACGACGGCAGCCAGTTCGTCCAGGCGTCGCTGGTCGGCCAGCAGGGCTGCCTGGATCTGGCCGAGCCTGTGCTGGAGCTGCTGCTGGCGCTGCAGCTGCGGGCCGAGGGCCCGCTGGGCGGCGCTCCGTTCGGCCGCCAGGGCGGCCTGGCGTTGCTGTCGCTGCTGGAGAACGGGCCGCAGCTGCTCCAGCTGACGCCCCAGCTCGGCCTCCCGCCGCCTGGAGGCGGCCAGGCTTTCGCCCAGCTCCAGCAGCCGCCGCCGCAGCGGTTCGGCCTCGTCCTGCTCAGCGCCGCTGCCGAAGCCGAGCTGGCCGCTGCGCTGCTGCAGGCTGCCCCCGGTCATGGCACCGCTGCGCTCCAGCAGCTCCCCCTCCAGGGTGACGGCCCGGCAGCGGCCGAGTTCGCGGCGGGCACTGGCCAGATCCTCGAACACGAGGGTGTCCCCGAACACATAGCGGAACACCTCGCCGTACACCGGCTCGAAGCGGATCAGCTCCACCGCCCGGCCCACCAGGCCGCCACCGCTGCCGGCCGCCCCGCCCCGCCCCCGCTCCAGGGCGGCACCGCCGCTTCCACCGCCACTGCCGCCCCCGCCGCGGATCTTGTTGAGGGGCAGGAAGGTGAGCCGCCCGGCCCGGCGGGTTTTCAGCAGCTCGATCGCCCGGGCGGCGATGCGGTCGTCATCGACCACCACCTGGCCGAGCCGGCCGCCGGCCGCCACCTCCAGGGCCAGCCGCAGCCGCTCCTCCACATCGCCGAGTTGGGCCACCGGGCCGTGAATGCCCCCCAACCCCGACTCCAGCAGCAGCCGCAGGGCGCCGGTGCCGCGGCTTTCCTGCAGGGTGTCGCGGCGGCTCTCGATCCGGGCGATCTCCCGCTCCAGCCCCACCTGCTCCTGCTCCAGCCGGGAGCGGGTGCGCTGCTGCAGGGCCAGGGCTTCGGCCTGCTCCTGGGCCAGCCGTTGATCGCGCTGCAGCTCCGCTTCGAGGCTCTGGGCTTCGGCCTCCAGCTTCGTCAAGCCCTCCTGGGCCTCCTGGTCGCTGCTGCCGCCCAGGGCCAGCTCGGCGCCGAGCTCAGCGAGGCGTTCCTGGTCTTGCCGCAGCCGCTCGGCCAGCTGCTGCTGCTCAGCGAGCAGGGGCCCGAGCTCCCCCTGCAGCGCCTGGCGCCGCTGGCTGCGCTGCTTCTGCTCCTCCAGCCAGCTGCTGGAGCGACCGGCCACCTCGCCCAGCCGGCGCCGGGAGAGCTCCACGGCCACTTCGGCGCTGCGGCAACCCTGCTCGGCCCGCTCCAGCGCCTCGCCGTCGTTCTCGCCTGCAGTGCTGCCTGCCTGCTGCTGGCTGCGCAGTTCATCCTTCTGCTGCTGCAGGCTCCGGCGCCGCTGCTGAAGCTGCTCGGCCTCCTGCTGATGGCGCTCGGCCTGGCGGGCCAGCTCCCGGCCGCTGGCGTCGAGCCCGGCCAGTTCCGCCTGCACCGCCAGCAGGCTGTCCTCGCCGAGGGCCTTGACCTCCGCCTGGAGCACCTCCAGCCGCCGTGAGTCCTCCTTCAACGCCGCCTCGGCGGTGGTGATGACGGCGCGAGCGGTGTCCCGCTGGCGGCTAAGGGCCTGCTGGCGGCTGCCCAGCTCGGTGTGCTGGTGCTTGGCCAGCTCGAAGCTGAGCACCTGGTGCTGGAGCCGACCCTCCTGGTGGCGCTGGCGCAGCTCCTGGTAGGTGCGGGCCTTGGCGCAGTCGCGCTCCAGCTTGACGCGGCTGGCGCGCAGCTCCTGCTCGACGATGCGGCAGCGTTCCTGACGCTCCTGCACCTCATCGAGCTTGGAGCGGGTCTGCTCGATGCGCGAATCGAAGAGGGCCACGCCGGCGAGTTCATCGATCAGGCCGCGGCGCTCCCGCGCCCCCATCGAGACGATGCGGGTGACATCGCCCTGCATCACCACGTTGCTGCCCTCCGGGTCCACCCGCAGCCGCCGCAGCTGGCCCTGCACCTGCTGCAGGTTGCAGGGGACGCCGTCGGCACTGAAGCTGGTGCTGTAGGTGCCGCCAGGGGCCACCCGCAGCCGCCGGGTCACGCTCCATTCCCGCTGGCCATTCTGAATCCAGGGCCCTTCCGGCGGGGCTTCCAGGCCCTGCTCGGCGGGGTCGGGCCGCCAGTCGCCGAGGTCGAAGCGCACGGTGACCACCGTTTCGGCGGCCTTGCCCTGGCGCACCATGGCGCTGTTGATCAGGTCGGGCAGGCGCTCCGCCCGCATCCCCCGGCTCGTGGCCAGGCCCAGGCAGAACAGCACCGCATCGAGGATGTTGCTCTTGCCCGAGCCATTCGGACCGGTGACCACCGTGAAGGAGGGCTCAAGCTGGATCGCCATCGATCCGCCGAACGACTTGAAATGGGTGAGCTCGACCTGATTGATGTGAACCAACAGGCCCGCGCGCCGAGCAATTTCAATTTAGCCGACCTGGGCAGAAGCTCAACCCCTTCCCTAGCTTGAGGGCAGCCAAGCGAACTCCCTCGCGCCATGGAACCGGATCCCTCCACCGTCAACCACGACCGCTTCCGGGAGCGGTTCGACACCCTGCTCCCCACGATCCAAAGGGAATGGCCCCAGGTGGCCCGCGAAACCCTGGAGGCCACCCGCGGCAGCTTCGATGACGTGGTAGCGGTGATCGCCGAGCAAACGGGCCGCACGGCCTCGGGGGTGCAGCACCAGCTTGGCGAGCTGCTGAAGGTGGCCACCGACCAGACCCGCCACCTGGCCGACCGCATCGGTCCCCTGGAGGAGCAGCTGGAGAACCTGCTCGACGAGCTCAACACCACCCTGCGCCCCCGCATCGAGAAGCCGGTGCGGGAGCGGCCCCTGATGGCCCTCGGCATCGCCGCCGGGGTGGGGGTGGTGGTGGGTCTGCTGCTGTCGTCGGGTCGGCGTTCGGCATGAAGGGCCAGAATTTTGGCCGCGTCACGGCGCTGATCAGCTCGGTGATTGATCTGCACGTGCGCATCGCCCTGCAGGAGGCCGACAAGGAGAAGCGGCGCCTGGTGGGCGGAGGGGTGATGCTCGGCATGGGCCTCACCCTGATGACCCTGGCGCTGGTGGCGGCCGAGCTGGTGTTGCTGCTCTGGATCCAGGGGGTCTTTGCCCTGAGCTGGCTGCAGGCCGCGGCGGCCCTGGCCGCCATCGACCTGGTGCTGGCCGGCATCAGCTTGCGCATCGGCGGCCAGATGCTCAAGGGCCCCTACCTGCCGGAAACCACCGCCGGGCTGATGCGCACCACCCGGGCGCTGACTGGGAAGTTCTGAGCTCAGGTCCAGCCGCAGCCCACGGCCAGTTCGGAGGCGACTTGCCGCAGGCGCCTATCCCGCGTCCAGAGCCGGGCCCAGCCGATCAGGGTGGAGGCCAGCAGGTGGGCGTCCAGGTAGCCGATGCCACGCCCATCAGGGCCCGCCCTTCGATCAGGTGTTCCACCCAGGCGTAGGTGTCGACAAGGATCACGGCGCTGGCGGGCGGCGGCGGGGGATGGCCTGCAGCTGGGGCTCGCAGGCTCCGAGGGCCGCGTGTGGTCGGGCGCTCTCCCGTTCCACCAGGGCCTGCCGCAGCAACTGGCTGCGCTCGCTCACTCCGGTGAGATCCTGCGCCAGGCGCTGGAGGTCGTCATCGAGGGTGACGGTGGTGCGCATGGAGGAGCAGGGCATCGCGCTTTGGCTGCATCTGTTTAGGCATCAGTTAAAGCGCTTCTGGATCGTTGTTCCGAAGTCGGGCGCTGCCCTGGCGAAGTCGCCACCAGGCTTTTGTGGAGAAGCTGGATGGCACGAAGAACCTGGATGAGCTCGATCTCACCCTGATGAGGATCCCGACGGGGACTTTTCTGATGGGAGCGCTGGAAGGGGAAGCAGAGACTGAGAAGGTCGAGAGACCCGTGCATCGGGGGACGCTCCAGGAATTCCTGCTGGGGCGCAGGCGCACCCCGACCACCCAGGCCTAGTGGCGTCCGGTGGCCAGCTGGCGGCCCCTGGTTGGGGAGCTGCCGTGGGAGATGGAACTCAACCCAGACCCCTGGGGTTCAGGGGTCATCAGCGGCCGCTTGAAGCAGGAGAGCTGGAACGACGCCATGGAGTTCTGCAGGCTCTTCTTCAAGCGCACGGGCAGAAATGACGTCCTGCCCAGCGAAGCCAGCTGGGAATTCACCTGCTGGGCGGGTACCACCACACCGTTACATGTCGGAGCCATGATCATCCTGGATCCGGCGAACTACGATGCCTCAAACAGCTTCAGGGGGGGCGACGGGAGAGAATCGAGAGTTCACCACCGAATATGGCCAACTTCCCCGCCAATGCCTGGGGCCTGCAGGATATGCACGGCAATGTGTGGGAATGGTGCCTGGATCATTGGCATCCCGAGCTAGGAAGTGGATGGCAGGAAGGGTCCGAACGATGGGAGCGCCTGGATCGATTCCGAGAGAGACCAGCATGCACTGAGGCGGCTGCGCGGCGGTTCGTGGAACAACAACCCCAGGAACTGCCGCTGGGCCTACCGCAACAACCACCACCCCGACAACACCAACATCGGGTTCCGCGTCTGTTGCCTCCCCCAGCACCCTTCCACGTCCGAGCTGGCCGATGGTCATCGGCCGGGAGCGCACGAGGGGTCCAGACCCGCTCCGGTGATCGCCCTGATCGGTGATCCACACATCCCCAGGTGGGTGGTTCTGGGGCTTCCGTCCCGGAACCCTTCCCTCATCCCTCCCAGATCTCCGCCAGCTCGAGATCTAGCCGGGGGAACACGGTGCCGGCGTCGAGCCGCTCCGCCGCCTCGATCCTGCGGCCGTTGCCGGCCGGTCCCCACTCCTCCACGGCCTGCTCGTCAGGGAAGAGCAGCCACCCGAGGCTGGCGCCATTGGCCTGATAGGCCGCCATGCGGCGGCGCAGGTCGGCCGCGCGGTCGCTGGGGCTGGCTAGTTCCACCACCAGATCGGGGCACAGGGGCGGAAAGCCGCGCCGCTGCTCTCCGCTCAGCGCTTGCCAGCGTTCCAGCCGCACCAGGCTGGCATCGGGGCTGCGCACCGAACCATCGGGCAGCAGGAAGCCGCCGGAGCTGTCGAACACCTTCAGGGCAAGTCCGCTGCGGCGTACGGCCAGCCAGAGCAGGGCTCCCAGGGTCTGGTTGCGGGTGCTGGTGTCGCCGCCGGTGGGGGTCATCGTGATCAGGTGGCCATCGGCATCAAGCTCCAGCACCGCCTCCGGATTGGCGGCGCACACGGCCGCGAACTGGTCCGGGGAGAGCCGCAGATCGGAGGGCAGGGTGAGGGTCACGGGCTCCCCGGCAGGGGTGATTTGACGTTAGGTGCGATGGGCCTGTTCTAGCGCGATGCTGAAGCGCAGCTTTTATCTCCCCATGGTCAGCAGCAGCCCGCCGCGCCAGAGGTTCCTGATCCGGCGCCCCGGCCAGTGCCAGTTGTTCCGCGAGCCGCTGGGAGAGGATCTCGAACTCGAGCTGGTGTGGATCCCACCGGGGCGTTTCTGGATGGGTTCCCCCCCGGAGGAACCCGAGCGGGAGGAATCGTAAGGCCCTCAGCATCTGGTGTAGCTGCAGGGCTTCTTTCTGGGGCGCATGCCGATCACCCAGGCCCAGTGGAGGGCGGTGGCGGGTTGGCAGCCGCTGGAGGGAGAATCTCCTGGGAGCGGGAGCTGAAGCCGGATCCTTCCCACTTCAAAGGGGATGATTGGCCCGTGGAGAACGTGAGCTGGCACGACGCCATGGAGTTCTGCCGCCGCATGGAAAAGCGAACGGAAAGGAACTACGCCCCTGCCCAGCGAAGCTCAGTGGGAATACGCCTGCCGGGCGGGCAGCGCCACGCCGTTCCATTTCGGCGCCACGATCAGCCCGGAGCTGGCCAACTACAACGATTCCACCAGCTACGCGGGCAGCCCCACAGGGGAGTATCGAGAACAGACCACGGGGGTGGCCAACTTCCCAGCCAATGCCTGGGGCCTGCAGGATATGCACGGCAATGTGTGGGAATGGTGCCTGGATCATTGGCACGGAAGCTATGTGGAGGTGGATGAAAAAGTTCCCACGGATGGCTCCGCCTGGATCAAGCAGACCGCCGTAGAAATTGAACGCAGGCTGCTTCGCGGCGGTTCGTGGGACGACTTCCCCAGGAACTGCCGCTCTGCCTACCGCTCTACCTCAACCTCCCCGACGTCACCAACATCAGCATCGGGTTCCGCGTTTGTTGCCTCCCCCAGGGCCCTGTTCTTGACCCTTAGTCCCTCGGTCCCTTTTCTCTGGCCGTTGTTCTTCCCTTGGCTGCTGGATTGCGGCTGCTGGCTGTTGGGGGAGGCGCCGCAAGGCGCCCCGGAATGTTCCGCCTCCCCCAGGTTCAGAACGTCATCTCCAGCCGCAGGCTGCGCAGGGTGCCCGTGTCCTGGCCGGCCTTGTCGGCCACCTCCAGGGTCCAGGTGCCGGAAGGATCCTTGCCCTTCAGGTTGCTCAGCGCCGGTTTGTTCACCTCGTCGTAGGTGGTCTTGATGTTGTCCGTGCTGCCGCCAGTGCGATCGTGCAGCAGCAGTGGGGCGGCCCCCATGGCCGGCGGTGGGATCAACGTGAGTACCAGATCGCCGCTGTAGGTGTGATCGAGATCCACCGCCACCTTGATCGACTTCAGCGCCCCCTGGCCGGCCACCGGCAGCGTCAGCCGGGAGGTCTGGAAGTCGTTGATCGGCACATCCTGCACCACCTTGAAGATGATCGCCGGCAGCGGCTGGGCCGGTAAGGCCAGCTCCACCGCTTTGCGGGCACTCACCCGCCCGTAGCCATAAAACGGGCTGCGCCCACTGGCGTCGTAGTTGCCGCCAGCCGGATCGATCCTGACGCAGGATTGGCGCAGGATCTCCCGCACCTGATCCCAGCGCAGGGCTGGATTGCGGGCAATGATCAGGGCCGCCACACCGGCCACCCCGGGGCAGGCGCTGGAGGTGCCGCCGAAGGAATTGGTGTAGTGGCCCGCCCCATCGCCCTTCTGCAGGCTGCCCTGGTTGTAGCCGGCCACGCCGGACCGATCGGTGGTCCAGATGCCGGGCGTCAGCGAGGGCCTGCCGTCGTTGCTGGGGAAACTGCACCACACGGCCCGGCCGAAGTCGCTGTAGGCGCTGCGTTTCGACTGGTCGTTGCAGGCGGCGACGGCAATGACCTTGGAATAGCTCGCATAGCCGTCATTGTCGACACTCTCGTTGCCGTTGCCCGCCGCGAACACGATCACGCATCCCTTGCCGCTACGCCCCTGGTTGGTGGCGAAGTCCATCGCCAGCCGGGTGGAATCCGGCAACGGCACCACCTGCCGGTGAGCCGGATCGTTCGGGTCCCACCAGGCGCCATCGGCCGGTCCCCAGCTGCAGGAAATCACATCAGCGCCGTTTCGGGCCGCCCACACGAAGGCCTCCGCTTCCGCCTGGGAGCCCAGGCCAGAGGCGAGCCGGATCGGAATCAGTCGAGCTCCGGGGGCCACCCCTGCGGCGCCGAACTGACCGTTCGCGCAGGACACCCCCGCGCAGGCCGTGCCGTGGTCGTCACCCCGGCCTGGGCGGGGATCGCTGCTCTGCCGCGTCACGTCCCGCGGGGCAATGATCTTGCCCGAGGAGCGGAATTCCTCATGGTCGATGTCGATGCCATCGTCCACCACTGCCACGATCGCCCCGCTGCCGTCGCTGAGTTGCCAGGCCGCTTCCACATCGGCGTGGGCATCGACGAGCCGGCCGTTCAGCGTGGTGGCCTTGAGATGCCACTGGGGAGGAAAGGCCTGCCGGCGCTCTCGGCTCAGGCCCACCAGTTCGGGATGACAAAGCTCCACGCGCTCATCAGCCAGCAGGGTGGCGGCGATCTCGAAAACCGTGAGACCACAATTCGGGGGAGCCGCCACGAAGAAGGCCTGGCGGGCGTAATCGAGGGCTCGCTTCACGCTGAGTCCGTGCTGTTGCAACAGGCCCTGGCAGGCCTCGTCGTCCTCGTCATCCTCAAATTTGACGAACAGGTTCTCCGTGTAGACCAACGGCTTGGCGAATGCATCCACCAGCACCCTTCCCGCGAAGGCCACCTCCGGTTCGGCCTTGAGCAGGCGGCGGGCGTTGTCGCGCAGCCCGCCATCGGCCTGGGTGTTTTTCGTGCTCAGCAGTTCAACCCCCGCCTCCCGGAAACGGGTGATGGTCTGGAACTGATCAAGGACGCGGCGGGTTTCAGCGCTGAGCGGAGACACTTCGAAGGCCCGCTCCGGCATCACCGCCTGGCGGCTCTGGGTGCGGACGACGAGGTGATTGGTGCTGATCTCCAGTTCATAGGGGGCGCCATTATTGCCGCCGTAGCGAACCTGGACCATGGGACGATCTCCTTGGGAACAACGGATGGAATTGCTTTGCTGCAGCTAGGTCGCTGCTATGGAGCTGCGAGGCTGCAGCAGGGTTGCCAACGGCGTGGATTGGCCTTCAAGCGTTCATGCTCCTTCAGGAGCGAGCCGGAGTTGAGCCGTCTCGACATGTCTTGATCAGGCTTCATGAGCCCAGAAAATCTTCATGCTTCTTCAGCTGCATCCTGGGTGATCGTGGTGCCCCGGTAGCAGGCAGATCGATGCTGCGGCATCCGTCATGATCTTCGTCCCGCGTGGTAGCTTGAAACTCATGGGTTGTTGGGTCATGGTGTGAGTGAGAAGGACATCCAACCATTCCCTGTTGCTGCCCATCGCGCGTTGGTTGCCAGGGTTGTGGTTGGTCGTTCTGTTGCTCACTGTCTGTGACATGAGCCTGGCGAATGAATTGTTTGATGGGTTCCCGCAGCAGATCTCCACGGGAGGATCGACGGCGTTGGTCGTTGAGCAGAAGCCCGGCTATTTCGCCCTCCATGGTGAGCCCCTGCCGAGGGAGAAAGCTGTTCTGTTGTTCGAGCCCGAACGGATTGCCGTGCTGCAGGGATCTCCTTCGCCGCCCCTCGCCCCAACCCAGGCCATCAGCCCGGTCTATGCCCCGAAAGGGGGCGAGTCCCTGGCCGTTCCCACCGGGCAACTCTTCATCCGTTTCCGACAAGGAGCCACCCTGTCAGCCCACCGCGCCGAACTGGAGCAGGCGGGCTACGCCATTGCGCAGGAGCTCGATTACGCGCCTGAGGCTGCCTGGCTGCGTGCCCGTTCGGGCAGCATCGCCGGGGCCCTGGACGGTGTTTCCAGGCTCAGAGCCATCGCTGCGGTGGAACGTGTCGAGCCGCAATTGTTGATGCAGAGGGTCCACCGCTAGCGGCCTCCCCCTGGAGTGATGAGGCTCGGGCGATTGGTTTCTTCGTCTTGCTGCTGGCGGGCTCGGCTGGGGAGACGGGCTGGGCGTTGAGCAGCTGGTTCAGCTTCTGGGAGGAACTTCTGGCGAACCTATCGTCGATCTGGAAGGTGGGCCTGTTGAGGATCGCCAATTGATCATCGATCGACCGGGTCAGGGCGGCCATACCTGCTTCCGTGTTCAGATCAAGGGCGGTGCCTGGGCTCGCAGCGGAATTCGTTGCCGTTGTGGAGTTGTGGCATGGCGGGATGGAACCAGCCGCCGCCTGGGCGAAACCAGCGCAAGGCTGCCCATCCCGATGGGGCGGCTTGCTGGATCGCCCGCTCCGTTGCCAGCAACTGGCGCAGGAAGTCGGCCTTCGACAGGCCGGCGGCGCGCCCATCCCGCCAGAGGTGGTTGCCCACCTCGTGGCCCTCCTCCAGGGCCCGCGCGACGAAACCTGGGTTCCTCTCCAGGTGGCTACCGATCACAAAGAAGCTGGCCCGCACGTTCAATCTCCGCAACAGGTCCAGCAGGGCGTCTGAGCCTGGGCCAGGCCCGTCGTCGATCGTGAGGGCGAGCAGGGGTTCCCTGGTGGGCGCACAGAACATCACCCCAGGCACCAGCCGGGCCACCACCCCACGCACCAGCAGCGACGGCATCAGCACGGCCAGGCTGACCAGGAGCAGGACGACCACCAGCAGAACCTGCGCCGCCGGGGCCCAGCGCCCTTCAGAGCGTCACTCCCATCTCCGCCAGGGCCGCCTCCTCCACCCACACCGACACCGAGCCCCCCGGGCAGAGCCATTCCGCCCAGCCATCTCCGTTGGTGGTGATCGACGCCTGAATGTGCCCGGTCAGGTCGCGGATGGTGGTGTTTCGCTTCCCCACCTCCATCCACTTGCTGCCGGCGGGCCCGTCGCTCATCAGCACCGCCATGGCGTGCGGGTGACCCGGGGGTCCCCAGTCGGGTCCAGCCGATGCTGTTGAAGTGGTCGAGATAGTCGTACTGGGGGCCGTAGGCGCAGTGGCCGCGGGCCAGCAGGAAGCGGTCGATCCGGAAGCGGTGGCTGGGCAGAAGGATCCTGTAGTCGTGGCCGTTTTTGCTGTCCGTGTAATCGGCGCCGTAGTAATCGGCCTGGAAGATGCACGGATAGCCCTGGTCACGCAGCAGGATCACGGCGAAGGCGAGGGGTTTGAACCAGGCCTCCACCACCGATTCCAGCGACTGCAGCGGTTGGGTGTCGTGGTTGTCCACCAGCGTCACTGCCAGCAGGGGGATCTGCTGCATCAAGGTGCCGTCGAGGAGGCGGCTCATGTCGTCGTTGCCGCCGCTGTGGCTGGCCTGGTGAAAGTTCATGTTCAGCGGCGCATCGCAGAGGCTCATGCGCCCGCCGCTGTTGGCCGCGTACCAGTGGAGGGTTTCGATGTTGTAGCTCCAGTACTCGCCCACCACGAACAGATCGCACTGGGCGTGGTCTTCCAGCTCCGTGATCCAGTCGAGGAAGAAGTTGCTGGCGATGTGCTTGATCGCATCGAGCCGGAAGCCATCCACCCCCACGGTTCCCAGGGTCCATTGGCCCCAGTACTTCAGTTCGCCGCGCACCTCGGGATGGCTCACGTTGAGTCGCAGCCCATCAGAAAGTCGTCATTGCCCTTCTACAGATCCACACTGTGTTCGAAGGCGGCGCCGTGGGAGCGCCACACGGCCTTGCAGCCAGGATCGAGTCCGTTGAAATCGACGGCGTCGAAGTGGTACCAGTGCCACTGCATGGTGGAGTACTTGTTGGCGCGGCCGTCGAAGCGGTAACGGGTCCAGCCGCCGATCGAGCGCTCATCGCCAAGGGGCCTGTTGCGGTCGGAGGGGTCGTAGGGCGTGGCTGGATACTCCTCCTGTTCGTCGGCATTCATCTTGTGGTTGAACACCACATCCGCGTACACCTGGATTCGCGCCCCTCGGCAGGCCTTCACCGCCTCCAGGTATTCATCCTTCGTGCCGTACTTCGTGCGCACCGTGCCCTTCTGGTTGAACTCGCCCAGATCGAACAGGTCGTAGGTGCCATAGCCCACGTCCCACACGCTGCCGCCCATGTAGGCCGGGGGCAACCACAGGGCGGTGATGCCGGCCTTGGCCAGGGCCGGTGCCTCCTCCTTGAGCCGCCGCCAGTGGCTGCCGTCGCCCTCGCTGGTCCACCAGTGGAACCACTGCATCAGCGTGCCGTTGAATTCCGTGGGTGCCGCCAGCTTGCGGGCGCTGATTTCGGCTTCGTGGCTGGCCAGCCACTGCTGCAGCAGGGCCACCGTCGACGTGCCGGTGCCGAGGGCCGGATCCCTCTCCACGGCGAGAACCTGCCCTTTGAGCGCTTCAAAAGGTGAGGCCATGGGAGCTGGAGGCGGCGTAGGCAGGACCCATCGCTAGCAGTGCTGGCCCGGAGTTGCCGTGGCGGGCCTCAGCGGATCTCGTGGCGGAGCCAGCGGCAGTCGATGCAGCCGTTGCTCACCGGCACCCGGCGGCTGCCTTCATGCGCAGAGCACTCGTGAGGGCGACAGGGAGGGCCGCAGCACCGGCTGGATCGCGGCGAGCCTGGTGAGCGCCCTGGTCACCTCGGTGAAGGATCTGCATGTGCGCATCGCCCTGCAGGAGGCCGACAGTGAGAAGCGGCGGCTGATCAGCCGCACCCCCCGAGCCATTCTGGGCCGCTGAAGCTGCGGCGGTTCACTCAGGCTGCCAGCGCCGCAGTGATGGAGGGGTTGCTGTACCAGCTCATCGGCCCCTCCTTCACGGCCTCGATCCCCAGCTCAGCCCGCAGCTCCTCGAGGTTCTGGTCCATGCGCTCCTCCCAGAGCACCGGGAACAGGGGCTTGGCCTTCTCCGCCATCTCCAGGCCTTTGAGTATCATCCCGAGGGTGTAGCGGGCGGTGCGGGCCTGCTGCTCGGCGCCCTCGATCGCATCGAAGGGAACATCGGATCGTAACCAGGTCATCAGCAGGAGCACCAGATCAAGGAAGCCGAGGCCGGGGTGGTTGAACTGACCCACGCTGATGCTGATGACACCGATTTCGCCGCGGCCGTCGAGGCTGAAGCCACTGATGATGTGATGGAGGTCATGGGTGGCGTAGACCCGGTAGTTGATGTAATCGGCATCGGTTTCCAGGTCGTTGTAAAACGACGGCTCCGGGAAGAAGTTGATGTCGTAACCGAGCGCACCCAAGGCGGTGGCATAGGTGTGACCGAGGCTTCCCTTGGGCAGGCGTTTGAGGGCTTCGGCGTCGTAGGGACCACACAGCCGCCGTTCCTTGATCAGGGCGGACGCGGCGGGATCACGCTGGAGCAAGGTGGTGCAGAGCTTCATCGGCTTGGAGTCACGCAGCCGGTGGGAGAGCAGGAACGCATTGCCGGCGTCGGCCCCGCTGCCCACGGCCAGATCTGCCAGCTCAAGAAACTGCTTCAGATTGGCCTGGGTGGCGATGGCGTCGAGGTAGCGGAAACCCATGGATGAGCTGTCGGGGAATTGGGAGGATCAGGAAATGGGATGTTGCACCCAGAGCATGTTCACCCTGGGGTGGCTCAGCGCTGGCTCAATCCTGCGGGAGGCCAGCCTCCTCCACCCAGACGGAAACCGAGCCGCCCTGGCAGCGGAACTCCGCCCAGCCGTGCTCATTGGTGGTGATCGGATCACTGAGGTGGCCGGTGAGATCGCGGAACAGGGTGTGGGGCTTGCCCACTTCCATCCACTTGCTCCCTCCCGGACCAGCGCTGAGCAGCACCGCCATGGCGTGGGGATGCTCAGTGCTGCCGAGCCGCGTCCAACCGATGGTGTGAACGTGATCGAAATAGTCGTACTGGTCGCCGTAGGCGAACAGGTTGCGAGCCAGCAGCAGCTTGTCGAGGATGGCGTGATGGCTGTTGAGCCAGATTTCGTAGGTGTTGCCATCGCGACCCTTATCGATGTAGTGGGCGCCGTAGTAATCGGGATGGAAGATGCAGGGGTAGCCCTCCCGCCGCAACAAAATGATTGCGTAGGCCAGGGGCTTGAACCAGCCCTCCACCACCGATTCCAGGGCCTGCAATGGCTGGGTGTCATGATTCTCCACAATCGTCACCGCCAGCAGTGGCATCTCCTTCATCAGCGTGCCATCGAGAATGGTGCGCATGTCGAAGCCCTCACCGTTGCGGCTCGCTTGGTGAAAATTGTTGTGGAGAGGTGCATCGAAGAGGCTGAGCTTACCGCCGGTGTTCGCGGCATACCAGCTCAAGGTGGCGAGGTTGTAGGTCCAGTACTCGCCCACAATGAAGAGATCACGCTTCGCGTAGTCCTCCAGGTGCTGGACCCATTCGCCGAAGAAATCGCTGCTGATGTGCTTGATCGCATCGAGGCGGAAGCCATCGACACCCACATGATCCAGCATCCACTCGCCCCAGTGTTTTAGCTCCCCACGCACCTCAGGATGGTTGATGTCAAGATCGCACCCCATCAGATAGTCGTAGTTGCCACTCTCCAGATCGACGTTGCCTTCGAACTGCTTGTCCTTCATGCGCCAGATCGCCTTGAAACCAGGGTCGAGGCTGTTGTAATCCACTGCATCGAAATGCCACCAGTGCCAGTCCATGCTGGAGTGGAGCTTGTTGCGTGCAGGAAAGTTGTATCCCGTCCAGGAGCGGATCGTCCGTGCTTCTCCCAGGGGTTCGTAGCGGTTGGAGGGGTTGAAAGGGATGGCCTCGAAATCCTCCTCGAAATCAGCCGCCATCTTGTGGTTCAGCACCGCATCGGCATACACCTGGATGCCGTGGTCATGGCAGGCCTTGATCACGGCCAGATACTCATCTTTGGTTCCATATTTAGTGGCCACCGTGCCCTTCTGGTCGAACTCTCCCAGGTCGAAGAGGTCGTAGGTGCCATAGCCCACGTCGTTGGCGCCACCGATGCCCTTGTTGGCCGGCGGCAGCCAGAGGCCGGTGATGCCCAACTTGGCCAGGGCGGGTGTTTCCGCCAGCAATCGCCTCCAGTGCTGGCCATCGGCCGGGGTGTACCAATGGAACCACTGCATCATCGTGCCGTTGTATTCCCCAACGCCCTTCTTGCTGAGCAGATCGTCGGTGTGGGACGCGAGCCAGTCCTTCAGCAGGGCGATGGCGGCCTCGGCCGTATCCTGCGCCGGGTCGCGCTCGGCCTCGAGAACCAGATCTCTCAGCTCAGTGAAGATGGGGTCCATGCTGTAGGGAATTGCCGGGCGCATTCTATCGGCGTTCTGGAGATCCGGGTTAACACCCGATCAACGGATCTCGTATTTCAACCAGCGGCAATCGATGCCGCCGTTGCTCACGGGGATGCGGCGGCTGGCTTTCATTCGCAGGGCGCCGGTGCGCTCGGCGTTGCCGCTCAGCAGCCAGAGGGTCCAGCCGGAACAGCGCGCCTTGACCATGGCGCCGAGATCGCCGTAGAGCTGCTCGAGGTCTTCTCCGGCGCCGAGGCGCTCGCCGTAGGGCGGATTGCAGACGATCACCCCCGGCTGCGGGGGTGGCACGAAGTCTCGGCAGTCGCCGTGTTGCAACGCCAGCCAGGGGGCCACGCCGGCCGCCGTGGCGTTGGCGGCGGCCTGCTCCAGCACGGCCTGGTCCCGCTCCATGCCGATGATCGGCGCCAGGGGAAGGCCCTCCGCCAGATCATCACGGGCCAGGGCGGCCGCCGATGCCGACTCCCGCTCCCAGAGCACCGCGTCGAAATCGGCCCAGCGGCGCAGGGCCAGCTCTCGGCCCACCAGGCCAGGCGCCCGGCCCAGGGCAGCGCAGGCCGCCTCGATCAGCAGGGTGCCGGATCCACAGAGCGGATCGGCCAAGGGCACGCGGCCATCCCAGCCGGTGAAACCGATCAGGCCGGCGGCCAGGTTCTCCTTGAGCGGCGCCAGGCCCATGGCGGCCCGCCAGCCGCGCCGGTGCAGGCTGCCGGCCGAGCCATCCAGGCTCAGCACCGCCTCACTGCCGCGCTTGGCGGCGCCCAGGTGCAGATGGAGGCAGAGGTCGGGATCCTCCAGGTCGATCGAGGAGCGCGCGCCCCAACGCTGCCGTTGCCGATCGACGATGGCGTTCTTCACCTGCAGGGCGGTGAAGTGGCTATGGCTGAGGCCGGGCGCTGTGCCGCTCACCTCCACCCGGAAACTGCGCTGCGGTGGCAGCCAGTGGTCCCAGTCGGCGGAGGCCTGCACGCCGGCATAGAGCTGCTCCGGGCCGTTGCAGGGGAAGCGGGCCAGCTCCCGCAGGATCCGGAAGGGCAGCCGGGCCCGCAGATGCAGCCGGTAGAGGCAGGCGTCGTCGCAGCGGAAGGCCACGGCCCGGCGCAGGGGTTGCACCGCCTCGGCGCCAAGGGCGGCCAGCTCGGCGGCACCCGGCTCCTCCAGCCCCGGCGGCACCACGGCGATGCAGGCAAACGGGGCGTTCATCGGGGGGATCGGCCGGGGCGGCAGAGAGGGTTCGGTGATGCTCACCCTGCCGGGTGGAAGGCCAGGTGGAACAGGTGCCACAATCATCAGGTCCGTCCTCGGGCGGACTAGGTGGCTCACACCGGTGCTTCGGACAGCGGTTCGATTCCGCTCAGCTCCATTTCACCCGCCTTCCAGCGGGTTCATCCAGGGGCTGCAATGGTTTCGACGGGGTAGTAGGAGGGTGACTGAAGCCTGCTCGGTAAGAGCAAATCCGTAACAGCGAACAACATCGTTGCTTTCTCCCGTCAGCCCGCCCCTGTGGCCGCCTGACTCCTTAGGGAGATGGGGTAAGTCAGCCTTATCACCCAATTGACTCACGGGGGCTGGAAGGCCCCCATCCCTTTCAGAACTTGCGCAGCTCCCGGCGTGGATCCCGCTGGGTTCCCCCCAGGCTGTGAACCACCTGCAAGCCCAGGCCAACCAGCAGCACCCCCAAGGCCAGCAGTGGCCAGAGATTGTTGCGGGAGGTCATCACGTGGACAGCGATCACATCCATGCTCGCCCGTCCAGGTCAAACGCCCTGCATCAATCGAGCTGGAGGATGCCCGCCAGGTGGCCCAGATGCAGCTCTGGCTCTCCTGCCGGCAAGTCACCGAGCCCGTTTCTGCCGCCGTCTATCTCAGGCGCTGCATCAAGGGCGCCCTGCTCCACCACCTGCGCGATCACGGCCGCCTGGTCCGCGTCCCGCGGCGGGAGCACGAGAAAGGCACCCACCCCTGGGCCCACCAGAGCCTGCATGCACCTTTGCCCAGTGGCGCCATCTGGATCGATCAGCCGGAAGGCCGCCAACGTGGAAGCCCTGCTGGATCGGCTGCCAGCGGCCCAGGCGGCCGTGATTCGGCTCTCGCTCCTGGAGGGCCAGAGCCTCCGCCAGATCGGCGCAAAGCTGGGCACCAGCGCCATGTCAGCCCAGCGGCGCCGGCAGGCAGGCCTGGCCCATCTGGGGCTTGCGGTGGGATCGCGCATCATCCGCCTGGGCAAGGGCTGCGCGAGCTGCTCGTGCCTCGCCTCCCTTGCCGCCCTGGGGCACCACTCAGTCGTCCCGCGCTTTGCCGTTCATGGCCGCGTCCCAGTCCCGTTCACGCAAAAGCTATGAAGGCCCTACAGCCGAGGAAAAGATCATCGTTTTCTTCTTCTTCCATGGGCTGGAAATGCTCCATCTTCTCTGCCACCACCGGCAGTGGCATCACCACAGATCCGGTGAGCCATGACCTCAGTGATCCGGCCGTGCCCTGGAGGAGCCCCTGGTGGACGATCCGCAGCTGTGAGCAGGACACGTCCTTGGCTATTTCACTGCTGATTTCCTCTCAAACCATCTATGTTTGATGCAAATACATCAGGTTGATGGCCGTTATTGATCGCTCGCCCCCACTCGCCGCATCAACGGCTCCGCTCACGGATGCCCAGCTGCTGATCCAGGCGCTGCTGCGGGCCTCTGATGAGCTGGAGCTGAGCCGCTCGGCCCTGGCGCGGGTGCTGGGTCGAGATCGCTCTCTCTTTGCCCGGGGCAAGGGCATCGACCCTGCCTCCAAGACCGGTGAACTGGCCCTGTTGGTGGTGCGTCTTTACCGGAGCTTGGCGGTGCTGGTGGGCAATGACCGCGAGCAGATGCGCCACTGGTTTCACACCGCCAACCGCCACACCGGCGGCGTGCCCGCTGAACAGGTGCAGCGAACCGAGGATCTGGTGGAGATCGTGCATTACCTCGACGCCATGCGCGCCCGAATCTGACGGCGATGGATCTGCTCGCCATCGTGCAGGCCGCAGCGGAGGTCCCCTTGGTGGGAACGGTGCTGCGGCTTGTGCAGCAGCAGGGCATCGATTCGCTTGGCCCTCTGGTGGATGACCTGGACCAGCTGGCGCGGCTGGAGGTCCTGGTGGAAAGCAGCAAGCCGCCGATGCCCTCCCTGCCGGCGCCAGCAACCAGCCATCCGCTGCTCACCACCCCGTTCCGCTACCCGCCCCTGCGGCATGGCTCCCGCTTCGGGGGTCGAGAGAGTCGGGGGATGTTCTATGGCTCCCGCACGCGCATCGGTTCGTTGTTGGAGGGGGCGTACGACGCGCTGCTGTTCTGGGAAGGTTTCAGCGAACCCCCCAAAGCACCGATCCGTCGCCGGCAGACTCTGTTCTCGGTGGTGCTTCAAACCAGTCGGGGCCTGCAACTTCAGGCTGTGGCTGACCCCGCCGCTCAGACTGGCCTGCGGGATCCACTGCACTACGGACCCACCCAAAGGCTGGGGAATTGGATGAGGGAGGTGGGAATCGAGGCGTTTGAGTACTTGAGCGCCCGCACCAGTGAGTCGCTTGTCCAGGTGGGGGTGTTCACGCCGGCGGCACTGGTCTCCACGCCTTTTGATCAGGTGGAGATCACCGGCGAGGTCAACGGCGATCACGCGTCCTTCCTGAGTCATGACGACGGGACGGTGCATCGCTTCCCCCGGGAGCTGTTCCTGGTGGAGGGAGAGCTGCCGCAGGCCGCAGCCTGAGGGCAGCCAATGTTGCAACCACTGCTTGGGTCTGCTGGGTCGCAGGACCGGAGCGGCGGGAGCGTCTTCCAGCAGCGCTGCCAGGTGCTCCCGGTCCTGACGGTTCATGCCCAACCCCAGCCAACAACAGCTGTTGCCAGGAAGGGTGCGTCGCGCGGGGTTCCTCATGGTCGCCCCACGGGCAAGGGCTGATGTGAGCGGCTCGGTGGCAGGCGCCGTCGCCGCCCTTGCCGCCCTGGGGCACCACTCGGGCGTCCCGCGCCTTGCCTGCCATGGTCGCGTCCATGTCCCGCTCACGCAAATCCTGCGATGGCCCCACGGCCGAGGAAAAGATCGTCGCCTCGTTGATTGAGCTAAGGGAGGCCGGATCAGCCCCCTGGCGGCGGCCCTGGGATGGCAGCGGTGGTGGCCACCACGTCAACCTGCTCTCGGGTCATCGCTACCGCGGCGCCAATCCGATCCTGCTCACCCTTGGAATGCACATGCGGGCATTGCCAAGCGACCTCCCCGCCGCTGGGCAGGATCGACCCACTGCTGGCGTTAGCCGGGGTGGTGTGAATCAATCCACCGCCTCCAGAAATCGATGCCGAGCCAGCTACCTTGGCCATGCCCCCTGATGGGCGGCAGAGGCGTCATCATTGGTGGCAGCTACCGCTACAGCCCTGATCAACCTATAGGAGTCCACACTCAGGGGGCGGAGAATTGGCTGATCATCTATGGGACTCTTATCACACTGGCGGCTCAATTCTGAATGTGCTGACCATGGACACTACGCACGGCATCTCGCTAAGATCAATTCGTCCTCCACAGGTGGCGGCGATTGAAGCGCCAAAGCCGCAGAAAGCATGGCCTCAGTTGAAACTGAATCCGTTCAACTTGCTCTGGATATCATCCAGAAGGCTTTGGGGCGTCGAGAGAGCGCCTACCAAGGCAAGGTCACCATCCGAAACAGCGATCCGCTGCTCGCATCCCGCCATCGATTTGGCGAGTTGATGGCGGCCGCGCAGGCCAGTCTTGGGATGTGCCTTGGTGACATCTGGCATCAACGGGGAGGCCCGGTTCAGGATGTAACCACTGATGCCCATGCGGGGGTACACCAGCACCATGGAATTGCGTATCTTCGCCAAAACGGTAGAGAGCTTGGATTTACAGATTACGGCGCACCTGGATCCTTCGACGATGAAGTCGGTGGCGAGTTCTATGCCACCCGTGACGGCCGCTTTATCAAGTTTGAAACATTGTATCCGCGGCTTCACGATGCTGTTTATCGCGTTCTGAAGTGCGCCCCGACCCCAAGAGCTGTCGAGCAGGTTGTCAGCACTTGGGATGCCGAAGCACTTGAACGGGCCCTACGGGATGAGGGTGCTGCCGTTGGTGTAGTGCGCAGTGCGGAGGAATGGCGCCGCCATCCTGTGGGGGCTCGACTGGCATCAAAGCCTGTAGTGGAACTGATCAAGATTGGCGAGAGTGATCCTATCCCGCTTCCGGCGAATCTTCCATCTGATGGTCGCCCACTGCACGGTATCAACGTCCTGGATTGCACCCACGTCATTGGCGGTCCGATCACCGCCCGCACCCTGGCTGAGTTTGGCGCTAATGTTCTACACCTCTCACGTGTCGATTACCCCGATCACCTTAACTGGCGGCTCGAAACTGATATCGGTAAGCGTGCTGCTTACTGCGACCTGCGTGACAGTGCAGACCGTCAGGCTTTCTTCAGTCTGCTGCAGGACGCCGATGTCTTCACCTGTTCCTACTTAAATCTAGATAAGAAGGGTATTTCTCCAAAAATTCTTGCCACAAGCAAGCCTGGAATTATCGCTCATGAGTTGCGCTGCTTCGATTTTGAAGGGGAGTGGGCAGACTTCCGTGGCTTCGACATGCTGGCCGTAGCTGTTTCCGGCTATGTGGACGAGGAAGGGGCCGTGGATGCTCCATTGATGCCAGTGCAGAACATCTTCGCTGACTACCTGGCTGGTTATGTTGGCGCTGCTGCGATTTCTGCGGCATTGCTTAAACGTGCAGAAGAGGGTGGCAGCTATCAGGTGCGGGTCTCACTTACTCGCATGTGTATGTGGGCACAGGATGTTGGCCTGCTAGACGCTTCCGCTCTCAGTGGAAGTCGTCCATGGGCAGATCTTATTCGAGAAGCACAGCTTCCGGTCGAGACGATTGACGGTCCGTTTGGCAAGATCACCTACCTCCCCAGTCTTCTAGAGATGACGGACATCAAACCCGGCTTCGATCGCTCTACCCAACCACTCGGATCCTCCTCCCTTAGCTGGGTCTGAAGAGAGCTTTGCTTTGTTTCAACGGCATGAGGCTCAGCCCCACTCCCCATCGCTGCCAACAGCCGGGATTAGCCAGATCTGCTAGCGGCTGTGGGGACGGCCAGTGTCCTGGCCTTGCAGGGCAGCGCGGAAGGCCGCCGAGCTGAGGATCGGCGTGTTGTGGTCGAGGTCGGGCACCAGAATCAGCTCTGCCACGCCGGGCTGGAAGGCGCGGTGCAGGGCGACGGCGTGGCGCGTGGGCACCACCCGATCGACGGCAGCCGCCACGATCGTGGTGGGGGCGCGCACCAGGGGCGCCTCGGCGGCCGCATCCCAGCGATCGAGCAGCAGCAGATCCACCGGCAGCCACGGCATGGTGCCGCGGGCCACCGCCAGCAGGCTGTCGAAAGGTACCAGCAGAACCAGCCGCTGCACCGTGCGGGTGGCAGCCAGATGCACCGCCGGCCCGGTGCCAAGGCTGCGGCCCACCACCGTCACCGCGCTGTGGCGCTCGGCCACGTGGGCATAGAGGGCCCGGGCGTCGGCGCGCAGGGCCGCTTCGCTGGGTCTGCCCTCGCTGCCGCCGTAGCCGCGGTAGTGGAGCAGATAGAGGGCCGTGTCGGGCAGCAGGGCGGCCAGCTCGGCGCGGGTGAGGGACACGTCCTCGGCGTTGCCGCCGAAGTAGATCAGCGCCCGGGGCCCCGGATGGGGGCGGTGGGCCACCAGCACGCGCTTGCCCTCCACCTGCAGCTCCAGCCGGCCGGAAGGATCGGCGGCGGGCCGGGGGAAATAGATGAACGAGCGCTGGGCCAGGAACATCAACAGGCAGACACCGCCGTAGCCCAGCGCCAGCAAGCCGGCCCAGCCGAGCCACCTACCCACAGTCATCGGTGCTTTGCCCAGCGTCCTTCAGCAGCTCAGGATGAACGGAACCAGACAGAGATCGACGATCACCTTCATGGTCAGACAGCCCGAACGGGCTCCATCGTGCATGCCCTGGCCGCCACGGTCTGGACCGGCGGCCAGCTGGTGCTGGATCTGGGCGTGCTGCCCCGTGCACTGCGCGAGGGTCGGGCGGCGCCGATCCGCGCCTTCGAGGAGACGTTCGAGCCGCTGGGCCTCACCACCCTCGCCATTCAGTCGGCCTGCTGGTGGGCACCAAGCTGCTGCTTCTGGTCGGTATCGCGGCACTGGCCGTGCATGCCCGCCTGCGGCTGATCCCCAACCTCAGAGACGGCAACCTCAGTGGCCTGGCCTGGCACCTCCGTGGCATCACTGCCCTGGCGATCGCCTTTGTGGTGGTGGGCGCGCTGATCAGCCTGGGCGGGCTGGGTTGAGAGGCCCGCTCCCGATCGGCCAGGCCTTCAAGCCGCCACTCCGATGGCCCAGATCTCCGCCTTGCTGACGCCGGAACGACAGGTGAGCTTGAAGCCGTTATCAGCGCTGGGGATCCAGCCCAGCGACCTTCACTCCTCGTCGTCAGCCCCACCCACGGGCACCAGGCGGATCTGCTTCTTGCCCAGCTTGATCTCGAACGCATCGCCGGGCTTGAGATCCAGCAGGGCGGTGTAGGCCTTGCCCACCATCAGGTTGCCGTTGAACTGAATCTTGGTGATGAAGCCCAAGCTGCTGCCAGCCTTGCCTTTGCCTGGGCCGCTGCCATGGCCCACGCTCACGCCTTTGGCTTCCAGCAGCGCCTCATAGAAGGCGGTGAAATTCAGCCTTTCACTGCCGTCTTTCTTGGTGCTGAGGTAGCCGGCGGCCCGCACCAGCTCCGATTTGGAGGCATCGCCCAGCTCCTTGACTTTGGCGAGTAGATCCGCACCGGTGAGAGCCATGTTGGTGGGGTACGTCTAGGGGCAAGGTAACGAACAAGACGATCAGGACCAAGCCTTGAAGGTACGGATGTCCGTCCCTTCAGCGGAGGCTTATGCAGGCTTCCCTGTCACCAGTACGGACCTGATCTACACGCCCGGTTACATCCGCGCCGATACATCCCTGCGCCAGGTGCCCCGAATCCCGCTCCAGGGTGAACCCCGGCTCCGGAGGCAAGGGACAAGGCCACACCAGACAAAGCCAGAACTGCGAGTGCATGGAGCTCTCGCATGACCCAGGGATCAGTGGAGTCCCTTCCTCCTAACAGGGGCCACGGCTGAACTCCCTGGCTCTGAGCGATTCTTCGCAGCGCCATGAAGCTTCGGGCAACGATTGGTGCAGCCGAACCCGCCGAAAGTTCCACGGGCGGGTGATGCCGCCCGGCACCAGCCACACCCAGGTACGGCGGCGGGAAGCCCGGAACTCGGCATCCAGATACTCCCTGGCGATGCACGCGCCCAGGTACTTGCGGCAGGGAAACGCCTGGCCGTCTTCCACCATCGCCAGGTTGATGGTCACCCCACTGATCAGTTCCGCCATGGTGGGGCCGTAGCGATGCAGGCCAGAGGCACCTGCAGGACAAGTAGCGGAACAAGGCCGTGATGGGCACGTTTGCTCTCATGGATCGACGAAGTCTGCGGCGAGCTTGTGGTCAGTCGCCCATGGAATCAGCAACAGGTGCTTCCCTCGCTTTGGTCGGTGAGGGGGAAGGGGTCCACTCAGCACTGGTCATCCAGGACTGTTTCAATCAGCTCGCTGACCAACACGCTCCCTCACCTGTCGCTACCTTCCATGCATGGCTGGTGAAACATGCGCACATCATTCATGTGGAAGAAGTGCCTTGCAGGGTCCAGTGGCAGCTTTCTCACGCAAGCTGCGCCATCCTTGATATGCTCCTTCCTAGCAACAATGACTCCAGGCCGCTCCTCCTAGATCTGACTGAAAAGCTGCCCTGTCACTACCCCGTGATCGCAGCTGTGCCAACAAACCTGATCCCCATCCCAGGGAAGTGACGCTATCGCTACAGTTTTGTGCCTCTCGGGCTTTTATAGTCTTCACCTGTGGTCAGCAAAAAAACTAGATAAAGTCTTGAATGATGCCCTTGTCTTGAGCTCGCTGATCAATGCTTTCGCTGAACCATTTGAGCATCAAGTCAAAGCTAATCTTGATGGTGCTCGCTGTCAGCGGCTTTTCAATCTTTGTAACCGCCGCACTTGGCTATAGGAGCGGCAAGGACAATCTCACTAGCCGGGTATCCAATCAACTGACAAGTGTGCGGGCCTCTAAAGCACACCAGATTGAGGCCTATTTCAACACAATTCGAAATCATACTCAGACTCTCAGCGAAGACCCAACGATAACATCTGCAGTTCAGGAGTTTACTGCAGCACACAAGCAGCTGGATAGATCCTCATTATCCAAGGAAGCCGAAAAGAAGTTGTCAGACTACTACTCTCAGATCTTCCTGCCGCGTCTCATGAAGGGCCGCTCGGGAACACCGATTCTGCAGTCCTATCTACTTAAGCCGCCAGCTTCCCAATATCTTCAATTTCAATACATTGCTGCCAATCCCAACCCAGTTGGCAAGAAACAACTTCTCAACAGAGCTCCTGACAACAGCACATATTCGAAGGTGCATGCCAACTACCATCCCATCTTCCGTAACATAATCGAGCGTTTCGGATATTATGACATGTTTCTGATCAATCCAGAAGGAACAATCGTCTATACCGTTTTCAAGGAAACTGACTTTGCCAGCAATCTTTTAAGTGGACCCTACAAAGGCTCTAACCTTGCGAATCTTGTGCGAACAGTGATGGATGCAAAGGAGCAGAAGTACACCAGGCTTGTAGACTTTGCACCCTATGCGCCATCTTATGATGCTCCCGCCGCATTCATCGCTGCGCCTATCTATAGAGGATCTGAGCTGGTAGGAATCCTGGCCTTTCAGATGCCGGTGAATGAAATCAACAATGTGATGACAGGTAATCGCAACTGGAAGGAAGATGGTCTCGGCAACTCCGGCGAAACCTACTTGGTCGGCAATGACCAGCTGATGCGGTCAATTTCCAGGTTTCTGATCGAAGATCCGAAAGCTTTTTTCGCCAACCTTCGTTCGCTGAACATCAATGAAGATATAATAAGAAGAATTCAACAGTTTGATACCACAATCCTTCAGTTGCGGGTAAAAACACAGGGAGTCAGCCAGGCTCTAGCTGGACGAAAGGGAACAGAAATCATCAAGGACTATCGTAGCATTCCCGTTCTTAGCTCATTCGCCCCACTAAAGATCAAGGATCTGGATTGGGTAATCCTTGCCGAGATGGACCTGGACGAGGCCTATGCACCAATCCACTCTTTCCAGCGCCAGATACTGATTTCGGCAACACTTTTGATCCTCCTCACCACGATGGTGGCGATGGGTCTCGCACACTTCTTCGTGAAACCGATCAGTGCCCTGAACATCAGTGCCCGCAAGGTGGCATCTGGCGAGCTGGAGTCGATCCCCACCCTGGAAACCGGAGATGAGTTTGGTGAACTCGGTCGTTCGTTCAATTCGATGCTGCATAGCTTGCGTTCCCAGCGAGAACTGGTGGAACAAAAGAGCCAGGAAAATGAGAGCCTTCTCTTGAGTGTATTTCCAGCAGCCATTGCACGTCGCCTACAGCACGGCGAGAAGCAAATCGCCGAAGATATTTCCAATGTAGCTGTGTTGTACATGCAAGTTACAGGTTTTTCCGAACTTGCTGCCTCCCTCAGTGCTTTTGAGTCTGTTGAAATTCTCAATGACCTGGTTGCGTCGTTTGATGATATTGCCCTCAGTCATGGTATCGAAAAGATCAAGACGATTGGCGATCGCTATCTGGCTGTTTGCGGATTATCCGCTCCGTATCTCGACCATGACAAACGAGCGGTCGACTGCGGCATCGAGATGTTTGGTGTCATCCGTCGTTTCAATTTTGAGCGTGACTTTGATCTCAATCTAAAAATTGGAATTGATTCCGGCGATATCGCCGTTGGCATCGTTGGCAAGAGCAAAGTCGTCTATGACGTCTGGGGAAAAACCATGAACCTCGCTGTTGAGTTGAAGGATGCATGTCCACCAGGCTCAATTCTTGTTTCGCAGACCGTGCACCACCGCCTCGAAGATCTTTATCCCTTCGAAAAACTCGACAAGGTTCCTGATCATGAGCCGATCACACTGAGTGCCTGGTGGCTGAAAGGTACCGTGATGCCTGTGGAAACCGAGCCAAGCGAGCACTCCTGATGAACACGAACAACTTCATTCTTTGGGCGGCGGTACTGGCAGTAGGCTTCCCGCTGGTATCTGTTCTGCTCGGCGAAGCGATTCACCGACTGCGTCGACATGGAGAAGGCTTGGCTGAATCGTTGCGACTGCTGCGCAATGTGATTATTCCAATCTTCATTGGCTTGTTGTTTCTGCAGCATGTTCTTGGTCTAAGTACCAGCACCCGTATCTTCAAGACTGGAGAGACAATCCTCTGGATCTGCATGATTCACGCAGCGCTCTCTCTGCTCAACTTGACTCTCTTCGAGAAAGCAGAAGCTGATACATGGAGATCAAAAGTCCCCAAGTTGTTGGTGGATCTTGCCCGCCTGTTTCTGATTCTTCTCGGCACAGCCTTCGTTCTGGCCACTGTCTGGGATGCCGATTTAGCCGGGCTGGTGACGGCGTTGGGCGTGAGCTCGATCGTTATCGGTCTGGCGCTTCAAGACACACTGGGGAGTGTCATGTCGGGCATAGCGCTTCTGTTCGAGAGGCCATTTTCCGTTGGTGACTGGCTTGAGGTGAATGGGGTTGTGGGCCAGGTGATTGACATCAACTGGCGTGCCGTCCGACTCCTGACGCTTGAACAAGAGATGGTTGTGATCCCCCACAAGCTGATCAGCAGTGAAATGATCCGCAACTTCACCCAGCCAACCCCAATCCATGCCGAACGGATCAAGCTGGGCTTCTCTTATAATGATCCACCTAATCTCGCTCGGCAAGTGCTGAAGAGCACCGCCTTGGAAACAAAGGGAGTCTTGACCGATCCAGAACCCAGTGTCTTTACTCTCGACTACTCCGATTCAGCGGTTACTTATGAGGTGAAGTTTTTCATTCGAGATTATGGTGACATTGAAAACATACGCGAACGATTTATGACCAGGGTATGGTACGCCGCTAAGCGGAATAACCTTTCAATCCCCTTTCCGATTCGGACTCTCTACCACTTCAATGGCCCATCGTCTCAGCAGAAGGGGATATCAAAGAAGTTCGCAGAAAGCTTACAGGCTCTTCCAGCTTATGTGCCGCTCAACAAGGAGCAGGAAATGATGCAGGCCCCTTCTATGGGCATTTCCCTGCAGCATTTTGCTGCTGGTGAAAAAGTGGTGCGTCAAGGCCATTCTGGAAATGCACTTTTCATCATTGTTTCAGGCCAGGCGGTGATGTCTACCTCCGACGCTCGTCACCAGGATCGGGAGGTTCTTTCTTTGCGATCTGGTGAGTTCTTCGGTGAGATGGCCTTGTTCTCAGGCGACCCGAGTTCCGTTACCATAACGGCCCTTTTTGACCTTGAAGTGATGAAGATATCCGGTCACGTTGTCAACCAGATGATTGATCGGCAGCCCAGCTTTGCCCGTGAAATCGGGCACATTCTTGAGATTCGACGTCGCGCGATCCAGGAGACCTCTCAACTTCAAGACAAGTTAAGCCAGCAGGATGAATCTACGCCGCAAGGCCTGAAACCAGATGAAATCTTTGGCGACCCCTTTAACCCATGGCGCGTTGATGTGCGCCATGGAAACTGAACAGTCAATAGGGTACGGTCTCCAGTCGCCTGCGAAGCTCTGGGAAGAGAAAGTGTGTCAGTTTCATGAGGGAAATACCAACAATCATCGTGAATATGATCACATGTTGAGCACATGCTTCATCAACGCCATGCGTTCGGGCTGTTGCTGCCCAGGCTGCAACTGCACGGTGCAACCGGAAACACCGTTCCGCTGCGGCGCCTTGCTGTTCTGCAGTGTCGCCTGCGCCAAGGGGCACCCCAATGGCGAGCCCTGCCACGCCGGCTGCGGCTGCGAATGCCAGGGCTGAGCCTTGAAGGCCTGGTGTGGTGGAGAAGCTGAGCAACTCGATCCTGCTGGCCGCGGCAGATCCTGCGGCCCTCGCGGCGTTTTAAGTCGCCCTGCTGGAGGTTACGGCGACACCCGGCCTGGGGCTGGAGGCCTACTGGCTCCGCGCCAAGGGGCAGGACGATGCCAAACGCTGCGCCCATCGCTGGAATGGAAGCCGCTCGCCCTTTCATCAGATGTCATGGCAGTTTGCACTCCCAAACCGTCGGCAGTACAGACCATCTTCATGCTGTTTCCGCTGCGTTTCGTTGTGGAGCCCGCGGGCCTGGCCGCCAGCCTGGTGATGCTGGCTGCCCCCGCCATGGCGGGCACCCTCTCAGGCACCGCCACCTACCGCGAGCGGATCGCTCTGCCACCTGATGCCGTCTTCGAGGTTGTGCCTGAAGACATCAGCCTGGCGGATGCCCCATTCCGCTTCTCGATCACCGATCCAGACAGGACTATGACCTCACGCAGTCGCTACACGGTTCGCGCCACGGTGCGGGATCGCGGCCAGCAGCTGTTGTTCAGCACTGATCGCATCACTCCGGTGTTCGATGGCCGCAACCGGCCGGTGGAGCTGCTGATGGTGAAGGTCGGCGGCGGTGGCTCAGCGGCCGGGGCCTCCAGATCAGCCGCGCTGGGTGCCTTGCCGGCCAGCTGGCAGGGCGACATCCCCGCTGCCGGCGGCGCCACGCGATGGCACCTGGACCTGGCGCCCGACGGCACCTACCAGCTGCGGCAGACCTTCCTGGATCGCTTGCCCCGCAACCGATTCGATGACATTGGCCGCTGGCGACTGGATACCCCTACCAAGCGGCTGGAGCTGCGCGGCGGCCGTGAAGCACCTCTGTTCCTGCAGCCGATCGACGGGGGCGCCACCCTGCGCAAGCTTGATCGGACCAGCAAGCCGATCGATTCACGCCACAACGACCGCCTCTACCGACTGGCCAAGGCTGCGCCGATCGACCCCAGGCTGCATCTGCAGGGAATGTTCACCTATCTGGCCGATGCCGCCACCATCCGCCTCTGCGCCAACGGCCAGCGTCTGCCGGTCGCGATGGAGAAGGACTACCTCGCCCTGGAGCGGGCCTACCTGAAGGCCCGTCCGGCCGACAAGCCCGGCCAACCGCTTCTGGTCCACCTGGATGGGCTGATCACCCAGAGGCCTTCGATTGAAGCAGGTCAACCCCCAGGCCGCACCCTGGTGGTGGAGAAATTCGTGAACGTCTTGCCCGGCAAAGTCTGCCCACCAACTGCCACGGCTCAGTCCCCCGGTCTCCCCATCTCGCCCTTGCGGGGAACCCGCTGGCGGCTGCTGCGCCTCGGGGATCAGACCGTGCCCTCCGATGGGCCATCGGGCCGGGGGGCCGAACTGCTGCTGGAGCCCGATCAGCCGCGCTTCTCGGGCAGCGGTGGCTGCAACCGGCTGATGGGCGCTGTGCAGTTGGAAGGCGAGTCGCTCCGGTTCGGGAAGGTGGCGGCCACGATGATGGCCTGCCCTGACGAAACGATGGAGTTTGGGCGGCGGTTTACAGCGGCACTTGAAAAGGTGCGGCGCTGGAGCATTGACAAGCACAGCCTGCTGTTGCAGGACGCCGCGGGTAAAACCCTATGGAGCTTCAAGCAGGCGAGAAAGACTGAGCTTTCCTTCTCCCTGCAGTCCTCGCTTCCTGCCGCCGCGGCTACGCCCACGATGCTGCTCCAGGCTTGACCTCATCGGCATCCATGCACCACCTTGGTACTACAGCCCAGGATTCTTCCACTTGTGATGGCAACGGTGCGGTGCCATGTAGGGCAGATTTCCAATCTCATCACCTCCTCTGTGCTGCCGGGAAATGGTCTCGGATTCCTGTTGAAGAGAGAACCCTTTAGGATATCGCTCCTCAATTTCAACTTATTGCTCTTTTGTCCTGGTGGAGACATCAGGCAGCACCTATTCCCCTGCAGGGGGCTGCTGGTTCAACAGGGCCAGAACCTGCTCGTCGTCTAGCTGCTCGAAGTGCTGGTACCACAGACCCACGGCTTCGAGATCGTCGACGACGGCCAGGGCCACGAACCGATCCACCAACGGGCTCAGCTCTGCGGCGACGTTGCGATCGACCACCGGCACCGCCAGACCCAGCGAGGCTGGTTCGAGCTTGCGCAGGGAGAGCAGGGCCGCCTTCACGGTCATGCCGGTGGCGATGCCGTCGTCCACCACGATCAGATGACGGCCTCGCAACTGCTCAGCCGGCGGGTCCCCGAAGAGCACTTGCCGGCGCCTCAGTTCCTGCTGCTGCGCCCGCAGCCAACCGTGCATCGTCGCGGTGGTCGCCCGACGGCTGGCGCCCTCCCCGTCGCGCCAGACCACCACCCCACCGGCGGCCACCGCACCGATCGCCAGCTCCGGCCAGGCGGGATCGGCGATCTTGCGCACCGACCAGGTCGTCAGTGGCAGCCCCAGGCGGGAGGCCATCGCCGCCGCCACCGGCACACCCCCCCTCGGCAGCGCCAGCAGGGTGGTGTCATGGCCGAGGCCAAGGCGATCGGTGAAGGCGTCCGACAGAGCGAGACCTGCCTGGTGGCGGTTGGTCCAGAGAGGAGGTCTGTCAGCCATGGCTTGAAGGGTGGGCGTGAGGGATCAGGAACCGCTCAGGGCCTGGCCACGGCCAGGTGCTGGAGGAACCAGTCGCGGGCCAGGTGGGCGGCCTGCTCCAGGGTGCCGGGCTCCTCGAACAGATGGGTGGCCCCCGGCACCAGCTGAAGCGCATGGGGGGCGATCAGCTGTGCGGCGGCCTGGCGGTTGAGCTGGAGCACCTCGACGTCTTGAGCACCGACGAGGAACAGCGTTGGACTGCCCACCAGCGGCAGGGCCTCGGGGGCGAGATCGGGACGCCCACCGCGGGACACCACGGCTCCCACCGGATCGGGCCGTGCCGCTGCCGCGGCGATCGCTGCAGCGGCGCCGGTACTGGCGCCAAACAGTCCGATCGGCAGGCCGTTCAGCTCCGGTTGCCTCCCCACCCAGTCGATGGCCCCGATCAGGCGCCGGCTGAGCAGGGGGATGTCGAAGCGCAACGACCGGTCCAGCTCATCGATCCGCTCCTCGGCTGCGGTGAGCAGATCGAACAGGAGCGTGGCCAGCCCTGCCTCCACCAGCACGCTTGCCACGTAGCGGTTGCGGCGGCTGAAGCGACTGCTGCCGCTGCCGTGGGCGAAGACCACCAGTCCGGCTGCCGGATCCGGAAGCGTCAGGAGGCCGGCCAGCTCCGCGCCAGCTGACTGGAGGACGACCTCCCCTTCGCCAGCGGTGGAGTGGTTCACGGCATCCTGCTGAAGCTTCCCTTTCCTAGCCACAGGAGGATGGGGCGGATGCATGCCATCCCTACAGGGACCCTGCCGGGGATGGCCATCGTAGGTACGGTTCTGGTAGATCCCTCCGATCGCCCCTTCCCCCCCTGCCTGCCATGCGTTCGACGCTCCCACGGTCCCTCGACGAAGACGAGGACGCATCCGAGTCGCCGGATCGCACGCTCCAGGACCTGAGGGAAGAACTCACCGGTGAACCCCCGCCGCTGGAGGATGCCGAAGCGGTCGTTGCCGCCGGCCTGACAGAGGCCGAACTCGAGAGCGCCTCGGGTGTCGAGTCCCCCCCAGGCCGCATCGACTGAATTGGCCATGCGCCTGGTGAGCCCTGCCTTTGTTGAAGGGGAGTGGATTCCGCAGATCCACACCGGGGATGGCCTTGACCTCTCCCCGGCCCTCCGCTGGAGCGGAGCTCCGGAGGGGACCCGTTCCTACGTGCTGATCCTGGACGATCCCGATGCCCCGGCCGGGCTCTGGGTGCACTGGGTGCTGTTCGACATCCCTGCCGACGTTCACGAGCTCCCAGCGGGCCTCCCCCGCAGCCCAACCCTGGAGATAGGCTCCAGGCAGGGCCGCTGCTGGGGCGTGACCTCCTTCAGTCGCCTCGGGTATCACGGGCCGATGCCTCCCCCCGGCCCGCCCCATCGCTACCGCTTCACCCTCTGGGCCCTCGATCTCAGGTTGGCCTTGCCGGCCGGAGCGACAGCGCCCGAGGTTCGTGCCGCCATGGGCACGCATGCCCTGGCGGAAACCGTGCTGACGGGGATCTACGGTCGTGCCCAGCCCCGATGACACCCACTCCGACGCCCTCGATCTGGAGCCTGGTGCCTTCACCTGGGACGATCCCCTGCACAAGCGGGTGCCTCGCCAGCGCCATGGCGATTGACCCTTACAAGCCGAACGGATAGGTGTCCGGCAACCCCTTCAGTTCCGCGGTTGCGAGTGGCGTGACGGCATGGGTCTGGTCGAACCAGATGTACTCGTCGAATTGTCGCGGCAGCACGGCCTGGAAGTAGTGGCTCTGAAGTTCAGTCTCGGGGCGGTAGATCACGCCGATCGCCCGTTCGAGCCGTGGCTTCATCAGCGCTTTGCCCAGCGCCAGGGAGGCGGGCTGCCGCAGAGGCAGCAGGAACCGTGGTGCGCCACTCTCGTGGCACAGACGTTCATAGCTCTGCTCCAGCGACGGACGCACGCTCCTGATGAGCATCGGGCCGTCCCAGTCCGTTGCAGCAGCGACGCTGCCACCGTGCGTGCCAAAGCCGATGGCAAAGGCGGCATGGCCGAACTGCTGCCTGCAGAGCTGGCCGATGTTGTATTCGCCTCGCCTCGACATCTCGGTGGCGCTGGCATCGCCGACATGGGAGTTGTGCGCCCACACGATGCCACGACTCTCGGGGCCGTGATGGTGCAGCAGGTTCATCAGGGTGTCGAACATGTGCCGGTCGCGCAGGTTCCACGATGTCCGCGAGCCGTAGTACATGATCCGGTAATACTGCTCGGCGTTGGAGACGAGCAGGGCGTTCTGGGCGGCGTCGAGAAAGCGCTCGCCATCGTGTTCGGCGTAGGCCTGTTCCTTCCTCAGCAGGTCCTTCAGGACGGCAACGACCGGCGCCTGGCAACTCCGATAGCTGCCGGTGATCGCGGCATGTCCATAGGTGGCCGGCTCCGCCTCCCATGGCGTCAGACACCCGTAGCGCAGCTCTGCCACCTGCGCCGTCTGTGGGTCGATGTCCTTGAGGTAATCGAGAACCGAGCGGATCGAGCTGTAGAGGCTGTACAGGTCAAGCCCTCGGAACGCCACGCGCTGGGCGGGCTCCAAGGCAGCGTTGTGGGCCCGCAGCCAGTCGACGAACGTAAGCGTCTCGGCGTTGCGCCACATCCAGGTGGGAAAGCGGGCAAACGCGGACCACTCCGAGGGCGGAACTTCCGCATGGCGCACGTAGTGATCGACGCGGGCCGCATCCGGCCAGTCGCCCTCGATCGCCACGAACGAAAATCCTTTGCGTTCGATCAGCTCCCGCGTGATCCGCGCCCGCATGCGGTAAAACTCCGAGGTGCCATGCGACGCCTCGCCGATCAGCACGACCCGTGCTTCGCCGATCCGTCCGAGCAGCGGCGCCAGGTCGACCGAGTCGATGTCGGTGAACGGTTCGCAGGCAGCGGTGATCAAGCGGGTGATCCCGCGGTCGTCGACCATCGCCTGATCGGCACGGCCTGAGGGGAGCGGCTGATGATCAGGCCGCTCGGGCGCCCAGCCCTGCTCGCCGACGAGCGGCACGAAGCGAACGTCGAGCAGCTCCTCGGTTGTGTAGTCGGTTTCGGAGAGCCGGGTGATCCGCAGCAGTTCCTGCAGGCGCCGATCCGCACCCACCGGGATCACGAGCCGGCCGCCGATCTTCAGCTGGTCCTTGAGCGACCGCGGCACCTCTGGACCGCCGGCGGCCACGATGATCGCGTCGAACGGCGCCTGCTCGGGCCAGCCGAGCGTGCCGTCTCCCTGCAGCACGTGCACGTTGCTGAACCCCTGCGAGGCGAGCGTCTCGGCTGCCTGGCTCGCGAGCTGCCCGTAGCGCTCCACGGTGTAGACCGTTTTCGCGATCCTTGAGAGCACCGCTGCCGCGTATCCCGATCCGGTGCCGATTTCAAGCACCTTCTCCTCGCCCTTCAGCAGCAGCGCCTCGGCCATCAGCGCCACGATGTAGGGCTGCGTGATTGTCTGGCCCGCCTCGATCGGCAACGGTGTGTCGTCGTAGGCGAATTCGCGCAGCTCTTGTGGCAGGAAGGCCTCGCGCTCCACACGGCGCATCGCGTCGAGCACGCGTGGGGAAGAGATGCCGCGATGGGCAATCTGCCGTTCCACCATCTCGTGACGGTGGCGGGTTGACTCGGTGTTTGCCGCGGATACTGAATACATCTTCATCCCAGGTTAACTCAATTGCCGGCAATAGCTGGCTTTTCTTAACCTTTTGCAGCCGGTCATGGTTGGCCAACACATTAGTTAACGATGACCCTCCACCCCTGCTGGTGTGCATAGATTTTCTGTATGTCAACCCGCAAACCTGGTCATGGCCCTCATCCATTGGAACCCCATGAGGGAGATTGAAGAGCTGTTCAGCCGCTCCCTTCACGGGGCGTCCAGCCGTTCCCAGTCCCTGCTGGGCGCCATTGACTGGAACCCCCGCGTCGACATCAGCGAATCTGACACGGCCTATGTGATCAAGGCGGACATTCCGGGCGTTGCCAAGGACGACCTCAAGGTGACCGTCGAGAACGGCGTCCTCACCGTTCAGGGCGATCGTAAACAGGAAAAAGAGGAGGACAACAAGCACTTCCACCGTGTCGAGCGCTTTTACGGCAGCTTCACCCGCAGCTTCTCCCTGCCTGAGAATGCCGATGCCACAGCCCTCAAGGCTGCGGCCAAGGAAGGGCAACTCACCGTCACCATCCCCAAGAAGGCGGCCTCCGCTGCCGCCAGCGACGCCGTGCAGGTGCCGGTGGAGTGAACCATCGCGGATAGGGCTGCGTGATTGTCTGGCCCGCCTCGATCGGCAGCGGTGTGTCGTCGTAGGCGAATTTGCGCAGCTCTTGTGGCCGGAAGGCCTCGCGCTCCACACGGCGCATCGCGTCGAGCACGCGTGGGGAAGAGATGCCGCGATGGGCAATCTGCCGTTCCACCATTGCGTGACGGCGGCGGATGGACTCGGCATTATGGGCGGCGGCTTTGCTCATGTAGACGTTCAGACTGCGGAGCGCCGCGCTCGCCATTCAGCTTGCTTGGGCCTGGCGGCCGAGCAGCCGGTGGGCGGAGGGTCTGCCCAATAGCCGCCGCTTCCGGCCCGGCCAGCTCGACGCCTTCAAGCAGGGGTGCCTGGGTGTGCTGATGGAGCAGCTGTTCGCGCCTGGCTCCGCCGGCCTGCAGCTGTGGGAGCTGAACCTGATCACTCGCCTGCTTACGGATCCCTCCATCGGCAGCCGAACCCAGGGCCTGCTGGCCGTGATCGAACCGCCGGAAGTGATGGAGGCCTACCAGCTCCGCCCCCAGAGCCAGGACGACGCCAAACGCCGGGCCCATCGCTGCGAGGAGGCGGCCCAGGAAGCGGCCAGGTTGGCGAAGGCCCGGGGTTGGCTCAAGGCGTAGGAAGCCACGGCGTCGGGGCCATCGATCAAGCGGGGCGCTCCAGACGCTGCAGGCGCAACTCGCTCACCATCGCGATGGCTTCGAAGTCGGCGTCGAAACTCACCAGCACGGCGTTGTGGTGGAGGGCCACTGCGGCCACCAGCAGATCCAGGCTCAACACGGTTCGGCCGACCTGGCGGCAGGACTGGCCGAGGCTGATCGCCCGCTGCCACAGATCCGTGGGGGTGGGCAGGCAGGGCAGGGCGTCGAATTGCACCTCCAGCTGGCGGGCCTCCTCGGGCCGGGCGGAGCGGAGCACCTCGAAGCGCACCGGCTCCGCCAGGTGGGCCGCGGGGTCCAGCACGAAGGGTGCGATGAACTGCTTCAGCGGGGCCGGGCTGCGGGCCCGGGTGAAGTCGACCCAGAGGCTGGTGTCGAGCAGCAGCGTCATGGGGCGAACGCCTGGTCCCGCTGGCGCTCGCGCTCCTGGTCAGCCTCAAAGCTCTCCAGCTCCACGCCCCATTCGCCGCTGAGGAAGCGCTGGGCGATCTGGGCGCGGCGTCGCTGCTGCAACGCCTCCTCCATCAGCCGGCGGATCGCTGGGCCCTTCTTGCGCTCGCCCGTGAGATCTTGGATTTCGGCCATCTCCGTTTCGGACAGCTCGACGGTGACTTTCATGGTTTTCACCTCCAAGAGTCTGACTCTGAGGACAGCATGGCAGGTCTGGCCGCCTCTTGCCTCTGCTGTTGCCTCTGGTGAATCGAGCTGCCCAGGCCCAGCCGCTGCAGTGGGTGGGAGGCCAGGGTTCAGCCGCTGAGCAACTGCCGCAGGAACTGATCGCCCAAGGCCACCGCCGTGGCCCAGTTCTCCGCCTCGCTGAGGCCTGAGCTGCGGGTGGGCTTGAAGCTGTGGTCACCGCTGGGGATCCAACGCAGCTGCACCTGCGGCGAGAGTCTGTAGGTCTCCACCTCCTCGCGGCGCCCAAAGCTGTCCCGCTCCCCCTGCAGGATCAGGGTTGGCGTCCGCAAGGCGACCAGGTGCTCGGTGCGCATCTGCAATGGCTTGCCAGGTGGGTGGAAGGGATAGCCCAGGCACAGACAGCCGGGCACCCCATCGCAGGCGTTCAGCCCATCAACCAGCAGGCTGGCCCCCCGTCCGCCCATCGACTTGCCACCGATGAACACCGGTTGGCCCGGTTGATCCGCCATCTCCAGCCGCACCTGCTGGCGGAACGACTCCTGCAGCACCGGCATCCGGTCGGGCCCCTGGCGGCGGCCGGTTTCGCGCATCCGAGCCATGTAGGGGAACTCGAAGCGCACCACCCGCCAGCCCTGCTGCGCCAGTCCGCCGGCAATCGCCGCCATGAACGGGCTGTCCATCGGTGCACCGGCCCCATGGGCCAGCAGCACGGTCGCAAGCGCGGCGCCTGGACCGTCGATCAACCGCGGCACGGAGGTGGAGGCCTCAGCCGCCATGAGCCGATCTGCTCCGATGCGTCTCCGGGCGCTCCAGATAGCCCGCCGCCCACACCGCCGGGGCAATCCCGTTGGGCACGATCCGCCGGTAGGCCTCACTGGCGAGGATCTCCTTCACGGCCTCCCCGAGCAGCTCGGTGGAGCGGCTGGCGGACAGTCGGTGGCTGAGCGTCTGGTGGATCCGTAGCAGGTACCAGGCCGTGCCATCGAGCCCCGCCTTGAATCGATCCCAGCTGTGGGCGTTTCGACGGGCATCAAGCACCTGGTCGCGGGCGTTGTGGGCCTTGTCGGCGGCCGTCACCAGCAGCGAGGTCTCACTCTTGTGCTCCAGCGAGGCCACGTAGCGGGTCTTGCGCACCAGCCAGGGTTCTTTGCCTACGCCGGTCAGGCCCTCGGCGGTGTCGGTGCAGTCCACCACGATGCCGGCCACCACTTCCCCAAAGCGCTCGGCGATCGAGGCCTGGCTCTGGCCGGCATCCTCAATGGAGTCGTGCAGCAGGCCGGCGATCGCCTGATCTTCTGTGCCCCCGTCTTCCCAGACCAGACCGCTCACGGCGATCAGGTGGGAGATGTAGGGCACCGGCTTGTCTTTACGGGCCTGGCTGCGGTGCAGCCGGGCGGTCCAGAGCAGGGCCTCGTCGTAGCGCTCGCTGTGGGTGGGGGGCTTGTTCGTCATCAACAGATCTTGGATCGCTTCACGGTTGGGCGTTGGCCTGAGCTGATCCAGTTCCACCAGGCAGCGCCGGCATCAAGCCCTCAGGCATAAACCCCGATTGCACCTGCCCTCTGGCCGTCCGATCGTTCAGGTACCGGATTCGGAGGCCCTTTGATGGATGACACTCCCCCAGGGCAGGCGTCAGGAGCGCTGATGATCCGGCCCCTGCTCCACCACTCTCATCGGATCTCTGGCTTCCCTGGCGTGTGACACCGCTGTGTGTGTTCCGCCGCCGTCCACTGCACCGTTAACGGCCTCGCCTCAGGTGCCCCGGACCCATGGGAAAGCCCCACTGGAACCCTGGCCCCAGGTGCCAGCGTCAGCCACTCCGCCCCCATGAAAAAACTCCTTCAGAGCCCGGTGTCCTTGTCACCGGGCTCTGTCGTGCAGACCCTTTCCCATGCCTGACCTCGCGCAGATCCACCAGGCCCTGGTCGAGGACTACCGCGAGTCATTCGAGCTTGCCGCCAATAATCTTCTGGCCTAGCCCAGCTGGACCCTGGAGGCCACCGTGGTGCTGATGCATCCGCGGATAGACGCCGCCGTTTCGGTGGCCGACCCGCTCCAGGCGATGCCGGCCAGATCCGCCCCCTCCCGGTGCCAGCTGGCCAGGTCGTTCCTGGAGAAACCGCGCAGATGGTCGTGGCCACAGGCTCGTGCCAGCACCTGCATCAGCGCCACCGCCGCGTGCAGGAACCGCTCCAGCCGCTGGGCTGCATGCTCCACCTCCAACCGACGGCGCAGCTGCGGATCCTGGGTGGCGATGCCCGCCGGACAGCGGTTGGTGTGGCAGATCCTGGCGCCGACACAGCCGATCGCCTGGATCGCCGCATTGGCCAGGGCGACCCCGTCGGCCCCCAGGGCAAGGGCCTTGACGCAGTCGGCCGGGGTGCGCAGGCCGCCGGTGGCGATCAATGTGACGCGGCCGCTGGCGCCCCGGCGGTCGAGGTGGGCCCGGGCCCTTGCCAGGGCAGGGATGGTGGGCACGGCGATGTGATCGCGCAGCAGCAGGGGAGCGGCGCCGGTGCCGCCGCCGCGGCCATCGAGAATGAGGTAATCGGCGCCGGCCTCGAGGGCGAAGTCCAGGTCGGCCTCAATGTGCTGGGCACTGAGCTTGAAACCCACCGGGATGCCGCCGGTCAGCTCCCGCACCCGATCGGCGAAGGCACGGAAATCGCCCGGGGTATGGAGATCGACGAACGAGGGAGGTGAGTGGATCGGCTGGCCTTCGGGGATGCCACGGATCGCGGCGATGCGGGCGGTCACCTTGGTGGCCGGCAGGTAGCCGCCGCTGCCGGTCTTGGCGGCCTGGCCGGCCTTGAAGTGGAAGGCCTGCACGCGAGGCAGCAGCTCCTCCCGGTAGCCGAACCGGGCCGGACCCAGTTCAAAGAGATAGCGGCGGTTGGCGGCCTGCTCCTGTGGCAGCATCCCCCCTTCCCCGGAGCAGATCCCCGTCCCGGCTCGCTCAGCTCCTGTGGCCAGGGCCAGCTTTGCCTCCTCGGAGAGGGCCCCGAAACTCATGTCGGAGACCAGCAGGGGGATCTCCAGTCGCAGGGGTCGCCGTGCCTGGGGGCCGATCACCAGCTCGGTGCCCACCACCGCCTCGCTTGGCAGGGGCTGGCGGGCCAGCTGGGCCACCAGGATCTGGATGTCATCCCAGCAAGGCAGCTGGGAGCGCGGCACACCCATGGCCGCCAGCGTCCCCTCGGGGCCCACCCGATCGAGGCCATGTTCGGCCAGCTCGTGGATCAGCACCACGTTGGGTTCTTCCGGCGTGGGATGGGGCGTCGGCATTGCGTCGTCAGGTTCGGGCCCGTTGGCGTCAGAGACGACGCTGTAGGCCGTTCCGACCCGATCGGCCGGCACCCGGCTGTGGCTGCCGTCGCAGTAGGGCGGGGTGGCGGTCTGCTTGCAGCGGCACAGCACGGCCCTGCTGCTCGTTTCGGCCACGAAGGCCAGGGGGCTGAACGCTGTGCCCTGATGGGAGCCGTCGCAGAAGGGCTGGCCGGCCGACCTGCCGCAGGCGCAATAGAAGTACTCCTTTCCCTGCTCCAGCTCCACGCTGATGGGGGTGCTGGCGGCAACCATCGGTGCGGACATCGGGCTCAGGCGTACGACACGGGCCGCTGGCCCACCATTCAGTGTGCAGCCGGCCAGCCAAGGCCGCCGCCTGATCTGGCAAGGGGGTTGGGGTGTCTTTCGTGTCCCAGAACCCCCGGGCGAACTCGACTACCTCTTGACCGGCTACGCCTGCACGATCCACAAGAGCCAGGGCAGCGAATACCCCGCCGTGGTGATCCCGCTGCTCACCCAGCACGACGCGATGCTGCAGCGCGATCTGGTGGGCCAGAGAAGGCCCTGGCGATGGCCGTGAAGAACCACCTGGGCCGCCGGCGTTACTCCAACCTGGCGGAATGGCTCAGCTGACCAGCAGCAGCAGCAGCAGCAGCCGGTTCCCGTCCGGATCCACCAGCTCTGCTCCCAGCCCGGCGGAGGCCTCAAGCCAGGCGTTGAGCACCGCCAACCGATCTCTCCCCTCCGAGGACCGCTGGAGGCAAAGGGCCAGCCGGCCGCCAGCGGGCCAGGGCACCCGCCAATGGGATGGGCCCAGGCCGGGTGTCACCTCGACCTGTAGCAAGGCGGCATAGAACGCTGCAAGGGCAGCTGGATCTGCCGCAGCCAGCAGGATCGAGTTGCTCAGCTTCTCCACCACACCAGGCCTTCAAGGCTCAGCCCTGGCATTCGCAGCCGCAGCCGGCGTGGCAGGGCTCGCCATTGGGGTGCCCCTTGGCGCAGGCGTTGCTGCAGAACAGCAAAGCGCCGCTGCGGAAAGGTGTCTCCGGTTGCACCGTGCAGTTGCACCCTGGGCAGGCGCACTTCAGAACAGTTGGTTTTTCGAGGGTCGTGGTCATGGCCTCTTCTTCCACAGCGGAACTGAACCCACTCTGGAGCCGGCGGCGCTGGGTTGGATCGGCTTGCCGTACTGACAAGCAAGGCAACCGGCCCTAGCCCTGGCTTCTCATTGGTCCCTTTCCGGCAGTTGTTGGAGCAGCGCCTCAACGCTTGCCACCTTGTCCTCCAGCGTCTGGTCCCTGTCGGTGCGGGTGTTGATCTTCACGGTTGTGTATACGCGGGGGCAGCCCATGGCGTGCACCGCCTGATGGCAGGCCTCGATCGCCTGGAACACCGGCGCCCATTCGCCTTCTATGGCGGTGCCGTTGGGGTGCAGCTGGATCTTCAGACTCGCCTCGGTGAGCACCGTTTCGCAGGCGGCGATGTAGGGGGCCAGGTGCACACCCACGCCGATCGGCACCACACAGAGATCCACGATCACCTTCACGGTCGGCCCCTTTTGATTGCTCCCATCGTGGGTGGAGATCCCCCCGGTGCTGCCGTGTCCGTCTTCCCGCTGCTGGTGATCGTCCATGCCCTCGCAGCCACGGACTGGACGGGTGGGCAATCTGGTGCTCGACCTGGGGGTGCTGCCCAAGGCGCTGCGGGAGCGGAGCGCAGGAGCGATCCGCACGTTTGAAGAAACCTTCGAGCCGCTGGGCCTCACCGCCCTGGCGATCGCCTTTGTGGTGGTGGGTGCCCTGATCCGTCTGGGTGGCCTGGGCTGAGCCGTGGTGCCGAACCAGGGGCAGGGGGGTGCTTCACCCTGCAGGCAACAGCAATAGCTGGCGGTTGCCCTCCGGATCCAGCAACCAGGCTTCTGCCCCGAATGGTTCCTGACGCGTGCATCCTGCTCGGAGGCGCCCAGCTCCAGGGGCGTAGACCTCCAGCCAACCACCGGCAGGCCATGGCACGCGCCAGTGCGTTCTGCTGGAACCCGGCTGCGGCTCCACGTCGAGCAGAGCGCCGTGGAACCGAGCCAGTGCGGCCGGATCATCGGCGACCAGCACAATCGAACCTGTCGTGGCCGTGACCTCTGGCTTGGGCATCCCAGCTCAGCGCAGGGCCTGGGCAGCGGCGCACCCGCGCCCGATCGGTGCAATGGGCCGGTCCCAGGTGCTCGATCCGGGCCTCGCGGGCCTCGTGCTGAAGGTCGTCCAGGGTCGGGGCTGTGATGCGGAAGGGCAGGGTCAAGCTGAGCGACCCCGCAGCAGGATTCAGGCGGAGCGTCGGATCAGGGATGAGCGATCAACAATCCAGGCCCAGTGATGCTGCAGGGCACGAGACAGCAGCCCAGCGCCAGAGACGTTGAAGCGCAGCGGGCCCAGGCGGGCGGAGCGGCGAAAGCGGAAGCCCATGGGGTCAGACGACAGGGGCGGCCAGATCTGCAGAGCGAAATGGGATGTTCCCACCTGGCTGCTGTCCACGGAATCGGGGTAACCCCCAAGGTAGGGATGATGACCTAAGCGTCAGGGCCATGCCCCGGCAAGCCCAGAACCCGAGAGACCCGTGACGATCGGCCCCATGCCAGCCACCTCCAGTGCGTTCGAATCGCCCACAACCACAAGCTTCGCTGAGTTTGCCCAACGGGCCGACTATTCGCTGATGGATTCGCTGAATGCGGATCCTCAGGCAACCGGCGATGGCCACGATCACCAGCCCCGCCAGGTGTTCTCCGGTCATTACGTGCCGGTGACGCCAACCCCGATTCCAGCGCCGGAGGTCGTGGCGCACAGCAGAACCTTGTTCAACGAACTGGGCCTCAGCGATGAGCTGGCCCATGGCGACCAGTTCCGCCGTCTGTTTTCAGGCGACATCAGCGTGGCGCGGGAGCCGATGCGACCGTATGGCTGGGCCACCGGGTATGCCCTCTCGATCTACGGCACCGAATACAACCAGCAGTGCCCGTTCGGCACCGGCAACGGCTACGGCGATGGACGGGCCATTTCCGTCTTCGAAGGCGTCTTCAACGGCAAGCGGTGGGAGATGCAACTCAAAGGCGGTGGCCCGACGCCCTACTGCCGCGGGGCCGATGGACGCGCCGTGCTCCGCTCCAGCGTGCGTGAGTTTCTGGCGCAGGAGTTCATGCACGCCCTGGGGGTTCCCACCTCACGCTCCCTGACCCTCTATGTGTCCCGATCCGAAACCGTCCGCAGGCCCTGGTACTCCCCGAACTCCAGGTCGTTCGATCCCGACATCCTGGTGGACAACCCTGCGGCGATCACCACACGGGTGGCGCCGTCCTTTCTGCGGGTCGGCCAGCTGGAGCTGTTTGCCCGTCGCGCCCGCAGCGATGCCCATCCGGGTGCGCTGAACGAGCTGCAGATGATCGCGGCGCACCTGATCGAGCGGAACTACCGGCCGGAGATTGACCCGGGACTGGAGTTCAGCGATCAGGTGGTGGAGTTGGCGGGATTGTTCCGCACGCGGCTCACCGCACTGGTGGCGAACTGGATGCGGGTTGGCTACTGCCAGGGCAATTTCAACAGCGACAACTGTGCGGCAGGGGGCTACACCCTCGACTACGGCCCCTTCGGATTCTGCGAAATGTTCGATCCCCGGTTTCAGCCCTGGACCGGGGGCGGCGAGCATTTCTGCTTCTTCAACCAACCGGCTGCTGCTGAAGCCAACTACCAGATGTTCTTAGCCGCCCTCCGGCTGCTGCTCGAGGACAACACAGAGGCCCTGGCTCAGCTGGATCAGATCCGGGACGGCTTCGCAGGCGCGATGCAGCAGGAGATCGAGGCGATGTGGGCCAGCAAGCTCGGCCTCAGCCACTACGACGCCACGCTGGTGAACGAGCTGCTGCAGCTGATGGTGCTCTCCAAGGTGGACTACACGATCTTCTTCCGCAGGTTGTCGGACATCCCCGAGCAACTCTCTTCCATGAAAGAGAGCTTCTACGTGCCCAGCTCAGAGCAGCTCGATGGGCAATGGACTCACTGGTTGGAGCGCTGGCGCAATCAGGTCACCAGCAGCGGCGACCCCCGCAAGACCTCCGCAGCGCTGAAACGCGTAAATCCAGCCATCACCTGGCGCGAATGGCTGATCGCACCGGCCTATGAACGGGCTGCGCAAGGGGATACCAGCCTGGTCAGGGAGCTGCAGGAGGTGTTCAGCCATCCCTACGACGAGCCATCAGCGGAGGTGAAGACGACGTACGGCCGTCTGAAGCCCAGGGAATTCTTCAACGCTGGAGGGGTGTCCCACTACAGCTGTTCGTCCTGAGCCGACTCCGTATACACTATGGCGTACACACGTGAGGAGTTGTCCTGTGGACGTCCTGCCCAGCCGCGTGTTCATGAACGGCAACAGCCAGGCCGTTCGCATTCCCGCGGAGTTTCGCCTCGGCACCGATCGCGTGCATATCAGCCGCACTCCGGAGGGTGATCTGCTCATTCACCCCTGTCCCAGCCAGCGGGGACAAGCCCTGTTGCAGGCGCTCAGTGGGTTTGATGCCGACTTCCTGGAGGCGCTGGAGCAACAGCAGGCCGACAAGCTGCAGGTGCAGGAACGGGAAGCCCTGTGATCTACCTGCTCGATACGAACATCCTCATCGTTCTGAGCAAGAACCGTCCGCCCCAGGTGGCCGAGCGCATCGATTCCCTCAGCGATGAAGACACCATCGCCATGTCGTTCATCACCTGGGCCGAGTTGCTGCGTGGGGCAGAGGGCAGTCAGCGGCGGGAGGCCACCCTGCAGCAGCTGGAGGCCCTGACGCGATTGGTGCAGGTGTTCTATCCCCGGGGACCGGGAGTCTGCGAGCACTACGCCGATCAGGCCACCGCCTTGAAGCGCCGTGCCACACCGATCGGCGCCAACGACCTCTGGATCGCCTGTCACGCCCTGGCGATCGGCGCCACCGTGGTGAGCCACAACGTCAGCGAGTTCAGCCGCGTCGATGGGCTGCAACTGGTGGACTGGGCCGCCTGAATCTGCCGCCCCAGCCGCCAGCGGATCGCCATCTGCCGCTCTCCCAGTGGAACAGGGAGGGGCCGAGGGCCAGGTCGCGGGAGTGGGTGGAGGGGGAGAAGAGGGCTTCGCTTGTGCGCAGGGTGATGAACAGAAGATCGGTGGCACTGGGCTGGCGCCAGAGCACGCCTTCGCGGTGGCTGGCGTCCTCAGCTCTGATTGAGGATGCCGTCGATCTTGCGACGGATCTCCGCGAAGCGCTGTTAGGCCTTCCAGACCTCTTCGAGATCCACCTGGTCGTAGGCGTGAATCAACACATCTCGCATCCCTGCCATGGCCCGCCAGGGCAGATCGGGGTGAAGACGACGGAATTCGGGGCTGAGACGCTTGGTGGCCTCGCCAAGAATCTCAAGACAACGGATCACGCCATCCTGGAGCTAATCCTTTGCGAGGAATGTCTCTTCGTTGTTGATCGGGTACCCGTGAGCCCGATCCAGCACATCCCTGATATCGATCAGAGCCTGGCGATCTCTCGCGTCCATCACAGGGGGATGGCTTCGGCTTCCACCGTGGCTTTGAGTTCGGGCTTGAGGTTGCGGCGGCGGATCAGATCCACCCGGGTCAGCAGCAGATCCTCCAGAGCCGATTTCAGCTCGACACGGTCGAACAGGCTGGCGCCGGCCGGAAGGTCCACGAGCAGATCCACATCGCTGCTGGGCGAAGCCTGATCCCGCGCCACGGAGCCGAACACCGCCGGATTACTGGCGCCATGGCGAGCGAGCAGCTTATGGAGCTGGGGGCCAGTTGCTGCAGCTCGGCAAGACGCATGGGCACTCCAGGCCTGTCGTGCGCTGAGGAGTTCCGCACACGCTAAACCGCCAACGCCAACTCCGGAACGAACGCCGCAGGTATCGCCCTCTGCAGCCGCCAGCGGATCGCCATCGGACGCTCGCCTTCGTGGCTCACATACTCGGCAAAGCCCAGGCACAGAAAGGGCAGCGTCACCCCGCAGCGCTTGTTCTCCTCACGAAATAAGAAAAGCACCTTGCTGCCGCGCTCGGCGTAGTGGATGTAGCGCTGCCCAGTGGAACTCCAGCGGGGAGATGGCGTACCCATTGTAGCGGGTGGAGAAACACATCGAGGCGTTGGATGAGTACAGCTCAATGGCTAAGGAATGGGAGGATCCTTGTCCAACGCAGCCAATAGAGAGCTTCTCAGGCCAGGCAGGTCATTCTGGATCGAATCCCAGAGAATCAGCTGATCCACGGCTTCGTACACATGGATGATTCTGTTCCATGTTCCAACGATGCGGCGTAGATCGGGAATGATAGCGAGCACACTGGGATCAGCTTCAAGGGCCCGCTTGAGAGCCTCTCCGATGATTTCGAACTTACGTTCCACGGCTGATTGGATCAGATCATTGCCCAGGTAGTGATCAAGCGTGCAGTTCTCGATGAAGCGCTCAATCGCCTCGATGGCCTCAAAGGCGTCAAGCAGGCGTTTCAGCGCCTCCCTTTGCATTTCAGAGTTCCAGGAGAAGCCGGCGTGAGGCGTCCACGTCTTTGCGGAAATAGGGATTGTGGATCATGGATTCCGTCAAGAGATCCACCGGACGGCCGAAGAGGGCTTCCAATTCATCGGCGAAGGAACAGAAGCGCCTGGCGTAGCCCGGTTCCCGTTGGCCCGTCATCTGCACGATGAAGTCCAGGTCACTGCTGGCAGGGTCAAACAGGCCCTTCGCCGCCGAGCCGAACACTTCCAGCCGATCGACGCCGAAGCGGTCGCACAGGTGGCTGAGCGGCTCCAGCCGATCGGCCAGCAAGGGCAGCAGCGGGGCAACAGTGTCCATGGGGTCAGGCTAACGGAGCCCTGGTTTCCCTCACACCGCCACCTCCAGTCCGGATTGTGCACCGTTGAAGGCTCACAGAAGCTCACGGAACTGAGCAGGGGTCAGTCCTGCATCGCGCGCAATCGCGCCCATGGTGATGGCGTTGATGGGGTCATGCCTGGACTGACTCGCGGACAATTCGATACCCCAGCTTCAGAAACACCCTCACGGCCTCCTTCTGGCTGATTCCCGGCAGCCGCGGCATCAGATGGCGAGTTCCATCGTCTCTACGCTGCGCACGCCACCCTCCTCCGCTTCCACTTCCAGCCAGAGGGCAATCGCTTCGCGGATGTTCGCCAGTGCTTCGTCCCTGTTGGCTCCCTTGGAGTGGCAGCCGGGCAGGTCAAGACAGCTCACCGACCAGCCTTCTTCCGTTTCCATCAGCCGGATGCGGTAGCTCATCCCGGTCTCACTCCCTCACCTGCGTTCAGGCTAGGCGGCATGGAGCTGGCCTCTGTGACGAAGCTTCGCGGCCTCCTCACACCGCCACCGCCAGCTGATCGCCATTCTCAGGCGAACCAGACCCGCTCGCTCTCGTGGCTCCCTTAGCGGGCAAAGGCGAGCCAGCGGTATTTCCGCAGGTAGCCGCAGGCTTCCCCTCAGCGGTAGAGCAACACCCGGGAGCCGCACGATTTGTTGTGGACGGTTCTCTGGCCGGTGGGGGGACGCGGCGGCGGTGGTGGCGGCGGCGATGGCCTCAGGTGCGGCCTCTGGGTGGAGATGCCGGCTAACCTCAGAGCGATCCATGGTTGGGGTGCACCCTTGACCACCATCGAGATCAATCTCCCTGATGCGCTGGCGGCGGAGGCCAGCGGAGCTGGTCTGTTGGCGCCCGAGGCGATCGAGCGCCTGCTGCGGGACAAGCTGGCCGCTGACCGACTCTCTCGCTTTGTCGAAGCCAGGGCTGCTCTTGCCACCAAGCCACCCGAGGCCATGACACGGGAGGAGATCAACCAGCAGATCAGCGCGTACCGCAAGGGTCAGCGGCTTGTGGCTGGTTCTTGATACCAACACGGCCATCTCCGGCCTGATCTGGAAGGGAGTCCCCGGGCAGCTCATCGATGCAGCCGTCTTGGGGCGGGTTCAGTTGATCAGCACCGTTCCTTTGCTCGCCGAGTTGGAAGGTGTTCTGCAGCGCAGAAAGTTCAGGGAACTGATTCAGCGACTTGGCGTGTCGGTTGCCGATCTGTTTGATGGCTATGCCGCTCTGGTGGAGCGCGTGGACCCTGCTGATCTAGGGGGCACCGTCAGCCGGGATCCGGACGACGATCAGGTCTTGGCTGCGGCCATCGCCGGACATGCTGATCTGATCGTCTCCGGCGATGACGACCTGCTGGTCTTGGGCAGCCACAAGGGGATTGCGATTGTCGTTGCCCACGATGCGATGAGGATTCTTCGGGAATCAGGGGGATCTACGGCACGTTGAGCCGCAGGGCGCTCCCCCCTCACACCGCCACCGCCAGCTCCGGCACGAACGCCGCCGGGATCGCCCGCTGCAGCCGCCAGCGAATCGCCGCTCTGCGACCTGTCTCGCGTCAAGCCCCTTGGCCGTTTGGCGTCAATCAAGTTGGCCGGTGAGGCCCCCTGAGCTGCTCTGCGGTTGCCTTTGACGACAACCTCTTTCCGGCGACACGAAATCTTGCCCATCTCCG
>NZ_JAGQBB010000020.1 GCF_024345415.1 Synechococcus sp. Tobar12-5m-g | reverse complement strand
GCCAATCCATCGCCACCCGCAGGGGTGGCTTTTTTGTTGGCCACCGCTGCAGGTCGTGGCCAGCTCCGACTCTCGTGGCCAACTCTCATCCTCGTGGCCAGGTTTTGCGCTCCTGGCCTGGTGGGCTGATTCCAGCCTGATCTGCGCTAAAAGGCAGCTCGGAACAATCAAAAAAATCTGCAAAATCCAGCAAGACCCGCAAGTCGACATGTTGCAGCCAAATGTGTCCTATCTGGGTCCCAGGTGAGACTAGTTGATGGTTGGCTATTTTCGAGATGCCCTAAAATGGTCCAAACCGAACAATTGGCTGACCGCGACTGGCTATGCGGGCTTGTTGTCAAGAGCTTCCCTGATCCTCCTGCGGCTGAGTTGGCGTTCACGGCCAATCACCCTTGGAAGCCTTACAGCCGCAATGTTTCCGCTCCCGCGATCAGCCGCTCCGCGGTTGCGTCGTACATGCGGGCGGCTTCTTCGGCGCTGCGGCCGATGCAGGTCATGCCGAGTTTGCCGAACTGCGAGAGGCAGCCCAGCAGGTGGAACACGCTGCCGCGCAGCTCGGCAGGATCAAAATGGAGGCCGGCGGCGGCCACGATGTCGATCAGGTCCACCGGCAGCAGCCCCTGCAGCCGGGGGTCACAGAGGTTGTCGGTGGCGGCGTAGTAGAGGGGCTGGCCGGTTGGGGATCGGAACAGGCCGCTCACCGGATCAATCCGGCCGTTGGTGGCGTAGCGCAGGGCCATGTAGGGGTGGGTGGTGCCCCCCTTGCGCAGGTTCACCTCGATCGCCTGCAAATCCCAGCGCGCGCCGAAGCGCCGTGCCACGAAGTCCACCGCGTAGCGCTCCAGCGCTCCCTTCGCCGCCAGCCTCTCCCCCACCGCCTGGCCATGGCGCATCAGCTCGGCGCGGTAGGCCCCATCGGCGGGGAAGCGGCAGCCCAGGTAGGTCTGGCCGCTGGGTCCGCCGAGGATCTGCTCGTGGGTGGAGAGCACCTCCACCCTTCCGCCGGGATGGATCGTGCCCTGCACGCTCGGGGATCGCAGCTCCTCGCCGCCGAGCAGCCAGGCTTCCACCAGGGCCCCCTGGCTTTGCAGCAACTGGCGCCATTGCGGCGGGGGCATCGCCAGCCTGTCGAGGGCTGCGCGCAAGCGCATGCGACGTTCCTTCCCATGGGTGGCGGCCAGCTCCAGGGGGAGAAGCTCCAATGGTGCGTTGCCCTCGCCACTGAAGCCCTCGTTGAGCTTGACCACCACCCTCTCCAACTCGGGGTGGTCTTCCCAGAGCTGGGCCGTGGCCTCGGCGAGGGCCTCGAGGTCATGAACCAGGCCGCTGCCGGGGGGGTGGGGCACCCCGCAGCGGTGGAACAGCTCCCGGCTGCCCGCCTTGCTGCCCCAGTAGCCCAGGGCCGGATCGGTGCCGAGCAGGGGCACCTGCAGCCGCTCCGACAGCTGCTTCTCCAGGGCGGTCACGTTGAAGCAGGTCATCAGGCTGCGACCCGGCCGCAGGAGTTCCCGGATCCTTGCCAACAGGGCTGGCCGCTCCAGCAGCTTCTCGGTGAGCGGCCGGGGCGAGGCGTCGTCGGCATCGAACAGGTGCAGGCGGCGGCGGGCATGGGAGGCCGGCACCCCAGGCAGCAGCTCCAGCACAGCATCCACCACCAGCTCCGGCAGCAACTTGCTGGTGACGTACACCGCCCGCACCCCCGGGTGGCGCAGCCGGATCAGCGAAAACAGCTGGCGCTCCTCGTAGTGATGGGAGCCGGTGACCAGGTCCATCTGGCTGCGGTCCATGCTCAGCGACGGCACCACCAGCAGATCGCAGCCCTCGGCCCCGGAGCCGTTCGGGGCGATGGCGCTGCGGTCGTCATCGAAGTCACACCAGTGGGGCTGGAGTTGGCTCTGGAGCTCCTGAAACGAGAGGGGCATGGCTCAGGTCTCGTCCAGCAGAGGATTCTGGAGGGGCATCCTGGCCTGGTGGGCCTCCACCACCCTGCCGATCTGGAGCAGGAGGCGCTGCTGCAGATCCCAGGCGGTGGGGAGATCACCGCTGCTGGAGAAGCAGAGCAACCGAAGATCCAGGCCCGCCGCCCCGTAGCCCACGAAGTGAACCCCCCGGGGCTTCCCCTGATCGATGCCGGCATCGGCCGCCAGCGTCGCTTCCAGGCTGGCGATGATCGGCTCGACCCTTTCCCGGTCGTCGTGGCGAAGGCTGAATTCAATCCACAGCCGGCGGCTGTCGATCCGGCCGCTGTTGATCACCGGTTTCACCGTGAAGATGCCGTTCGGAACGAAGATGGGTTGCCGCTCCGGGTCCCGCAGGCGGGTGTAGAACCAGCCGATCTGCTCCACGGTGCCAGAAAGGTTCTCCTCGGGGATGCGGATCAGATCGCCCACCACGAACGGGCGGTTGACATACAGGCTGATGCCGCTGAGCGCGTTTTCCACGATCGTCTTGGCGCCGAAGCCCAGGGCGGCGGCCCCGAATCCTCCGGTGGTGGCCAGCACCGCCAGCGGCGCCCCGAGCAACCGCAGGATCAGCAGGGCCAGCAGGGCGAACACCGCCGTGGCGAGCAGCTTGTCGGCGACATCGAAGAGGAACAGCCGATCCCTGACCGGCAAGGTGGGAAAGAGCTGCTCGGAATAGCGCTCCGCCTTGCCCAGCAGCTCGGCCTTGCAGCGCAGCAGCGTCCAGATCACACCGAGGCTGATCACCCCATCGCGCAGGTTTGACCCGCCGATCGGCAGCGAAAACGGCAGGGGGCCGGGCCGGGCGGCCAGCCACCAGCTGAGGCTGGCCACCACCACCGTGGCGCAGAGGCTCAAGCGGCAGCGCTGCAGCAAGGCCCTGCCCACCGACCCTGCCGCCAACCGCCTGCCCAGGAACTCGAGCGCAATCCAGAGGCCGGCCGCGACCAGGGCGCCCAGCAGCGGAAACTCCAGCGAGAACGGCACCCCGCTCACCACGGCAACCCGCTGTCCAGTTCCCAGAGCAGATCACGGCCCAGCCAGCGGCAGGGGCGCCCCTGCCAGGGGGTGGCCGCCTCGACCCGCTCCAGGCCCAGGTCCGCCAGGGGGGTGCGGGCCGCCTCACCCCCCAGCAGGACCGGGGCGACCACGGCGGCGAGCTGCTGCACACAACCCTGGCGCAGCGCCGCCGCCGCCAGGGCGGGACCGCACTCCCAAAGCACCCGGTTGCAGCCCCGCTGCGCCAGGGCCCTGAGCAGTGCATCCGGTTCGCAAGCTGCCAGTTCCAGCCGCTCCACGCCCACCTGATCGAAGGCCTGGCGGCTCTCGGGGCCGGCGTCGGGTCCATGGACCACCAGGGTGGGGGCCACCGCCTGGTCCCAGAGCTGGGCGCGACTGGGCAGATCCAGCCGGCGGCTCAGCACCACCCGCAGCGGCTCCGGTGAACGCCTGCCGCGGCTGGTGAGCAGGGGATCGTCGGCCCGAACGGTGCCACCGCCCACGATCACCGCATCGCAGCGGGACCGCAGCCCGTGCACCCACTGCCGGGCCTCAGGGCAGCTGATCCACTGGCTGTCTCCGTTGGGCAGGGCCGTGCGGCCATCGAGGCTCATCGCCCATTTGAGGATGGCCAGGGGCCGGCCGGTTTGCACCCGGTGGCAGAAGGCGGCATTCAGGCGGCGGGCCTCCGGCTCCCGCACCCCTTCGATCACCTCGATCCCCGCCTGCTTCAGCCGGGCGATGCCTCCGCCGGCCACGCGGGGATCGGGATCGCGCATGGCCACTACCACCCGGGCGACCCCCGCGCCGATCACCGCCTCGCTGCAGGGCGGGGTGCGGCCCTGGTGGCAGCAGGGTTCAAGCGTGACGATTAGGGTGGCGCCGGAGGCTCGCCCGCCCGCCTGGGCCAGGGCCCCCACCTCGGCGTGGGCCTCGCCGGCGCGGGCGTGGTAGCCCTCCCCCACCAGCGTGCCATCGGCTGCCAGTACCACCGAGCCCACCAGGGGGTTGGGGCTGGTGCGGCCGTCGCCGAGAGCCGCCAGTTGCAGGGCGCGGGCCATCCAGGACTTCCAGGCGCTCAGCTTCGGCCGGCGGTGCGGCTCAACCGTACTGGCCAACAACGGCGACCAGCAAAAAGCCGTGGCCAGGAGGCCACGGCTTGGGGTGTGTGTGGAGAGATCCCGGCGCGACCGCCGAGGCAGGGGCTCAGAACTTGAAGGTGGTCTTCACCAGGGCTCCGAAGTTGTTCAACCCCACGCCAGGGCCGCCTTCGACCTGCTGCCTCTTGCCAAGGGGGTTGGCGATGTAGAAGACCGCGGGGGTGACGCTGATGTTGTCGGTGACCTGGAACTTGTACCAGAGCTCCGAGATGAAGTTCTGGTCTCGCGGCGTGTCGCCGAACGTGTTTTTGACGCCGTTGTTGCCACCGAAGCTGGTGATGAAGGGGGCCTGGCCCACGGCCACGCCGAGTTCGTTGCCCTTGATGAAGGCATCCTTCCAGTTGAGGCAGGTGAACCACGACTGGCTGATCAGACCGTTGGCGTTGATGCTACCTACGCCTGGGCTACTAAAGTCGTTGGAGTTGTAGCTGTTGATGCCCCAGCCGGCGCTGATCGAGGGGATCCAGCCGCTGGTGGAGGGCTGCCAGTAGCCATTAATGGAGTAGGCGTTGGTCGTGAGGGAGGTGCCAACACCACCTAAGAAACCGTAGCGATTGATGGCGAAAAATGACCCCATGTTGGGGCCAAGATTCTGGCTGTAGGTGTAGGCGCCCGAGATCGCCCAGCGGGAGCCGGTATAGGCGAGCTGCACGGTGCCGGTGGAGGCGCTGCAGTTGTGTTGCCGATACCCCCACAGGTGCCACCGGTCAGGAGGGCATCCTGGTTCGGGCTGCCGACGTTGCCGTTGGCGCTGATGTATTGGCCGGCGATCGAGAAGCCGTTCTTTCTCCACTAGATGCCGGCGCCTGAGCCTAGGTTGACGCTGTAGGTGCCGTTGGTACCGTTGTGAACGAAGAAGGCCAGGACGGGGTCTGACGAGTAGGCCGTCGGCCACAAGGGCAGCATGTTATCTTGGCGGAACCGCCCCCCTACCGTGGCCACGAAATCGGAGCCGATCGGGAACTGATAGAAGAGGCGGTTGATGCCCACCGTGTCAGCGGTGGCGGGCTCCTGGAAGGCGTCGTAGATGAGGTTGAGGAGGGTGTTCCCGCACCGAAACCGGATTGCTGGAAGTTGCCGGTCCGCAGTTCCGTGCGCAGCAGGTCCTTGCCGGTGAAGCTGGTGTCGAAGGCAAGGCGCACGTCCTAGTTGAAGGTGACGGCGCCTTGAGCGGTCTGGTTTGATTTGACCAGGTCGGTGTTCGAGCCTCCGAAGGCATTGCCTCCCACCACGAAGACGGCCTGACCCCTGAGCTTGGTGGTAGTGGAGAACTGATTCGCCTCCAGTTCAACCACCTTGGCTTCGAGGCCATCCACCCGGCCCTTGAGCACGGCGAGTTCCTTCTCGAACTCCTTCATCAGGCGGCGCAGCTCATCGGTCACCTCGGTGATCCGATCGAGGCAGGCATTGAGCAGGGCGGCGGCTTCCCAGCGGCTCAACGGCTTCTTGCCGCGGAAGGTGCCATCGGGATAGCCGGCCACGCAGCCGTAGCGCTCCACCAGATTGGAGAGGGCCTGGTAGGCCCGGCCCACTCGGTGGGCTGAACATCAGAGAACTGGCTGATGCTGGTGAGCTGCTGCTCAGAGCCGGCGTACTTGTTGACGCCGTCGAGGTTGAGTTCAGCGGCCGTGGCAGCCACCGGAGCGAGAAGGCCCAGGGCTGCAGGAGCCAGCAGAACGTGCTGGAAAAGGTTCATTGAGGTCCTCACACACGACAGAGGCTTTTTGCCACTGTCGTGAAACGAAAACCGAGCTGGAAAGGTGATCGATGCCGCCTATGGCTATGAGTTGGGCCCTGTGTTGTTCAAGCCCACCTTGACGGTGGTTCCCCAGACCTTTCGCACCAGCCGCCAGGAGGCCTTGCCTACTTCATTGGCGGGGACGCTGATTATCCTGGTGACAAGGGATTTGTCCTCAAGGGATGGCGTCAATGCGACATCAAAAATGCTGCCATCTTCATCATCGACAACATCGCCACCACGATGGGGAACGTCATGATCACCGACAAGAATGGCAAGATGGTGACGGTGGACAGGACTTGGGAGTTCTACAAGGGCAGCGATGGCAAGTTGCGGATCATCCTGCATCACTCCTCCCTGCCTTATAATCCGGCCCCCTGACCCAGGCGGAGGCCGCCCTTCGGCAGCTGCCGCCATTCCTGCACCACGTAGGGCGGCACCACCAGCTCGCTGAACACGCCGGGCAGGCGCAGGCGCAACGGCCGGTCCTCGTCAAGGTCGGCCAGCAGGGGGGCCAGATCGAACTCGGCGGCGGCGGAGCGGCCGTCGCCGGCCAGGGCGTCGTTGGCCAGGGTGATGTCCTCCAGCTCCCAGCGGTAGCGCCCGGAGCGAACCTGCAGGGGGGTGGGGTGATCGAGTCGCACCTTGCCCGGATAGCCCACGATCCGCAGCCGCAGCGGACCCCCCGGCCCTCCTTCGCGGTAGCCCACCAGCTGCCAGCTCTGGTCGTCGAGGTCGCGGAGGCTTTCGAGGCTGCGCAGCAGCGGTGTGCCGTTGGCGTCGGGGTGGCCGTGCAGCTGGGCGAGTGGGCCGACTGCCAGGGCAGCGCCGGGTGCGATCAGCAGGCTGAGCCCACTCAGTAGCAGGGCCACCAGCAGGGTCGGCAACGAGCCCAGCCCCATGGGAGCGCTCACGCTTCCAGGGCGGCGCCGGGGATCGGCTGCCAGCCGGTGTGGGTGGCCCAGAGGGCCCAGATCGCCATCGCCCGCAGGTAATGGCAGGCCCGGAAGGTGCCCGCGGCGGTGATCGCCTCGGGGGTGCGGAACTGCAGCCCGCCGCTGTACACCTGCTCCACCACAGCGCCGGTGATTGCCAGGGCCGTGGCTGTCTCGCCCATCAGCCGGTAGTAGGCCGCCAGGCCGAAGTTGATCCCCGTCCACACCTCCAGGGGGTGGGTGCCCTTGGGATCGAGGGGGGTGCCGTCGCGGCGCAGACCGTTGGCCACCCCCAGCCGGCCGCCCTCGAAGGCCTCGAAACAGGACTCCTTGATTGCTTTCAGCGAAGAGCGGGCCCGTTCGTCGGCCACCACAGGCGGCAGCCCCAGCAGGCGGGCATAGAAATCACCGCAGAGTTGGTCGGCCATCACCACCGGCGTGCCGCTGTCGGCATCGATGCGGTAATACTCGCCATTCCAGAGCAGGTCGTCGAAGTTGGCCCGCGATTGCTCCAACCAGCCCCCGAACTCCCGCTGCTCCGCGGAGGTGTCGAGCCCCAGCTCCAGCTGCAGCCGCTGGCCCATGGCCAGGGCCGCCTCCAGGGCGGCGATCCAGAGGGCACCGCAGTAGGCGCTTACCCCTTGCAGCGGCCAGTCGTCGAAGGTTTGGTCCGGGGCGCCGCCGTTGTCGGGCAGGCCGTCGTCGTTGGCATCAAAGGTCTTGAGATACCGCAGGGCCTCCACCGCCGCCGGCCAGCAGTCGGCGAGAAAGCGCAGGTCTTCGCCGCTGGGGGCCAACTTGAAGGTGCGCCACACCTGCAGCACGAAATCGGAGGCCAGGTCTTTCCAGAGGTTGCAGTCCTGGTAGGCGGTGTAGTTGGTCGCGTCGAACGGCCGCTCGTTCGGGGCTCCCAGATCGTGGGGGGTGGCGCCGGCCAGCTTGCGGGCCGCCTCCACGCGCCCCTTGCCCTGGGTGAAGTACCAGCCGATCGGCCGCGGCGTGGCATCGCTGGCGGGAATCGCCCGGGCGAAGCTGCGCAGCACCGCCTTGTCGAGCTCGGGCCAGAGCTGCAGCAGGGCGAAGGAGCCGTAGAGCCGCACGTCGAGGCTCTCGTACCAGGCGTAGTCGAGGCACTCCAGCACCCCGAAGCGGCCCACGGGATCGGTGGGGCTGGCGGCGGTCCAGAGGCTGCCGCCACTCGCCAGGTCGTAGAGCTCGTTGATGAGCGCCATGCGCAGGGGCTCGGGCAGGTCGCTGCGCTCCAGCACCGGCTGCTGCCAAGCCTCGATCTGCGTGCGCCAATCGCGCCAGTCCCTCAGCGCCTCGGCGGCGATAGCGGCGGCGTTGGCCCCGCAAGGGCCAAAGAAGTCGGTGTAGCGCCGCAGGGCCCGGGTGCCGCTGGCGAAGGCGGTCACCGGCAGGTCCCAGCTGATCACCACCGGCAGCTCGATGACGGCCCCGGGGTCCAGGCGGAAGCGCAGGGCGATCGCAGCGCTGGCCTGCTCGCTGCCGGTGCTGCGGCGGTCGTTGTTGCTGTCGGGGATCGAGCCGTCTGTGGCGAACGGGGTCCAGATTTCGGCGCCGCTGCCCGTGGGATCCCAGCGGCTGCAGCGCAGCACCTCGACGCCTTCGAGATCGTCAGGCACCACCAGGCACCACTGACCTTCCCCTTCCGCCAGGGGCTCGCTGCGGCGCCCCTCCAGCAGCACCCCCTTCAAGCCGGGGGCGTCGAGGCAGCGGTTGCGCTGGCCCTCCCCCCGGCCGATCGCCGGCACGTAGTTGTGCTCCGGGCTGCCGTCGTCGCGGAACGTCACGGCGGCGCTGGGGTCGGTGTTGGTGAACCAGCCCACCGTGTTGCGCCAGCTCAGCAGCAGCGAGAGATCCAGGGGCGTTTTGGTGGGATTGGCCAGCCGCCAGCGGAACACCGCCACCGGATAGCTGCTGCGCCTGTAATCACCGGGGAGGATCGGGCTGAAGGCCTCGCAGCTCACCTCCGCCTGGAACACCTTGCTGTGCTCAAACCAGCTGAGCGGGTAGCGGGCGGCGTAGGTGCCGGTGGACTGCTCGGCGGTGCTGGCCGGGTACCAGCTCCAGCTGTTCAGGGGTTCACCGGCATCGGGGCGGGAGGCGTCAAGCGTTGGCTTTACCGCCAAGGCGTGTGCGCGGCTGCTCTCCCCATCACGCTCGAACAGGGCAAACTGGCAGTCGGGCAGGGTGCCGAACCAGTGCTCGCCCCCGTCGAGGTGCCAGAGGTTGAAGCTGCCGTCCGGGGCGCGGCCGATGCAACCGGCGCCGAAGCCCCCCAGCGGCATGCCGTGATTGGGGCCGTCATCGAGGTTGCTGGCGTAGCGCACCGTGTAGGGCTGGGTCCAGCCCAGGCCGAACGGGCGGTGCCAGCTGGCCTCCGGGGCCTGCCAGGGGTGATCGTGGCCACGGCCCCGCCATAAATTGGAGAGGGTGGAGAGACCGAAGCGCGCCATCGAGCCTGAGAAGGTGCGGCCAGCTTGTCAGAGCCGTTCAGAACAGGCCCCCCCGGCCCTGGCGGCGAGCCTGTTCATTGGTGGCGGCCCACTTCCTGATCGATCAAGGCATCGAGGGTGACCGCCGAGCGCACCAGTGCTTGATAGCGCTGTACCACCCGGCGGTTGCGCTCCAACCACAGGGCCGGATCGCCGTCCACCCCACCCACCCCGTCGCCGGCGAGCAGTTCGAGCTCCCCCTGGCGGGCCAGCAGGCCGAGCACCAGGTCATGGAGTCGCCGGCGGCGGTCGGCGGACGGGGTGGGATCGGCCATCGGGGGCACAGCGGAGCGAGCATCATGGCCAGGCTGGTGAGCCGCCCTGGCGCAGGAGACCCATGATCGGCGCGCCAAACCCCTGCCCCGACTCGCTCCAGCCCCAGGACGGCCCAGCGGGATGGCGGCTCGATGTGATCGGCACCGATGCCGGTGGCCTCGAGTCCCTGGCGCCGCTGGCCCTTGCCCTGGTTCGCCAGGCGCGGCTGGTGGCGGCCCCTTCCCGGCTGCTGCCTGGGTTGGAGACCTGGTTGACCGCAGGGCTGCTACAGCAGCCGCAGCAACCCGGGTCACCGCCCATCCAGCTGCGCAGCAGTGACCGGCCTGACGCGCTGATCCTGGCATTGCGGGCCTCGCGGGCGGTGGGCCTGCCGGCGGTGCTGCTGGCCAGCGGCGATCCCCTCTGGTTCGGCATCGGGCGGCTGCTGCTGCAGCATTTCCGCCCCGATCAGCTGCGCTTTCACCCGGCCCCGAGCTCCCTGCAGCTGGCCTTCGCGCGCCTTGGCCGCCCCTGGCAGGACGCCGCCTGGGTGAGCCTGCATGGCCGCGACCCCGAACCGCTGGCGGCGGCGCTGCAGAAACGACCCGCAGCCCTGGCGGTGCTCACAGACCCCGGCCGCGGCGGCGCCGAGGAGGTGGGGAGGATCCTGCGTGCCTCCGGCCTGGAGCACGCCTATGCCTTTTGGCTGTGCGAGCGGCTGGGCCATCCGGCCGAACGGGTGCAGCGCCTCGCTCCTGACTTCGCCCTGCCTGCCGATCTGGATCCACTCCATCTGGTGGTGCTGCTCGCCGAGCCGGCGGCGGCCCCCGATTCGGCCAGCTTGCCCCTGTTCGGCCTCGAGGATGGTCTGTTCCTGCAGCACGTCGATCGCCCCGGCCTGATGACCAAGCGGGAGGTGCGGATCCAGCTGCTGGCCGATCTGGAGCTTCCCCCCACCGGTGCGCTCTGGGACCTGGGGGCCGGGGTGGGCTCGATTGGTCTCGAAGCGCTGCGCCTGCGGCCTGGCCTCGGCCTCTGGGCCGTGGAGCGCCGCGGCGGCTCGGCCGCCCTGATCGCCGCCAATGCCGAGCGGCTGGGGGTGAGTCCGGCGGCGGTGCTGGAGGGGGAAGCGCTGGATCTGATCGCAACCAGGCCAGCCGGCCAGAACTCCCCCTTGCCCGACCCCGACCGGGTGCTGCTCGGCGGCGGAGGGCGCGAGCGGGCGGCGGTGCTCCAGGCTGTGATCGAGCGGCTGCGGCCCGGGGGTGTGGTGGTGATTCCCCTGGCCACCGTGGAAGCCCTGGCGGAGTTGCGCCCCCTGCTGGAGGGTGCCGGGCTCGCTGTTCATGTGAGCCAGCATCAGGCCTGGCGCGGCGCAGCCCTGGCCGATGGCACCCGCCTGGCGCCGCTCAACCCGGTGCTCGTGCTGAAGGGGCGGCGTCCAGGTCCGGTGTTGTCGTGATGATTGGGTGCCGGGCCAACTGGAGGGGCTTTCTCCGGCCTTCTCTCCAGGTGCTGGCCTGCGGGCCATCTCCCGAATCAGCGTTACAACGGGGCAGCTCCAGAGGCGAAAGCATGGCGTCACCCAGGCTTCAGTGGCGGAGGCTTGCAACCTCCTGGATCGCCGCGCCCCTGCTCACCTTTGCGCTCCTGCCCGGTGCTGTGGCTCGGGCCCAGCCCATCGAGGATCCACCTCCGCCCAGGCCAACGAACACACCGGCGGAAATCGAGGTGGCCGCCCTTGGCAGCGCCGAGGGGGTGGGCCTGGCTGCCCTTGCCGGCCTGCCCGCACCCGGCCAGCCCCTCCGCCTCACCTACCCCCTGGATCAGCCAGCCACAGAGATCGATCCCTACGGCTGGCGCTTCTCCACGGCAAGGCAGGCCTGGCGCATGCACACCGGCGTGGATCTGATCGTGGCGGAGGGAACGGCGGTGCGCGCCGTCCTGCCGGGAAGGGTGCGGCTGGTGGAGGTGATCAGCGGCTACGGGCTCACCGTGGTGATCGAGCACGGCAGGGGCTGGCAGAGCCTCTACGCCCACCTGCTCGATGCCTCCGTGCGCCCCGGGGAGGCGGTCGTCGCCGGCCAGTCGCTGGGCCGGGTGGGCCAGAGCGGTCGGGCCACAACGCCCCATCTTCACGTCGAGCTGCGGCGCCTGCGCGAGGGCCGGCTGGTGGCGCTGGACCCAGGCCCCCTCTTGCAGGCGCCATTGGGAACCATGACGAAGCCGTTGCTCAGCTCGGAGCCTTCGCCTTGAATGGGGCGCCTGATCTCAACCGTTCATGACTGTCGGAGACATCTTCCGGATCATCCTCGCCTTCATCCTTCCCCCCTTCGCTGTGGCCACCCAGGTGGGGTTCAGCGGGGCCTTCTGGTTGAATCTGCTGTTCTGGCTGCTGAGCTTCGGAGCCCTTGGCCTGCCTTTCATGGCGGTGATGTGGCCTGTGGCGGTGATCCACGCGATCTACATCATCGTGACAAGAAAGTGAACCTCTAAGGCAATCAATGAGGTCGCACTTGATGGGCCGATCACGACGCTTTTCATGGGCGATACTGGATTCGAACCAGTGACCCCTTCCGTGTGAAGGAAGTGCGCTACCGCTGTGCTAATCGCCCGCACCCCTGGATCTTAAAACACCGCCCGCAGCCTTCTCAGGCCGGTGCGGGCCGGAACAGGTGATCGTGGCTGGCCGAATAGAGCCTGGAGCGGAACCCTGCGGGCTTCTCCAGGGCCGGGCTCACCACGTAAAGGGTGGTGCGGATCAACTGGCGCTCCAGGCTGGTGGCGGCCATCTCCCGCAAGGGCACCACCGTCAGCCACTGGTCCGGCCAGCTCACCCGGTAGCCGATCGCCACGGGGGTGTCGCCGGGATAGTGCTCCAGCAGGATCTCCTGCACTTCCTCCACATGCCGGGCGCTCAGGTAGAGGCAGAGGGAGGCCCGCAGGGCGGCGAGCCGCTGCAGGGATTCCCGCTCCGGCACCCCGGTGCGGCCGGAGGCCCGACTGAGCACGATCGTCTGCACCACTCCGGGGATGGTGAGTTCGGCGTTCAGGGCCGCGGCGGTGGCCTGGTAGGCACTGAGGCCCGGCACCACCTCCACGGCCAGTCCGGCCTCGTTGAGGCGGCAGATCTGCTCGGCCAAGGCCCCGTAGAGGCAGGGGTCGCCGTCATGGAGCCTCACCACCTTGAGCCCGGCCCGGGCCCGATCGATCAGCTGCTCCATCACCTGCTCCAGGGTGAAGCTGCTGGTGCGGATCCGCTCGCAGCCCGCCGGCGCCAGGGCAGCGATCTGGGGGGACACCAGGGAGTCGGTCCAGACGAGCACCTCGGCGGCTTCGATCGCCGCGGCCGCCCGCAGGGTGAGGAGATCGGGAGCACCTGGCCCGGCCCCCACGATCAGCACGGGCCGGCTCAAGAGCCGCTCCCCTGGGGGGTGGGCTGGCCCGGATCGGGCAGGGCCCGGTGGCGTCCGTACAGCCACCAGAGGCCGAAACCGCCGATCGCGATCAGCAGCAGACTCATTAACTGGGCCATCCGCAGGCCTCCATCACAGAAGGGCGGCACGGAAAAAAGGCAGAGCGGATCGGTGCGCAGCCCCTCGATCCAGAAGCGTCCCGCGCTGTAGGCGACCAGGTACACGCAACTCAAGGCCCCGTTCGGCAGGGACAGGCGGCCCCGCTCGCCCAGCCGGAACAGCACCAGCAACAGGGCCAGCACGCCGAGATTCCAGATGGATTCGTAGAGGAAGGTGGGGTGGAAGTAGGGCTCGTCGATGAAGGGGGCTGGCCGATTCAGCGGGGGAATCGAGAGCTTCCAGGGGAGATCGGTGGGGACACCAAAAGCTTCGGAATTGAAGAAGTTGCCCCAGCGCCCGATCGCCTGGCCCAGGGCCACCGACGGAACGAGCACATCGAGCAGGTTCCAGAAGGCGAGCCGGCGCCAGCGGCAGTAACCGATCACGGCCAGGGTTCCTCCGATCAGGGCGCCGTGGATGGCAATGCCGCCCTGCCAGATCGCCAGGGCGCTCAGCCAGTTGAGCTGGTATTGACGCCACTCCAGAAGCACGTAATACAGGCGGGCTCCCACCACGGCGGCCAGCACCAGGATGGGCAACAGGTCGGCGATCTGGGCAGGATCGATGCCGCGGCGACGACCCAACCGGGTGGCCAGGATCAGGCCCACCAGCACGGCCAAAGCGATCAGCAGCCCGTACCACCTAAGGGAAACAGGCCCCAGCTGGAACAGGAGGGGCCCCGGGGAGCTGAAGCTTGCCAGCGCGGGTGCGGGGGGGATCAAATCCCTTCGGCGGCCTGTACCTTCTCCACCTGCTTCTTTTTCAGAACCAGGAGGATCTGGGCGAGGACCACGGCGGCGAAGAAGGCAAGCAGCCCGTAAATCCGCACCGGATTCTGCAACACGATTTCGGCATCCAGCTGGCCGAAGCCCCCCACGTTCGGATCATCGGAAATCGGAGCACCTGCCTCAACGGGATCTCCCACCGCCACCACCAAGGCAGGACCGGCCGGAACGGTGTCGGTGATGCTGGTGCCATCTGCCGTGCTGATCTCCACCACCGATGCGCCATTCTCGCCCGCGTTGATGGCGCTCACCGTGCCGGTTGCGGAGGCGTTGTAGACGGTGTTGTTGCTCTTCTCACCGGTGGGGTACACCTGGCCGCGGCCCCGGTTGCCACCCACGTGAATGGAATACTTGCCGAAATGCACGGCGCTGTCGGCGTTTGGATCCGGAGAGAGGATCGGGAAGACGATCTCCTGGTGCTGATCACCGGGCAGGGGCCCCACCAGAAGGATGTTCGGGTTGTCGTCGCTGTACTGGGTGTAATACACGCCGGCCGTTTCTGCCTTGAGCTCCTCGCTCAGGCGCTCCGGTGGGGCCAGCTTGAAGCCATCGGGCAGCATCACCACCGCGCCCACGTTGAGGCCGGAGCGGCTGCCGTCGGCCGCCACCTGCTGCACGGCGGTGTCATAGGGAATCTTGACCACCGCCTTGAACACGGTGTCAGGCATCACGGCCTGGGGGACCTCCACCTGGGAGAGCTTCTTGGCCAGGTGGCAGTTGGCACAGACGAGCTTGCCCGTTGCCTCCCTGGGGTTGTCGTAGTTCTGCTGCGCCCAGAAGGGATAGGCCCAGCTGGCCTGGGGAGCCGCCAGCAGCACGCTGAAGAGCAGGAGTGTGGACGCCAGCAGGGAAGGCAGCAGGGGGGAGGAGGGGCGGCGCATGGGTTGAGCGGACGGGCGTGGGGAGGAGGAACGAACGCGGACGATCAAGCCCACCAGGGCTTTTCACCGGTACGGAAATCGGTGTCAGACCACTGACTCAGGAAGACGTTGTCGTTCTCGACCGTGACGTTGGCCAGGGCCAGGGAGAGGGGGGCGGGCCCCCGCACCACCTTGCCGGTGGCGTCGTACTGGCTGCCGTGGCAGGGGCAGACAAACCGGTTGGCGCCGTTGTTCCAGGGGACGACGCAACCCAGGTGGGTGCAGATCGCATTGATGCCGTAGCTGCCGATCGCCTCGGGCCCTTCCACCAGCAGATAGGTGGGATCCCCCTTGAGTCCCTGCACCAGGCTCCGGTCCCCTTCCTTATGGGTGGCCAGCCAGCCGCTGGCGGTGACGCTGTTGCCCAGTTCATCCTTGGCGGTGGTGCCGCCACTGCCGCCGGCGGGCCTGGGTGGGATGAAGTAGCGGGCCACCGGGTAGAGGGCCCCCAGGGCGACGCCGGTGACGGAGCCGAAGGTCAGCAGATTCATGAACTGCCGACGACCCATTCCGGGCACGTCGCTCGCTGGGATCTGGGTCATGGGGGCGTTCCTTGCAGCCGAAGCGACGTGCTGCCCATTATGACCATTGGTCTCCCCGCCACGCTTGGCCCCGACTGGGATCCGCCGGAGCCGCGCAACATGCTGTTGTGGAGTTGGTGCTTCAAGCCGCCGTGTCGCCCGCCGATCCCTGCGCCGAATTCGACCCATCCGGAGCCGAGGGGCCCCTGGGGCTGGACGAACTGCTGCAGCTGTTGCGATCGCGCTGGCAGGCCTCCTACGACCTCCAGCTCGTCCAGCGCCAGGGCCGCCTCTACCTCCAGGTGATGTGGGCCTACCTGGAGCAGCAGTCCTTTCCGCTCGATGCCGAGGCCTATGCCAGCAAACTGCAGGCCTTGCTCGAGGTGATCAACGGGTTGGGGGCGGCCGAGCAGGTGCGGCTGTGGCTGCGCACCACCCGGGACAAGCCCCGGCTTGGCAAGGCCATGAACCTGGTTCTGGAGCCCGTCGCCGGCGGCCGCAGCCGGGAATTCCTGCTATGAGGCGCTGGGTGACGGCGAAACCGGCCGGATCCTCTCGGCCAGGGCCACCAGTGCCACCCCCACGAGAAACAGGGCGGTGATCGCCCCGGTGAGCAGCAGCATCGTCACCGGGTCGGTGGAGGGGGTCAGCACCGCACCGGCCAGGGCCGCCACCAGCACCACCGAGCGCCAGGCGCCCAGCATCGCTGTGGAGCTGATCAGGCCGAAGGCCCCGAGCAGAAGCTGAAGGACCGGCAGCTGAAAGGCCAGGCCCGTGGCCACCATCAGCAACAGCACGAAATCCAGATAGCGCTCGATCGACCAGATCGGCTCGACCACATCGGCCCCGTAGCTGACCAGGAAGCGCAGGGCCGCCGGCACCAGGGCCCACCAGGCGAAGGCGAGGCCGGCCAGGAACAGCACGGCGGAGCCGGCCACCGCTGGTGCCACCAGGCGACGTTCGCGGCGGGTCAGGCCCGGCAGCACGAAGGCCAGCACTTCATAGAGGATGTAAGGGAGGACCAGGCTGAGCCCGGCGTAGCCCGCCACCTTGAACGACACGAACAGGAACTCGCCGGGCGCCAGCTGCAGAAACTTGATCCCCTCGGCCGGCACCTCCAACAGCCGCACCAAAGGGCGGGCCAGGGCCAGGCAGCCGCCGGATGCCAGCAGCAACGCCAGCAGGCTGCGCAGCACCCGGCGCCGCAGTTCCTCAAGGTGATCGACGAGGCTCATCTCCACCTCGCCGGGAAACTCATCGAGGTGGCTGGCTGGGACCGGCTGGGGCTGGCAGGAGGGTTCGCTCATGGTGGTGATCCGGCGGTGAGGCTAGGGAACCGGGGCGGCGGGGCGTTCAGCAGGGTCGCGGCGCGGCCCGGCTCAGCCCAGAGCACATCGCCACCGCGATGGTGCACCGTTCCAGGCCCTGCCCCGGCGATCCGCTGCAGTTGCTCGCTGGGCACCATCACCACGGCCACCCGGCGGTTGCCCCGGGCCCGGCTGAAGTGGGCCGCCAGGTCGGCGGCGGCCTGCAGATCCCCCTCGGCGGCAGGGGCTTCCGAGCTCTTCAGCACCACATGGCTGCCCGGACACTCCTGGGCGTGGAACCAGAGGTCACCGCGGCGGGCCTGCCGCAGACTGATCCAGTCGTTCTGGCGGTGGTTGCGGCCCACCTGCACCCGCAGTCCCCCCGGGGTGAGCAGCTCGAGGGGCTGGGGGGTGGCGGGGGGCTCCGGCGGGGCGGGGCGCCGGCGCTGCAGGCGAGGCTCACCGCCACCGCGCCTCAGCATCGCCTCGATGTCCTGCTCCAGGGCGAGCAGGTCGCCAGGCTGCTCGGCGTGCTGCTCCAGGAAGGTGAGGCTGCTCTCGATCTGTTCCAGATTTCTGGCGTGCAGCTCCAGCCGGGGCCTGATCGCTGCCAGCGAGCGCCGCAACCGACGGGCCCGCTTGTAGAGCGCCTGGGCCTCGCCGATCTGCTCCCGGCTGGGGTTGGCTGCACAAAGCAGGGCGTCGGCCTGTCGTTGCAGGGCGTCGCTGCCCGCCACCTGATCCAGCAGGCTCTGCTGCTCATCCCGCAGGCGTCCCTGTCGTGCCCGGGCGCTTTGCAACCGTTGCTCCAGGTGCTGGCGCAGGCGCAGGGCCTCCCGGCTGGCGAGCAGGGGGCCGTAGTAGGCGGCCAGCGCACCATTCACGCCACCCGCCGGAGCGCAGCCAGTGGAGCCCGTGCCCCAGCAGCGGTAGGCGGTGGCGCCACCGGTGACGAAGCCGTAGCGCTCCTGCTCCAGATCAGCGAGCCAGCGCCGCCACTGCCGCCAGAGTTCCGCCCACTGGGGCTCAATGAGGTCGTTCACCGGCAGGGCCAGCAGGCTCTCCGCCTCCCCGGGCTGATCGCCGGCCAGCTGCAGGGCCAGGGAGGGGCTGATCCCCTGGTAACTCTGCTGCAGGGCCCTCCGCAGGCTCACCGGCACCAGGGAAAGGCGGCGGCGCCAGCGCTCCAGGCTCTCGTCGGTGCGGGGCCGATCCCCCTGCAGGGGCGGCGGCGGTGCATAGGGATCGCCGCTGCTGATCGGCCGCAGCCGCGACTGCTGCTGCCGCACCTGCCGGGCCAGGGCGATCACCCGACGGTGGCCATCAAGCAGGAAGACATTGCTGTGGCGGCCCATGAGCTCAACGATCAGGTGGCGGCTGATCGGTTCGCCGGGCCGGGGGGCGAACTGGAGATCCACCACCCGCTCCCAGCCCTCCTGGGCGATGGCCACCAGGGCCAATCCCGCCAAACCATGCTGCAGTTGCTGGGCAAGGGTGCTGCCCTGCCCCTGCCGGGACGGCGGCTCGATCGCCAGCAGGCGTGGCGCCTCGGCCAGCCAGCTGACCTCCAGCCAGTGGCGGCCCTGCTGGCTGCGCAGGCCCAGCTGCAGCGTATGGGCGGCTGGCTGCTGGGCCTTCTCGAAGCGGCTGGGCAGCAGCATCGGCCGCAGCTCCGCCAGCACCGCCCGCAGGGTGGTGAGGTCGATGGCCTGGAGCGTCGTGACGTTCAACGCAGCGATGAAGCGGCCCGGGATCCCTACTCTGCTGTCTCACGGCGCAGCGAAGCCATGGGGGCGGCGGAGGAAGGAGGTCTGGCGATGGGAAAGGAGCCGGTGATCAAGCCGTTGCCGGGCCGGCTCAGCGTGATCACCGGCCCCAGCGGCGTCGGCAAGGGCACCCTGATCGCCGCCCTGCGCCGGCGGCATCCCAGCCTCTGGCTCTCGGTGTCGGCCACCACGCGGGCGCCCCGCAGCGGCGAGCGAGAGGGGGAGCACTACTTTTTTCTGCCGCGGCAGCACTTCGAAGACCTGGTGCGGCAGCAGGGCCTGCTGGAGTGGGCGGAGTTCGCCGGAAACCTTTACGGCACGCCGCGCCTACCCGTGGAGCAGCACCTGGCCCTGGGCCAATCGGTGCTGCTGGAAATCGAGCTGGAAGGGGCGCGGCAGGTGCGGCGCAGTTTCCCGGCAGGCTTTCAGCTGCTGATCAAGCCCCCGTCCTTCGCCGAACTCGAGCGCCGCATCCGCGGCCGCGGCACCGACAGCGCCGAGGCCATCGAACGGCGCCTGGCGCGGGCCCGCCAGGAACTCGAAGCCGAGACGGAATTCGATGCCGTGCTGGTGAACGGAGACCTGGAGGCGGCCTTGGCCCAGCTTGAGGCCCTGCTGGGGCTGGCAGCGTGAAGCATTCTCCGTTCCGCGTTCCGAAGCCTGGCCATGAAAAAGCGGCCCTGGGGGCCGCCGGAGGTGCTCGGAGGATCAGGCCTCCTCAGAGGGGGTGAAAGAGCAGATCAGGGAAGAAGCGATTGAATTCGATCATGATGCCTGCCGTGACGGTAAACCAGATCGCGGCGAAGACTGGAGCGGTGGTGAGGAATTTTTTCATGGATTCAGCGGGGTGAAACGGTGACCTTGCGGTCATCCTCCAGCAGCTTGCCGCTGGTGAATTCCTTGAAGGCGGCCAGGGGCCAGCTGGCGGCAGCCAAGGTGCTCTTGAAGGCGAGGGGAAGATCGATCTGGATCTCCTTCATCGCAGCGTCCTTGCCGCCACGAACGGCCTGGAGATAGCTTCGGCCAGCCCAGCCGATGCACCCGGCGATGTAAAGGAACATCAGGCCAGGCAGGGTGAAGTCACCGGCGTGGCTCCAACGGCCATCCACGATCAGGTGGGGCAGTCCGTCGGCGCCACAGACCGCTTGGCTGTACATCTCGAAGCGTGCCTTGGCCTGGGGAGTGGCGGCGGCACTGGCGCGGGATTGAAAGCGGGGGCTTTCCGCGCAGGGGGTCAGCCCGGCGACATCGGCCTGGGCCACAGGGGCGAAGCCGATGATCAGCAGAGCGGAAATCAGAACGGCGAAGAGGCGGCGCATCGTATCCGGTACCTGGGAATGACCTGCCGCAGGGCAGGATGTCACTGGCGGACAGTAAGAGAGTTCCACCGAGCCCATGCCCACGGTTCTGGCCGTCGAAACAAGTTGTGACGAGTCAGCGGCGGCCGTGGTGCGGGATCGCCAGGTGCTCGCCAGTGCGGTGGCTTCCCAGATGGACGAGCATGCCCGCTGGGGGGGCGTGGTCCCGGAGATCGCCTCCCGTCGCCATGTCGAAGCCCTGCCCCTGTTGATCACCGATGTGATGGCGCGGTCGGGCCTGGCCTACCGCGATCTCGACGCGATCGCCGCCACCGCCGCCCCCGGCCTGGTCGGTGCCCTGCTGGTGGGCTCGATCACCGGCCGCACCCTGGCGAGGCTTCATGACCTTCCCTTCCTGGCCGTGCATCACCTGGAAGGCCATCTTTGCTCCGGGCAGCTGGGGGAGCCGCTGCCGGCCGGCCCCTGCCTGGTGCTGCTGGTCAGCGGCGGCCACACGGAGCTGATCCGGGTGGATGGCCCGGGGGCCTACACCCGCCTCGGCCGTAGCCACGATGACGCCGCTGGCGAAGCCTTCGACAAGGTGGCCCGCCTGCTGGGACTGGCCTACCCGGGTGGGCCGGCGATCGAAGCGGCTGGAGCCACTGGCGATCCACTCCGGTTCCGTCTCCCCCAGGGGCGGGTTTCACGGCCGGAGGGGGGCTTCCATCCCTACGACTTCAGTTTCAGCGGCCTCAAGACCGCCGTGCTGCGCCTGGTGCAGAAGCTGGAAGCTGAGCGGGAGAGAGAGGGGAAATCCGGCTTGCTCCCGGTCGCCGACCTGGCTGCCAGCTTCGAGCACGTTGTGGCGGAGGTTCTTGTGGAGCGCACCTGCCGCTGTGCCCGCGACCATGGCCTCCCCACGGTGGTTCTGGTGGGGGGGGTGGCGGCGAACCGCCGGCTGCGGCAGCGGCTGGAGCGCCGCTGCGGCGAACTGGGCCTGGCCTGGCGCCTGGCCCCGCTGGCCTACTGCACCGACAACGCGGCGATGATCGGCGTGGCGGCGGCCCAGCGCTTCGCTTCCGGGGCCCGCAGTTCCACGGTCCTGGGGGTGGCGGCCCGGCTGCCGCTGGAGGAGGCTGATCGCCTTTACAGCCCGGCCGGGGGCTTTTCTTTCCCGTAAGGTGAAACCATTACTTTTGGGTGGGTCCGATGGCTGCAGCAGAGACCAGCGACCAGGGTCTCGATGCCGCCCAGGACAGTACCGCCCTGCACAATGTTGCCCAAGACAACGACCCGAAGGGGGATGGCGAAATCGAATCGGAGCTGAGCCACCCGGTGGGCCCCGACGAGCTCAATGCCTGGCGACGGGGGTTCACGCCCCAGGCCGAGATCTGGAATGGCCGCCTGGCCATGCTCGGCATTTCCATGGGCATCGCCGCGCTGCTGCTGATCCGGCTGGTCACCCATCCCTGAATCAGGTCCATCCCCGAACTGGAAAGGGGCGCCGATCCGGCGTCAGATCCGGCCCCGCAGGATCTGGGCCAGTTCGTTCGGCCTGTTGCTTTTGGCGAGAGCCTGCTCGGGAGCCACCCGGCCGCTCTGCACCAGCTCCGCCAGGGACTGGTTGATCGTGTGCATTCCATCGAAGGCGCTGCGGGCCATGATCTGCTCCACCTCATCGAGTTCAGCCCGTTGAATATAATCTCGGCAGGCATCGTTGTTGATCAGAATGTCATGAAAAGCAACCATCTTGCCATCCGTGGATTTCAGCAGCCCTTGGGAGATCACGGCCAGCAAGGATTCGGAAATTGCCAGGCGCACCCCATCCTGCTCCTGGGGTGGGTACATCCCCATCGCCCGCTCCACTGTCTTCACCGCTGAATCGGTGTGAAGGGTTCCCAGCACCAGATGGCCGGTCTGGGCAGCCTCCATCACCGTGGACAGTGTTTCCCTGTCTCGGATCTCACCGATCAAGATCACATCGGGATCTTCCCGCATCGCCGCCCGGAGGGCCGTTCTGAACAGGGCCGTGTGGCGACCCACCTCCCGCTGGCGAATCAACGACTGCTGGCTGGTGTGCACAAACTCCACCGGATCTTCGATGGTGATGATGTGCTTGCTCTGGGTGGTGTTGATCCATTGAATCATCGCGGCCAGGGTGGTGCTTTTGCCGCTGCCCGTCGGTCCGGTCACCAGTACCATCCCCTTCTGATAGGTGGTCAGGGTCTTGAGCACCTCCGGCATCTGCAGGGCCTCCAAGCTGGGAATGGCCTGGGGAATGAGACGCAGGACCATGCCAGGCCCGCGCAGGGCATCGAACAGGTTGATGCGCAGGCGCACGAACGGAAAGGCATGGGAGCCGTCGAAGTCGCGCTCGCGCAGGAACTGATCCAGCTCGACCGGGGTGAGGATCTCCCGCATCCAGCCCTGGAACTGGGCCAGGTCGGTGGGCGGCCAGCCCGTGGACCGCATTTCCCCCCGGGCGCGGAAGCGGGGTTCCTCCCCCACCCCCAGGTGCACATCCGAGAACCCATGGGCGGCGGCGATCCGGGCAATCTCCTCAAGGCTGGCCGGCAGTTCTGAGGCCATGGCACAGGCTGGGCCGGCCGATGCCAGCGGTGGCAGGGGAGGGGGTAAGGGGGGCGGCAGGGGCGGGGCTGCCGGCGTCCCAGACAGAACCGATTCCGGCATGGGAGTCAACACGTTGAGTCGAAGGTACTCAGCTTTGCCCGGATCGTGGCTTCTGTCATGGGCCACTCCGGTGCTCGCGGCTCGCTTCCTTAGGATTTCGACCCCCCGCCCTGGCCCCCTTGATCGCCCCTGCACCGTTGGTCAGCATCGTGCTCGGCACCCGGCCTGAAGCGATCAAGCTGGCTCCGGTGATCCTGGCGTTCCAGGCTGCGGCTGACCTGCGCACCAGGGTCGTGCTCACCGGCCAGCATCGCGAGATGGTGGCCCAGGTCATGGAGTTGTTCGGCCTCAGCGCCGACTGCGACCTGGCCCTGATGGAGCCGCGCCAGACCCTCACCCATGTCACCTGTGCGGCCTTGCAGGGGTTGCGCCATGAGTTCAGCGAGCACCGCCCCGACCTGGTGCTGGTCCAGGGCGACACCACCACGGCCTTCGCCTCGGCCTTGGCGGCGTTCTACGAACAGATCCCGGTGGGGCACGTGGAGGCGGGGCTGCGCACCGACAACCTGCTGGATCCCTTCCCGGAGGAGGCCAACCGCCGCCTGATCTCCCAGCTGGGCCAGCTCCACTTCGCCCCCACCAGCGTGTCGGAGGCCAACCTGAAGGCCTCGGGGGTGGTGGGCAGGATTCTTGTGACGGGCAACACGGTGATCGACGCCCTGCTGCGCATGGCTGAAACCGCCCCCCAGCTGGAGCTGCCCGGCCTCGACTGGCAGCGGCAGCGGGTGATCCTGGCCACGGTGCATCGGCGCGAGAACTGGGGCGAGCGGCTCCAATCGATCGGGCGGGGCTTCCTTGAACTGCTCGATCGCCATCCCGACACGGCCCTGCTGCTCCCCCTGCACCGCAACCCCACCGTGCGCGAGCCCCTGGAGGCCTTGCTGGGGAGCCATCCGCGCGCCTTCCTCACCGAGCCCCTCGATTACGACCGGCTGGTGGCGGCGATCCGCGGCGCCACCCTGCTGCTCACCGATTCCGGCGGCCTCCAGGAGGAGGCTCCCGCCCTGGGCAAGCCTGTGCTGGTGCTGCGCCGCACCACGGAACGGCCCGAAGCGGTCAGCGCCGGCACCGCCAAGCTGATCGGCACTGATGCGGAGGCGATCGTGCGAGAAGCGAGCCTGCTGCTCGACGATCCGGCGGCCTATGCCGCCATGGCCCAGGCCCGCAATCCCTTCGGTGACGGCCAGGCCAGCGGTCGCATCCTTGAGGCCAGCCGCGCCTTCCTGGCCAGCCGCACCCTGGAGCCGGCCTAGTCGTTGCTTCCCTTCTTGGCCCAGGGGGGCAGGTCGATGAAGATGCGTGTGCCCTGCTTGAGGCCATTGAGGATCTGGGTGTTGCGGCCGCTGCTTGAGCCGAGCGTCACCGGCTGGAAGCTGGGCTGATCGTCCTTGCCGACCAGCAGGACGCCCGGGCGGCCGCCGCGGGTCACGACGGCCACGGTGGGCACCAGGGTTTCGGCGGGCAGGGTGCCGGTCTGGAAGTCGATGTCGGCGGTCATGCCGATCCTGAGTTCGTTGTGGGGATCAACCAGCTGAAGCTTCACTTCAAAGGAGGTGACGTTGTTGGTCTTCACCGCCCGCGGGGCGATCTGGCGAACCCGGGCGGCAAAGCGGCGTTCGGGGAAGGCATCGACCCGCACGCTGGCCGCCTGGCCCTTCTTGATTCTGCCGATGTCGCTCTCCGGCACGCTGGCAACCGCCTCCAGTCCCTGGGCGATCTCCACCACGGAAGAACTGGAGGCCCCGGCATTGGCGGAAGCGGAGGTGGTGGGGGTGACGAAGGCGCCCGGATCGGCGAAGCGCTGGGTGATCACACCATCGAACGGGGCCCGGATCGTGAGCTCCCCTCGTTCCACGTCCCGCTGGCCGCTGCGTTGCCGGGCCGCATCCAGGGCGGCCTGGCTGGTCAGCAGGCGGGTGCCGAACGAGGCGAAGTCGTCCTGGCTGATCGCCCCTTGCTGGTACAGGGCCCGGCGGCGCTCGAATTCGGATCGGCTGCGGCCGTACTCCGCTGCGGCCTGGCGCACCTGGGCTTGCAGTTCATTCTGGCGATCGCGCAGATCACCACTGTCCATCAGGGCGATCGGCTGACCCTGCCGCACCGCATCCCCTTCCACCACATAGAGCTTTTCGAGCACCCCGCCCCGCTTGGGGCTCACGTTGACGCTGCGGGCCGCCTCGAGTTCGCCTGATGCCGTGACGGTGCCCGGCAGGGTGCCCCGGGCCGCCACGACGGTGAACGGGGAAAGGTTGCGCTGGGCGGCGGCGCGCTGCCGCTGCCAGAGACCAAGCCCGCCGGCCAGCACAAGCGCCGCCACCAGGCCAGCCCAGAGGCGGCGGCGCGGTGGGCGGCGGCCCTTGGCGGGCGGGCGCGGCGGCACGGGAGCGGACGTCGGGGCAGCCTTTGGGGCGGCCGACGGGGCGGATGGATGCGCCGGTGGGGCGGGATCGAGGGTGCGGGGGGGAATGGCGGCGCCGGAATCGCTGCCCCCAGTCTTCCTGGTGCGGGGGAAAACTGTGGCTTGCTGGCCCGCTGGAGGGGGCCGCTCTAGATTCCGGCCCATGCTCAAAGCCGGAATCGTGGGCTTGCCCAACGTGGGCAAATCCACCCTCTTCAACGCCCTGGTGGCCAGCGCCCAGGCCCAGGCCGCCAATTTCCCCTTCTGCACGATCGAGCCCAATGTGGGCAGCGTGGCCGTGCCCGACCCACGCCTGAAGGTGTTGGCAGATGTGTCTGCCTCCAAGGAGATCATCCCCACCCGGGTCGAGTTCGTCGACATCGCAGGCCTGGTGAAAGGGGCCAGCCAGGGGGAGGGGCTGGGCAACAAGTTCCTCGCCACGATCCGCGAGGTGGACGCGATCGTTCACGTGGTGCGCTGCTTCGAGGACGACGACGTGATCCATGTCTCGGGCAGCGTCGACCCGGTGCGGGATGCCGAGATCATCAACCTGGAGCTGGCCCTGGCTGATCTGGGCCAGGTGGAGAAGCGGCGGGAACGGCTGAAGAAGCAGCTCCGCACCAGCAAGGAGGCCCTGGCGGAAGACACGGCACTGGAGCGCATCCAGACCACCCTGGAGGCCGGTGGTGCCGCCCGCAGCGTCGGCCTCAGCGCCGAGGAGATCGCCCAGCTCAGGCCCCTGGGCCTGCTGACGCTCAAGCCGATCATCTATGCCACCAACGTGAGCGAAGACGACCTGGCCCGAGGCAATGGCTTCTGCCAGGCCGTGGCGGAGCTGGCGGCCCGGGAGGGCGCCGAAACCGTGCGCATCTCCGCCCAGGTGGAGGCCGAGCTGATCGAGCTGGGCGAAGCCGAGCGGACCGACTACCTGGAGGGCCTGGGGGTGAGCGAAGGGGGGCTGCGCAGCCTGATCCGCGCCACCTACCAGCTGCTGGGCCTGCGCACCTACTTCACCACCGGCGAGAAGGAGACCCGCGCCTGGACGATCACCGCCGGCATGACCGCCCCCCAGGCGGCCGGGGTGATCCACACCGATTTTGAGCGGGGCTTCATCCGCGCCCAGACGATCGGTTGCCAGCAGCTGGTGGAGGCCGGCTCCCTGGCCGAGGCCCGCACCCGCGGCTGGCTGCGAAGCGAGGGCAAGGAGTACGTGGTGGCCGAGGGGGACGTGATGGAGTTTCTGTTCAACGTGTGAGGGATGGTTCTCTGCCTTCGATCACTCATGGAACATTGTCTGGCGAGAGATCGAAATTCCTCAAAGTGAGCATGGAATCGGAGGCGCCGAAATCAAAACCAAAACGGCCCTCGATTGTTCCCTTCACCAAATGAACCATTCGTTTCAACCTCGAAAGGTGAGGCGTCATGGTGAGCGGCGGCAGCAATGAATTCCAGCCATAGGTGCGCCCATTCAATTTGCTCCTATGGATTCTGCTGGCTGGCAACCAACAGCTTCCAAAGATCCGGCGGGTCACTCCTCAGCGGTGTCAAGAGAACGCTCCACATCAGAAGCAGGCAGGCTCTCTTGGGCATGAAAGATAATCCATGCGCCCATCTTCTGCACCTGGATGCTAGGGGAGCTCTGGACAACAAGCCCGCATAGCCAGTTGCGGTCAGCTAATTGTTCGTCTTGGACTATTTCAGCGCAGATAAGGCTGGAGTCAACCTGATCTCACCATGTTTGGGGACTTGCCGCTTCCATTGAGCCGGAGCAGGACGCCGACGGGCAACCCTGCTGGCCTGCAGTGCCTCAGCCACCCATGCTCGCTGAGGCCACGGCCGCACCGGCTGCACGGAAGAAGCGCTCAGAAGGCGTGCGTTTCCCCCATCAGGCCAATGGCGGCAAGAAGCCCACCCACGCCGAGGTGGAGCAACGCATCGCCACCCTGCAGCTCTGGATCGCCCAGCGCCTTCACCCTCGACACATACATGAGCCTGGCGCGCACGCGGATGGTGGAGGAGCTGATCGACAACCGCCTGGTCCATCAGGCCGAGCAGATCTACGCCCTGATGGATTGCGCCCGCCGCGCTGCGGACGCTCAGCAGTTCTCCGCTGCTGTCGGTGCCCATCGGGTGATCGCCGAGATCGCCGGGATGCTGCGCGCCCCGGCCAAGCCTTACGCGGAGCGGCCATGACGCTGCTGATGCCCCGCTCTCCCGCAAGCCTCACCTGGGCTGGGCGCCCGGTTGATGGCGGCCTGCTCCATGGCCCGCACCACCCGGAGACCCGGGCTGATCCTGGCGTGCTGGCCTACCGCGATCCCGACCTGCTGAACGCTGACGCTGGGCCGCTCTCGCTGGAGCAGTTCATCGCCCTGGCCTTCCCCCGCTACGCCTTTCACCGCTGGGCGCGGGTGCTGATCGCCCTGCTGCAGGCGATCGCCGATGGCGAGCTCTCGCGCCTGATCGTCACCTGTCCACCGAGGTTGGGGAAATCGCTCTTGGTTTCCAAGCTGTTCCCCGCCTATTTCATCTACCGCCACCCGCACCTGTTCGCCGCCATCGCCAGCTACTCCGGCGAGCTGGCCTACGCCCATTCCCGCGAGGCGCGGCACTTCTACAGTTTGCGGCCCTTGCGCCAGGTGGCCATGGCCTCAGCCACGATCCGTTCGGTGCAGCGTTGATCCTCCGCCAGACGGCGCATCAGCTCCTGAATCGGCAGATCGCTTGGCAGATCCTGGAGCTCATGGGTGCGGCTCACCAGCTCCAGGGTCTGGGGCGCCCCAGCGGGGCGCTCGGCGGTGTGGCGGACGGGGCCGCACTGCATCAAGAGAATCGGCTGCAGGCCATCGCGGCGCACCAGCGTGGCCGACAACCTCAGCACCTAGCGGGCCTTCACCTGCCGCAGGATGGCCTCGGAGGCGGCGGCGAGGTGGTGACACTCATCCACGATCACCTGCCCATAGGTCTGCACCAGTGGATTCACCTCGCCCTGGCGTACCAACGACTGCATTCCGGCGATGTCGAGTCGGCCGGTGGGCTTTGCCTTGCCGCCACCGATGCAACCGATCGCGTCGGATGGTGCGTCCAGGAAGGTCTTGAGCCGCTCCTGCCACTGACGCAGCACCTCGGCGCGATGCACCAGCACCAGGGTGTTCACCCCACGGCGAGCCAGGATCGCCGCCGCCACTGTTTTCCCGAAGGCCGTGGGGCTCCTCCAGCACGCCGATGTCGTGGCGCAGCATCGCCGCTACCGCCGCCTCCTGGTCGTCCCGCAGCTGACCCGCGAACGCGAGCCCCAGGGGCGAGCCGTTCTTGTGCTCATCCACCAGATCCAAGCCGATCCCCTGCTCCTGCAGCAGGGCCTGCACCGGCTCCAGACAGCCGCGCGGCAGGGCGATGTGCTGGGGGAAGTTCTCTGCGCAGCCGATCACCCGCGGCTTGTCCCACACCGACAAGCGCATCGCCTGGGCTTTGTAGAAGGCAGGGTTTGCAAAAGCAGCCAGGCGGATCAGGCGATTGAGCAGTGGCTGCGGCAGGTCCGAGCGCTCCATGTAGAGACGATCGGCCAGGGTGAGGGTGATCGAGGCAGCCAACGGTCCGCTGAGCTTCGTCACCGGCGGAGGTGTCTGCCATGGGGTCGCCAGATCCTCGTCATCGATGAAGCGCAGATCAAGGGGATGGGCTCCGCCGCTGGCGCCCTGGATCACGCCCGCCAGCGCAGCCCGGGCAGCCGCTGCAGCGAGGCCAGATAGGCCCACTGATCGGAATACGGGCGCAGCTCCTCATCCACGAAGACGCTGTAACCTCGCTGCCTGGGTTCCTTCTGCAGCGGCAAGCAGGCCGAAAGCCAATCACAGCAAGAGGTTTGAAGCGAAAACCCTTATTGAGAAAAGGAAGCGGGCGGCGGGAATCGAACCCGCATCATCAGCTTGGAAGGCTGAGGTTTTACCACTAAACTACGCCCGCATGAATACAGATGTATTAGGAAGTGGCCATTGCGGCAGGGGATGTGTCCCAAGGCCCATCTGGCTGCTGCATTATGGCTGGCGTGCGGCACCCGCCCGTTGAGAGTTGCTCCCGATCCGGACGCGCCATCCATCCCATCCCCGGTCCTGAAGCAACAGCCCGGGGCTCGTGATGCCATCGATGCCCCCAAGGGGGCCCAGCGGCGCATGCTGCTGGCCTATGGCGTTGGCGATGCCGGCACCGGCATGGCCGCCTCGTTGATCGGCTTCTATCTGTTCATCTTCTATACCGCCGCCGCCGGGCTGCCCGCCTGGATGGCCGGGCTCGTGCTGATGCTGGCCCGCCTCTGGGACGCCATCAACGATCCGATCGTGGGCTGGCTCAGCGACAAGACCCGCAGCCCCTGGGGACCGCGCCTTCCCTGGATCCTGGGGAGCGCGATTCCGCTCGGCGCCGCCATGGCGATGATGTGGTGGCTTCCGCCTGGAAGCCTCTGGGTGAAGTTCACCTTCTTTGTCGCCATTTCGGTGGTGGCCAACAGCCTTTACACCTGCGTCAACCTGCCCTATGCGGCCCTGGCCGCCGAGCTAACCACCGACACCCGGCTGCGCACCAGGCTGAACACCGCCCGCTTCACCGGTTCGCTCATTGCCGGACTGGTGGGAATCGTGCTCGGAGGCCTGCTGCTCAGGAACCACGACGATGCCGGCAGCTACCTGAAGGTGGGTGTGCTCTCGGGCAGCATCATCGCGGTGTTCACCCTGCTCTGCGGCTGGGGCATCGCGCCGGCGGCCCGTCACTGCCAGAAGCCCAGCACTCAGAAGGGCTCGACCCGGCGGCTGTTGCTGCGCGTGGGGCGCAACAGCCGCTTCCTCAAGGTGCTCGGCCTCTACCTGATGCTCTGGTGCGCCCTGCAGATCATGCAGACCGCCGCCCTGATCTATCTGCCGGTGGTGATGCGGCTGCCGGAGAGCTGGAGCAACTGGATCCTGCTTCCCTTCCAGATCAGCGCGCTGGTGGGGCTGCAGATCTGGAACCGGTACTCCCATCACCAGGGCCGCATCAAGGCGTTGCATCGGGGGACGGCGCTCTGGATCGGCGGCTGCCTGCTCGCCATGGTGCTGGTCCCCCTCGATGCCGATCTCTCTCCGGTGGGCTCGGCCGCCAACGCTCTGCGTCTGGCCGCGCTGCTGATCGCGATCATGGTGGTGGGTGTGGGGGCGTCCACCGCCTACCTGATCCCCTGGGCCCTGCTGCCGGATGCCATCGACGCCGATCCGGAAAAGCCCGCCGGTCTATACAGCGCCTGGATGGTGTTCACCCAGAAGATCTGCATCAGCCTGGCCCTGTTCTCCTTCGGCAACCTGATGAGCCTGAGCGGCTACGTGGCCGCCAGGGGCATCGTCCAGCCCGACAGCGCCCTGATCGCGATCCGCCTGTGCATGGGGCTGATTCCGGCCACCCTGGTGGTGCTGGGTCTGGTGGTGATGCGCCGCTGGCCGGAGCGGGGTCTGCATCTGCTGCAGGCGCCCCCATGAGGCCCCCCCTGTGGCTGAGACGCCTGGGCGCCAGCTGCCTGATCGGCGGCCAGACGATCACGGCCATCGCCCGGGGCCGCATCAACCTCAATGACCTTTCCGAGCAGATGCTGGAGGCAGGGCCGGGCAGTTTCCTGATCGTGGCGATCACCGCGCTGGCCGCCGGCACCGTGTTCAACATCCAGGTGGCGGCCGAACTGACCAAGCAGGGCGCCGGTGTCGCGGTGGGGGGGATCCTGTCGGTGGGGCTGGCGCGGGAGATCGCCCCCCTGCTCACCGCCACCCTGCTGACCGGCAAGGTGGCCACGGCCTACGCCGCCCAGCTGGGCACCATGAAGGTCACCGAGCAGATCGACGCGATCACGATGCTGCGCACCGATCCGGTCGAGTATCTGGTGGTGCCCCGGGTGCTGGCCCTGGTGGTGATGGCACCGGTGCAGTGCATGGTGTTCTTCGTGGTCGGGGTGTGGTCGGGGCAGGTGAGCAGCACCTTCCTGTTCTCGGTTCCGCCCACCGTCTTCTGGAACTCCGTCCGCAGCTGGCTGGAGCCCAGCGATCTGCCTTCGATGCTGGTCAAGGCGGTGGTTTTCGGCCTGCAGATCGCCGTGATCGCCTGCGGCTGGGGCCTCACCACCAAGGGCGGCCCGAAGGAAGTGGGCACCAGCACCACCGGCGCCGTGGTGATGATCCTGGTCACGGTGAGCCTGATGGACGTGCTGCTCACCAAACTGCTGTTCGGCGAGTGACGCTGGCGTCCAAGTGATCCACCCGTCCACCAGCATGGAAAGACCCGTGCCCTTTCCGATCCAACGCCATGACCTCCCCCCCGGGAACCGCCCCCACCCCCCCCGACCTCGCCAGCTCACCGTTGGTGGGCCCCTCTCCGGCTGAAACCGCCGGGGTGATCCTCGCCCCGCGCCCCTGGGTGCCGATCGGCGTGCTGCTGCTGGCCCCCGCCAGCCTGCTGCTGTTGCTGCCCCGCTGGAGCGGGGCCCCCTGGTTGGCGGCGGCTGTGGGGGTGTTCGGCCTGTTCCTCCTGCTCCAGACCGCCCTGCTGCGGCTCCAGTTCGGCGACGATGCCCTGCTGGTCTGGCGGCGCAACACCCTGCTGCGCCGTTTCCCCTATGAGGACTGGCTGGGCTGGACCCTGTTCTGGTGGCCCCTGCCAGTGCTGTTCTATTTCCGTGAACAGCGCAGCATTCACCTGCTGCCGGTGTTGTTTGATGCCACCGCCCTGCGCCAGCAGCTGGAGCTGCACCTCAGCCCCTCGCGATGACCGACGCTTCTTCTCCCGCTCCCGAAACCCCGCCGCCCGCCTGGCAGGAGCTGGCGCTGCAGGAACTTCGCCTTCAACGCCAGCTCCTGGAGGAGGAGATCCGCGGCCTGGAAAGCCGCCGCGACCAGCTGGAGAAGGAGCTCACCAGCAGCTTCGCCGGCCAGTCGGATGCGATCGCACGGCGGTTGAAGGGCTTCCAGGACTACCTGGTGGTGGCCCTGCAGGACCTGGCCAGCCAGGCGGAGCAGATCGAGCTGGTGGCACCACCGGTGCTGGTGCAGCCCTCACCCCTCGATCAGCCAGGCCCCGCCTCTGCCGGAGCCGAACCGATGGCGGCGGAGGTGGCGGTGGCGTCGGTGGGCCTGTTCAACCAGGACGAGGCCCTGATCCGGAGCCAGCTGGAGAGCTTCCAAGGCCAGCCCGATTTCTATGCCGACCCCTGGAAGCTGCGCCGCAGCCTGGAGGCGCCCACCGCCGCCCTGCTCGAGGACTGGTTCCTCAACCAGGGCGGGCGGGGGGCCCAGGCCAGCACCGGCAGCCGCAACCGCAATGCCCTGGTGGTCGCCGCCGCCATCGCCATCCTGGGCGAGCTCTACGGCGAGCGCTTTCAGACCCTGGTGCTGGCCGGCCAGCCGGAGCGCCTCGGAGAATGGCGCCGGGGCCTTCAGGACTGCCTGGGACTCTCCCGGGAAGACTTCGGCCCCAACAGCGGCATCGTGCTGTTCGAGCGGCCCGATGCCCTGATCGAGCGGGCCGACCGGCTGGAGGAGCGGGGCGAGCTGCCATTCATCGTGGTCGATGGCAGCGAGCAGGTGGTGGACATCCCGATCCTGCAGTTTCCGCTCTGGCTGGCCTTCGCCGCCAGCCCGCAGGAGCTGGCCCTCGACGAGGACCTGCTGTGACGGCCCTGATCGCGCTGCTGGCGGGCTACCTGCTCGGCTCGATCCCGTTCGGCTGGCTGGCGGGGAAATGGTGGGCCGGGATTGACCTGCGCGAGCTGGGCTCCGGCTCCACAGGCGCCACCAACGTGCTGCGCCAGGTGGGCAAGGGCCCCGCCCTGGTGGTCTTCCTGCTCGATGTGCTCAAGGGCACCGCCGCCGTGCTGCTGGCCCGGGCCCTGCTGCAGCCGGCTGTCGTCAGCGCCAACACAGACTGGTTGGTGGTGGCGGCCGGCCTGGCCGCCCTGGCCGGCCACAGCTGGCCGATCTGGCTGGGGGGCAAGGGGGGGAAAGCCGTGGCCACCGGCCTGGGCATGCTGCTCGGGCTGGTGCCCGCCGTGGGACTGGCCTGCTTCGGCATCTTCCTGGCCACCCTGGCCATCAGCCGCATCGTCTCGTTGTCGAGCGTGGTGGCCGCCCTGAGCCTGCCGCTGCTGATGCTCGGCGAATTCGCCATGGCGGGAGGCGGCCTGCGGCCGGCCTTCCTCGCCCTGGCCATCCTCACCACCGTGCTGGTGGTGTGGCGGCACAGGGCGAACCTGCAGCGCCTGCTCGCCGGCACCGAGCCGAAGCTGGGCGAGAAACGGGCAGGGGGCTGAATCGTCCCGGCCGAATCGTCTGGTCCCTCAAGCTTCTGCCAGGGCCCTGCTCCGTTCAGCTGCCGCCAACACCGCCTCGATCAGGGCTGAGCGCACGCCGCCCTGCTCCAGCCGTCGCAGGGCGGCGATGGTGGTGCCGGCCGGGCTGGCCACCATGTCCTTGAGCTGGCCGGGATGGAGCCCCTGCTGCCGCAGCAGGGCGATGGAGCCGTCCAGCATCGCCAGGGCCGTGTCCAGGGCGAGGCTCCGGGGCAGACCCGCCGCCACGCCCCCATCGGCCAGGGCTTCGATCAGCAGCGCCGCCATCGCCGGCCCGGAGGAGGCGAGGGCAAGGAAGCCATCCAACTGGCGCTCGGGCAGCTCGACGACCTGTCCCAGCGCCTCGAACCAACGGCGCAGTTGATCGCGCTGCTCCTGCTCCACAGCCGCGCCCCAGGCCAGGCCGGTGATCCCGGCGCGCACCAGGCAGGGCGTGTTCGGCACCGCCCGTACCACCCTGGCATGGGGGAAGCACTGCTGCAGCCGTTGCAGGGTGACCCCGGCCAGGACCGAGACCAGCAGCGGGGGGCGAGCCGGATCAAACGGTGGAGCGGCGGCCGCCACCTGCTGCAGCTGTTGCGGTTTGACCGCCAGCAGGAGCACCGGCTGGTCCCAGGCGGGGCCTGGGTCCGTGCCGACGGTGACGCCCAGCTGCTTCTGCAGCCGCTGGGCCGAGGCAGAACTCGCCACGACGGCATGAACACCTTCGGGGCTGAGCTCCCCATGCTCCAGCAGTGGGATGAGCAGGGCCTGGGCCATCCGCCCCAGGCCGATCACGCCCAGGCCGGCGGGAGATGCCAAGCCGATCAGCCCAGACCCGTGCCGAGATCGGTGCGGCCCCAGGCTGGGCTGGGGGCGGCAGCGGTGTCGGCACCAAGATCGCGGGAGGGCACGATGGTGGGAGAGGAGGGTTCCTCTCCGGAGGCGGTGGTGACCGTGACACAGCTGGGGGCGAACAGGAAAATGCTCTCGCCGACCCTCTCCTGGTGGCCATCGATGGCATAGGTGCCACCGGCCACGAAATCCACGGCCCGCTGGGCCTGATCCGGCTCCATCATTGTGAGATTGATGATCACCGTCTTGCGGTCCCGCAGGGCCTGGATCGCCCGGGGCATTTCATCGAAGCTGCGGGGCTCCATCAGGGTGACTTCCGCTGCCGAGGAAGAAAGGCCGGGCATGCCCACCACCTTGCTGCCACCGAACGGATCCTGGCTGAGGAAATCGGAGGAGAGGGCCAGGGCACTGCCACTGTCTCCCTGGCCGGCGGCGGTGCCGCGGCTGGAGCCGACCGGCTGGGTGGTCTCACCGGCGTCGTAGTCGAGGTCGTCGTCGTAGTCGCCATCCAGGTAATCGTCACCAGAGACGACGGCACGCAGGCGAGAGAACAACGACACCTTAGAAATCCTTCGTGTTGATCTTGTCCTAAATAGCGTCCCATGCCAGCGGTGGCAACCGGTCGCACCCTCGACAAGCCTGTTCCGACACAACGCCTTCCCCCCTGGGCCAACCGAGCGGCGTCAGAGCGATCGGGATCCGAACAGCGCCGAGCCGAGCCGCACCCAGGTGCTGCCCGCCGCCGCCGCTTCCAACCAGTCGCCGCTCATGCCCATCGAGCGTTCCCTCAGCCCCAGACGGTCCGCCAAGGCCGCGCAGTCACGGAACAGCGCCGGGCGTTCCACGGGGGGCAGATCGATGGGCGCGATCGTCATCAATCCTTCCAGCCGCAGGGGTGCAAGCCCCTGGAGTTCGGGCCAGAGCCGCTCCAGCTCCGCCGGCTCGAACCCGGTCTTGCCCGGGTCGGGGCGCAGCTTCACCTGCAGGAACACCCTGGGGCTGAGGGCTTCCTCAGCGGCGATCCGCCGCAGCCGTTCCGCCAGCTCCAGGCTGTCGAGCGAGTGGATCGTGCCGAACTGACGCAGCACCCCCCGGGCCTTGTTGGCCTGCAGCCTGCCGATGAAGTGCCAATCCAATGGCTCGAGATCGCGCAGCTCGGCCTGCTTGGCCACTGCCTCCTGCAGACGGCTCTCGCCGAAGCTCTGCTGGCCCAGGGCCACCGCCCGGCGGATCCGATCGGCCGGCTGCCCCTTGCTCACCGCCAGCAGGCGGCATCCCGGGGGCAAGGCGGCGCGGATCCCGGAGAGTCGCTCCTCGAAGCCATCGCCCGCTGCGGCCATTGCACCGGCGGCAGCCATTTCAGATGAAGGTCTGGTCGAAAAGCTGGCGCCAACGCGGCAACTGGGCGCTGCCATCGCGGCGGGCCCTTGCCAGGTTCTGCTCCGCGTAGTGGCGGGCATCCATCAGGGGAATCACCTCGAACTGGGCGTTCCTCGCCTGCAACGTGACCAGGAAGAACATCCGCTGGGCATAGAGCGTGGCGAAGAGATCACGCCCTTCTCCCGCCGGCGCCACCCGATAGAGCAGGCCGAAGGTGGGGTGGTTGAGATAGCTCTCGGTACTCGCCTCTGCGCTCACTGAACGTTCTTAACGCTACCAATTACATCGCACCGTACTGCCAGCGCAATCCGAGCAACAGGAGCAGGGCAGCCCCTGCCACCAGATTGAGGCGCCGGGCCGCCCGCACCGCCAGGCGCAACTGACCGGGAGGCAGCCAGTGCCCCCCCCGGGCCATCAGGGCCTCGGCACCCTGCTCGGCCCGCAGCAGCAGGTTGGCCAGCAGCCTCTCCGCCACCGCCAGGACCAGCCCAAGGCTGGCCTTCCAGCCAAGGCTGCGCACGTTAACGGCGCGGGTGGCGATCGAGCGCAGCAGGTTCTGGAACTCCTCCTGAACCAGGGGCAGGAACCGAAGGGCCAGCAGCAGGGTGAAGCCGAGACGGTCCACCGGCAGGCCCAGGGCCTTCAGGGGCGCGATCGCCCAGCTCAGCGCCCAGACCAACTCCTCGGGCGGCGTGCAGACCAGCAGCAAGTTGGCGCTGTGGATCAGGGTGAACAGCAGGCTGGCGCTGTTCAGACCCAGTTCCGCCGAGCGGCGGTTCACCACCAGCGGCCCGATCGGCACAGGGCCGATCTGCACGGGCCCCCAGCGCACCAGCTCCCAGGCTTCGCCGGAGCGCTCGGGCGGGGACTGGCCCGCCGGGGTGGGCGCCAGGTGCAGCTCGGCGGGCGAACGGCTCAGGCTGGACGCAGGGACCGCTCCGGCTGGCACCAGGGCCGAGAGCAGTCCCACCAGCAGGCTGAGGCCCAGCAAGGTGGGCAGGCTGAGGCGCCACAGCCGCCAGGGCAGGCCGCTGCAGGCCGTGATCAACAGCAACAGCCCCACCAGGGCGAGGCGCCAAGCCGGCCCCGCCAGGATCGGCGTCATCAGGAAGGCGATGGTCCAGCCGAGCTTGAGGCGGGGGTCGAGGCGGCGCAGCCAACTGGTGTCCCCATCGACGAACTGGCCGATCGGGAGCTGCCGGAGCCAATCCATCAGGAAGGAGCCATCAGATCGGAACCTTCAGAAGGCCTCGGCGTGGGCCCCGTTGTGGGCGTCCATGCCGGCTTCGCTGTGCGCCTCGCTGTGGGCCTTCGAGCGAGCCTGCTGGCGGGCCAGTTCCTTGTCGGCGTCACGCTCCTGCTTGCCACGCCAGAACAACTTGATCGGCGAGCCATCGAAACCGAGGCCCTGGCGGATCTGACGTTCCACGTAGCGCCGGTAGGTGTCGCCGAACAGCTTCGGATCATTCACGAACAAGGTGAAGCTGGGTGGCCGGGTGGCCACCTGGGTGCCGTAATAGAGGCGACCCTGGCGGCCGCCGCGGCTGGTGGGGGGCGAGCGCCAGCTCAGGGCCTCCTGCAGCACCTCGTTCACCACCGAGGTGCTCACCCGACGGCGGTGCTGCTCCACCGCCAGAAAGGCTAGGGCGAAGATGCTCTCCACCCGCTGGCCGGTGAGGGCCGACGTGAACAGCATCGGCGCCCAATCGAGGAAGTAGAGCTTGGCGCGCAGCTCCTTCTCCATCGCTGGCATGGTGTGGCTGTCCTTCTCGATCGCATCCCACTTGTTCACCACGATCACGCAGGCGCGACCCTCTTCCTCGATCCGCCCGGCCACGCGCTGATCCTGCTCGGTGACGCCATCGAGGGCATCGATCACCAGCACGCACACATCACTGCGCTCCACCGCCTTGAAGCTGCGGGTGATGCCGAAGTACTCCGGGCCGTAGCTGACGCTGCGGCGGCGGCGGATGCCGGCGGTGTCGAGGATCTTCCAGGTGCGGCCCTCCCGCTCGATCGTGGTGTCGATCGTGTCGCGGGTGGTGCCGCGGATCGGGCTGACGATCGCCCGCGGCTCGCCGCAGATCGCGTTGAGCAGGCTGGATTTGCCCACATTGGGGCGGCCGATGATCGCCAGCTGGATCGGCTCCTCCGTGTCGACGTCCTCGGCCTTCGGCAGGAAGCCGATCACCTGATCGAGCAGGTCGCCCGTGCCAGCGCCATGGATGGCCGAGATCGGATGGGGCTCACCCAGGCCCAGCCCCCAGAAATCGGCGGCCATCGCCAGGCCCTGGTCGGGTGACTCGCACTTGTTCACCGCCAGCAGCACCGGACACGTCTGGCTGCGCAGCCAGTCGGCAATGGCCTGATCCGCCGCGGTGACGCCCTGCTGGCCATCGACGATCACCACCGCCACGGACGCCTCGGCCATGGCCAGGTTGGCCTGCTGGCGGATTTCGGGCAGGAATTCGCTGTCGTCATCAAAAACGAGGCCGCCGGTGTCCACCACCCGGAAGGTGCGATCCCCCCAGAAGCCTTCCTGGTAGGTGCGGTCGCGGGTCACACCGGGCTGATCGTGCACGATCGCCTCACGGCTCTTGCACAGCCTGTTCACCAGGGTGGACTTGCCCACATTGGGCCGGCCAATAATGGCGACGACGGGAAGCGCCAAAATCGCTTATCTCCTTCTTTTAACGACAGTTAGCTTCTTTGACCCTACAGAGCGGTGCCGCTGGGAGCTATCGGGCCTGCAGTGATTCTCCTTGCGCTCAGCGGATCGGCAGATCGCCGGGGTGGCCGCGCACCGGATCCGCCGGCACCTCCAGCAGAGCCGGCAGCGGGCCGGAGTCGGGCAGCGGCTCACCGCGCTCGGCCAGGTGGGCCAGCAGCCAGCTCACAGCGGTGGCCCGGCGGGTGCGGCGGGGGTAGAGCTCACCGATCCGGTAGCCGGCGAAGCCCAGCTGCTCCTTCAGCAACTGCTTGTGGGTCTTCGGGATCGAACGGGTGAGGGCGACGCTGGCGGGGCGCTCGGCGATCAGCTCGGGAGCGGTGGGAAAGGACTCCCGCCAGGGGGCGCCCGTGGCCGGGCCCGCGCTCCAGATTCCTGCGCCATCGGGCCCGTAACCCAGGCGCCGCCAGATCAGCTCACACACGAACCGGTCGCTGACGCGGTCGGCCAGCACCGCCTCCAGCAGCGCCTGGCTGAGGGGGTAGGGATCGGGGATGGTGGTGGCTGGATCGGGCGCCATCGGCTGGAGTCGCAGAATCGAATCACCATGATCACCGCCTCCCCCCTGCTGCTGGCCGGCAACGGCACGTCGCGCCAGCTGAACTGCCGGGTGCTGCAGTCACCCCTGGCGGGGGTGAGCGACCGCATCTTCCGGGGCCTGGTGCGCCGCTGGGCCTCCGATGCGCTGCTGTTCACGGAGATGGTGAACGCCACCAGCCTGGAGCTGGGTTTCGGCACCCAGAAGGTGGAGGAGCTCAGCTGTGAGAGTGGGCCGATCGGCGTGCAGCTGTTCGATCACCGGCCTGACGCCATGGCCGAGGCCGCCCGGCGCGCGGAGGCGGCCGGTGCCTTTCTGATCGACATCAACATGGGCTGCCCGGTGCGCAAGATCGCCCGCAAGGGGGGCGGCAGCGGCCTGATCCGCGATCCCGAGCTGGCGGCCCGGATCGTGGAGCGGGTGGCGGCGGCCGTGCGCATCCCCGTGACCGTGAAGACACGGTTGGGCTGGTGCGGGGGCTCAGACGATCCCGATCTGCGCGAATCGGCCGTGGCCTTTGCCCGCACCCTGCAGAACGCCGGCGCCCAGCTGCTCACCCTGCACGGCCGCACCCGCGAGCAGGGATTCAAGGGCCAGGCCGACTGGGCCGCCATCGCCCAGGTGAGACAGGCACTGGCCATTCCGCTGATCGCCAACGGCGACATCAACGGCCCCGAGGAGGCGCTGCGCTGCCTGGCGCTCACCGGCGCCGACGGGGTGATGGTGGGGCGGGGCACCATGGGCGCCCCCTGGCTGGTGGGCCAGATCGATGCCGGCCTGCGGGGCCTGCCGATTCCGCCCACCCCGGGGGCGCTGGAGCGGATCCGGCTGGCCCAGGAGCAGCTCCAGGCCCTGGTGGCGGCCAAGGGGAAGCACGGCCTGCTGATCGCCCGCAAGCACATGGGCTGGACCTGCCACGGCTTCGCCGGCGCGGCCCAGCTGCGCCATGACCTGATGCGGGCCCCCGATCCGGCTCAGGCCGAGGCGCTGCTGGAGGCGGCTGCAGATGGAGCTGACGAGGTGGCTGGGGCCGGTGCCGCCGGTGCCGGCGGGGGTGTGCGGCAGGTGCGCTGCTCGAAGTTGCAGGCGTAGATCGCCGGCTTCTGCCAGCTCAAGGGGATGTTGAGCAGATCGCGGGTGCCGGTGATCGCCAGCACCGCCAGCAGCACAGCAGTGAGCACCCCTGCGCTCACGTGCAGACGGCGGAAGCGCAGGGACTTGAAGATCTCCGGCTTGGCCGCCGTTGAGAAGAGCAGCAGACCGGTGAGGAGCACGCCGGCCCAGTAGTGGGAGCTCCAGAACTCGCCGGAGAAGGGGTTGTCGGAGAGGCGCCAGATCTCCGGTTGGCTGCCCAGCCCCAGCACCCCCGCCCAGGTGAGGAGGGCGAAGCTGGCCCGGTACGGCGCCTTCCTCACCCGCCAGAGGGCCAGCAGGCTGGCCAGGGTGCCGGCGCCCACCAGCAGCAGCAGGGCCAATCGGGTGCCGCCGCCGGCGAACGGCGTACCGGCGTCGAAGAACTTGGAGACGAAGGAATAGAGCAGGGCGATCAGCACCGCCACCACCACGCCACTGGTGAGCCAGCGGCCATGGTCGGCGTGCTCGACCCCAACGCTGGGCGGCTGGGGATGGATCTTGAGCCGCCGCTCCCGCGCCAGGATCCCCAGCCGGATCGTCGCGCCCACCACCGGGTAAACGAACAGGATGATCAGCACCGGATGGAGCAGCAGGAGCCAATCGGTGGCCGTCATGGAAGGGCGGAGCGAAGGACCTAGGGAAGCACTGGGGGCCAACCCTGGCGGACCAGCAGCAGCGAAAAGTAGGGCTGGCCCTCCGCCGGCACCTGCTCTCCCGCACAGAGCAGCTGGTCGGGCCAGCCCACCCGCCGGGCGAACAGGCTGGCCGCCAGCAGGCCCCGGCTCTCCAGCAGCGGCCGCACCCAGCTCCAGCGCGCCCCCAGCTTGAGCAGGGCCAGAACTGCCTCGGTTGCCTTGGCCATTTCCAGCAGCGTCTGCAGTTCACCAGGCGTTTGGGGGGTGGGGCGGATCAGCAGCGGCTCCTGCTGAAACGCCAAGGGCCAGGCCGCCGCCGCCGCCGCCGCCGCCACCGCCGTGATCCCTGGGATCAATCGCAGTGGGCAGCCGGGATGGCGCCGTCGCAGGGCCAGCACCACGTAGGAAGCGCTGGCATAGAGCGACACGTCGCCTTCGCAGAGCAGCACCACGGCATGGCCAGCCGCCACCTCCGCCGCCAGGGCATCGGCCGCGGCCCGCCAGGCCCGCTTGCGCGGTTCGGCCTCCTCCACCATCGGGAACACCAGGGGCAGATGCTGCTGCTGCGCCCCCAGCCAGGGGGCGGCGATCCGGGCCGCCATGCCTTCGGCCTCCAGCCGTGCCACCGGGTAGGCCACCATCGTGGCGGTCTGTATCGCCCGCACGGCCGCCACCGTGAGCAGGTCGGAATCGCCGGGGCCCACCCCCACAAGGGTCAGTCCCGGTTTCTGGGCCAGATCAGCTCCGATGCAGTCCCACACACTCGGCGATCAGCAGCCCTCTTTCTAGGCTCCATCCCATCGAGCCACGAGCCCTGCCAGCCCCATGAGCCGCCTGAGCCTCTACCCCGACACCGCCAGCGCCGATCAGCCCGCCGAGCTGATCCTGGACAGTGAGGATCCTGCGGTGATCGCCCAGGCCCTGGGCGAGCGGGGGCTGGGCTTCGAGCGTTGGCCGCTCAGGCCTGAGTTGCCGCCGGATGCCGACAGCTCGGCCGTGTTGGAGGCCTACGCCGAGGAGATCGCCCGGGTTCAGGCCCGGGGCACCTACCCCACGGTCGATGCGATCCGGCTGGGCCCAGGCCACCCCGATCGGGTGGCCCTGCGCCGGAAGTTCCTCTCCGAGCACACCCACGCGGAGGACGAGGTGCGCTTCTTCGTGGAGGGCCGCGGCCTGTTCGTGATTCACATCAAGGGCGAGGTGCTGCAGGTGCTGTGCGAGCAGGGGGATTTCCTGCAGGTGCCCGCCGGCACCCGCCACTGGTTCGACATGGGAAGCGCACCGCGCTTCACCGCACTCCGCTTCTTCGACAACCCCGAGGGCTGGGTGGCCAGCTTCACGGGCGACCCGATCGCCGAGCACTACCCGCTGCTGGATTGAAACGTCAGTTGCTCAGCGCCGGCAGGCCGGCGGGGGGGAGCACCAGCAGCTGTCCCAGTTCCGCCTCCATCTGCCGACGGAAGAGCTGCCATTGGGGCGAGGTGAGCACATCCCGGGTCAGGGCTGCCGCAAGCCGTTGGCTGGCCAGCACGTCGCTGGGGTAGTGCACACCGCAGTAGGTGCGGGAATAGCCCCCCTGCAGTGCGGTGTCCAGGAGCCGCTCGCGTCTCTGGGGCAGCAGATCCGCCAGAAGCAGTCCCGCGGCCGCATACCAGGTGGCATGGCCGCTGGGGAACGAGAAGGAGTTCTCGGGCGGCAGGCAGGGTCTGAATTCCCCATGGCTCACGTAGGGCCGGGGCCTAGCCAAGGAATCCTTGAGCTGGTCCTTCACCTGATCAATCCGCTTCAGGAAGGTGGGCAGACCCGCCGAGAGGGTGGGAGCCGTCTTGAGCAGATCGGCGCCGATGGCGGCATCAAAAGAACTGAGGCTCAGGGAGAGAAAGCGCCAGCTATGGAGCACGCCGGTTGAGGTGCGGGTGCGTTCGTTCCAGCGAAGAATCGCCAGGTCTGCCTCCTCCTCCTTGCTGCCGGTGGTGGGGGGGCGGCCGATCACCGCCCGGTAGCGCTCCGCAGGCAACAGGAGGCCGGCAGCGGGATCGACGGGTGCACCCGCTTCCTTGGCCCAACCGGGGTTCGAGGTCCCCAGCGGCGCCAGGGCCAGCGCCATGGCAACCACGGGAGTGAGAAGAGGAAAGTGGCTCATGGAATCAGCTGTGCATGCGGGGGTGCGGGTGAAGCGAGGCCACAAGGGCGGATTCCAGATCCGCCAGCTCCTCCAGCCTGGCCGACACCACTGGCCGCGGCCAGCGCCGCTCGCACAGGAGCCAGTAGAGGCCGAAGTGGCGGGCTTCGCTGGCGAGCAGATCCCCCCAAAGGTCAGCGAGTTCCTGCTCGGGGCTGTGGCGGGCCAGCAGGGCCAGGCGCTCGTGGCTGCGGGGTTCGATCAGACCGGCCACGAGGAAGGAATCCAGCATGCGCTGGGGCTCCTGGCGCCGCACCTGGGCGGTCAGGGCTGCTCCGTAGGGGGGCGCGGCCAGGGGTCGCATCGCGACACCCCGCCGTTGCAGCAGGGCCAGCACCCGCTCGAAATGCTCCAGCTCCTCCCGCGCCAGGGGGCTGAGGGCCGCAGCGAGGGTTTCGTCGGAGGGGTAACGGAACATCAGCTGCAGGGCCACGCCGGCCGCCTTGCGCTCGCAGTGGGCGTGGTCGATCAGCACCGTGTCAGGGTCGGCCAGGGCCTGCTCCAGCCAGGCAGGGGAGCTGGGCTGCTTCAGCCAGCGAACCCGCACCAGCGGGGACGGCAATGGTTCTGGAACCTGGGTCACGGTCATGGCCGCGCCCGCAGGTGATCCACCAGGCCCTCCAGGGCCAGGCGGTAGCTGGTGGGGCCGAAACCGCAGATCACCCCCAAGGCCTTGTCTGCGAGGGTGGAGGTGTGGCGGAAGGACTCCCGGGCGTGGGTGTTGCTCAGGTGCAGCTCCACAAAGGGCACGGCCGCCGCCAGCAGGGCATCGCGCAGGGCGATCGACGTGTGGGTGAAAGCCCCGGCGTTGATCAGGATTCCGGCGCTCTCCTGGCCGGCCTGCTGGATCCGGTCAACCAGGTCCCCCTCATGGTTGCTCTGGAAGCAGCTGAGGGCGACACCCAGTTCCAGAGCCCGCTGCTGAAGGCTTTCGTTGATCTGATCCAGGCTGGTGGTGCCGTAGAGGCCGGGCTCGCGGCGGCCCAGCAGATTCAGGTTGGGGCCGTGCAGCACGAGCAAATGCATGGGGGAGGTTGGCTGGTAAGTTGTCGAGGTGTGGTGCGGGTCGGTGCCCGAGTGGTTAATGGGGGCGGACTGTAAATCCGCTGGCTTCGCCTACGTTGGTTCAAATCCAACCCGGCCCACCTTCCACATGCCCTTGTAGCTCAGCGGTAGAGCACTCCCTTGGTAAGGGAGAGGTCACGAGTTCAAGTCTCGTCAAGGGCTTCTCCAGCATGGCCCAAGACGACCAATTGCGGCGTCCAGCGTTATTGCCAATTCAGGCAGTTTGATCATCTTTGCAACCGTGATCCTGTCATTGGATCAATCATTCCATCTGCTTCACCCCCGACAATCTGATCTGGGTGATCCGGCCCGGGCAATCCCAGGCGCCATTCCCATCCAGACACTGGTGAAGAGCAACTGGTCGTGATTTTTGGGCTCGCGGGTTTCCTGCCCAGGCTTGCTCGCCATCTCGATGGCATCCGACCCGAAGGACGCGTCAGAGTGGCTTCATTCGGCCCCATCCACCCCCGATGACCGTCGCCCCTGCCCCGTTGCCGGCCATCGAGGTCTTGCGGGAGCCATTCCGCAGCGGCAGCAGCAGGCCTCGCGCCTGGCGTCTGCAGCAACTCCAGCGGATCGAGACCCTGCTCGGCGCCTGTGAGCAGGAGGTTCTCGAAGCCCTGGCCGCCGATCTGGGCAAGCCGCCGGTGGAGGCCTACTTCGAACTGGTGGCCGTCAAGCAGGAGCTCAGGCTGGCCCAGCGCCAGCTGCGGCGCTGGATGGCGCCCCGGCCCGTCAACCTGCCCCTGTCCCAACGACCCGGCCGCGCACAGCTGATCGCCGAGCCCCTCGGTTGCGTGCTGATCATCGGCCCCTGGAACTACCCGTTCTCGCTCACGCTGCAACCCCTGGTCAGCGCCCTGGCGGCCGGCAACACGGCAGTGCTCAAGCCCTCCGAGCACGCCCCCCGCACCTCGGCCCTGATCAGCGAACTCGTGGACCGGTATTTCGATCCTTCGGTGGTGGCCGTGGTGGAAGGGGATGGCGCCGTGGCCGCCGAGCTGCTGGAGCTGCCGTTCGATCACATCTTCTTCACCGGCGGTGGCCGCGTCGGTCGCCTGGTGATGGCCGCCGCCGCTCGGCACCTCACCCCGGTCACCCTGGAGCTGGGCGGCAAGAGCCCCGCCATCGTCCTGGCCGATGCCGACCTGGCCGTGACGGCACGGCGGATCGCCTGGGGTAAAGGGCTCAATGCCGGTCAGACCTGCATCGCCCCTGACCACCTGCTGGTGGAGGAAGCGGTGCGGCCCGCCCTGATCGCGGCCCTGCAGGCGGAGTTCCTGCGGGCCTACGGCAGCGATCCGCTCCAGTCGGCTGATCTGGCCCGGATCGTCAACCGCGCCCAGTTCGATCGCCTCTCGGCCCTTCTGGAGGGGGCACGGCAGCGGGGCCAGATCCTCGCTGGCGGCCAGAGCGATGCCGCCAGCCTGCGGATCGCCCCGACCCTGCTGGCCGTGGAGCGCACCGACGACCCCCTGATGGCGGAGGAACTGTTCGGCCCCCTGCTGCCGGTGCTGGGCATCGGGTCGCTGGAGGAGGCGATCCGCCGCATCCGCTCTGGCCCCAAACCCCTGGCGCTTTACCTGTTCGGCCGCAGCGCCGCCGCCCAGGAGGCGGTCCTGGCTGGCACCAGCTCCGGTGGGGTCTGCTTCAACGATGTGGTGATGCAGGTGGGCGTGCCGGAACTCCCTTTCGGCGGGATCGGCGCAAGCGGCATGGGGACCTACCACGGCAAGGCCGGCTTCGACACCTTCTCGCACCAACGCAGCGTGCTGCGGCGACCGTTCCGGCTCGATCTGCCCTTCCGCTACCCCCCCTACGGCGACCGGCTCGGCCTGATCAAGCGTTTGCTGGGCTGAAGCCCCAGGGGGACTGGCGCATCGGGTGGTTCTCCTTATGGTTCAACCAATCCGCCCACCGCCATCCATGCGTCGTTCCCTCGCCGCCCTGGTTCTTGCCCTGGTGCTGCCGCTGCCAACCATGGCCGCCGAGCAGTACGTGGTGAAGCCGGGTGAAACGCTCTCCGAAATCGCCGAACGCCAGGGCGTTTCCACCTCTCGCCTGATGCAACTGAACGGCATCAAGGACGCCGACCTGGTAGTCACCGGCACCCGGCTTCGGTTGCCTGGTTCTCAGCCCTCAGCCGAGGCCCGATCCGGCCGGGGGAACTACACGGTCAAACCGGGCGAAACCCTCTCAGAGATCGCCGAGAGCCAGGGCATCTCCCTCAAGCGGCTGATGGATCTCAACGGCATCCAGCAGGCCGATCACGTCGAAGCGGGCAGCCGCATCGTGGTGCCGGGAGCTCCGGGAAGCTCCGTCCCAGCCAAGCCGGCGGTGGTGAACAGGAACGCCCGCGAGCATGTGGTCCAGCCGGGTGAAACGCTCTCGGGCATTGCCGATCGCTACGGCATCCCGATGAGCCAGCTGGTGGCATCCAACGCCATCACCAGCCCGAACCACGTTGAAGCTGGCACCCGCCTGGCCCTGCGCTCCAGCGCCGCCACCAGCCAGCCAGCGCCAGCTAAACCAGCCAAGCCAGCCAAGCCAGCCATCCAACCATCGCCCAAATCAGTGAGCCAACCGGCGGCCAAAGCGGTGAGCAAACCGATGGCCAAGCCTGCGGCCCCAGCGGCGGCAAACCCGGTGGTCGCCGAAAAACCGGCATCAGGCGGTGCCCCGGACTGGCGCTCCTATGGGCCCCTCCAGGTGGATTTCGCCAATTGGCAACCGCTGGGCGGCAGCCAGGTGGCCCCGGCCCTGAACAGCAAAGGTCAGCAGATCTTCCTGGCCGTGAACTGTGGGGCCAGGAAGCTGAACAGCACCGGAGAGGCCGGCACCTGGAAGAGCTGGGATCAGCCCCAGAGCGACTTCGAAGAGCGGTTGATGGTCGACGCCTGCAAGGCGCCGGCCGGTTGAGCCGCCTGACGATCAGGCCGCCCAGCGCAAGGGCCAGGGCTGCTGCAGATAGCGGCGTCCGGCCGAGCGCAGCCAGAGGCGCTGGCTGCCGTCATCGCTTTCGCTGATCAGTTCCTCCTGCACCAGCCGCCGGGCCAGCCAGCCCCAGCGGTCTTCCTCGCTGGCGTCTTCATCGGCCAGGTCGTCGGCCAAGCGCCGCAGGTCCAGGCCGCTGCGCTGCTCCAAAGTCGCCAACACCTGGGCCGCCTGTTCTGACCAGTCGGTGGGGCGGCGTAGGCCCAGGCAGTTGTCACAGCGGCCACAGGGAGCCACTAGCTCGCCAACGCTGAGCAGGAGGGTCTGCTCACGGCAGGCTGACCCTTCCGCCACCGCCTCCATGCGGCGGAGCTGCTGCTGGGCCAGCTCGAGTCGATGGCGTTCCTGCTCCTGAACCTCGGCGGGCAACTGCCGCACCGAAGCCCGCATCGCCCAGCCCAGGGCGGTGCGATCGGCGGGATCAAACAGCACCAGGCACCCCGCCGGCAAGCCATCCCGTCCGGCCCGGCCTGATTCCTGCAGGTATCCCTCGGCGCTTGCTGGCAGATCGAGGTGCAGCACCACCCCCACGTCGGCGCGATCCACCCCCATGCCGAAGGCCACCGTGGCCACCAGTACCGGCTTGGGATGGTGCTGGAAATGCTCCAGGGCCAACAGGCGGCTCTCCGGGTCCATGCCGGCGTGATACGCAATCGCCGCCGCCCCCGCCCCCGCCAGCCGCACCGCCCAGGCCTCCACCGAGCGGCGGGTGCGGGCATAGATCAGCACAGCCCCCCTGGCACCAGCCACTGTGTCCAGCAACAGGGGCAAGGGATCCTGGGGACGGCGTCGCATGGTGTAGGAGAGATTTGAACGCCGTGCCGAGCGCACCTGAACCAGCGGGCGCCGCAACTGCAGCAGCCGAATGATGTCGGCCCGGACCCGGGGCGCCGCCGTGGCGCTCAGCGCCACCAAGGGAACGCCAGGACACTGGCTGCGCAGTTGGCCCAGGCGGCGATAATCCGGCCGGAAATCATGGCCCCAGGCGCTGATGCAATGGGCTTCATCCACCGCCAGGGCCACCAGGCGCCCCTGCTCCAGCACGTCGTCGAGCAGTTGGCGGGTGGCCTCGGCCTGGAGCCGCTCAGGAGCCAGGTAGAGCAGGCGTAGCCGGTTCTCCCCCAGACGCCGCAACAGCGCTCGACGCGAGGCGGTGTCGAGCCCCCCATGCAGGCAGGCCGCCGGAATGCCACGGCGTTGCAGCTGGCTCACCTGGTCCTGCATCAGGGCCACCAGGGGCGAGATCACCAGAACCAGCCCTTCACGCACCATGGCCGGCAGCTGGTAGCAGAGGGACTTCCCGCCACCGGTGGGCAGGACCGCCAGGCAGTCCTGGCCGGCCAGCAGGGCCTCGACCACCGGCCGCTGACCCGGCCGGAACGCGGACCAGCCGAAGTGGCTCTCCAGGGCAGCCTCAAGCGGTTCCGGCCTCAAACGCACCACAGCCCTGGGGTGCAGCGACCCTAATGCCACCAGATCTGGCGTTCAGGGCAAGGGCGGTGCCTCCAGCTGATCCGCACTCTCCTCGACCAGCTGCAGCCGCACCCGCTTGCCGCCGGCCAGCTCCCCGAGCGACACCCTCAGGGTGCTGCCGCTCAGGCTCTGGAGCACGGTGAGCAGGTCGCGCAGGTGGGGAGTGCTGCTGCCACTTTCCACCCAGAGGCGCTCCTGCAGCCCCCCCAGCCGCCGCCAGCCGGTGTGGAGCTTGAGCACGGCGCTCTCGATCTGCTGGGCCTGGCCCACGGCGTCCGCCAACAGCCCCAGGGCATCAAGGCGCTGGGCTTCCTGGAGAGCCTTCTCCAGGTTGAGCTTCCCCTGCTGAAGGGCCCGCACCGCCGCCCCCGCCTCGGCGGCCCTGCTCAACCAGCGGGCCGTGTGGGTCACGTCCTTGACCCGCTCCAGCTCGGGCTCCTCCCGCAGGGCCCGGCGCAGATCGTCCTGCTGCGCTAAAGGAAGCTTGGCCAGCTCCCGCACCAACGGGGCCACGGCCCTCGGCGGCAGCAGGTTCTCCTGGGTGCGCTGGCGGATCTCCTCCGGCAGCAGGGGGCTGGTGGCGGCGGTGAACTCGTCGGTGAGGCGCCGCACCTGCTTGCGGGTGATCTGCTGGCCGTCGTTGGCCGCCTCGCTGATCATCAGCTGCACCTCCACCTCGGCCTGGGCCGTTTCCAGGAAGGCCCGCTTCGAGAAGTTGTTGACGCTGGTGGCCTCCAGCATTCCCTCCCCCACGAGATTTTCTGCCGACTCCGCCAATTGGATCAGGCCGTAGGCGCGGCTCTTGCTGATCTCCCGTTCCCGCAGCCACTGCAGGAAACCCGTGCCCCGCCCCTCGCCCCCCCGTTTCTCCCGATCCCGGACGGAGGCAAGGATCCTGCCGCGCCAGATCTCCGTCTGCAGGTCGAAGCGGTCACAGACCGCCCAGGCCTCCTCCAACCGGGCCAGGAACTCGACCGTGCTGATGTCGTCGCGGTCGGGATCCGGCAGTTCCAGGCTGAGGACGGGTGCCTGCATCGACGGCCATGGGCAAGGACAGCGATCGTGCCACGCAGCGGCGGCGACGATTCGTGACATGCCTGCTCTGCCGCGGCCATGCCGCGGGTATCTTCCGAATCGAAGTCCCCCTCATCAGCGCAGCGATGGCCATTTCCCGCGGCGACAAGGTGCGCATCAAGCGTCCTGAGTCCTACTGGTTCAACGACGTGGGCACCGTGGCCTCCGTCGACACCTCCGGCATCAAGTACCCCGTGGTGGTGCGCTTCGAGAAAGTGAACTACACCGGGTTCAGCGGCACCGATGGCGGCATCAACACCAACAATTTCGCCGAATTCGAGCTCGTCAAGGCCTGATCCCCCCAAGTTGACGGGAGCTCACCCTCCATGCTGTTCGGCTTGGGACGCTGGTCCCCAAGCCAAACCGTGTCTTGCCTGAGCTCCCAGAAGTCGAAACTGTCCGGCGTGGTCTGGAGCTGCACCTCCGCCAGTTCCAGATCCATCGCATTGAGGTGCTTCGGGAGCGGGCCATCGCCGCCCCTGCCCAAAGCGCCCATTTCTGTGCTGCCCTGTGCGGCTGCCAGGTGGGAGCCTGGCAACGGCGCGGCAAGTACCTCTATGCCGCCCTGCAGCGCCAAGGAGTCCCGGCTGGGTCCTTGGGCGTTCACCTGCGCATGACGGGCCAGTTCCTCTGGCTTGAGTCTCCCCGGGAGCCTTGCCCCCACACGCGGGTCCGCTTCTGGAACAGGAACGGCCAGGAGTTGCGCTTCGTCGACATCCGCAGCTTCGGCCAGATGTGGTGGGTGCCGCCAGGAGTGGTGATCGAATCGGTGATCACGGGACTGGGCCGGTTGGGGCCTGAGCCCTTCAGCCCGGACTTCAACGCCAGCTACCTGCAGAGCCGCTTGAAAGGATCGATCCGCCCGATCAAGAACGCCCTACTCGACCAGGGATTGCTTGCTGGGGTCGGAAACATCTATGCCGATGAAGCCCTGTTCGCCGCAGGGATCCATCCACACCAGCCCAGCGGCCGGCTGTCGCTGCAGACACTCGAGGCGCTGTGCCAGGCGGTCGTGCAGGTGCTGGAGGTCAGCATCGGCTCCGGTGGCACCACCTTCAGTGACTTCCGTGACCTCACCGGAAGCAACGGCAACTATGGGGGCGTCGCCTGGGTGTACCGCCGTGGCGGTGCTCCCTGCCGCCGCTGCGGCTCGACAATCCAACGGGATCGCCTCGCTGGCCGGAGCACCCACTGGTGTCCGAGCTGCCAGCATTGAGCACTTGCCACACTGCAATGCCCCATCCAGGCCATACAGCCCCAGCCGCAGAAAGCCTCGGCCAAGCCCTGATCGCCACGATGGGGGCCCTTCATGCCCGCGGCTGGTGTGATGGTACGGGCGGCAACTTCAGTTGCGTGCTCCAAAGCGATCCCTTGCAGCTGCTGATGGCACCCAGCGGCGTCGACAAAGGATCCGTTCGGCCGGAGCAGCTGATCGTGGTGGACGAGAATAGCGTTGTGGTGCAGGGTATCGGCCGTGCCAGTGCCGAGACCCTGCTGCATCTGGAAATCGTGCGCAGCTGTGGGGCGGGGGCCGTCCTGCACACCCATTCCCAGGCCGCGACCCTGCTCTCCAGCCGAGCACTTCAGGCAGAAGCGCTCGGCCGGGGGGCTTCGGGTTCGGCGATGGCGAGCCATCTGGGCCTGGAGGGACTGGAGATGCTGAAGGGGCTCGAAGGGGTCACGACCAATCAGGCGCGGATCGCCATTCCTGTTCTCTCCAATGACCAGGACCTGGCCCGATTGAGTAAGGCGGCTTCAGATCATCTGGCGGAGGCCCCGCAGGGGTTGCTGATCGGCGGCCATGGCCTCTATGCCTGGGGCAAGGACCTGTTCAGCGCCAAGCGCCATCTGGAAGTGCTTGAGTTTCTGCTGGAGCAGCATTGGCGCACCTGGCAGATGGAGATGTTGAGCAATCTTGTTGATCAGCGGGCCGTCCGGTTCCATGGCTGAGAGCATCACCCACGTCCTGCTGGACATCGAGGGAACGACCTGCCCCGTTGATTTCGTCGCGAACACCCTCTTCCCCTACGCCAGCACCCATCTGAAGGCTTACATGCTCTCCCATGGCCATGAAGCCCCAGTGGAGGCCCTGCTGCAGGAAGTTCGAGAGGCCTGGCGACTCGATCACAAACCCCCGGCCCCAGCCGCCGGAGCAACGAACGTACTGATGATCCAAAACCCTGGGGTCGAGGCGTTGGCGGATTACCTGATCAAGCTGATCGAACAGGACCGCAAGCTGCCCGCCCTGAAGGAACTGCAGGGGCTGGTGTGGGAAGAGGGCTACAGCCATGGCGCCATCCAAGCTCCACTCTTCCCCGAGGTGACGACATGCCTCCAACAATGGCGGCAGCAGGGCCTTGTCCTGGGGGCCTATTCGTCAGGGTCGGTGACGGCGCAACAACTTCTCTATGGTCACACTCTTCGCGGTGACCTGCGTCCACTGTTCAGTGCGTGGTTTGACACGCGAACTGGAGCAAAACAATCATCTTCAAGCTATCGAAGGATTTCAGAGATTATGGGTGCAGAACCAGCATCAGTTCTGTTCGTCAGTGATTCATGCCCTGAACTCACCGCAGCCCATGGGGCTGGCATGGAGGTGGCCTTCAGCGATCGAGAAGGAAATCCCAACCGAGAGGCGAAGGGATTTCCGCGAATCACAAGCCTTGAGCAACTGTCACCGATGCTGCTGGGAAGACGATCCCCCCGATAAGGCCTCGGAATAAAGTCAACCACGCTGGATGTCAGTCAGGAGCAGGCAATCGGGCACGAGTCCTACCATCAACATCCCATCAACGAGAACAAAAGCAAGCCCGATAGCCTATGCTCGTAGCCCTGGGGCCATTGGCATCCTCAGCGGCCTGTCGCCAGCGGGCAACCTGTTTGGGGTAGAGGTCCCTCTCACTGCAGAAGGCGCCCAGATCCGTGCCGCTCAGGCCAGAGGCCTGTATCACGGCCGCCAGGTTGTCAGCAGCGCTCCACTGCTGCGGAAGCTTGGTGGTGGCCGGCACCAGCTGACCCTGTTTCTACAACTGGCTGCGCCATTTGTAGAGCGTTTGGGTGGTAATCCCGGTGGAGCGGGCCATCTCGGCGACGCACTCCCGGTTGGGCGGGCTCATGCGCTTGCTGATCGCATCCCGCACAGCGGTGTCATAGGTCGGTTTCATGGTCGTCGGTTTGGCCCCCTGGCGGATGGGTCAGACCGAGCGGACAACTTTTCTGACGCTGGGCTCTTGACACCACTTGCTTTCCTCTTTCTCTTCCTGGTGTGTGTTACTGCCATGAAGTTGGTCGAGAAGCCTGGCATTTTGCTTGGGAGGCGAGTCCTGAGATTGCTGCGAGCCAAGGATTAACTGAATTCGTATGCCAGCTCATGATCTTGCGACCAGTCCTGGGCGTGCTTTGGTGGATGTTAAGCGAGGTATCTGGGCACCTGATCTGCAACTTTCCATTGCATGGACACGCTTGGTCCACGGAAACATAAGTAGAATTTCACCGAGAATGCTGATAGAAAGGCACTTTGTATCAACTGAGGTGCGCCCTACGGTGGGGAATCCTGAGGTGGGCCTGTGCCCCGCCTCAGAGGTTAACGACGGCCCTGGTCACAACACCCCGACACCCTCACTCTATATTGTTCTAGCCATAGTGATTCAACTCCCAGGGGTACCTATGACAAATGGATGCCCACCTCTATTTATTTTGTGCGCTCCTCGCTCCTTCACATCGCTCTTGGCGGCCATGCTTGGCCAGCACCCGGAGGCCTACGGTGTCCCTGAGCTCAACCTGTTTGTGGAGGACACGCTACAGGAAATGGTCGGCGCCATGACCGATGTCTACGCCATTCAGCTGCACGGTCTGCTGCGCACCGTGGCCGAGCTCTATGCAGGAGAACAGACCATAGATGCCATAGATATGGCACACCGCTGGATTGTCAAGCGCATTGACATGACTACTGGAGAGATTTACAAAGAGCTTTGCCGCCGGGTGGCGCCGCTGCGCATCGTCGATAAAAGCCCCGCCAATTCTGCCACTTTAAGGCGGCTTGAGCGTATTAGCCAGGCTTTCCCAGATGCCTGCTACTTGCACCTGATTCGCCATCCCTTTGATATGAGCAAATCTCTGATGAATCTTCAAGGAGGCCAGATCATGGCCACCTTAACTAACTCCATCGATCATTCCCAGGGCTATGAGGTGCTAGATCCACAAATTCTCTGGTATCGGCTCAATCGAACCGTCTGTGACTTTTTGGCAACCGTCTCCGATCGACAACAAATGAAACTCAGAGGCGAGGATCTTCTCAACGACCCAAAACAATATCTACAGCTTATTTGTCAATGGTTGGGGTGGTCATGGCATGATTCTGCTTACGAGGCCATGCTGCATCCTGATGATTCAGTGTATGCACGGTTTGGCCCCTTTGGTGCTCAGCTTGGGAATGACCCCAACTTTCTTAAATCACCTATTTTTAAACAGAGGCATGTATCAACCGGCAGTCTTTTGGGTGCCTTGCCTTGGAGACCCGACAATCAGGGGTTTTTCCCTCACGTGATCGAGCTGGCTAATAGTTTTGGCTATGAATAGTCATACGAATATACATGAATGCCATCAATCTAGCCACCATAATAAGGGAGGCCAGGTGCCAGGGAGACCCTGGAAAATCCCGCCTTCTCACGCGAACATACTTGAGTGATCGCAGGAATGAATGGACTGGGTTCATGGGCGGCAAGCAGTTTGGGTTTGGTGATTACGAGCAGACCACGGTCCGGAAGCGCACCCGACGCGTGCGGTTTCTCGGCGAGATGGAGGCCGTTGTGCCTAGAAAGCCACTGATCAATCTGATCGAACCCGACTACCCCAAGACCTGCTCCAAGGGCGGTCGCTCGGCCTACCCGCATGGAGACCATGCTCCGGGTCGCTCTGATGAAGCAGTGGTATGACCTCTGCGATCCAGCCATGGAGGATGCGCTGATTGAGGTGCCGACGATGCGTCGGTTCGCGGGGATCGACTTGATCAGGGAGCGGATCACGGATGAGACCACGATCCTGACGTTCCGCCACCTGTTGGAGACGCACAATCTCGGTGAGCAGATCTACTGCTGCGCAGAAGACTTCGTCTATGAGACGGTGAAGGCCCATATTAAAGCCAACGGCATGGCCATGAAGCAAGGCACGCAATGCGCCCTCTTAAGGAGTTGACACAAGGGCACCTCGAAAACTTTAAAAAAACCGCAAAGTCCAGCAAGACCCGCAAGTAGACGTGCTGCAGACGGATGAATCCTGTCTGGGTCCCAGGTGAGACTGGCTGATGCTTGGCTATTGTTCGAGGTGACCAAAAGGCAAATCTGGCTGTATCTCAACAAATGTTTGAAGTCTGGAGGCAAAGAATCGCGGCCTGGCACGTCGCTGAACGAGAGGCCCCAACGATCGCTGCAGAATTAGTGACCCAGGCATTTCTGAAGGAGCGGATCATCAAGCGCAGCGAGCTGCCGCTCATCCTCCACGCCCACTACGGCAACGGCATGGGCACCGCCGCGCTGGCGGGCTGGCTCAAGGAACATGGCCTTCTGAGGTCGTACTCAGAGCAGCGCATGTTCAACGACGATCCCCACTCGGATACGCTGCTCAGCACTGAGAAGTGTTGGTAAGATTGCCCCAACAGACTATTTTGCTACATATTAGAAGCAATCTATAGGTGGCAGCCTTTTGGAGTGATACAAGCATCGGCACCGCTCAGTGGCATCAAGTTCGTGACGCCTAACCAGCGCTACGGCGGCCAAACCCCCCGGGTTCAGGAAAGATGTCACCCCTTTCATCCGTACACCCGGGGGCTTGAGGAGATGACCGATGCGTCGCTACAGCGAGGCCGTCAAGGCTGATGTGAGAAGGCGGATGAGCCCGCCGCACAG
>NZ_JAGQBB010000002.1 GCF_024345415.1 Synechococcus sp. Tobar12-5m-g | reverse complement strand
TGAGAGCTTTGATCTCCCGCTGGTCCTGGGCGCGGAGCTTCTCGAGCTCCTTCTGCTCTTTCAAGGTGAGCACTGGCTTTTCATTGGCATCCTGGGCGGCCTGCCGCCAACGGCTCACCTGCTCAGGGAACAGCCCGCGCTCGCGGCAGTAGGCGCTGAGCTCGGTGGCGTTCAGCCCTGCCGTCTCCAGTACCACCGTGAACTTGTCGGCAGCGCTCCAGCCTTCTGGTTCCTTCTCGGATGCCGGCACCACTTCCCCCTGCAACCGCCAGGTCTTCCTCCATTTGTAGAGGGTGATCATGTGGATGCCCAGCTCCTCGGAAATCCTGGCCACGCTCTGCCTGTGCGGCGGGCTCATCCGCCTTCTCACATCAGCCTTGACGGCCTCGCTGTAGCGACGCATCGGTCATCTCCTCAAGCCCCCGGGTGTACGGATGAAAGGGGTGACATCTTTCCTGAACCCGGGGGCTGCACGGCTTTCTGCACCACCGTCGGGTCAAGGTGATGGCGACCTTCCTGGTCAGTCCTGGGATCTCGCCACCGGCGTGCTTGTGGGAACACCCACTGCCTTGCCCATTCCCGATCGGCTCTCGGATCCTTCCTGGCCAGAGCTCCGGGCAGCACCACCCGACCCCAGCCCGCCTCCACGGCGGCCCGGTGCAACTGGCGCAGCTCCTCCAGCTGGCACTGCAGCGGAGAAACCATGTTCTGTGGCAGCAGTGTGACCCGATCCTTGCCCCCCTTGCCGTCTCGAACCAGCAGTTCACGACGCCCGAAGTCCAGATCTTTCACCCTCAGCCGCAATGCTTCCATGAGCCGGAGCCCACTGCCATAGAGCAAACCCACCACCAAGGTTGGAGTCCCCTCCCGCTGCTCCCTCTCTGCCCTGACCACGCCCTCCAGTTCCACGTCATGCTGCAGCACTCGCGGTAGAGGAAGAGCAGCGACGCCAGGGCCTGGTTCTGGGTGGAACCGCTCACCTTCATCTCCACGGCCAGGTGGGTGAGAAACGCCTGCACTTCCGTTGAGCCCATCGAGCGCGGATGGCGCAGACCGTGGAAGAGCAGGAACCGCCTAAGCCACAGGACAGAGCTCCTCCTGGTCGCACTGCACGAGACCAGGAGGCTGCGATTCGGTGGCCATGGGATTCCGGGAAGGGGATGCTTTGAGGGTTTCCGCTTCGGACCACATTGAGCATGCTGAGTTCGGCAGCAGAACCTGAACGACTCTCCCCTTCACACCAGTCCCACAGGCCCGTCAATCCCTGCTCCGGCTGTCTCCCCGTCATCGCTGAACTCCCCCTCTCCCGCCAGCTCCGCCGCAAATCCGCCAGCCAGCGGATCGGCGCTGATCCCCTCCACCTCCCGCAGGTAGCGGGCCAGCACATCACCCTGGCCGTGGGTCACGTACACCTGCTGGGCCTGGCTCTGGCGCACGGTGGCGAGCAGGCCGTCCCAGTCCGCATGGTCGCTGAGCACGAAGCCCCGCTCGTAACCGTGCCGCCGCCGGGCGCCGCGCACCGCCATCCAGCCGCTCACGAAGCCGGTCTGGGGCGACTTGAACCGCTTCATCCACACCGAGCGGTGGGCCGAGGGCGGCGCCAGCACCAGCCGGCCCGCCAGCGGCTCGCTGCGGGGCAGCTCGCTCACGGGCCGCGTCGGCAGCATGGCGATCCCCTGCTGCCGGTAGGGGGCCATCAGGGTCTGCACGGCGCCGTGCAGCAGCACCTCGTCGGCCAGGCCCAACTGGCGCAGCTCCGCCAGCAGCCGCTGGGCCTTGCCGAAGGCGTAGCAGAACAGGATCGAGGTCCGCTCCGGCGCCGCCTTCCACCAGGCGGCGATCTCGGCCGCCACCTCCTGGCCCGGCCGCCAGCGGTACACCGGCAAGCCGAAGGTGGCTTCGGTGATCAGCACGTCGGCGGGCACGCTCTGGAATGGTTCGCAGCTGGGGTCGGGGTCGCGTTTGTAGTCGCCGCTGATCAGCCAGGTTTCGTCGCCGGCGCTGATGCGCACCTGGGCTGAACCCAGCACATGGCCGGCGCTGTGGAACGACACGGTGGCCTCGCCGATCTGAAGCTCCTGGCCGTAGGGCACGTCCTGCAGCGCAATCCCCTGGCCCAGGCGCTGGCGCAGCACCCCTTCGCTGCTGGCCACCGCCCAGTATTCGCCGCTGCCGGGGCGGGCATGGTCGGCGTGGGCGTGGGTGATCAGGGCGCGGGGCACCGGTCGCCAGGGGTCGATCCAGGCGCCGGCGGCCGGGCAGTAGAGCCCTTTGGGTGTGAGTTGAATCAGACCGCCTGGCGGGAGCAATGGCGGACCCGGATCAGGCGCTCATCGCCAGCATCCGCTGGATCGGGGCAAGGGCCCGCACGCGAATCTCCTCGTCGAGCTCGATCGCCGGCTCCAGGGTGGCAAGGCAACGCCACAGCTTCTCGAGCGTGTTCAGCCGCATGTACGGACAGGCGTTGCAGCTGCAGCCGTCCTGCCCGGGCACCTCATGGAAGGTTTTCTGGGGCAGCTTCCGGCGCATCTGGTGAAGGATGCCTGGCTCGGTGAGCACGATGAACGCGCTGGCCTCGCTGGTGTCGGCGCGCTGCAGCAGCTTGCTGGTGGAGCCGATGAAGTCGGCCAGATCCAGCAGGTTGGGCAGGCATTCCGGGTGGGCGATCACCTCGGCGCCGGGATGCTCCAGCTTCAGGGCCATCACGGCCTGCTCGCTGAAGGTTTCGTGCACGATGCAGCTGCCGGGCCAGAGGGTGAGCTCGCGGCCGCTCTGCTGGGCCACCCAGCGGCCCAGGTTCTGATCGGGAGCAAACAGGATCGGCCGGTCCGCCGGAAGCTGCTGCACCAGGCTCACGGCGTTGCTGCTGGTGCAGATCAGGTCGCTCTGGGCCTTCACGGCCGCCGAGCAGTTGATGTAGCTCACCACGATGTGGTCGGGGTGCTGGGCGCGGAAGGCAGCGAAGCCGTCTTCGGGGCAGGCATCGGCCAGGGAGCAGCCCGCCTCCAGGTCCGGCAGCAGCACGGTTTTGCCTGGGTTGAGGATCTTGGCGGTTTCGGCCATGAAATGGACGCCGCAGAACACGATCACCTCGGCGTCGGTGGCGGCGGCCTGGCGGGAGAGGTCGAGCGAATCGCCGATGAAATCGGCAATGTCCTGAATTTCAGCGTTCTGGTAGTAGTGCGCCAGGATCACGGCGTTGCGCTCCCGGCGCAGGGCGTCGATGGCCTGCGGCAGGGCGTGCCGGGGCGGAGCTGACAGGGTTCGGGTAGCCGCGAAAACCAACCGGATGCTCAGTTGAGGCAGGATGCCACCAGCCTAGGGATTCGACACGGCCCAGATGCGCATTGCCATTGCCGGGGATCTGCACGGGCAGTGGGATCGGGCCGATGTGGCTCTGCTGGGCATCCTGGCTCCCGATGCGGTGCTGGTGGTGGGGGACCTGAGCGATGGCCAGGAGCGGATCGCCGCCAGCCTGGCCGGCGTCGAGCAGCCCCTGGCCTGCATCCTCGGTAACCACGACACCGGCAAGGACGACAGTGGCCGCAAGCTGCAGCGGCAGATCGACCTGCTCGGCGAACGCCACTGCGGCTGGCGGCGCTGTGAGCTCGATCCCCCGGGCCTCGCGGTGGTGGGGGCCCGTCCGGCCAGTGCCGGTGGCGGCTATCGCCTCTCGATGGGGGTGAAGGCGCTGTGGGGTCCGGTCACCTCGGAGGACTCAGCCGGACGGATCTCCGCCGCCGCGCTCGGGGCGGATCCAGCGATGCCCCTGGTGGTGCTGGCCCATTCCGGCCCCAGCGGGCTGGGCAGCGAAGCCAAAGACCCCTGCGGCCGTGACTGGAAATCACCGGCCCGCGACTGGGGCGACATGGACCTGGCCCAGGCGATCGATCGCATCCAGCGGCAGCGGCCCCTGCCGCTGGTGGTGTTCGGCCACATGCATCACCAGCTCCGGCGGGGCCGAGGTGAGCGACGCAGCTTCCTGCTCGATCGCCGCGGCACCGCCTATCTCAATGCCGCCTGCGTGCCCCGCCACGGCATGGATGCCCAGGGCCGGCACCTGCGCCACTTCTCCTGGGCGGAGCTGGATGGTCATCGCCTGGTGCATGCCAGCCACCGCTGGTACAGCCCCCAGGGCCAGCTCCTTTATGAGCAGACCCTTGTGGAGCAGGCCCTGGCCGTGCCGTGCTGATCTATGCCTGCGTCAGTGGCCATGGCTACGGCCATGGCTCGCGGGTGGCCTCGGTGCTGCTGGCGCTGGCGGCCGTTCAGCCGCAGTGGCGGCTGGTGATCTCCAGCTCCCTGCCGGCCGCCTTCCTGACCGGCGCCTTCGGACCGGTGCCGTTTGAACACCGCCCCTGCGGCTGGGATGTGGGCACGGTGCAGGCCAACGCCCTCGGCGTGGAGGCCGCCGCCACCCTCGCCGCCCTGGCGGCCCTGGAGCGGCGCTTGCCGGCCCAGATCGCCGCCGAGGCCGCCTGGCTTGCTGCCCAGGAGGGCCCGGCGATCCTGCTGGGGGATGTGCCGCCGGCCGCCGCCCAACTGGCCGCTGCCGCCGGCCTGCCGTTGATCTGGATGGGCAACTTCGGCTGGGATGACATCTATGAACCGATGGGCGGCGAATTCCTGGCCTGGGCGGAGCTCTATCGGGCCCTCTACCGCCGGGGCCAGCGGCTGATCCGCTGCCCCTTTTCGCTGGCGATGGACTGGGGCTTGCCTGAAACGCAAGTGGGCCTCACCGCCGCGGCGCCCAGGCTGGATGCCGAGCAGCTGCGACGCCAGCTCGATCTGCCGCTGGATCGGCGGCGCAGCGTGCTGGTGAGCTTCGGCGGCATGGGCTTCCCCCTCAGCCCGGACCTGTTCGGCCGCTGGCCGGACTGGTGCTTCATCAGTTCCGATTCCACCAGTGCCGCTGCCCCCAACGTGCGACGGCTGCCCCCGGGGGTCCGCCCCCTGGAGGTGATGCCCCTGTGCGGACGACTGATCAGCAAGGCCGGCTACAGCACTTTCTGCGAGGCTCTCAGCCATGGGATGGGCATTCACTTGGTGGAGCGGCAGGGCTTTGCTGAGGCGGCGGTGATGGAGGGGGAGCTGCAACGCCACGGTCCCCACCGGCTGCTGAGCCAGGCCCAGCTGCTGGCCGGCGACTGGGAGCTTGACCGGCCCCTGCTTCCGGCCCGTGGGGACGCCCTGGCCACGGGTGGGGCCGAGCAGGCGGCCGCGGCGATCACATCCTTCGCCTCCTGCAACGCCTGACCCTGGGGTGGCAGGGCTGCAGCGCAAGACTTCTGGTGCGATCCACGACGGATTTATGGGTTCAATCAGTAGTTCTGATCATCAGCAAAGATGGCGAGCAGAGCATCAGAAATCCCTGTGGGGGTCGATGATGTGAACCCCTTGTGCCAGTTCTGATAACGAGTGGACGGTTGTGCGACTGTCACTAATCACAAGGCAGGCCTGAAGATCGTTTGACAAGTTATCGGGCGACGAAGCCCGCCGCGATGTATCCATTCATCCCCACGACGGCCCCCGGATCGTTGTTTCCTCCCTTGATTGTTCGCTGAGCTTCCATTCGTTCCGAATCAGCGCTCATCCAGGTTCAACCAGCTTTTTCAGTTCATCTTCCCTGGATGTCTGTCGCATTCACGACACCATTCCCTGGATTTCTTCGTCATGGTCCGCGGGTTGATCCTCGTGATCAGGTCCAAGTCAATCCCCATCACCATCCAACCGACCCGGCCCAGTCACCCCCTGGTCGGCCCACCCTCCCGTCCCTTTCCCCCCGATCCCGGTTTGCCCAAACGTCTCTCGCCCTCCCTGCGCCTGTTGATTCCGGCCCTGCTGTTCGGCTTGATCGCACCGGCTAAGGCCAGCGGCTGGGATGCCATCCGGCTCCCCAGTGTCAACGCGCCCCTTGAGGCCAATTCCGTGGCGGTGGTGGCACAGGAAGAAGCCGTGGACCAACCCAGTTCCTTCGCGATCACCGCCGAGCGCCGGGCGCTGCTCAACACGATCCGCTTCGCCGAAGGCACCTGGGCCAATGGCCTCGACCAGGGCTACTGGATCCTGTTCGGAGGTTCCTTGATGGCCTCCCTGGATCGCCATCCCAACCGGGTGATGCGCACCTCGGGCTACGTCAGCGCCGCAGCGGGCGCTTACCAGTTCATGCCCCCCACCTGGGCGATCGCCAGCCGCAAGCTTGGCCTCAACGGCTTCGGCCCCGACGTGCAGGACCAGGCAGCCCTCTTTCTGGTCCGCCACCGGGGCGCCCTGCACCTGGCCGATCGGGGCGAGATGACCCCTGAGCTGGCCGCCCGCCTGGCGCCGGAGTGGGCTTCCTTTCCCACCCTGTCCGGTCAGAGTTTCTACCGGCAGCCGGTCAAGCGCTTCGCCGAGCTCAAGCGCTTCTACGACGCCAACCTGGCCTTTCTGAGGGCCACGCTCGACAACCGCCGCGCCGACATCGCCAGGGCGCCGAAGTCCCAGTCCGAATCCTGCAAGCCCGGCTCCCTGGTCTGTGCCCTGCAGGAAGCCAGCTCCACCACGCCCTGATCCCCATGCGACGCCGAGATGGTTTCGCTCAGGCCTGATCGCCACCTGCCAGCGGTGGTTTCCCCACGGTTCTCTGGGCGATCAGATAGGCCAGCACAGCGCTTCCAAGGAAGCCCAGGCCGTTGCGCAGCACCGGCAGCAGATCGGCGGTGCGGGTGACCACCGGCCCGAGGCCGAACACCAGGAACAGCATCCCCCAGAGCGGCGAGAGCAGCAGCACCCAGCTCCAGGCCACCCGGTCGCCCTCCTTGCGGGGATAGCCGGCGAAGCCGACGATCAGCCCGCCCAGCACCGAGGTGCAGAAGGTGAGCAGCCACTGCTCCTGGGGCAGTCCCGGCACCACCTGGCAGCCACCCCGCTCCAGGCAGGTCTCCACGGCCCCCAGGGCATCCACGATCGCGCCGTCTTCGCCATGGTCGCGCACGTAGTACTGGTTGCCGAAGCGGGTCTGGAGTTCCACCCAGAAGGTGCGGGGCATAAGGGCGAACAGGGCGTCGCCCACGTTGAAGTTGAGCAGGTTGCCGCCGCGGGGATCGGCCACCAGCACGAGGCTGCGCTCATCGAGCCCCCAGAAGTCCTTCACCGCCAAGCCGGGGGTGCGCTCGTACTGGGTGAGCACCCGCAGTTTCCAGCCACTGCTGGTTTCGAACGCGGTGAGCTCCCGTTCCAGGCTGGCCCGCTGGCCATCGCTGAGTGCCCGGGCCAGGTCGATCACCGGGGTGAAGTGATCCGGCAGAAGCGCCGGGTTGTCGGCGGCCTGGACCTGCCCTGCCAGCGGAGTCAGCAGCAGCAGCACGGCGGCGAGCAGGCCTAGCACGGTGCCGAGGGCCCCGGCGGGGGGGATGGCACCGGCGGAGGGGAGGGGTGATCCGGCGGCTTGACCCATGCGGCTGCTTCAGTGACCCTGCATTCTCTTCGACCCGGGCGCCTGCCGTGTCCATTCCCGCCTGGCTGCACCAGCGCCTCACGGCGGCGGGCGGCAGCGTGCCGTTCTCCCTGTTCATGGCATGGGCCCTGCACGACCCCGACCACGGCGCCTATGGAGCGGGCCGGCTTCGTCTGGGCCGCCACGGCGACTTCGCCACCGCCCCGTCGCTCGGTGAAGACTTCGCCGCCCTGCTGGCTCCCCAGCTCGCCGAATGGCTGCAGGAACTGGCGCCGGATGATCCGGCGGTGCACTTGAGCCTGGTGGAAACCGGCCCCGGCGAGGGGGATCTGGCGGCCCAGCTGGCCGAGGCCCTGGCGGCCGGCTGGCCGCCGCTGGCGGCGCGCACCGAGCTGGTGCTGGTGGAGCCCAACGGGGGCATGGCGGCGCGGCAGCGGCTGCGGCTGCGGCTGCGCGGCTGCCCGCTGCCGGTGCGCTGGAGCGGCTTCGAGGAGCTGGCGGCACGGCCCGTGCTGGGGGTGGTGCTGGCCCATGAGGTGCTCGATGCCCTGGCAGTGGAGAGGATCGTGCGCGGCGGCGATGGCTGGCGGCAACAGCGGGTGGTGCTCCACCAGGGGGCGTTGCGGTTGGAGCAGGGCGAGCCCCTGGAGCCGGCGGCGGCGGCGTCGCTGCAGCCCCTTGGCCTTTGGCCGCCAGGGCAGCAGCGGCCCGATGGTTGGTGCACGGAGCTGCACCCGGGCCTGGCCCCCTGGCTGGAGGCCTGCGGCCGGGGCGTCTGGCGGGGCCGCCTCCTGGTGATCGACTACGCGCTGGAGGCCTGGCGCTACTACGGGCCCCAGCGCGCCAACGGCACCCTGATGGCCTACCGGGGCCAGCGGGCCAGCGCCGATCCCCTGGTCGAGCCGGGGGCCTGGGACCTCACCGCCCACCTCTGCATCGACAGCCTGCTGGCTGCCGCCGCCGCCAGCGGCTGGGCGACCCTGGGCCAGTGCCGCCAGGGGGAAGCCCTGCTGGCCCTGGGGCTGGCCGAGCGGCTGCATGGGCTGCAGCACCAGGAAGACGCCGAGCTGGGCGATCTGTTGAGCCGCCGCGAAGCGCTGCTGCGGCTGGTGGATCCAACGGCCCTGGGCGATTTCCGCTGGCTGGCCTTCAGCCGGGGCGAGGTGGCGCAGGAGAGCCAGGTCACCCATGGGAGCCCAGCCTCCCTGCCCCTGTTCCTGCGTGAGCCCAGTCCACCGAAGGCGGCAGCTGCGGAGGCGGGGCGTGCTGCAACGGAGACAGCCCCAACGCCCCCTGCCCCCTAGGACGGACACTGACCGTCTGCTCAGGCACCCGGAATCCATGGCGCCGGAACGTTTTTTCCTGAATCTCGAGCCGCACGCCGGCACAGATCCAAGCTGGCCCCATGTGGTGGTGGTTGGCGGCGGCTTCGCCGGGGTGCGGGTTTGCCAGGCCCTGGCCAACCGGCCGGTGCGGGTCACCCTGATCGACAAGCGCAACTTCAACCTGTTTCAGCCGCTGCTGTATCAGGTGGCCTCCGGGTTGGTGTCAGCGGCCGATGTGGCCTCGCCCCTGCGCCAGATGGTGGGCCAGGCCCCGAACGTGCAGGTGCTGCTCGGCGAAGTCACCGACGTCGACCTGGAGCGGCGCTCGCTGCTGTTCAACGGCCACCATTACGGCTACGACCAGCTGGTGCTGGCCTGCGGTTCAGGCAGCGCCTACTTCGGCCATGAGGAGTGGCGGCCCCTGGCACCGCCGATGAAGATCCTCGAGCACGCCCAGGAGATCCGGCGGCGGCTGTTGATGGCCCTGGAGGAGGCGGAGCAGACCACCGACCCGCAGCGGCGCCGCTTTCTGCAGACCGCGGTGGTGGTGGGGGCCGGCCCCGCCGGTTGCGAGCTGGCCGGTTCGTTGATCGAGCTGATGCATTCGGCCGTCCAGCGCGACTTCAAGCAGCTGGAGGTGGAGGGCTGCCGGGTGGTGCTGGTGGATGCGGTGGATCGGGTGCTGCCGACGATGCACCCCCAGCTTTCGGCGGCGGCGGCCGCCTATCTGGAACGCAATGGGGTGGAGCTGCGGCTGAACGCGATGGTGGAGTCGATCGAGCCCGGCAAGGTGCAGCTGAAGGGGGAAGCCGATCCCCCCTTCCTCGAGGCCGCCACCGTCTGCTGGACCGCTGGAGTGCGCGCCTCGCGGCTGGGCAAGTTGCTGGGGGAGCGCAGCGGTTGTGGCGTCGACCGGTCCGGGCGGGTGCTGGTGGAGCAGGATTTCTCGGTGCCGGGTCACCCGGAGGTGCGGGTGGTGGGCGATCTCTGCGCCTACAGCCACACGGCCGATGGGGCGCCGCTGCCGGGAATGGCCGGCCCGGCCGTGCAGATGGGGGCTTGGGTGGCGCGGGACATCCTCAACGGCCTCGAAGGAGAGGCCAGTCCCCCCTTCCGCTGGCTCGACCTGGGCAGCATGGCGGTGATCGGGCCCCTCTACGCTGTCGCCGATCTGCGCGGCCTGAGGGTGACCGGCCTGCTGGGCTGGCTGCTCTGGGGCCTGGCCCATCTCGCCTTCATCCCCGCCACGGAGAACCGAATCACCCTGCTGACCCGCTGGCTGTGGCAGATCGCCACCCGCCAGCGCTCCGCCTTGCTGATCACCGGCCGCCCAGATCAGCACATCGGCGTCGATGTGGGCCTGGCCCGGGCACCCCAGAGCGCGGCGATCCCGGCCCGATCAACCGGGCCGGCGCAGCAGGGCCCGGCCCTGGCGGTCGATGATCCGCGTCGGTAGGCCTTCACGTGCCACCGGTTGCATCGTTCGCAGGTTGATGGTGGTGTCGGTGGTGCGCCCGGTGCTCCAAGCGAGGTCGAGCACGGTGAGGGTCTGGAAGGGGGCGGCACCCCCCCTGCAGCAACGGCCGGGGGCCACTGCCGGTGGCGCCGAGGTTGAAAAGATCGAGCTGGCCCAGCCGGGCCGGGTAGTAGGCGTGCTGGTGACCGCTGATGTAGGCCGCCACGTCATGCCGTTCCATCAGCTGGCGCAGTGCTTCGGCCCCGGCGAGCACGGCACCAGCGCCGAGGAGGCGTCCCAGACCAGCAGGAACAGGCCGTCCTGCAGAATGGAATAGAAGAACGGAAAGCCGCTGGCGTCCACGAAGGAGAGGCCAGCGGCTGCTCTGACGGCGGCGCCAGAAGCGGGCCGCCTCCTGCCGCTCGCACTCGAACAGGTAGCTGCCGCCGGCACGGCTGGCCAAGGCGTCATGGTTGCCCACGGTGGGCGCGAAGGGAAGCCCGGCCCGCCGCAGCGGGGAGAGGATGCGGCGCTCGAAGGCCGCCCACATCGCGGTGAGCTGGGTGGTGGTGAGGCTGGTCTTCTGACCGGCCACCATGTCCCCGGCGCAGAGCACCAGATCGGGCCGCAGCGACGGGATGAGGGCGATGGCACGGTCCACTTCGGCGGTGTAGCTGGTGGAGCCGTAGCCGGCGTTGAGGTCGGAGATCAGCGCCAGACGCAGATCGGCCCGCGGCGGCACCTCAGGCCCGCCGCCACCGATCCCGCCACGACGGATCTGGCCCCGACGGTTCCGTATGCGCCGGCACCGATGGCGCCCGATCCCAACGCGCCGGCGGCGAGGCCCAGGAAGCGGCGGCGGGAGAGCGGAGGCACCATGGGCTGAAGCTACCAATGGCGGCAGGGATGGGAGACGGGCCGGGTGTTTCTAGGCTGACGGTGTCCCTGAAGGCTGAAGAGCAACCCATGGATCTCTCCATGCATGCCGTTGCGGTTCCACCCCTGAGGCGCACCCTGAGCAACCTGGCTGGGGTGTTGCGCAAGGGCCAGTCCCATGCCGAGGCCCGGGGCATCGAGCCCCAGGTGCTGCTGCAGAGCCGCCTCTTTCCGGACATGTTCCCGCTGGTGCGGCAGGTGCAGATCGCCTCCGACATCGCCCGGCGGGGCGTGGCCCGGCTGGCGGGAGGCGAGGCCCCAGCGATGGAGGACAACGAAACCAGCTTCGGCGAACTGATCGATCGGCTGGAGCGCACGATCACCTATCTCGACAGCGTTTCGGCTGAACTGCTGGAAGGATCGCAGAACCGGCAGGTGACGGTGCCGATCGGACGGGGCGAGACAATCACGATGGAGGGCTTGCCCTTCCTGACCACGTTCGTACTGCCCAACGTTTACTTCCATTGCACCACCGCCTACGACCTGCTGCGCCACAACGGCGTGGTGCTGGGCAAGCGGGATTTTCTCGGCGAACCCTGAGGCCCGCTCCCCTGGTACACGCTCCTGTTTCGCCTGTTTTCCCTTCCTCCCGATGCACGACGATCTCAAGCCCCAGGATGACTTTCACTACGAACCCATCGAGCGCTTCGGCTCCAGCATGACCGGCGATCTGCCCTGGAACATTGCGGCCCTGGCGGGGGTGGAGCGGCTCAACGGGCGGGTGGCCATGCTGGGCTTCCTGGCGGCGATCGTCGGGGAGCTGCTCACCGGCGAAGGCATCGTCGGGCAGTTGCGGCTGGCCCTGCGCTCGGTTCTGGGCTGAGCGGCAGCGGGCCCTCAAGGCCTTGCCCGGCATGATCGACCTCCATTGTCATGATTGCGTCCATGCGCTGCTGGGCAGTGGATTCACCCTTCACGATGAGGCTTTCGTGGTGGGATTCACGATGGGTAATGACCTACGAACCAATCATTTTCACCTTGCCATCTTCAAGATCTGCTCGTTGTTGTTCTATCCAGAGCCCTATCGGTTTCAGCGGGACCATCTGCCCACTTTCGATTCCCGGCTCGCCCAGGGCAGAAGTGCCAAGGTGCGCAACATCAACCAGCTGGATTTCTGCGCCCTCGAAGATCAACCCCTGAACACCCTGCGCGCCTGGATCGGCATCTCCTGAAAGCGGGGGCCTCGCCGCCCGGCCCGGCTTCACGCTTCGTTACACGGCTTGTCAGAATCGACGGGTCGCCCTCCCAGTCTTGACAACCCTTCTCCTTCTGGAACTGTTCACCGGGTTCATGGCCGCCGGCCTGGCCCTCTGGTTTGTCGTTCTCAACCGTCCTTCCCCCAACGCTCGCCAGGCACGCTCCAGCGAGGGTTCCCGGGCCGATGCACCCCCCTTCAACCCAGCGATCCGTCGCGCCCTCGCCGGCTACGTCCTGCGGGATGGCCTGGCGGTGAACATCGGACTGCTCGTGCTGCGCCTGGCCATCGGCGTGCTGATGATTCACCATGGTCAGGAAAAACTCGCCGATCCGCAGCAGTTCGCTAACACCTACGTGGCCTCGCTGCATCTGCCCTTCCCCCTCTTCTTCGCCTATGCGGCCGGGTTTTCCGAGCTGATCGGCAGCTGGCTGCTGATCCTTGGGATCCTCACACCCCTCGGCGCCCTCGCCATCACCGGCACCATGACCGTTGCCGCCTACCAACACATCCTCACCGCCGGTCTGAACATTTACGTTCTTGAACTGGTGGCGCTCTATCTGGGCGGCAGCCTGGCCCTGCTGCTGATCGGGCCAGGGCGCTACTCCTTCGATGGCGGCATCGTGGCCGATCTGATCAGCGAGTCCTCGGATCAGCAGGAAGATCGCTCCAACGCGAACCCTGCAGCTTCCAGGCTGGTTCCTATCGTCGCGGAAGCCCCAGGCTCGCGGGGTTAAGTGTCTGATTCACAGCTTGGCAGCCAGCTCGGTTTCCACCGTTGTCGGCACCCCAATGCTGCTGTGTCTTTCCTGCTCGCGTTTGGAGGCGGCCAGTTGATTCTCGATCTGCCGGCGCACGATCTCCCGGTACTCCATGAAATGCTCATTGTGGGCACAGACGGCCAGATACTGCTCCGTCACCTTGGGGTTCGAGCGAAGAATGTCGATCAGGTGATGCCAGAAGGCCCAACGGGTGGAGCGCTGGATACCCTGGCGCCAGCAGACGATCAGCAGCGCCCGGATCACCAACGGATCGGGAAGCTTGAAGGCACTCTTCACCCTGGCTGGGCCGAGTTTAAGAAAATAGCGATGCACCCGGTCGAGATACTTGCGCGGCTCGTAGAGCTGGCAGAACGCTTCCACATACTCCTGGGCAATGTCTTCCACCGGCCTGGTCGGTACAAAGTTCATCAGGGTGGTCTGGTTGATGTTTCCGACCTTATCAATCAGCCTTCCTTCCTTCTCGAGCCTGTGCCAGAGGGCGGTATGGGGCAAGGCCTGAAGCATGGCGAAGGTGGTGGTGGGAATACCTGCGGCTTCTGAAAACTCGACGATCCGCTGGCCGGCGCCCACTTTCTCTCCGTCGAAGCCGATGATGAATCCGGCGATCACCCGCAACCCTGAGCGGGTCACCTTGTCGACAGAGTCGAGCAGGGGCGAGCGCATGTTCTGGAACTTCATGGTCGACGCCAGGCTGTCGGCATCTGGGGTTTCGATCCCCATGAAGACAGCGGCAAAGTTGCAGGCCAGCATCTGATCGATGAGTTCCTGATCGTCTGCCAGATCGAGTGAGGCTTCGGTATCGAAGCGAAAGGGATAACCCCGTTCTCTCTGCCACTGCTCCAGAGCCGTGAGCATCAGCTTGACGTTGCGTTTGTTGCCGATGAAGTTGTCATCGACCATGAACACACCACCACGCCAGCCGATGGCGTAGAGGCTGTCGAGTTCGCCGACAAGCTGTTCCGGTGTCTTGGTGCGAGGTTTGCGGCCATAGAGCACGATGATGTCGCAGAATTCACACTGGAATGGGCAGCCGCGCGAGAACTGCACGCTCATCGAGTCGTAGGCCTTGAGCTCCAGCAGGTCATAGCGGGGGATGGGTGTGGAGGTCACATCCGGCTTGACGCCATTGGAGCTGAACCGTCCTCCTTTATCGCCCCTCTCCCAGGCAGCCACGAACATGGGCAGGGTGATCTCCCCCTCATCGAGGATCAGATAGTCGGCCCCTGCGGCCACCAGTTCCTCGGGGGTGGAGGAGGGATAGGGGCCACCGACGGCCACGGGCTTGCCGTGCTGCCGGGCCAGGTTGATCTGACGGATGATGTCGTCTTTCTGAACGATCATCGCCGACATGATCACCAGATCGGCCCACATCCACTCTTGATCGGTGACTGGCCTGATGTTGACATCAGCCAACTTGAAGGTCCAGTCCTGGGGCAGAATCGCTGCCACGGTGATCAACCCGAGCGGGGGAAGCAACACCTTTCGGTTAACCAGTTCAAGTATCTTTTCGTAGCTCCAGAATGTTTTGGGGAACTCGGGATAAACCAGTAAAACATTCATTCGGTGGTATCCACGACTGGCGCTCAGTGTCTGCCAGGTCTGTCCCAGTGAGGGGACGATGACATGGCATGCCCCCCCCCTAGTATCTTTCGCTTCTTAAGCTAATGCATCCTGGCTTGATCAAGCCAAAAGGGAGCCGTTGCCTCCCTGATATTCAAGCTCAAGCCATCAGGATTCTCAAATCTTATACCCGGGTCTCTATAACAGCGTGAACTTGATCAAATGATGCGAAGGGCCTGGCCGGTGCCTTGCAGGCTGCCTGAACCAACTGGACCCCGCAGGAGCCTTGGCGAACCCCGCGGGGACTTTGGCCATAGCGGGTGAGAGGTGTCGCATCAGTTCACTCGAAGGGTCATCACCCTCCGCTCATGCGCCAGGGCCTTCATCCCGCCTTCGCTGCAGATCGGCTGATTCAACAGTCTCCTTGATCAAGCTTTGTGGATGCTTTCAAGGGGGGGTGTCGATAGGCTCACTGCGTCTGAGAGGGATAGTTGCCGTTTGCTTGGTGATTTAACTTCGGCAGAGCGCTCTGAGGGTTGTCTGCGGGTGAATTTGCCTGCCTCAAAGCCGCTCAGTCGCTACGCAGAGAGCGGCTTTGAGGTCATGGGATGCTCTATCCGACTTTTGGCAGGGACCACCTCAGACCAGACCACCGCCGGAAAGATTGGCGAAGCCCAGGGGCCCCCGGGGTGGTCCGCCAGGCCTCTGGCCAATCCGAGGCCTCAGACTGGGCGTCAAAGCAGCGACCTGACCCCCGCCCTCCCCCATGACCAGCACCGCCACCCCCTCGACCGCCGCAAGGCCCACCACGGCTTCCCTTCCCGCCAGCCTCGATCCAGGCGCCACCGGGCTGCCGGTGACGATCCTGACCGGCTTCCTGGGGGCCGGCAAAACCACCCTGCTCAACCACATCCTCAGCAACCAGGAGGGTGTGAAAACCGCCGTGCTGGTCAACGAGTTCGGTGAAATCGGCATCGACAACGACCTGATCATTGCCACCGGCGAGGACATGGTGGAGCTCAGCAACGGCTGCATCTGCTGCTCGATCAACGGCGAGCTGCTCGAGGCGGTCGAGCGAATCCTGCAGCGCCCCGACCCGGTGGATTACCTGGTGGTGGAAACCACCGGCCTGGCCGATCCCTTGCCGGTGGCCATGACCTTCCTGGGCAGCGAGCTGCGCGACAGCACCCGGCTGGATTCGATCATCACCCTGATCGACGCCGAGAACTTCGAGCAGGCCCTGGTGGAGAGCGCGGTGGGCCGGGCCCAGGTCGTCTACGGCGACATCCTGCTGCTCAACAAGACTGATCTGGTGACCGAAGAACGGCTTCAGGAGCTGGAGAAGCAGCTGCTCACGATCAAGCCGGAGGCGCGCCTCCTGCGCTCCGTGAAAGGGGTGGTGCCGCTGCCGCTGCTGCTGAGCGTGGGGCTGTTCGAATCGGATCGGGTTGTGGCCGACCAGCCCACTGCTCACGCGATTGGCGAGGGCCACAACCATGACCACAGTCACGGCCATGACCATGACCATGACCATGGCGCTCATCACCATCACGAGCAGGCCCACGCCCACAGCCCTGGGCATGACCACGGGGATCACGGCTCCCAGGCGCACCCTGCTTCCCACCCGGCCGATCACCTGGCGATCGAAGGGTTCACCTCCCTGTCCTTCGCCGCCGACGGCCCGTTCGGCCTGCGCAAGTTCCAGAACTTCCTCGACAACCAGTTGCCGGCGGGGGTGTTCCGGGCCAAGGGGATTCTCTGGTTCAACGAGAGTGAGCGGCGCCACGTGTTTCACCTGGCCGGCAAGCGCTTCTCGATTGACGACAGCGACTGGAGCGGCGAGCGCAAGAACCAGCTGGTGCTGATCGGCAAGGACCTCGACCACGCCAAACTTCGTCAGCAGCTCAAGGCCTGCGTCTCGAAAGATGCCGGCAAGGGATTTGCCTGAACAGCCTCCATACTTGTGACACGGTGGTTCTTCGGGTTCAGCCCGCAGAGGCAACGAGGAAAGTCCGGTGCAGGCCGATCGCCTTGGCGCTCAGCTTCCAGTCCGGCGCTGTCCCGCAGCTGTGATGGGCACTGGCAGATCCTTCGGCTCTGAATTGGTGTCTTCAGCCAGAACACTCGCCCCGTATCCACCCTCGAATCAAACCCGGCGCGGACCGGCGTTCCCCATGTCGCTCTTCTCGTTCAAGTCATCGTCCGGCCCGACTTGGCCAGGCCCGTCTTCCCCCGGCCGGGAGCTCGCCCTGGCCGCTTGCGCCGGCTTTGGCCTCAGCCTGCTGGGCGCCCTGCCCGCTTCCGCCCATGGCCTGGCCGGGCACGGCCTGGCCGGAGGCTTCAGCCATCCCCTCAGCGGACTGGATCACCTCTTCCTGCTGATCGGGGTGGGGGCCGCCGCCTCCTTCATCAGCGCCCGGCTGCTGCTGTTCGCCCTGGGCGGGGCGGTGGCCGGTGGCCTGTTCGGCCTCAATGGCGGCGGCCTGCCGGTTGCCGAGTTGCTGGCCGCCGTGGCTGTCTCGGTGCTGGGCCTGCTGATTCTGCTGAGCCGGCGCTCCGGCAAGCCCCCCTCGATCCCCGTCTCCGGCCTGGCGGTTGCGGTCTCAGTGGCAATCCACGGGATGCTGCATGGCCACGAGGCCAGCGGTGGCGGCAGCTGGTGGCTCGGGGCCCTGCTGGCCTCCAGCCTGGTGGTAGGCCTGACCTTCCTGGTGCTGCGTCGGCTCGGCACCAGCTGGACGGTGAGGCTCGCCGTGCTGCTCACCCTGGCGGGAGCCGTGCTGGCCCTCGGGCCGATCGGGTTGCTCGCCGGTGGAGCGGCCGCCGGATAACCGGCCCCCAACCGCAGCGTTCGGCACAATTCCCACGCCAAACCTGGTTACGCTGCTTCCACACTGAGCCGGGGCCATGGCTGAATTTCTTCTCTTCGCCGGCGTTCTCGTCTTGTTCGGCCTGGCCTTCTGGCTCACCACCGACTCCGATGACGACAACCCCGGCGGTGGGCTGATGCAGCCTTCCCTGGTTCCCATCCCCCTGCGCTCCCATCCGCGCGGTTGAAGGGCCTTGACCCTTGGGGCAACAACGGCTCCGGTCCCAAGGGACCCCGTAACAATGGTCACATCACCGCGAATCCTTTGATCGCGGCCTGGCCAGGACAGATTCCTAGCGTCCGGCGATGACGTTGGCGCCCCCATGGCGCTCCCTTCCCTGGATGAAGCTGTTTCCCATCACCCCCCTGCAGCTGGCCACCACAGGCCTGCTGGCCGTTTCGGTCGCCCTCGCCGTTGGGGCCAGCCTTGCCCAGCAACCGCCCGCCAAGGGCCAACCCGCTGAGATCGGCGTTTACTCGGCTCGCCACTACAACACCGACAAGGCGCTCTACCGCCAGTTCACCGCCAAAACGGGCATCAAGGTGAACCTGCTCGAAGCCAAGGACGACGCCCTGATCGAGCGGCTCAAGAGCGAAGGCAAGAACAGCCCCGCCGATGTGCTCGTGCTCGTCGACGCCGCCCGCCTTGACACCGCCACCGACCAGGGCCTGTTCCAGCCCAGCCGCTCCGCTGCCCTGCAACGGGACGTGCCGGCCAACCTGCGCGACTCCAAGGGACGCTGGTACGGCCTCACCCGCAGGGTGCGGGCCGTGATCGTCAACCCAAAGCTGGTGAATCCCGCCATGATCCGCACCTATGGCGATCTGGCCAAACCGGCCCTGAAGGGCAAGCTCTGTCTGCGGGAGCGCAAGAGCCCCTACAACCAGTCGCTGGTGGCCAGCCAGATGATCCTGCGGGGCGAGGCCGCCAGCCGTGCCTGGGTGCGCGGCATGGTGGCCAACGTCAGCCAGCCGTTCTTCACCTCCGACATCCCCCTGGCCCGGGCCGTCGCCAAGGGGGAGTGCGGGGTTGGGGTGGTGAACACCTACTACGTGGCCCGGATGCTTTCCGGAGAGGCCGGCGCTGAGGACAAGGCCCTGGCCAGCAAGCTCAAGCTCGTGTTTCCGAATCCGGCCCACGTCAACATCAGCGGGGCCGGCGTCACCCGCCACGCCCGCAATCCCAAGGGCGCCATCCAGCTGATCGAGTTCCTGGCTTCCCCCACAGGCGGCCGCGGCTACGCCGAAGCCAACAACGAGTATCCGCTCAAGGGCTTCGGCAACAACCCGATCCTCAAAGGCTTCGGCAGCTTCCAGGCCGACGGCGTCGCGATCGAGCAGATCGGAGCCAAGAGCAAGGCCGCCACTTTGATGATGGAAGCGAGCGGCTGGAAGTAGGGCAACAGGATGGCGTCACTGGCAATGCCCGAGCGGCCAATTCTTGACAAGGCCGTGGCAGCCAGGGCACCGGCCAGGCGCTGGCGTCTGACGGTGGCGGTTCTGCTGGTCTGCGGGCTGGCCCTGCTGCCGGTACTGGTGCTGGTGCTCTATGCCTGGCTCGGGCCCGGGATCAGCAGCCTGCGCCTCGGCGCCGAAGGCCTGGAACAACTGCTCAACACCCTGGCCCTGGTGCTGGGGGTGGGGCTGATCGGCGCCCTGCTGGGAACGGCCAACGGCTGGCTGACCGCCTGCTGCCGGTTTCCCGGGCGGCGCTGGCTGCGCCTGGCCCAGGTGCTGCCGCTGGCGGCCCCGGCCTTCGTGCTCGCGGCCGTGCTGGTGGACCTCGGCAGCCGCTGGGGCCTGCGGATCCACGGCATCGGCTGGGCGGTGCCGTTGCTGAGTCTCACCACCTACAGCTACGTGTTCCTGCTCTCCACTGAAAGCTTCTCGGTGAGCGGCCGCCGCCAGCTGGAGGCCTGCCGCAGCCTGGGGGTGGGCCCCTGGGGCAGCTTCCGGCGGGTGGCGCTGCCCCTGGCGCTGCCCTCGATCGGCGCGGGCGTGGCCTTGAGCGGCATGGAGGTGGTGAATGAACTCGGCGCCGTGGAACTGCTCGGCGTGCCCACCCTCTCGCGGGGCATCCTGCAGCGCTGGCAGGGGGAGGGCGACCTGCAGGGAGCGGTGGGGCTTGCCCTGCTGGCCCTGGTGATGGTCAGCCTGCTGGTGGGAGCCGAGCGCTGGCTGCGGCAGCGCAGCCGCCGCTGGAACCTGGGCAACGAGGGGGCCAGCCCGCTGCAATGGCAGCTGCAGGGCTGGCGGCGGCACACCGCCCAGCTGCTCACCCTGCTGCCGCCCCTGGCCAGCCTGGGGATTCCCCTCACCTGGGCCGTGGTGAGCCGCGACCACCTCCAGAGCGATTCGGCCGGTGACCTGCTGGCCCTAGGCCTGCGCAGCCTGGGCCTCGCCCTGGCCGCTGCACTGGTCACCGTGGCGGCCGCCCTGCTGCTGGCGATTGCCCGCCGCTGGATCCCCCAGCCGCTGCTGCAGAAGCTCACCTTCACGGCGGGCATGGGCTACGCCATCCCGGGCACCGTGCTGGCCCTGGCCCTGATGCTGATCGGCGGTCCCCTGGGCTTAAGTCCGCTGCTGCTGCTGCTCTGGGGCTATGGCGATCGGTTCCTGGCCGTGTCCAAGGGGGGCCTCGACGCGGCGCTCGAACGCATCCCCCCCAGCGTCGATGAGGCGGCCACCGGCCTGGGCTGCAGCTGGCTCCAGGTGCTGCGGCGCGTGCACCTTCCCCTGCTGCGGGGGCCCCTGCTGGTTGGCGGGCTGCTGGTGTTCGTGGACACAGTCAAGGAGCTGCCGCTCACCTTCGCCCTGCGCCCCTTCGATTTCGACACCCTGGCGGTGCGGGTGTATCAGTACGCCGGCGACGAGCGGGTCTCGGCCGCCCTGGTGCCGGCCCTGCTGATCCTGGCCCTCGGCCTGCTGGCCTCCCTGGCGTTGATGCCCAGTCTGGAGGAGCCCGGCTCAGGCCTTCAGCAACGCTGAGCCATCAAGCCTGCGGATCACCACCACCCCCGGCCGCGGCGGACGGCCCGGCGCGCCGGCGGGCCAGTTGGAGCCAAGCGGCACCTGGCGCAGCTGGGAGAAGCGGCCCCCGTCACGATCCACCAGGGTGAAGGCCTGGAATTCCTCCATGCCGGCCCGGTGGATGCCGTTGGCTTCCCCGGGGTGCTGCACCGCCAGCAGCAGGCTGCGCTCCTGGGGATCGAGGGCAAGGCCGCAGAGCTCGCATTCCATCGGCCCGGTGGCAAAGCAAAGGGCCTTGCCAGCGGCGGCCCCCTGGCGGGGCAGCAGCCAGCAACTGTTGTTCCCGAACAAATCAGCGGCTGATGAGCCCATGCTGCGGTCGGTCACCACCCAGAGGTTGCCGGCTTTGTCGAGGGCGAGGTTGTCGGGATTGGTGAAGCCCATGCCTCCCGCCCAGGGTTCACCGCCGGTGACCACCATGCGCCAGCGGAAACGGCCATCGGCCACCGGCCCGGCCTCGCTGAGCCGCATCACGAAGCCGTGGGGCCAGCTCGTTTCCCCATTCGGCCCCTGGAACATCGCCGGATCGGCGCCGCCTTCGGCATCCGGGCTGCCGGAGGTGAACGCAATCAGCAGGTCGCCCGTCACCGGATCCAGGTCCGTGTCTTCCGGGCGGGCGGTGGGGGTGGCCCCCACCGCATTGGCGGCCAGGTGGGCGTCGATCAGGATGGCCCCCTGCTGCTCTTCGCCGCCACCGGGGTACAGCGCCGTCAGGCTGGGGAAGCGCTGCGCGTAGGCCTGCACCTCCGCATCGGCTGTGAAGGTGACCCCACCGGGCTGCAGCCGGTCGGGGTTGGGCAGCATCACCGGCACCGGCAGGCCGGCGGCGCCGAAACCCGACGGCATGAATGGATCGAGTGGTGTGGAAGGCAGCAGGGGAATCCAGCGGCCGGTGCCATCGGCGCTGAAGCGGGCCACCTCGAGCCGCCCCTGGCCGAACAGGGCGGAGTTGCGCGGGTCGAGTGGATCCCGCACCACCCCGGCGCTCACGAAACGGTAGAGATGGCCGCCGCGACGGTCGTCGCCGGAATAGACCACCAGGGGAGATCCCTCCACCGCCTTCACAGCCACCGCCTCATGGCGGAAGCGGCCCAGGGCGGTGTGCTTGGTGCCCGGATCGGCGCGATCGGCCGGATCGATCTCCACCATCCAGCCGTACTTGTTGCCGGCCAGGCCATACACATTGCCGAGGCCCTCCAGGTCGCCCTCGCGGCAGACCAGGGGCCGCTCGCGGGGGTGCTGGGAGCTGCCATCGGCAAACACCGGCTCGCAAACCAGGCTTTGGAAGTTTTCCTCGGCACTCAGAACGGTGCCCCAGGGGGTCGTGCCGCCGGCACAGTTGGCGAAAGTGCCGATCACCCGATCACCCAGGCCGTCGTCGTAGCCCAGGCGCTGGCTGCGGCGGAACACGGCGGCGGCGGGCCCGCTCACCTTGAGGCGCTGCTCCGGCCGGCTCAGGCCGCTCAGTCCGGTGATCCGCCGGTCCAGGGGCCCGGCGCTGCGCACCCAGCCACCCCCCGGGGAGGCCGCCAGGGTGGCCACGCCAATGCCCAGGTCGGTCATGGCCTGGTCCGCCACCCCCCGCAGCAGGGGCCAGAGCGGGTCCGCCGCCGCCAGGGCGGTGCAGTCAATCCGCCCACCCCGGCTGGCCAGCGCCGTCACCAGCTCGGACCAGGGCAGGGGCTGGCCCACCACCTGGGCGAAACCCTCCAGCCAGGGGCGTTCGCTGATGTACTCGAAATTGATCGTCAGCAGGGCCCGCTCAGGCCCCTGGGGCGTGAGGGCAAGGAAATCGTTGTTGTAGCCCACCCGGCTGTCACCAAGCGGATCTCCCCAGGCCAGCAGCAGGTCGGCGCGGAAGCCCTCCGGCACCACCACCCGATCCTCGAGGGCGAGGCGGCCATAGCGGCTCCGCTGCTCGCTGGCCGCCAGGCCATCGCTGGCCAGGGGCAGGGGGGCCAGCACCGGCTCGAAGGGGAGCGCGGCGGCGGCCGCCCTGGGCCCTTGGCTGGCCGATCCAGGTCCCGCCGATGACCGCAGGCTGGGAGCGGCCAGGGTTCCGGCCCCAACTCCGAGCAGGGCAAGCAGCTGGCGGCGGCGAAGGTTCATGGGGTTGACGCGCAGCGGGGGGCGACGCGGGCGATCAGGCTGGCCTGGAGGGGGTTGAAATTGTCGTCGCTCACAAGCACCAGCGTCGGTCGTCCATCCGACAGGGGCGGGCCAGCGGCGAGACCTTCCCAGTTGTCCGGGGTGAGGCCGGCGGCCAGCAGATCCCACTGCCGCATCGGCCGCAAGGGCGCTGCAGCCTGGTCAGGCAGTGGCAGCAACACCAGCCGCGCCCACCAGCGCGCCGGGGCTTCGTAGCCGCGGATCAGGCCCAGCAGGCCGGCCGGGCCGCCTTCCCCGGGCCAGGCCAGCAGGTCGGTGAGGCCCCAGGCGGGGCCCTCCAGGGGCAGATCGAAGCTGCCGAGCGGGCGAAACGCCGGCTGGCCGGTCGGGGCCAGGGCAGAGGCCAGCGGGCCAAAGGCGAGCAGACGCACCTGGCCAGGGCGGTCCTGCAGCAGGGGCCGCTCGGCGGCCACCAGCAAAGACTCGAACCCGGGCGGCAGCAGGGTGAGCGATTCAGGGCCCTGATTCGCTCCCAGTCCACGACCCGGGGCGGTGCGCCAGTCCTCGGGAAGGTCCAGGGCTTCCCGCAGCCGGCCGCTGCGGCGATCAAAGCGCAGCAGCCGGGCCGGTTGCTCCACCGTACGGCGCCCCTCGCTGACGATCCACAGATCTTCGCCCCGCAGCACCATCCCCTCGCCATCGAGGGGATCGGGGAAGGGGTCCCCCGCCGTCGTGGTCAACGGCACCCGACGGCCGATGCGCAGGGGTGCTGAGCCCATGGTCTCCACCCCCCGCACCGGCAGCAGGTAGGGCCGGGGAGCATCGCTGAGCAGCCAGAGAATCGGGCCGGCAGCAGGGCCCGGCTGAGGCTCCGCCACGGCGGCGGAGAAGCCGCCAATGGGCTGGCCATCGAGGCCCTCACGGGGCAGGGTCGCCTGCGCCAACAGATCCCATCCGGCCGGCACCGGGCAGGGCCAGGGGGGCTGCGGCGACACGGGCACGGCCACCGTTGCCACGGTCAGCAGTAGGGGAAGGATCATGGCCTCCTGGGGATCAGGTCGCCGCCAGCGGCGCTGATTCCACCAGGGAAGGCGCCAGGCGCAACACCGTTTCTCCGGCGGGCGCTTCCAACAGGCGGGCCTGGCGAATCCGCGAAATCAGCCGCGTGGTGGTGACCCGGGTGGTGCCGATCAGCTCACCGATGCGCTCGTGGGTGAGGCGGAAGGGCAGGTCACACCAGGGGCCGCAGCGCCGCCCCAGGCGTCGCACCAGCAGGCCGAAGAGGGCATGGAGCCGCTGCTCGGCGCTGCCGAGGTGGCGGATGCGGAGCAGTTGCAGGGTCCATTCGTTGACCGGATCGAAGCCATCGAGGCTCTGCCGTTCGGCGTCGCTGCGGAAGCAGAGCGGGGTGAGCGCCTCGACGCAGACGCCCTCACTGCAGAGCCGGTCGGTGCGCAGCTGGTCGCCGGCCTGCAGAAAGGCGAGCGTCATGCCCTCGGTTTCCTCGCAGGGGCAATACACCCGGGCAATGCCCTCCAGCACCTCAAGGCAGCTGCCGCTGGGGCGCTTGGCTGGATCGAGCAGCACCGTCTGGCCGGCGGGCATGCGGACGGGGACGGACGGGCGATCGGGCAGGAAACGAAAGCTCACGAAACCAGGACTGTTGCGAATGACTCGCAATCTAAACAGTCGCCCCAGTCATTTGCAAGTGGTTCTCAATAGCAATTGACAGTTGCAACAACCACCTGTGCCATCGGATCGGTCGGCGGGTCAGATCCGCAGCCAGCAGGCGCCCCCCATGATCCGAATCCTTGGTGATCGCTCCAGCCTTCTGGCTGCCCTCACCGCCCACTGGGCCGACCCCCTCACTTCCGGATCAACACGTCGACCCCCGGCGTGCGGTGGCGCACCAGCACGCCGACATCGTGATCGCTGCGGTGCACCTGCAGATCGATCTCCTCCTCCCCAAGCCGCAGTCCGTTGATCTCCAGCAAGTTGAGGCCCTCGGGCAGAACGGGATTGCTCAGGTTCACCTGCACCCGGCCACTGCCGGTGTCCCGCTCGATTGTCATGCCGGTGACGGCCTCGAGCAGGCCGAAGACACTGCCACTCGCCCAGGCCTGGGGGCTGCAGGCCACCGGGTAGAAGGTGGGCCCCTCCTCCTCCCGGCGCGGAAAGCCGCAGAACAGCTCCGGCAGCCGGAACAACGACAACGCACTGGCCGTGTCGAACAGGCCAGAGAGGATGCGCAGCACTTCAGAGCGGTAGCCGTAGCGTGCCAGCCCCATGCCGATCAGGGCATTGTCGTGGGGCCAGACCGAGCCGTTGTGGTAGCTCATCGGGTTGTAGCGGGCCTCGCGCTCGTCGAGGGTGCGGACCCCCCAGCCGTTGAAGCTGGTCGGCGACAACAACTGACGGGCGATCGAGGCCGCCGCCTCCGGTGTGGCGATTCCGCTCCAGAGGCAATGGCCCGCGTTGGAGGTGCGCACGGCGCAGGCCTCGCCCTTGCCGTCGAGGGCAAGGGCATAGGAGTCGATCGACGGGCACCAGAAGGCCCGGTGAAAGCGCTGACGCAGGGACTGGGCTTCCTCCAGCAAGACCTCGGCTTCGGCGGCCCTGCCGAAGGACCGCAGCACCCTCGCCAGGGAGCGGCGGGCGCCGTAGGCGTAGGCCTGCACTTCGCAGAGGGCGATCGAGCCCTCGGCCAGACGGCCATCGGCATGGTGAACGGCGTCCTCGGAATCCTTCCAGCCCTGGTTGCGCAGCCCACCCTGGGCGGAACAGAGATAGCGAAGAAATCCATCGTCGCTGCGCCGCTCGGCCCTGTGGATCCAGGCCATGGCGGCGTCAAGGGCAGGCAGCAGGCCGGCGATGAAGTCACGGTCATCGCTGCGGCGCAGGTAGTCGCCGGCCAGAATCAGGAAGAGGGGGGTGGCATCCACCGCGCCGTAGTAACGGGCGAAGGGCACCTCGCCGAGGGCGGCCATTTCCCCCAGCCGCGATTCGTGCAGGATCTTGCCGGGTTCCTGGTCGTGGGAAGGATCGTCGCTCGTCGCCTGGGCGGCGGCCAGGTAGCCCAGCACGCCCCGGGCCAGGCGGGGCTCCACCATCAGCATCTGGCGGGCGGTGATCAGGCCGTCGCGGCCGAAGGGACAGCTGAACCACGGCACGCCCGCATAGGGATAGAGCCCATCCTCGACCGTGCTGGAGAGCAGGTGCACGTCCGAGAAGGAGCGCATCAACCAGCTGTTGAAGGCCTGGTTATCGGTGATCACCGCGGCGGCGCTGCGCCGGGCCTCGCGGAAGCGCTCGATCGTGGCCACCAGGGCCAGCTCGTAGTGCCGCTCCGGCGACAACGGCGAGGGACCGGGATGAAAATCCATGACCAGCCAGAGGCGCTGGGTCTGGCGTGGCTCCAGGTCCAACTCCAGACCGAGATGGCCCTCACCCACCTCCCCCACCGGGGCGCTGAGACGCAACACCGTCACCCGGTCCTCCCCGTCGAGACCGTGGTACGAACACTCCAGATCGGAGAGGTTGGAGCTGCACACCCGCCGCCCATGCTGCGTACGGATGTAGCCCCGGACTTCGAAGATGTCGCAGAAATCGGCGTCAAAGCGCAGGGTCAGCGGCATCCGCAACGGCAGCATCCCATCGTTGGTGAAGCAGAGCTGCTGCAGGCAGGCCGAAGGGGTCAGCACCGTGCTGCGCTCCAGGTGCACCGTCATGGCGGCGGGACCCGGGGAGGCGACCCCGTCATTGGCGAGGTGGCTCACCTGCAGGCCGACCGCCCCCCGTTCGGTGGAGCTGAGCACCACCGGCGGACGGTCCCAGAGCAACAGCTGCAGCCGACTGACGTGGCGGGCGCCCCGGTGGAAGATGCCGGCATCGTGCTGGCTCTCGGGGCAGATCTCGCCCCGGGAGTCGAGCATCGCGAAGGTTTCCCCGTCCTTGAGAACAAAGGGAGGGAGCTGGTCAGGCATGGGCCACGGGGGCGTGGCGGGAGCGGTGGGCGGGCGAATCGCTGCGGCCCGCCTGGATCAGGTGGCGGTAAAGCTGTTCGTAGTCTTCGGCTTGGCGGGTGGCGGAGAACCGCACCTCGAAGTGGCTGCGCACCCGGCAACGGTCGATCTGGTTGAGGCGATGCACCGCCGCCGTGGCCGCCTCGATCGACTCCACCAGGTAGCCGTTGACCCCGTGGTCGATCAGCTCGGGGGTGGAGCCGTTGCGCCAGGCGATCACCGGCGTACCGCAGGCATTGGCCTCGATCATCACAAGCCCGAACGGCTCCTGCCAGTCGATCGGGAACAGCAGGGCCAGGGCGTTGCCGAGCAGCTCCTGCTTGGCGGCATCATCCACCTCGCCGATGAACTCCACCTGGGGGTTGTCCCGCAGCAGCGGCTCGATCCGCTCGCGGAAGTAGGCCTGATCGGCGGCGTCCACCTTGGCGGCCACCTTCAGGGGAAGACCCGCTTCCCTGGCGATCTCGATGGCGCGATCGAGGCGTTTCTCCGGCGAGATGCGGCCCACGAAGGCCAGGTAGTTCTGCGGCACGGCCTGGAGGCGATACAGATCGGTGGGAAGGCCGTGATACACCGTTCCCACCCAGTTGGCCGCGGGCACCGGCCGGCGTTGGGAATCGGAAATCGACACCAAGGGGAGCTGGTCGAAGTGGCGGTAGAGCGCGGCCTGCGGCGGGGCGGTCAAGGGGCCATGGACGGTGCTGAGGTGCGGCCGACCCAGCCGACTCATCAACGGAAAATGAACATGGCCGACGTGAAAGTGCAGGATATCGAACTGATCCAACTGGGCGACGACATGGTCGAGCTGAATCACTTCGTGGATGGTTGGATCCCCCTGGTGCCCAGCCGATCGCAGCGCGGTGGGCACACAGGCACAGAGATGTGCGCTGGTCCGGGAATCACCACTGGCGAACAGGACGACTTCATGGCCCCGGCGCACGAGTTCCTCGGTGAGGTAGTGAACGACCCGTTCGGTGCCTCCATACCGCGCCGGTGGAACACTTTCGTAAAGGGGCGCAATCTGAGCAATTCGCATGTCAGGTCTTCTTATTCGGTTTCTTCATCTTTTTTAGGTTAGTTGCACCCGTTGATCTGCGCTGCCTTGGTTGATGCATTGAGCAGATCTGCTGAATGAATGCGGGATTCCTCACCGCAGCCCGGACTCCATTCCGATCAGCTGGCGGGCTCCGCTGCGCAGCGCGGACAGAGCGCCCGCACATTGAGGACGCATTCAATCAGGCGAAAGCCATGGCCGCCGGCCGCCTGCTCGCCTGCCGCCAGCACCGCCGCGCTATCGAATTCCTCGGTGCGACCACAACCCACGCAAACCAGATGGTGATGGTCGCGATGGGTGTCGCTGGCCAGCTCGAACCGCCGCCCCCCCTCCGGCAGCTCCAGCTCCCGAAGCAGCTCCATCGAGCTCAGCAGCCGCAGGCTGCGGTACACCGTGGCCAGGGACACCCGTTGCTCCGCCCCCAGCAGGCGCTGGTGCACCTCCTCGGCACTGAGGTGGCTGCCTTCGCCGATCCGCTTGAACAGCCCCAGCACACGCTGGCGCTGGGGGGTCAGCCGCTGGCCGCGACCGTGGAGGGAGGTGCGCAGCTCGGTGGAGGCCAGCGGCTCGCTTGAGCGGGGGGAGGAACTGGCAGCCATGGACAGGGACACGGACTGGGAAGGCGCAAAGCCAGCCCTCGGGTCTTCTCAACAATAGAAGCAGTTGCGAAGGATCAGGCCCTGGCCGCCGCCGCCAGGGCCCCATCCAGCCGGGCCGTCAAGGCCGCCAGCAGATCGGCGAGGGTGGCCACGAGGCGATAGCTCAGGGCCACCGCCAGCAGGGGTGCCTCCGGCAACTCCGCCCCGAGCCGCAGCAGCAGCACCGCTTCGAACACCCCTAAACCCCCGGGGGCACCGGGCACCACCAGACCCACGGTCCAGGCCAGCAGAAAACCGGCCAGCCAACTGGGCCAGCCCAGGCTCAGTTGCTGATCGAAGGCCAGCACGCAGCAGGCGAAGCCACCGAAGCGGAGCAGCACAAAACCAAACTGCGGCAGCAACGGCAGCAGGGGGTAGCCCGGCAGGGCGAAGGGCTGGGCGGCCCCGTTCGCCTGGTCCAGCTCCTCCAGGCCCAACTGACGGGCTCGCCGCCGCTCCATGCGCCCGAGCAGGGGATTGAGCCAGCGGGGCATCAGCACAACGATGGGAACCAGGGCCAGCAGGGCCAGGCCGTTCTGCCAGCCCCCCAGGCCCAGCAGCAGCAAAGCCGCGCTGGCCGCCAGTACGGGATCGAGCAACACGGCCACCAGGGCCTGCGGGGTGGGCAAGGGGGCCGACAGGAGCGGCCCCGCCCCGCCCGGGGAAGGATCAGCTGCCTGGCGCAGCAGCTGCACCCGGGCGGCCAGGTGCCAGATGCCGCCGGGCAGGTACTTGAGCAGGTTGCTACGCAGGTAAAATCTCAGGCAGGCGGCCCAGGCGGGCCGAAACCCCAGCCAGCGCAGCCCCACCGTCCAGGCCAGTCCATTGACGGCCAGGCTCAGCAGGCTGATGCCGACGCCGATCATCAGCCACAGCCAGCCCTGGGGATCGAGCCGCAGGGCCAGAAGCTGCTGCCCATTCCCCAGCAGGGCGGCGAAGACAAAGCCGAAGCTCAGCAGACTCACCCAGAGCCGCGCTCCCCCCGGCAGGGGCGGCAGCGAGAGGGAAGGCAATTTCAGCGAGAGCGGCGGCAGTTTCAGCATCAGGGGCCTTCGCTTCGCGGATCTGGATTGTCGCTGGCCAGCGCGAGCAGCACGGTGTCACGCACCTGGCGCAGGCTCAGGCCATGGGCACGGGCCAGGGCCGCCAGGTCCTCGAACTCGGGCTTGGAGCGGCGGCTGCCATCCGGCAATTCGGCCTCCTTGATTCGCACCGGTCCCCAGACCGTGCTCAGCTGCCGCTGCTGGCGCGGCAGGCACCAGCGCTGCTGCAACTGCTCGCGGACCCCCAGGCTGCTGCCCTGGCGCCACCAGATCGCCCGCAGCGGCGCCGCCCGCTCGGGGGGCGCCACCACGGTGAGCAGCACACCCGAGCGCTCCTTTTTCATCTGGATGGCCTGGCTGTACACCTCCAGGGCCCCGCCGGCCCGCAGCTCCTCCACCAGGAAGGCCAGGTCCTCGGCGCTGGCGTCATCGACCTGGGCCTGCTGAAGCACCACCGTTTCCAGGTTCGGCCCAGTCCCACTGGCCAGTTCAGGCTCCGTTGACGCGTCAGCCAGCCAGAGCCGCAGCAGGTTGGGGCGATCCAGCTGGCGATGGCCCAGACCGATCCCCACCGCCGCCGGCACCATGGCGGGCGCCGCGCCGAAGCCAGCGGCCCAGGCGGCGACCAGGGCCAGGCCCGTGGGCGTGGTGAGTTCCCCGGCGGGCCGCCCCTCCACCGCGGCCAGGGGCACCCGATGACGGCGGGCCAGCTCCAGCACCGCCGGCGCCGGTAGGGGGAGCAGGCCGTGGGCCGTGGCCACCGATCCATGGCCCGCCGGCGGCGGGGCGCTGATCAGGCGGCTCACCTCGAAATGGAGCAGCCCGGCGCACACCCCCACCACATCCACGAGGGCATCCACCGCCCCCACCTCGTGAAAATGGACGGCGTCGACGGGGTGGCCGTGCACGGCGGCCTCCGCCTCGGCCAGCAAGCCGAACACCTTTAGAACCCGCTGCCGCAGGATCGGATCCATTGCGCTGGAGTCGATCTGGCCGCGTAGATCACCCCAGCGGCGGTGGGGGGGCTGGGGCTCCAGCAGATCCACGCTGAGCCGGCGGCCGCGAAGGCCGCCGCTGCGGCTCTCCTCGACCCGCAGCCGGTAGGCGCCGGTGAGGCCAAGGGCGGCCAGGGGTGCCTCCACCGCCGCGAGGGGAAGGCCAAGGTCGAACAAGGCGGCCAGCAGCATGTCGCCGGCCACGCCGGTGGGGCAATCGAGGTAGGCCAGGGTCATGGCGTCAGCGCAACAGGCGGGGGGCCTCGGCCAGCAGTTGTTCAGCGCGGTGCTCCAGCTGCTGCCGCTCGTGCCGCAGCCATTGCTCCACCTCCCGCCGTGCCCGCCGTTGCTCCCGCTGGGCCATGGCCACGTCGAAACCCGAGAGACCCCAGAGGCGCCCGAGCAGGGCCCTGTCATCGCCGCCACCCCTGGACTGGCCGAAGAGCAGGCGCTCCGCCGCCATGCCGGCCTGCAGCACCCGGCTCCAACGACGCAGGTCGTCAGCGGCCAGCTTGGCGTGGGAGGGGAGTTCGAATTCCGTGCTGCCGTTAGCGCGCAAGCCGGCCCGCAGGCAGGCGAGGCTGCCGACCAGCACCCGGCGGATCGGCAACCCGTCCTGCTCGGCGAGCAGGGAATGGCCGGCCTCATGGATCGCGATCCGCCGCAACCGCCGGCGTCCGCCCGGCAGGGCCTCGGCCAGCAGATGGCCGCCGCGGCCACCGAAGCGGGCGGCGTCGATGGTGAGCCCGGCCAGGGCTCCGCCCACCGCCAGGCTGATCAGCCAGGGGGAGATCCCCAGCACCGGCCCCAGAACGGCGAGGCCGGTACCGCCGGCCACCACAACGCCCGCTGACAGGGTGGCAATCGAACCATCGCCGGAGTCGGGCGCCGGGCCGGGCCGAACCGGGCCGGAGGGATCAGGGGGCTCCACGGTGCGTCCTCAGCCCCCCGGCCGGATGATCGCCGTGCGCTGGCTGCCGCGGGAGGGAGCCTCGCCCCGGCTGAGGGGGCCGCGCGGTGACTTCGGCTCGACCCTGGTCAGGCCAGAACGGTCAGGGCCACCACGGTCCTTGGCACCCCGTTCCTTACCGACGCGGTCTTTGCCGCCTCGGTTGCCGCGCTGGGCCACCGGAGCGATCACCTCGCAGCGCTCCAGTTGCAGCTGGCTGGCCTGGCGCCGCAGATCAAGGGAAACGAAATGGCGCAGGTGCTCCAGGGGGATCTGCCCGCGCAGCTGCAGCTTGAAGGGCTGGACGCGGCTGCCGTCGGCCCGGGGCTTCTGGCGCACCTTGATCACCAGCTCATCGCTCTCGGGGCGGGTGAAGATCAACTCTCCGCGCACGGAGAAGTAGTCGTCGCCTTCCGGGAGCTGGTCACCCAGGGGCTGGTCACTGGGGGGCTGGAGATCGACGGGCTGGTCCTCGGTGGCGGGTCCGCAGGCGGCATCGAGGGTGCTGGGCTCCCACACGCCCATGATCTGCAGATGGAGGCTGCCGGGCTCGCGGATGCGGGGATAGACGACCCAGAGGTGGGGGCTGGCCATGTCGAGGTGGCGGCGCACCAGGCTCAGCACCCTGCCCAGCACCACCGCTTCGATCTCGGTGCCGTCGGCGGTGCGGATCAGGCCGCGGGTGGGTTGCTCGGCGTCGGTGGGAACGTACTGGCCGCGCACCACGCCGATGGCCCGGTACTGCAACGGTTCGGTGACCGGGGAAATCGGATGGTGACGCATCTTGGGGAGGGGCAACCATTGGCCCACTGCCCAATCTAGCCAGGCCTTCCAGGGGGCAGACTTCAAGCAGCACCGCTGGATCCATGGCTCCCCGACTGTCCGTCGGCCGCATCGTCAACGCCCGCCGGGGGCTCTGGCTGGCCGCAGCTGGCCTGGCCCTGGCGCTCGGCGGGCTGCTGGCGGGCTGGTGGCTGGGCCAGCGCGGCGTCGGCAGCACCGTTACCGACCGTTCCCGGATCGAGGCCCAGAAGCAGGTGAACCTGCTCAAGGACGACGTGGCCCGCGGCACGGCCACCCAAGGCCAGCAACAGCGGTTGCTGGAGCTGCTTGTGGCCCTGCAGTCGAACGTCGAAGCCACCGCCCTGCTGGAGCGGATGGCGGATCAGCAACCCGACCGCTGGCCGCTTCGGTTGATGCTGGCTGAACTGCGTCGCGCCCAGAACGATCACAGCGGCGCCGAGCGGGAGGTGCGGCAGTTGCTCAACATGAATCCCGAGCGGATCGAAGCCCTCCAACTGATGGCGCTGCTGCAGTGGGAGCAGGGCCGTGGGGAGGCCGCCCAGGCCCAGCTGCAGGCGCAGTACCAGAAGGCCTCGGTGCCCCAACTGAAAGCCCGGGCCCTGCAGATCGGCCTGCTGCTTGCCGATCTGCAGCGGCGGCTGGGAAAGCTCAGCGAAGCCGATGCGCTCTACCAGACCCTGAGCCGGAGCTTTCCGGCCGACCCCAGGCCGGTGCTGGCCAGGGCGCTGCTCAAGCAGCAGCAGGGCCATACCCCAGCAGCCCTGGAGATTCTCCAGGAGGCGCGGCGACGCCAACCGAATGGCCAGGATCCCCGGCTCGATCATGTGGCGGCGGCCTGGGGGCTGGCCCCGCTCAGGGACCCTGCCGCGGGGAGCGGTCCTAAGGCCCCTTCACCCCCGCTGAACCCGGGGTCTGGGGACCCGGTACCGACTTCACCTCCAGCTCCCTGAGGGCCTGATCGACGGCATCACCGGGGTTGGTGGCGTTGTCGAGGGCCTGGCCACGGCGGATCCGGTTCATCAGTTCGATCGGATTGCTGGTGCCCAGGACTCCCTTGTTCTGCTCGGGGCCGTAGTCGTAGAGCTGCTTCTCCTGAACCGACTGGCCGCCTCCGAGCCCATCGGCACGGGCCTTAGGAGCGAGCCAGGCCACACCAGCCGTGGTCACGGCCGCGATCATGGCAACGGCTCCTAGGGCCAGGGAACGGGCCATGGCGTGAAGGAATTCAGCGGAGTTCGATGCTAGGGCTCTTTGCCAATGGATCAGCCGCTTGCCATGCGCATCGCCACCTGGAATGTGAACTCGGTCCGCAGCCGCCTTGATCAGGTGGTGGCCTGGCTGGAGCGTCAGCAACCCGACGTGCTCTGCCTGCAGGAAACCAAGGTGGAGGACCACTTGTTTCCTGAAGGGGCCTTTGCGGCCCTGGGCTACGGGAGCGCGATCAGTGGCCAGAAGGCTTACAACGGCGTCGCCATCCTCAGTCGCCTGCCCCTGGAGGATGTCCAGGTCGGCCTGGAGGCCCTGCTGCCGGGGGACAACGCGGCGGGGGCATTGAGCGAGCAGAAGCGGGTGATCAGCGCCCTGGTGGAGGGGATCCGGGTGCTCAACCTCTACGTGCCGAACGGCTCGGGGCTCAAGAGCGAGAAGTATGGCTACAAGCTGGAATGGTTGGCCTGTCTGGGCCGTTACCTGGCCGCCCAGGCCGAGCAGGGGGAAGATCTCTGCCTGGTGGGGGATTTCAACATCGCCCTGGAGGATCGCGACATCCATGACCCGGCCCGCCTCAGCGGCGGGATCATGGCCAGCGAGCCTGAACGGCTGGCGCTGCGGACGGCCCTGGGGGAGCGCCTGCACGACGTGTTCCGGCTGTTCGAGCCGGCCAGCGATCACTGGAGTTGGTGGGATTACCGCAGCGGGGCCTGGGACCGGGACCGGGGCTGGCGCATCGACCACATCTACCTCTCGGACGCGCTGCTCGCCTGCGCCACCGGTTGCGCGATCGACAAGCAGGTGCGGGGCCAGGAGCAACCCAGCGACCATGCCCCCGTGGTGGTGAACCTGCAGCTCCCCGAGCAGGATGCCGAGGACGGCTTTGCCGAGGTGAGGGAGTTGGGCTGAAGAGGAATCAGGTCGTGGGTTCGGACCTAGGTTGGCGGGAGTTGAAAGCCCCCATGACCATCCCTGGCGCTTCCGTTCCTGCCGCTTCGGTGCCTGGGGCCGTGGGCCGGAGGTTTGGAGCCTGGTTGGGCTTCGGCGCCGCCCTGGCGATCAGCGGGGCGGCGACCGCCCAGGCCCAGCCGGTCTGCTCGTTCCTGCTGCCCGTGGGCGGCAGCGGTGATCCGGTGGTTTCGAAGCGGGTGGGTCCCGGCCGCCTGCTGGGCCGCACCAACTGGAACACCGATTTCATCGTGGACCGACCCTTCAGCAGCTATCGGTTCTTCTTCACCGCCACCTCCACCGACCCCGCCACCTACCCGGTGCGGGGATACATGATTTTCACGGATCGCACCAGCCTACGCCTGTTCGATGTGACCATCTCTCCACCTGAGGGGACCGGCCGCATGTTCGGACCGTTCCCCACCATTCCCGGCCGCCGCACCAGCCTGATGAACTTCCACATCGGCTCGAGCTCCCAGCCCGGCGCCCTCGGCTTCAGCTACCGCATCTCAGTGCAGGGCTGCAACTGAGGGGGGGCTGATCGAAGCGACAGCCGTTGGAGAGGACAATCACCAGTTGCGGAACACGCCGCCGCGGGGGGCGGCGTTCAAGAACCCGCCGCCGCCATAGGCGCCGTTGACGAAACCACCACCGCCATTGACGAAGCCCCGGCTGGCGCCCCCGTAGTAGGGGTGGCCATTGACGAAGCCGCCACCGCCCGGCCCCCGGACCGCACCGCCATAGCGTCCATTGACGAAGCCGGCAGCGATGTGCTGATCAGGCCCTTGCCGATGAGCAGAGGCCGGCGTCGGGCCATCGATCCCGCCCTGCCGCTCCCGCAGGGCTGTGGCGATGCGGCTCAACCTGGCCTCGATCGTTCCCGTGGCGGCAGGGTTGCCAGTGCCGGTGGCCCAGGCCGATGGAAGGGCCAGCACCGTGAGCGAAATCAGAACGCCGAGCATGCCGGCACGGGAGGTGATCGTCATGGGGCTTGAACCGAGGGGGCAGGGGTGGGGGCCGGAACCTGGATCTGCTCATAGGTGAGCAGGACGTTCTGAAAGTAATCCTTGATCAGCTGGGGCGGAAGGTCCAGCAATCCCTTTGGGCCCAGCCAGCGGTTGACCAGATCCTGATCGGCCTTGTTGTCGTTTAGGTAACCCTGCAGCAACTTGGCGACCGCCAGGTTGGCCAGGTTGCGGAAGGTGGAGTTGTTCTCCGGCAGGATGCAGCCCACCGCGTAGCGGGCCAGGGGTGCTTCCGGCACGAGCCCATAACCCTTGGCGCCAGTGCGCTGGAGCGCAGCCGCCAGCAGCAGCGAATCGCCCGCCACCGCATCGAGCTGGCCGGCGACCAGCTGGCCGACCCCCTCGCTGAGACCCTGGATGGGCACCCGGAGGGCCCTCGGTTGCAGGGCCTTGATGGCCCGATCCCCCAGGGAATCCGGCACCACCCCGACCCGCTTGCCGACCAGGGAATCGGCGCTGCCGCTGAGCCGACCCTGCGGGGTGAGCATGCGGATGCCGGACAGGCTGAAGGGCAGGGTGAAGTCGACGAACATCTCCCGTTCCCAGGTGAACTGGGCGCCGCAGGCGAGATCGAGTTCACCGGTTTTCACCTGCCGGAAGAGGGTGGCCGGATCGTTGACGGGCTGCGCATCCACCGTGATCGGCTTGCCGAGGTAGCGGGACAGCTCAGCGGCGATCCGCTCCGCCACCTCAATGCCATAGCCCGTGGGCTGCTTCTGATCGGTGAGGAAGGAGTAAGGCGGCAGGTTGGTGGGCCCGGCCACGTTGATCACACCGGTGCGGGCCGCCCTTTCGATCACCGTTTCCGCCCGGGCCAGCGACGGGGTCAAGAGGGGGAGAAGGATTGCCGTCAGGGCCACGGCAACGTTGCGTGGAGCGTGACTCAAGCGGCGCCGGAGCTTCAGCACATCAGGAAGGGCGAGGACCATCGGGCCCATTGTGACAAGCCGTTGGGGGGACTCAGAACACCTCCACCGTCTCGCTCACGGCATCGGCCCCGTTTCCACCGATCGCAGCGGACCCCACAAGACCACCAGGGAGACCATCCTCGCTGGGTAGGCGGAGGGTGCGGCCCCGGCGCGCTGACTCCCCACAGCTGCGGGGGGTGGGAAACAACTTGCCGGGATTGGCACGGCCTTCCGGGTCAAAGGCCCGGCGCACCAGCTGCATGGTGGCCAAATCCTCCGGGGTGAACATCCAGTCGAGGTAGCAGCGCTTGTCGGAACCCACGCCATGCTCGCCGGTGATGCTGCCGCCGGCGTCGATGCAGAGGCGCAGGATCTCGGCGCCCAGATCCTGAACCCGCGCCAGCACTCCGGGGGTGCTGGCGTCGTAAAGGATGAGCGGGTGCAAATTGCCGTCGCCGGCATGGAACACATTGGCCACCGGCAAGCTGTAGGCAGCGCTGAGCGCCTCGATCGCCGCCAGCACGCCTGGCAGGGCGCTGCGGGGCACCACACCGTCCTGCACGTAATAGGTGGGGGTGATGCGGCCCACGGCGGCGAAGGCGGATTTGCGGCCTTTCCAGAGCTGGGCGCGATCGGCATCGCTGCGGGCCCGGCGGATCGAGCGGGCGCCCGCCTGGCGGCAGAGTTCATTGGTGCGCTCCGCCGCCGCCCGCACCTCCTCGCTGCGGCCGTCGAGTTCGATCAGCAGCACCGCCGCCGCATCGCGGGGATACTCATCGACGCCGAACAGATCATCAACGGCGTTGATCGTGAAGTTGTCCATGATCTCCATGCCCGCCGGGAGAACCGCCGCGGCCGTGACGGTGCGCACCGCTTCGCCGGCCGCCTCCATCGAGCTGAAATCGGCCAGCAGCACCTCAACGGTCTGGGGCGCAGGCAGCAGCCGCAGGGTGATGGCGGTGGCAATGCCGAGGGTGCCCTCGCTGCCGATGAACACGCCGCGCAGGTCGAGTCCCGGCATCTCCGCCAGCGGCCCGCCGAGGCGGGTGACCGTGCCATCGGGCAGCGCCACCTCCAGCTCCAGCACATGGTTGCTGGTGACGCCGTACTTGAGGCAGTGCACCCCACCGGCGTTCTCGGCCACGTTGCCGCCGATGCTGCAGACCACCTGGCTGGAGGGGTCCGGGGCGTAATAGAAGCCCTCGCCACTCACCGCCCGGGTGACCCAGCTGTTGATCACGCCCGGCTGCACAGTGATGCGCTGGTTCTCGAGGTCCACCGCCAGAACCGAACGCATGCGGCTGGTGACCACGAGCAGGGCCTCCTGTTCCACCACCGCCCCGCCCGAGAGACCGGTGCCGCTGCCGCGGGCCACGAACGGCACTCCCAGCTCACAGCAACAGCGCAGGATGGCAGCCACCTGCTCGGTGGTTTCCGGCAGCACCACCAGGGGTGGCTGGTGGCGGTGCAGGGTGAGGCCGTCGCTGTCGTAGGTGAGCAGCTCCTGGCGCCGTGCCACCACCGACCGCTCGGGAAGGAACCGGCGCAGGTGTCGTTCGATCCGCACCCAGGGCAGGCTCGAAGTGCTGGGCGTATCCACCAACGGAAGCAGGTTCAGCCATCGGGACTTTACCGAGCCGGCACCGGCTGGACGGATTGGTCGGATCCTGCGTAAGGATGGGAAATGGCTGTTGCAATCAAGCGGCCGCCCCCAACACCCGCGGAGTGCGCTTTGACATCGGCCCCCGTCTCGGCTCCAGCCCTGAACACCACCCGTTCCCAGGACATCTTCCGTGCCGCGCTGAACCTGATGCCGGGTGGGGTGAGTTCGCCGGTGCGGGCCTTCCGCTCGGTGGGCGGCCAGCCGATCGTCTTCGACCGGGTCAGTGGGGCCTACGCCTGGGATGTGGATGGCAACCGCTACATCGATTACATCGGCAGTTGGGGGCCAGCGATCTGCGGCCATGCCCACCCGGAGGTGATTGCCGCCCTCCACCAGGCGCTCGAGAAGGGCACCAGCTTCGGCGCCCCCTGCGCCCTGGAGAACACCTTGGCGGAGATGGTGATCGAGGCCGTGCCGAGCGTGGAGATGGTGCGCTTCGTGAACTCCGGCACCGAAGCCTGCATGTCGGTGCTGCGCTTGATGCGAGCCTTCACCGGCCGCGAGAAGCTGATCAAGTTCGAAGGCTGCTATCACGGCCACGCCGACATGTTCCTGGTCAAGGCGGGGTCGGGCGTCGCCACCCTCGGCCTGCCCGATTCTCCTGGTGTGCCGAAGAGCACCACGGCGAACACCCTCACCGCCCCCTACAACTGCCTGGAATCGGTGAAACAGCTGTTCGCCGACAACCCCGGAGAGATCGCCGGGGTGATCCTCGAGCCGGTGGTGGGGAACGCCGGGTTCATCACCCCCGAACCCGGCTTCCTTGAGGGGCTGCGGGAGCTCACCACCGAGCACGGCGCCCTGCTCACCTTCGATGAGGTGATGACTGGTTTCCGGATCGCCTACGGCGGCGCCCAGGCGAAGTTCGGAGTCACCCCCGACCTCACCACGATGGGCAAGGTGATCGGCGGCGGCCTGCCGGTAGGGGCCTATGGCGGCCGCGCCGACATCATGGCGCTCGTGGCCCCCGCCGGGCCGATGTACCAGGCGGGAACCCTCAGCGGCAATCCCCTGGCGATGACGGCCGGGATCAAAACCCTCGAACTCCTGAAACAGCCCGGCACCTACGAGCGCTTAGAGGCGGTCACCCAGCGGCTCTCCGCCGGCATCCTGGCGGCCGCCCGGGAGGCCGGCCGGCCGATCAACGGCGGTTCGATCAGCGCCATGTTCGGCTTCTTCCTCTGCGAGGGCCCCGTCCACAATTTCGAGGACGCCAAGGCGGCAGACACCGCCCGCTTTGGCCGCCTGCACCAGGCCATGCTCGAGCGCGGCGTGTATCTGGCGCCGAGCGCCTTCGAGGCTGGCTTCACCTCCCTGGCCCATTCCGACGAGGACATCGACATGACCCTGGCCGCCTTCCGCGCCAGCTTCGCCGCGATCGCCTGAGCGGCATGGGCTCTCGTCTGGTGTCTCTTCCCGCCCTGGCCGCGGCGCTCCTGGGGGTCGTTTCGGTGCTGGCGGCCTGTGGCTCCGACGGCAGCCAGCAACCGCTGAATCTCAGCGGCGGGGTGCCGGTGGGAGCGGTGCTGGCCCTCACCAGCAACGCCAATGCCTACGGCCAGGATCAACAGATCGGCCTGGACCTCGCCCAGCGCTGGTTCAACGGCCCTGGCCTGGGAGGCCAAGCCGGAGGCATCGGCGGCAAGCCGGTGCGGCTGCGGATCGAAGACGGCGGCGGCGATGAGCAGGGTGCCAGCCAGGCCTTCAACCTGCTGATCGATGCCGGCGTGGTGGCTCTGATTGGCCCCACCCTCTCCCAGCAGGCCTTCGCTGCCGATCCGATCGCCCAGCGCCGAGGCGTGCCCGTGGTGGCCCCCTCCAACACCGCCGTGGGGATCCCCCAGATCGGCAGCTTCATCAGCCGGGTGTCGGCGTCGAGTGCGGTGATCGCACCGCTTTCGATTGCCAAGGCCTTGGAACTGAATCCCGGCATCAGCCGGGCGGCGGTGTTCTATGCCCAGGACGATGCCTACAGCACCTCCGAAACCACCATCTTTCAGAAGGCCCTCACCACCAAGGGGCTGAAGCCAGTCACGGTGCAGCGCACCCAGCTCAACGACCAGGACTTCCAGAATCAGATCACCGCCGCCCTGCGGCTCCACCCCGATCTGATCGTGATCTCGGCCCAGGCGGTGGATGGCGGCAACCTGATCCGCCAGTTGCGGGAACTGGGCTACAAGGGCGCGATCGTGGTGGGCAACGGCATGAACACGCCGAACATCTATCCGATCTGCCAGGCAAGCTGTGACGGCATCCTGATCGCGCAGGCCTACAGCCCCGAACTGGCCACGCCGATCAACCAAACCTTTCTCAAGCTTTACAAGCAGGCCAAGGGGGGGGCGATCCCGCCCCAGCTCACCGCCCAGGCCTTCACCGCCTTCCAGGTGGTGGCCGAGGCCCTGGAGCGGCTGAACCGGCGGCAGCCCCTGGGCGCACTCAAACTGGCGGAGGCCCGCACGGCCCTGATGGCCGAGCTGCTGGGTGGCCGTTACGACACCCCTCTGGGAGAAATCAGCTTCACCCCCGACGGCGAGGTGGTGCAGAAGAACTTCTATGTGGCCCAGGTGCGGATGCAACCGGATGGCCGCAGCGGACGCTTCGCGCTGCTGAACGGATCCCCGCCCTAGCCGCAGCCGCAACCCCTCCCCCTTGGACCACCTGCTCCAGATCCTGGTCAACGGCCTCTCCGCCGGTGCGGTGTACGCCCTGTTTGCCCTCGGCTACACCCTGGTGTTCTCGGTGCTGGGGGTGATCAATTTCGCCCATGGCGCCGTCTTCACCCTCGGGGCCTACTTCACCTATCTGCTGATCGGCGGGCCGGTGGGCGCCAACGGCGCCCTGGCCGGCTTTCGGTTGCCGTTCGCCCTGCCCTTCTGGCTGGCCCTGGCCGTGGCCGGGCTCGGCGCCGCCCTGGTGAGCCTGCTGGTGGAGGCCACCGCCTTCGCCCCCCTCCGCCGGCAACGGTCCGACCCCCTGCTCACCCTGATCTCCAGCCTTGGCGCCGGCGTGGTGCTGGTGAACCTGGTGCAGATCCTGATGGGAGCCGAGAGCTACGCCATCCCGGCCGGCACCCTGGCGGGGTTGCCCGCCGCCGTGAACCTGGGGGGAGCGACGGTGCGCACCGTGCAGCTGCTGCTGATGGGCATCGCCGCCCTGGTGCTCGTGGTCCTCACCCTCTGGCTGGAGCGCAGTCGCAGCGGCAAGGCGTTGCAGGCGGTCTCGGAAGATCCGCTGATGGCCAGGCTGCTGGGCATCCCTGCCGGGTCGATGATTCGCCTGGCCTTCGCGATCAGCGGCTTTCTGGCCGGGGTGGCAGGCGGCCTGGTGGGCCTGAGTGTGAGCATCGCAGGGCCCTACTTCGGCATTGGCTTCGGCCTCAAGGGCCTCGGGGTGCTGGTGCTGGGCGGCCTGGGCAGCGTGCCGGGGGCCGTTCTGGGGGGCCTGGTGGTGGGCCTGGCCGAGGCGCTGGTGCCGGCCGAGTTCTCCGGCACCAAGGACGGCGTGGCCTATGCCTTCCTGTTCCTGATGCTGATGCTTCGGCCCCAGGGGCTGCTGGGCAGACCCCAGAGCAGCAAGGTGTGAGCGGGCTCTCCCTGCTGGTGCAGATGGGCCTGGCTGCCCTGCTGGCGCTCTCGGTGTCGCTGCCGCTGCGCTGCGGCCAGCTCTCGCTGGCCACGCCGGGCTTCTACGCGATCGGCGGCTACGTGGCGGCCCTGCTCTCCACCCGCTGGCAGGCGCTGGGCGGAGCGGCAGCCACGTACCCACTGCCCTCCCTGCTGCTGGAGATGGGGGTGGCGGCCCTGGTGGCCGGGGCCGTGGCGCTGCTGGTGGGACGGCCGGTGTTGCAACTGCGCGGCATCTACCTGGCCATCGCCACCATCGCCCTGGTGGAAATGCTGCGGGTGCTCAACCTGAATCTGGAATGGAGCGGTGGAGCGGTGGGGATCTTCGCCATCCCCCAGCCCTTCGCCGGACCCGGCGGCTATCTGGCCTTCACAGTCCTGCTGCTGGCGGCCTGGTGCTGGATCTGCGCCCGGCTGGATCGCATGCGCCTGGGACGGGCGATGGCCGCGATCCGGGAAGATGAGCTGGCTGCCCGTTGCATGGGGATCGCCACCACCGAGGTGAAGCTCACGGCCTTCGTGCTCAGCGCTGTGATCGCTGCCCTGGCCGGGGTGGTGGCGGCCCACTTCCTCAACACCTGGAACGCCCGCCAGGGCAGTTTCGACGCCAGCATCACCACCCTGGCCTTCGTCGTCTTCGGCGGCTCCCGCACCTGGTTGGGGCCGGTGGTCGGCGGGCTGGTGCTCACCGCCCTGCCGGAGCTGCTGCGGCCGGTGGGCGACCTGCGCCTGATCGTCTTCGGGCTGGTGATCCTGATCGGCCCGGCCCTGTTTCCTCAGGGCCTGATCACGCCGGAGCGGCTGGACTGGCTGGGGCGGGCATGGAAAAGCCAGGGCCGATGACACCCCCACCACCGCCGCCCCTGCTGGAACTCGAGGACATCAGCCGCCGCTTCGGCGGCCTCCTGGCCCTCAACCGGGTGTCCGTGCGGGTGGAGGAGGGGGAGATCCTGGGGCTGATCGGCCCCAACGGCGCCGGCAAGACCACCCTGTTCAACCTGATCTCCGGCGTCACCCCGCCCAGCGCCGGTCGGATCCTCTGGCGGGGAGAACCCATCCGTGGCCTGAGCGAGGACAGGGTCAACCGGCTGGGGATCGCCCGCACCTTCCAGAATCTGCGCCTGTTCGGCCCGCTCAGCTGCCTGGAGAACGTGCTGGTGGGGCTGCACCACAGGGGCCGCTCTTCCCTGGTCGGCGCCCTGCTGGCCCGGCCGGGCTTCCGACTCCAGCAGGCGAAGCTCCGCCTTCAGGCCCTGGAGCTGCTGGAATTGCTGGATCTGGCGGAACAGTTCCATCAACCGGCCGCGAGCCTGCCCTATGGGCTGCAGCGCCGGCTGGAGATCGCCCGGGCCCTGGCCACCGCCCCGCGCTTGCTGCTGCTCGATGAGCCGGCCGCCGGCATGAACCCAGGCGAGAAGGAGGAGCTCTGCGGCCTGATTCAGCGGCTGCGCCAGCAGTTCGCCCTCACCGTGCTGGTGATCGAGCACCACGTGCCGCTGATGATGCGCCTCTGCGACCGCATCGCCGTGCTCAATTTCGGCGAGCGGATCGCCGAAGGCCCCCCGGAAGCCGTGCGCCGCGATCCGGCCGTGATCGCCGCCTACCTGGGGGTCGACGGATGAGCGGCACTCCCCTACTGGCCCTTACTGGCCTGGCGGTCCGCTATGGGAACGTCCAGGCCCTGCGCGAGCTGGATCTGGAGATGCACCCGGGCGAACTGGTGGCCCTGCTGGGCTCCAATGGCGCCGGCAAGAGCACCACCCTGCGGGCGATCTCCCGTCTGGTGCGCCCCTCGGCAGGTGGGATCACTTGGCGGGGGAGGCCCCTGGCCAGGGCGTCCACGGAGGGCACGGTGCGCCTGGGCATCGGCCACTGCCCGGAGGGGCGGCGGGTGCTGGCACGCCAGAGCGTGGCCACCAACCTCGAGCTGGGCGCCTATCTGCGCCGCGATCGGCAAGGCATCCGCGCCGATCTGGAGCGCTGCTACGAGCGCTTTCCCAGGCTGGCGGAGCGGCGCGGACAACGGGCCGGCAGCCTCTCCGGCGGCGAGCAGCAGATGCTTGCAATCGCCCGGTCGTTGATGGGCCGCCCAGAGCTGCTGCTGCTGGATGAACCCAGTCTGGGGCTCGCTCCCAAGCTGGTGGCGGAGGTGATGGCGATCCTGGCGGAGCTGCGCCGCGACGGCCTCACGATCCTGCTGGTGGAGCAGAACGCCCTCGCCGCCCTGGCCATCGCCGATCGGGGCGTTGTGCTGGAGGCGGGCAGCGTGAGCCTGCGGGGGAGTGCCGCCGAGCTGCTCGCCAATGACGCCCTGCGGGCCAGCTACCTGGGCTGACTCAACCCAGCATGAGCCCACCGTCCTCCCGCAGACATTCCTGCCAACTGCGCAGATCGAAAACGAGTTCCTCCAGGGTGAGTTCGGCGAGTTCCCGCTGCAGGGCCTGACGCAGCCGGCGCTCCAGCGCCATCACCACCCGATCACCTGCCCGTGAGAGGTCGCCTGGATTCCAGCCAGGCCAAGCATCGAGGGGCTCTGCGATCTCCACCGCCGGGTCCATCGCAAGATCCACCGCAGGATCCGCAGACACCGCCTGGAGCAACTCGGCCAGGGGGATGGACGCAGCCGGGCGGGTGAGGCGATAGCCGCCGCTGCGGCCCCGCCGCGCCTCCACCAGGCCGGCCCGCCGCAGCTGCAGCAACAGCTGCTCCAGCATGGGGGCAGGGATGGACTGAGCGGCGGCAAGCTGCTGGACGGATCGCCAGGCCCCGGGATCGAGGGCCAGCTCCAGCAGGGCCCGAAGGGCATAGAGGCCGCGCCGCTTCAGCATCAGCGCCGGACGGCCAGCCGCTCCAGCACGTGCTCCAGGGTGTAGCCGAACAGAACGGGGTCGGGGTCGCCGGCGCCCAGGTCGGCCAGGCCAAGTTCGGCCCAGCGCCCATCGATGTGGGCCTCCAGATCTCCCGGGCGGCTGAGCGGTTCGCCCCAGGCGTGGCGCTTCTCCGGACCGATCTTGGTGGTGGCGTCAATCGCCAGTCGGCCGCCCAGCCCCAGCCGCTCACTGGCGAAGTCGAGCGAGTCGAAGGGGGTGTCTTCGAGCACGAACAGATCCCGCTGGGGATCCACCTGGGCGCTGATCGCCCAGATCACCTGGCGCGGGTCGCGGATGTTGATGGCCTGATCGACCACCACCACGAATTTGGTGTAAGTGAACTGGGGCAAAGCGCTCCAGAAGGCCATCGACGCCCGCTTGGCCTGACCTGGATAGGCCTTGTCGATGGCGATCACGGCCAGCTTGTAGCTGAGCCCCTCCATCGGCAGGAAGAAATCAACGATCTCGGGAATCTGCTGGCGCAGGATCGGCGTGTAGATGCGGTTCAGGGCGATCGCCAGCATCGCCTCCTCCTTGGGGGGCCGGCCGCTGAAGGTGGTGAGGAACACCGGGTTCTTCCTTTGGGTGACGCACTGGAAGCGCACCAGAGGCGAGGCTTCCACACCGCCGTAGAAGCCCATGTGGTCGCCGAAGGGGCCATCGGGCCGCTCCTCGCCGGGGCTGATCGTGCCCTCCAGCACCACTTCGCTGTGGGAGGGCACCTCCAGATCCACGGTCTTGCACTTCGCCAGCCGCACCCCCTCGCCGGCATAGATCCCGGCGAACAGCCACTCGCTGAGCTGCACCGGGATCGGAGTGGCCGCCGCCATCACCAGCAACGGGTGCACGCCGATCGCCACCGCCACCTCCAGGGGCCTGCCCAGGGCCGCCGCCTTGCGAAGGTGCCGGGCTCCGCCCCGCACCGAGAGCCAGTGCACGGTCATCGTGTTTGCCGACTGGCGCTGCAACCGGTAGACCCCCACGTTGGGCACGCCGGTTTCGGGATCCTTGGTGATCACCAGGCCGAGGGTGATCACCCCGCCGGCATCACCCGGCCAGGGGCGCAGCAGCGGCAGGCTGTCGAGATTCACCGCCTCACCCTTGAACACCTGCTGGTGGCAGGGGGGGATCAGGTCGCGGTCGGGACGGGCCTTGATCACATCCCAGAGCACGCCCCCGAAGCGCATCGCCTCCTTGAGCCCCTTCGGTGGGCGGGGCTGCTGCAGCAGGGCGAGTCGTTCACCCAGGTCTTCGAGTTGCTCAGCCCGCTCCATCCCCATGCTCCACACCACCCGCTGCACGGTGCCGAGCAGATTCACCGCCACGGGCATCGGGCTACCAATCACGTTCTCAAACAGCAGACCCGGTCCGCCCCGGGCCAGCACCCGGTCGGCGATCGCGGCCAGCTCCAGATCGGGGTCGACGGGGGCGGTGATCCGCCGCAACTGGCCCCGCTCCTCGAGCAGGGCGAGAAAGCCGCGTAGGTCGCGTGTTGCACTCTTCGGCAACGCCACCGTCATGGGCCTGGGGTCGGTTGCTGCTTACTGTGACGCACCTCCCCCATCGGCCGCGCCGTGCAGATCCACACCTTCCACAGCTCGGAATCGGTGCCGCCGCTTGGGTCCGCTCCCGACACAGCCACTCCCGACGCAGCCGTGGTGATCGACGTGCTGCGCGCCACCACCACGATCGCCTGGGCCCTGCAGAACGGCGCCGAGGCGATCCAGGCCTTCGCCGACCTGCCGAGCCTGGAGGCGGCGGCGGCGGCCTGGCCTGCCGAGAAGCGGCTGAGGGCCGGCGAACGGGGCGGGGCCATGGTGGAGGGATTTGATCTGGGCAACTCCCCCCTGGCGGTTACGGCGGAGCGGGTGGGGGGGAAGCGCATTTTTCTGAGCACCACCAACGGCACCCGCTCCCTGGATCGGGTGCGGGCCGTGCCGCTGCTGCTCACGGCCTGCCTGCCCAACCGCCGCGCCGTGGCGCAGCGGTTGCTGGAGCAGGGCGCCCAGACGGTCTGGATCGTGGGCAGCGGCTGGGAGGGGGCCTTTTCCCTCGAGGACACCCTGGCGGCAGGCGCGGTGGCGGCCGCGGCGATCGAGCTGGGCCGAAGCCGCGGCGTTGCGGTGCGGGAGGGCAATGACGAGATGGTCGCCGCCCTGGCGCTGTGGGAACAGTGGAAGAACGATCCCGAGGGCTGCCTGAGGCTGGCCAGCCATGGCCAGCGGCTGATCGGCCTGGGCGACCATGACGCCGACTTCCGCTGCTGCGCTGCGGTGGACAGCCTGGAGATCGTGCCGATCCAGACCGAGCCCGGGGTGCTCAAGGCCAGCTGATCCCCAGCCATCCGCCCCGAGCCGGGCCTGCCCTCCTCCCCTACAGTTCCGCCGATCTTTCTTCTCCCCCCGTGCCCAGCTTCCTTGCAGCCGCCCTGCAAATGACCAGCACCCCGGATCCGGAGGCGAATTTCACCGCCGCCGAGGAGCTGATCGAGCTGGCGGCCCGGCGGGGTGCCGACCTGGTGGGTCTGCCCGAGAACTTCGCCTTCATGGGCGACGACGACCGCCGCCTGGAGCTGGCCCCGACCCTGGCGGAGCGTTGCAGCCGCTTTCTGGTGACGATGGCGCGGCGTTACCAGGTCACCCTTCTGGGCGGAGGCTTTCCGGTGCTGGCCGGTGAGCGGGTCACCTACAACCGGGCGGAGTTGGTGGGCAAGGACGGCCAGCTGCTGGCCCGCTACGACAAGATCCACCTGTTCGACGTGGACCTGCCGGACGGCAACACCTACCGGGAGTCGGAAACGGTGCAGCCCGGCAACGCCCTGCCGCCCGTGGTGGATGTACCAGGTCTCTGCCGCATCGGTCTGTCGATCTGCTACGACGTGCGCTTCCCGGAGCTCTACCGCCACCTGGCCGGGGCGGCGGCGGAACTGATCATGATCCCGGCCGCCTTCACCGCCTTCACCGGCAAGGATCACTGGCAGGTGCTGCTGCAGGCACGGGCGATCGAGAACACCGCCTACGTGCTGGCACCCGCCCAGACGGGGCTGCACTATGGGCGCAGGCAAAGCCACGGCCATGCCCTGGTGATCGATCCCTGGGGCACGGTGCTGGCCGATGCCGGCGTGGCGACGGGGCTGGCGGTGGCGCCGGTCGACCCCAGCCACGGCCAACGGGTCCGAACCCAGATGCCCAGCCTCCAGCACCGCCGTCCTTCGCTGTTCTGACCCTGGCGACGCCGCGCCCACCATTGCCGGGGCCGCTGCGCAGCCGGTTGCGAAGCGGCGGCTTGATCGGTTGCGTCGCCTCCCTGGCGCTGCTCCTGGGCGCCCTGCCGGCCCAGGCGGCCAGCGCCCTGGCGGCCTGGCGGATCAGCCGTGATGGGGTTCTGGAACTGCGCACCACCCCTTCGATCACCCTGCAGGCCTTCTACGAAGCGGGGCAGGGCGGCCAGGGCCCCCGGATCTGGATCGATCTGCCCGGCGCCCCCCAGCGCACCCGCAGCCTGCGGGGAAGCGGCGTGCTCCAGGAAATTCGCATCGGCAAGCCCGATGCAGGCACCACCCGCCTCGTGCTCGAGTTCGCCCCCGGAACGGAGCTCGATCCAGGCGCCATGCGCCTGGTTGGCACGGCCCGGGATCGCTGGCGGCTGGAGCTCTCCGGGCTCCGCTCCGGCAGCATCGCTCCGGTGGGAGAAGGGGATGTCGAGGCTGCGGCCGTGGCCTGGCGCCCCCGTCCGGCACCCTGGCAGCCCTCCTCGCCATCGGCCTTTCAAGGGGGCAGTGGCGCGCCCCTCAGGGCCACCGGCCTGCCGGGGTTGGCGAAGGGCCGCTTCACGGTGGTGATCGATCCGGGCCATGGCGGTCCCGACCCCGGCGCTGTGGGGATCGGCGGGCTGCGCGAAACCGACGTGGTGCTGGACGTGAGCCTGCAGGTGGCCAGGCTGCTGCAGGACCGGGGCGTGCGGGTGGTCCTGACCCGCACCTCCGACATTGACGTAGACCTTCCCCCCCGGGTCGCCCTGGCCAACAGCAGCGGCGCCGACGCCTTCCTGAGCATCCACGCCAATGCCCTGAACATGGAGCGGCCCGATGTGAACGGAATCGAAACCTTCTACTTCCAGAGTTCCCTCTCCAGGGCCCTGGCGAGCGCCGTGCAGTCCGAGGTGTTGGCCGTGTCGCCGGGCAGCCCCGATCGGGGCGTCAAGCCCGGCCGCTTCTTCGTGATCCGCCGCACCGTGATGCCCGCCGCCCTTGTGGAAACCGGCTTCGTGACCGGCGACCTCGACTCCCCCAGGCTGGCCACCGCCGCCCATCGGCAACAGCTGGCGGTGGCGATTGCCCGCGGCATTCTCAGTTATCTGGGGGGCGGCTGAATGGCCCGGCGGATCGGCCTGATGGACAGCGGCCTCGGCGGCCTGACCGTGCTGCGACAGGTGCTGGAACGCCATCCCCGCCAACCCTTTCTCTACCTGGGCGACACGGCCCGGGTGCCCTATGGCCAACGGTCGACGACGGAGATCCGCACGATCGCCCGGGAACTGGTGGGCTGGTTTCGGCAGCAACGGGTCGATCTGGTGGTGATGGCCTGCAATACCACCAACGCCCTGGCCTTCGACGTGTTCGAGGCGGAGGCCGGGGTGCCGGTGCTGGGCCTGATCGACAGTGTGGCCGCCCAGCTTCGGGTCGATCGGGTGGGGGTGCTGGCCACCCCGGCCACCGCGGCCAGCGGCGCCTACGGCCATGCCCTCCGCGCCGGCCATCCGGGCACCGTGGTGGTGGAGGTGGGCTGCCCGGCCTTCGTCCCCCTGATCGAGGCGGGCGATCTGAACGACGAACGGCTGCGCCAGGCGGCTCGCCTTTACCTGGAGCCGCTGTTGATCGCCCGGGTGGAAACGATCGTGCTGGGCTGCACCCACTACCCCCTGCTGCAGGATCTGCTGCGGGAGCTGCTGCCGGCGGAGGTCACCCTGGTGGATCCGGCGGTGGCGGCGGTGGAGAGGCTGGGGGCTCTGCTCCAGCAGACGCCTGTGGCTCCAGCCTCCAGCTGCGGCCTCCACCTGCCCCGCACCCTGGCGAATGACGGCCGGTTCTGCGTCACCGGCGACCCCCGCTGCTTCGCCCGCGCCGCCACCCCTTGGCTGGGCTGGCAACCCGCGGTGGAGCAGGTGAGCCTGCACACACCGGTCGGGGCCTCCTAGGATCTTCCCGGCAGTGCGGCGGACATGGCAACGGTTGCTGAATTGCTTCAGCCGGTCGAGAACGACCTGGAAACCCTGCTGAGTGATCTGCGCAACCTGATCGGCGCCGGCCATCCGATCCTGCAGGCGGCGGCCGAACATCTGTTCAGTGCCGGTGGAAAGCGCATCCGCCCTGGCATCGTGCTTCTGCTTTCCCGGGCCCTGTCGCCCCAGGGGGAGCTGGGGCCGCGCCACCGGCGCCTTGCCGAGATCACCGAAATGATCCACACCGCCTCCCTCGTCCACGACGACGTCGTTGATGAGGCCTCCACCCGACGCGGCGTCGACACGGTGCACAGCCGCTTCAACAATCGGCTGGCAGTGCTGGCCGGTGATTTCCTCTTCGCCCAGGCCAGCTGGCACCTGGCCAACCTCGACGATCTGGAGGTGGTGAAGCTCCTGTCCAGGGTGATCATGGATCTGGCTGACGGGGAAGTGCGCCAGGGGCTCTACCGCTACGACACCGGCCAGAGTTTCGAAACCTATCTGGGCAAGAGTTACTGCAAAACGGCCTCTCTGATCGCCAACAGCGCCAGGGCTGCTGGCGTGCTCAGTGGCCTGGCTGCCAACGAACTCGACCAGCTCTACCGCTTCGGACGGCAGCTGGGCCTGGCCTTCCAGGTGGTGGATGACATTCTCGACTTCACCGGCAGCGACCAGCAGCTGGGCAAACCGGCGGCCAGCGACCTGGCGGCGGGATACCTGACCGCCCCGGCCCTGTATGCCCTGGAGGAACGCCCCGCCCTGGCGGGCCTGATTGAGCGGGAGTTCTGCGAACCGAACGACCTCGCCCAGGCCCTGGACCTGGTGCGCGGCTGCGATGCCATTCCCCGCTCCAGGGCCCTGGCGGAGGGCTTCGCCCGCGAGGCCCGCCTGTCGCTGCAATGGCTTCCCCCCTCGGAAGCCGGCTCCGCCCTGCTGGCCCTGCCGGAGTTCGTGCTCAGCCGACTGTACTGAAGGGGATCAAGGAGACGGAACGGTCCAGGGAATGTGTCCAGGGAGTGTGTCCCCTTCGTCGCAATCGGATACCCTCTGGTCGCTGATCAGAAGCTGATGAAGCAGAAGAACGTCGACACGGCTCCAGAGTTGGACTCCCCCTACCACAAGGCCCTGTCTGCCCTCGGAACAGGTTTGCGCCAGGAGCGGGAATCGAGAGCGATCGGTCTGCAGGATCTGGCCAGCCAGCTGTTCTTCCCGCCGGAGCAGCTTGAAGCGCTTGAGGCCGGCGACCACCGCCGTCTGCCCGAGCCGGTCTACGTGATCGCCCAGGCCCGTCGGGTGGGCCAGGCCCTGGGCCTCGGCGACGACGGCCGAATCCCCGGGCTGGAGGAGGGGATCGGCAGCTCCATGCCTACCGCACTCGTCCATCCCCTGGCCCGTCCAGTGGAGGGTGATCCCAAGCGTTCCGCCAGCCGTCCCCGCCGCCATCCAGTCGTCCGGCGCGGCCCCCTCCAGGGCCTGCTCACCGCCGGCGCGATCGCCTGCGGGGCAGCGGCCTTGCTGAGCTTCGGATGGCGGAATCAGCCGCAACCCAGTTCTGAGCAGGCCGGGACACCAGCAGCGGTAGACCCGGTCGCGGCCGCTGGGACGACCGCCGTGCCACCTGCAGCGGGAGAACTGCAGCTGAGCAGTGGCTCCTCCAGTTGGCTGGAGGTGAAGACCGCAGATGGCCGGCCTCTCTTCCGGGGCACCCTGAGCGGATCCAAGCGGTTCCCATTGGGTTCCGGCCTGGCGGTGATCGCCGGTCGGCCCGATCTGGTGCGGGTGCAGGTGGGCCAGGCCCCACCACGGCTGCTCGGCCGAATCGAGCAGGTGAGCTGGCAGCGCTTCGGCCCTGACGGCGGCGTCGATCCATGACTCTTGAGAAGACACGGGTCTGGCTTCGATCGATTGCCCTGGTCAGCGGATTGCTGCTGGCCGTTCCGCTCGCCAGCCGGGCTGAGTCCTCCACGGCCGAATCGATCTGGGACGAAAGCAATGCCAGGCAGCGGGCCCTGCAGCAGGTCCCCCAGGGGGCCACGGTCAGCGGCACGAGTTGCGAATCGTTCTCGGTGGGGATGGGCAACACGCGCTACCGCTGCACCGTGACCTTCACCACATCACCAGGACCCACCCCCAAGTCCCCCTAGGCCCAAGGGTCTGCGAACGGCTCCCACTCCCCCATGGCTCTGCGCTGGACCGCCCTCTGCCTGCTGCTGCTCCCAGCCGCGGCCCTGCCGACACCTGCGGCCCTGATCCAGGTGCGGGGCACCCCCCTGGCTGGCGGCACCCCAACCGGCCAGGCCACCGTGAAGCTGGAGCGGGCCACGGGGGGCGACACGCCGGTTCTGCGGTTCCGCACCGACCGCGGCGCGGTGGTTGGGTTTCTGGTCGATACCGGCGCCTCCTCCAGCCTGATCACGCCGGCTGCTGCCGGGCGGCTGGGCCTGGCTTCGCAGCCGATGCCGCCACAGGCCTTCGCCCTGGCCGGGGCCGGCAACGACTGCGCCGAGCTGCGGCCCCGGCGCGCCCGCTTGCCCATGCTGCGGCTCGACGGCCAGGGGCCCCGTCTGCTGATCAGCGGCAGCGAGGCGCTGGTGCTGCCGGTGCCCGGACTGCCGTCCGGAATCGACGGCGTGCTCGGCGCCCCCCTGCTCCGGCAGCTTCCCCTCTGGATCGATCCATCGGCCAACCAGCTCAGCCTCGGGGCGGCCGCCTTGCAGGCGGCCGAGCGGCAAAGCCGGCTTCGTGGTCCCCTCAGCCTGCCGCTGCGCTGGCAGAAAGGGGTACCGCTGCTGAACCTCGCTGGAGCGTCGGGGCTGGTGGCCGCCCTCGCTGACACCGGTGCGGAAGGTCTGTTCGTGACCCCTGAGCTGGCGGCCCGGCTCCAACCACGCGGCGCGGGGCAACCGGTGCGCCTCAGTGGATTCTGCGGCGAGCAGCCCGCCAGCCAGGTGCGCCTGTCCGGCCTGAGACTGGAGCCGGGCCCAGCCGGCGGCACACCGTTCGCGCCGTTTGAAGCGATCGTCACCCGCAACCCGATCTTCGCGGCCCTGGGGGTCGAGGCGATCCTCGGCCAGGAGCTCCTGCGTGATCGCATCCAGCTCTGGCGGCTGGAGCAAACACCACCCACACTCAGCCTTTGGTGAGCCGCTTTTGCCTGCTGCTCGCCCTGCTGGCCGCCCTGGGCCTCGGCGGCTTCTGGACGCCGGTCCTGCTGGCTGAGGCCACCCCAGGGCTGCCCTCCAGCTACGACCTCGCCCAGCGTGCCCCGTTCAACCGCCCCGCCTTCTATCCGCTCGGCATCAGCCCGGATCCAGCGCTTTACCGGCCGAATGGCACCTGGATCGGCCGTCTGATCCTGCCGGAGGCCTCAATGCCAGGCACCGGCGACTGGGTGTGGATTGAGGTTCAGCACGCCCCGGCCGGGGAGCAGCAACTCGTGGGGCAGCAGCTGCGACTCAGCTGGCAGGACCGGCCGGAGCTCAACGGGCTGGTGCGGGCCGTGAGCACCGACGTGCAGCTCAGTGCCGCCGCCCGCCGGGCCAGCGCCGGCGGCGACGTGGTACCCGAGCGGCTGGACGGTCGCCGCGCCGTGGGGCCCTTGCAGACCCTCGCCGGTGCCAGGTCCCATGACGATCTGCTGGTGCGCCTTGAGGAGGTGTCCGCCTCCCGGGGGCCGGATGGCGCCACCGAGCTGCGGATCGGCACCCCACCGATCCAGATCACCGGCCGCTACGTGGCCCTGGTGCGGCTGCTGGGCCCCGCCGCCGCTCCTGCTGCAGGAAGCCTGGCGGGCAGCGATCGCTTCCAGGTTCAGCACTACGACCGCCGCAGCGGCGGCTTCAACGGGCCGATCGAGACGGTGCGGATCCCCCAGCAACCGCCCGATCGCTATGGCCGGACCCTCTCCAGCCCCAGGGGACTCGCCGCCAGCAGCACCGGGGAACAGGGCTGGTACCTCTACGGCGCCCCCGATGCCGAGGGGCTGTTCACGGCCCAGGCACTGCTGCCGCGCCGCCTCAGCCAGCTCGATGCCGACCGGATCGTGGCTGGAGAGGCCACTGGCCTTCAGTACATCCAAAAGCGCAACTGGGCGGATGTGCCCGGCCGCCGCGGCCGCCTGGAGCGGGTGCGGGTGACCAGGGATCAGGGCAGCAGCGACTGGCGCGTGGGGGAGCACGGCCTGGTGATTCACACCTTCGGCGGCATCGGTGGGAGCAGGGGCGAGCCGAGCTCTGGATTCACCGTCACCGGCCATTTCGCCTTCGGCGAGGTGGCGGTGGTGACGGATCCATTCAGCGGCGAGCCCCGCTTCGACATCCGCTACCACCAGATCTACGCCAACAATCCCAACGGAATCGTCGCCGGCACCCAGGACGCCAGCGCCTACGCCGGTGACCTGCAGCGGGGCTGGCTCTGGCTGCGGCCCTTCTCCGACGTGCTGATCCACCAGGACCTCTTCGCCGACCTGTCTCTGGGCGGCCGCAACCTGTCCCTGTTGCGGGAGCTGGTGGTGCAGGCGGAAGTCATCATGGCCCGCTACCGCAGCGGCGATGGTACCGGCCTCTCCTCGGTGACCCCGGCAACCTCCTGCGTCCAGGATTCCAACCAGGCTCTGTTCATCGCGATCCGGCGCCTGCGTGAGCGGGTCGAGGCCGACCCGGGGTTGGTGCGCTGGCTGCAGCGCCACCGGCGCCACCCGGAAACCATCAAGTTCAAAGAGCTGAGTGGCCTGGCCGACTCCCTCGACCAACTGCTCACCCCCTTCGGCATGGTGCGGCCCGACTGGAAGCGGAACGCGGCGTTGGCGGCTGGAGCGGCGACGGGGTCCGAGGCAAGCGGCGGCGAGGCGCCGGTCGCCTCCCTGTTCCAACGGGGACAGAGCCCCATCGATGTGCTGCTGAGCTGGCGCTCGATGCTGCCCCGCCGCGCCCACGACGACACCGCCCGGGTGTTCCTCCAGAACGGGGCCGGCCTCTGGTTCCTGCGCACGAACCAGATCCCCGGGGATGACCCCAGCCTGGTACCCCTGGCCCCCACCCTGCTGCTTGGCCAGCTTCCTGTGCTGTCCACGGTGCTGCGGCGGTTCAGCGATGCCCTGTTCACCCCCCTGGGTGGCAGCGGAACGGCCCCTGCCCTGGCCGTGCTGCTGGCCTACGCCGGGGTGGCCCTGGAGCTGGGCCGACGCTCCGGCTTTCTGCCGGAGGTGTGGAAGCGGAAAGGCTGGCGTTTCCAGCCCCTCGCTCCTCTGCTGCGCCAGGCCGGATGGCTGTTGCTGATGCCTTCGTTGGCCGAGGAGCTCGTCTTTCGGGTCGCCCTGCTGCCCCACCCCCTGGAAGGCCCAGGTCCCAAAGCCAGCCTGGCCTGGGGCGCCCTCAGCGTCGGCCTGTTCGTGCTGTATCACCCCCTGGCCGGCGCCAGTTGGTATCGGCAGGCCCGCAAGGTGTTCCACGACCCCCGCTTCCTGCTGCAGTGCACCCTGCTGGGGGTGGCCTGCGTGCTGACCTATGACCTCACCGGCTCGCTCTGGGCGCCGGTGCTGATCCACTGGCTGGCGGTCACCCTCTGGCTGGGTCCACTCGGCGGCCGCCGCCGGCTGGCCTGAGCGTTCGGCGCGAGACTTGGGGGGCACCAGCCTGCATGACCCATGGCCCTCGACCGCTTCAAGCAAGCCCTGGCGGCACTGATGGCCCAGGCCCCCAGCGATCCGCTCGAGCGGGACGAGTTCTTCGAGGTGACGCCCCTGCCCGCCGCCGACGGACCGTTCGAGCTTGTGGTGGTGGATGAGGAGAGCGGCATCTTCGCCGCCCTTTATCTCGATCGGTTGTTTCAGGAAAATGAAGAGGGCCAGGAGGCGGTGGAGCCATTGCTGCCCGCCTACCTCCTGGAGGCGTTCGGGCTTGAGCCGGCTGACTGGGAGCCCACGGCGCCGTTCGATCTGGGCTGGCGCTCGCGCGAGTTCCTCTGGTTCCTGGAGTTCAGCCTGCCGGGGCTGACACCCCCCTGCCACAGCGATCCCTGAGTCAGCGATGGCCGGTTCACGGCCACGAAGTCAGCGGCGGCCGTTGACGATGACCGAGGGGGCAGAGGTGCCCGGCGTTCCCGGCAGGGCCGGCACCACCGAGGTCTGGCCGTCCCACTTATCCAGGAAGAGCTTGTAGAGCACCTGGTCGTCGAGGCTGGAGTTGAGGATCTGGTAGCGCTGGGCTTCCTGATCGGCGATCTTCACTTCGGTCTGGGCCCGCAGCAGCCGCTGGTCGGCGATCTGCTTCTGCTCAATCGCGGCGCGGTATTCCTCGGCGATCTGCAGTCCGGTGAGATCGAGCCCCTGCACGACCACATAATTGAACTTGCTGAGTTCCTCGGCCACCTTGTCTTGAACCAGCTCCGAGATGCTGTTCCACTCGGTGGCAATCGTGACCAGCTCATACTGGGAAAACACCGATTTCAGGGCTTTGAGCAGCGACGGCTGGATGATCCGCGCATAGATCTGGGAGTTGTCGGTGGCGATCGTCTCGAAGATCCGCGCCGCCTCACTGGGCTTGATCGCGTACTTCACCGTGGCGGTGGCCTCGATCACCTGCAGGTCCTTGGTGAGGGTGGAGAACTGCTCTGGGCGCACCTGGGTGCGCACGTCGAAGAGGGAGGTGGCCTGAATCAGCGGCGCCTTGATGTTCGGGCCTGGGCTGCGCTGGCCACCGGTCACCTTGCCGAGGGTGGTGACCACCGCCACGTTGCCGGCCGGCACGATGAAGATGGTCTGGGTCAGCAGGAGCAGCAGCGCCACCGCCACCGCGCCGATCACCTGGAAGGAGGCTCCCGGCCCATCCCCATTGGCTGGGCGCATCGAGCTTTGCATGGGTGATCACGGCGGGCAGGTTGGGCTTCGACCCTAGGCACCGGGCCAGAATGGCGGGAAGCCACCTGACCTCCACAATGACCGGCAATCTTCAGGCGATCGGCTTCATCGCCAGCTGGGTGCTGGGCTGGGGGATCGGCGGCTCCCTGATCGATGCCGGCCTGATCAACGCCGGCGTTTATGCGATCGACACCAACCAGCTGGGCACCCTGGCCACCTTCACGGTCTGGACGGTGCTGTGGGGCGGCCTGGGCTATCGGCTCTTCCAGCGCCTGAGCGCCACCGCCGGGAAGGGCTGAGTCTTTGCCCTAATTTGAACAGAGACCAGGGGCGCCGAGGCGGATGGACGAGATGGTCGGCAACCGGGAGCTCGTGGTGCCCTTCGAGGCCGTGGGACTCAACGACCTCGCCACCGTGGGGGGCAAGAACGCCTCGCTCGGCGAACTGATCCGCCAGCTCACGGCCCAGGGAGTGCGCGTGCCGGGGGGCTTCGCCTCCACCGCCGCGGCCTATCGGTTCTTCCTCGCCCACAACGGGCTTGATGAACCGCTGGAAAAGCTGCTGGAGAAGCTCGACTGCACGAACCTGGGCGCCCTGCAGGCCGCCGGCAGGGCGGCGCGCAAACGGATCCTCGCGGCCTCCCTGCCGGAGCCGCTGGAGCAGGCGATCGTGGCGGCCTACGCGAGGCTGTGCGGGGTGGAAGGAGGCGGAGGGGGCGAACCCTGCAGCGTGGCGGTGCGTTCCAGTGCCACCGCCGAAGACCTGCCGGATGCCAGTTTTGCCGGTCAGCAGGAGACGTTTCTCAACATCCAGGGCGAGGCAGCGCTGCTGGAGGCCTGCCGCCGCTGTTATGCGTCGCTGTTCACGGACCGCGCCATTTCCTACCGCCAGATCAACGGCTTCGACCACTGCGACGTGGCGCTCTCGATCGGCGTGCAGCGCATGGTGCGATCGGATCTGGCCGCCTCCGGGGTGATCTTCACGATCGACACCGAAACCGGATTCCGGGACACGGTGCTGCTCACCGCCGCCTACGGCCTCGGCGAGAACGTGGTGCAGGGGGCGGTGAACCCGGATGAGTATCTGATCTTCAAGCCCACCCTGCGCCAGGGCTTTGCCCCGATCCTCAGCCGGCGTCTGGGCAGCAAGGAGATCCGCATGGTCCACGCGGACTCCGCCAATTCCCGGGCCTCCACGCGCAACGTGCCGGTCGCCGAGGAGGACCGCCGGCGTTTCGCCATCAGCGATGAGGACGTGCTGACCCTGGCGCGCTGGGCCTGCCTGATCGAGGCGCACTACAGCGAGCAGCGCGGCACGCCGACGCCGATGGACATCGAGTGGGCCAAGGACGGCCTCAGCGGTGAGCTGTTCATCCTGCAGGCGCGGCCTGAGACGGTGGAGTCACGCCGCTCGGCCACGCTGCTGCGCAGCTGGCATCTGGCGCCCCACAGCGCGGAGCTGATCACCGATGGACGGGCGATCGGAGCCTCTGTGAGCAGCGGCCGGGCCCGGGTGATCGGCGATCCCTCCGAAATCGACCGGTTCGCGGCCGGCGATCTGCTTGTCACCAACCGGACCGATCCCGACTGGGAACCGATCCTGAAGAAAGCCAGCGGGGTGATCACCAACCAGGGCGGCCGCACCTGCCATGCGGCGATCATCGCCCGCGAAATGGGCATCACGGCGGTCGTGGGCTGCGGCGATGCCACCACGGCGATCGCCGACGGCGAGATTATCACGGCCAGCTGCTGCGAGGGGGATCAGGGTTTCGTCTACCGAGGAGAGCTGGCCTTCAGCCTTGACGAGCAGGAACTCGGCGATCTTCCCCCCACCCACACCCGCATCCTGATGAATGTGGGGAACTCGGAGGAGGCCTTCAACCTGGCGGCCATTCCCTGTGACGGCATTGGCCTGGCCCGGCTGGAATTCATCATCGCCAACCACATCAAGGTCCACCCGATGGCGTTGCTCGCGCCGGAGCGCGTGGCCGATCCAGAGCAGCGCGCCGCGATCGCCTCCCTCACCCGCGGCTACCCCCATCCCGCCGACTACTACGTGGACCTGCTCAGCCAGGGCATGGCCCGGCTGGCGGCGGCGTTTCATCCCCGGCCGGTGATCCTGCGGTTCTCCGACTTCAAGAGCAACGAATACGCGAAGTTGCTGGGTGGCGCGGCCTTCGAGCCCCGGGAGGAGAACCCGATGATCGGCTGGCGCGGCGCCTCCCGTTACTACGCCCCGGCCTTCCGCGACGCCTTCGCCCTGGAATGCGCGGCCCTGAAGCGGGTGCGGGATGCGATGGGTCTCACCAATGTGATCCCGATGGTGCCGTTCTGCCGAACACCGGAGGAAGGGGATCGGGTGCTGGCCGAGATGGCCAGCCACGGCCTGAGCCGGGGCGAGAACGGGTTGCAGGTGTACGTGATGTGCGAGCTGCCCAGCAACGTGATCGGCGCTGAAGCGTTTGCTGAGCGGTTCGATGGTTTCTCGATCGGCTCCAACGACCTCACCCAGCTCACCCTGGGGCTGGATCGGGATTCGGCCCTGGTGGCGGAGCTGTTCGACGAACGGCATCCCACCGTGAAGGAGATGATTCGCCTTGCGATCCGCACGGCGAAACGCTGCGGCCGCAAGATCGGCATCTGCGGCCAGGCCCCTAGCGACTATCCCGACTTCGCCCGCTTCCTGGTGGAGGAAGGCATCGATTCGATCAGCCTCAATCCCGACGCCGTCGTGAAGACGCGGCTGGCGATCGCGGCGATGGAGAAGGAGATGGGGATTGGGCCTGAGCGCATCGCCCCTGCTATCTGAGCCAAGCTGATGGAGAACATGCAGCGGTGGAAACACTGAAACCCTGTCCCGGATCAGCAGACCTGATCAGCAGATTCGTGGCAACTGCTCACCCCGGCCCAGTTCCAGGCGGCGGTTCAGTCCCAGGCTGTTCTCGAGCAGCACGGAATCACCCTGCACGGAGCCGATGATGGCGGCCGAGGGCTCAAAGCGTCGCAGCAGCTCCAGGGCCCTCTTCGCCTCGGCAGCAGGCAGGAACAACACGAAGCGTCCCTCGTTCGCCATGGCCAGGGGATCGAGGCCCAGCAGTTCGCAGGCGGCATCCACCTCGGGGGCGATCGGAATGGCGTTCTCTCGCACCAGAACCCCCAAGCCGGCGCCTCGGCCAATCTCATGCAGGGCGCTGGCCAGGCCGCCGCGGGTGAGATCCCGCATGCAGTGCAGCTCCAGGCCGGCCGCCAACAGGGCCTGAACCGGCTCCTGCAAGGGGGCCAGATCGCTGTGGAGCTCCGTGCGGAAACCCAGCTCCTGGCGGGCCGCCAGGATCGCCACCCCATGGCGACCCAGATCGCCGCTCACCAGGATGGAGTCACCGCTCCGCACCGCCTTGGGGCCGATCACCAGCCCATGGTCGACGCGGCCGATCCCGGCGGTGTTGATGTAGATCCCATCCCCCTTGCCCCGCTCCACCACCTTGGTGTCACCGGTCACCACCGGCACGCCGCAGCGTTGGGCGGCGAGGCGGATCGAGGCGACCACCTGGTGCAGGACGGGCATCGGCAACCCCTCCTCCAGAATCAGGCTGAGGCTGAGGGCAATCGCGGTGGCCCCCACCATGGCCAGATCGTTGACGGTGCCGAAGACCGCCAGGCTGCCGATGTCCCCGCCGGGGAACTGCAGGGGACGCACCACGTAGGCGTCGGTGGTGAAGGCGAGCGGCCCCTCTTCGGCGGGCAGCACGGCCGCGTCGTGGAGCACCCCATCGGCGGGGCCGAAGGCCGGCACCAGAAGCTGGTCGATCAACTGCTGGCTGAGGCTGCCACCACCGCCGTGGCCCAGCAGCACCGTGGCGGCCCCGCCAGGGGGCAAGGGACAGGCGAAGGCATCCATGGCTCAGGCGCGGTAGCGGTGATAGGCGGCGCAGGCCCCTTCCGCCGAGACCATCGGCGCCCCGAGCGGCCGCTCCGGGGTGCAGTGGCCGCCGAAGGCCGGGCAATCGGTGGGGCGAGCCAGCCCCTGCAGCACCCGCCCGCTGATGCAGGGGGAGGCTGGATCGGCTGGATCAGTCTCGTTGCCAGCGGCCGGCCGGGGCATGATCGTCCCGAAACGCCGCTCCGCGTCGAGGGCGTCGTAGGGCGGCCGCAGGCCCAGGCCACTGCCGCTCAGCACACCGAGGCCGCGCCAGGTCTGGTCGACCGGAGTGAACACGCGCTCGATCAGCGCCCGCGCCGCGCCATTTCCGGCGGCCTGGCTGGCCCGTGGGTAGGCGTTGAGCACCTGGCTCTCGCCTCGCTCCAACTGACGAACGCACTGGAGCAGGCCTTCGAGCAGATCCACCGGTTCAAAGCCGGTGACCACGATCGGCACGCCGTGGCGCGAGGCGATCGGGCTGTATTCCTCCACCCCCATCACCGTGCAGACGTGGCCCGCCGCCAGAAACCCCTGCACGCGGCACTCCGGGGCGGCGAGGATCGCCTCCATCGCCGGTGGAACCCGCCCATGGCAGACCAGCAGGGCAAGGTTCCGCAGTCCGAGGGCCCAGGCCTGATGGGCCAGCAGGGCGGTGGCCGGCGCCGTGGTTTCAAAGCCCACCGCGAAGAACACCACCGTTCGCTCCGGGTGGGCCTGGGCAATGGCCAGCAGGTCGGAGGGGGAGGTGACGATCCGCACATCACCACCGGCGGCGCGCACGTCGAGCAGGGTGCGGGCACTGGAACCCGGCACCCGCAGCATGTCGCCGTAGGAGCAGAGGATCACCTCCGGCCGCCCGGCCAGCGCCTGGGCCCGATCGATCGCCGCCTCAGCCGTGACGCAAACGGGGCAGCCGGGCCCATGGATCAGTTCGAGCTGATCCGGCAGCAACTGATCGAGGCCATGGCGCAGAATCGCGTGGGTCTGGCCGCCGCAGACCTCCATCACCGTCCAGGGCCGGGTGATCTCCCGTCGCAGGACCGCCGCCAGCCGATGCACTGCCTCCGGCCTGCGGTAGGGACTGGGCAGGCTCATCGGACCTGGGCATCCAGGGGCTGCTCCCAAGCTGGGGTTGGATAACTGGAGATGGCCCGCATGTACTGGGCCCGCTCGAAGGCACCCGGGTCGGGGGCGCGCTGCTGGGAGAGGCAACCCCGCAACTGGTCGAGTGAGCCGTAGTCGTGCTGCTCGAGCCACTGGCGCAGCTCCGACTCCATCGTGCGGAGATGTTCTGGCCCATGGCGCAGCAGGGCCGCCACCACCATCGTGACGCTGGCGCCCACCATCAGCATCCGCACCACATCGGTGCCGTGGCTGAGGCCGCCGCTGGCGGCGAAGTCGAGCGTCACCCGGCCATGGAGCAGGGCAATCCAGCGCAGCGGCAGCCGCAGGTCGGCCGCTGTGCTGAGCAGCAGGTTGGGGCGGTGCTCCAGGCTGTCGATGTCGATGTCGGGCTGGTAGAAGCGGTTGAACAGCACCAGCCCGCGCGCGCCCGCGGCCTGGAGGCGATGGGCCAGGTGGGTGAGATTGGTGTAGTAGGGGCTGAGCTTCACGGCCACGGGCAGCGTCACCGCCGCGCAGACAGCGCGCACAAGCTCCACTTGCTCGTTTTCCAGCTCGGCGCCGCTGATGGTCTGATCGGTGGGCACCGCATAGAGGTTCAACTCGATGGCACTGGCACCGGCCTGCTCCAGGGCCAGGGCGGTGGCGGCCCAGGGCCCGGCGTGGGCGCCGTTGAGGCTGGCGATGATCGGGATGTCCACCCTGCGGCGGGCGGCTTCGATCTCCCGCAGGTAGCCCTCCGTGCCGAGGTTGCCTGGATCGGTGCGGGGCAGGTAGCTGAGCGATTCCGCGAAGCTCTCGCTACCGTGCTCCTGGTGGTGGTCCCATTCCTGCCAATCCCGCTCGATCTGCTCCAGAAACAGGGAATGGAGCACAACGGCCGCGGCCCCCGCCTCCGCCAGCCGGGGGATGTGGTCGGGGTCGGCGCTGAGCGGCGCCGCGGCCCCCACCATCAGGGGCGATGCCAGCGGCAGCCCGAGGTAGCGGGTGCTGAGGTCGATGTCACTCATGGCGACGGAGCCGGGCTCGTGCCAGCGGCGGGCGGTGAGGCCAGGGGGGCTGCCATCTGCTGGTAGCGTGCCCAGCGCTCGTCAACGTCGCCCTGGGCCAGCCGGGTCAGCATTCGGGCCTGGTCGGGCTGGCTGTAGCGGAGCATGCGGAAGCGGTTTTCGGCGGCCATCGCCTCGGCGACAGGCAGGGTGGGGGCGTGGGAATCGACGATCAGGGGGTTCTCCCCACGGGCGGCCCGGCGGGGGTCGTGGCGGTAGAGCAGCCAGCGGCCGGAGTCCACCGCCTGCCGCTGATGGTGCATGCCCTTGGCCATGTCGATGCCGTGGGCGATGCAGTGGGAGTAGGCCAGGATCAGCGACGGGCCGTCATAGGACTCGGCTTCGATGAACGCCCGCAGGGTGTGCTCATCGCGGGCGCCCATCGCCACGCTGGCCACGTAGACGTTGCCGTAGGTCACCGCGATCAATCCGAGGTCCTTCTTGGCGCTGGCCTTGCCATCGCTGGCGAACTTCGCCACCGCTCCCCGGGGCGTGGCCTTCGACATCTGTCCACCGGTGTTGGAGTACACCTCCGTATCCAGCACCAGGAGGTTGACGTTGTGATTGCTCGCAAAGAGGTGATCGATGCCGCCGAAGCCGATGTCGTAGGCCCAGCCATCGCCGCCGATCATCCAGACACTGCGTTTCACCAGGTCATCAGCGAGGCTGAGCAGGGTGCGGGCCGCTACCAGGGTTCCATCGGCATTCCCGGTACCTGGGGCGGAGTCGTGGAGGGTGGCCTGAAGCCTGGCCTTCAACGCCGCGACCCGTTGGCGTTGCTCGAAGATGCCCGGTTCATCGCTTTGATCGGCGCCCAGCAGGGCCTCGGCCAGGGCGCTGGGAATGGGTCCAGCCGGGTCGCCCTGGCTGGAAAGCTGCCGCACCAGAGCCTCGGCCCTGTGGCGCCGCTGGTCGTAGGCGAGGCGAAAGCCGAGGCCGAATTCGGCGTTGTCCTCGAACAGGGAGTTGGACCAGGCGGGACCACGGCCTTCGTCGTTGGCGCTCCAGGGGGAGGTGGGCAAGCTGCCTCCATAGATCGACGAGCAGCCGGTGGCGTTGGCCACCACCATCCGATCACCGAACAGCTGGGTGGCGAGCTTGATGTAGGGCGTTTCACCGCAGCCGGCGCAGGCGCCGGAGAACTCGAACAGGGGCTGCTGCAGTTGCTGCTGGTTGATGTGGTGGGGGTTGAGCGCCAACCGATCGGGGTTCGGCAAGCTCAGAAAGAAGTCCCAGTTGTCACGCTGCTGGTCGCGCAGCGGCCGCTGCGGCGCCATGTTGATCGCCTTGCGGCGGGGTTCGCCCCGGTGGCGCGCCGGGCAGATCTCGACGCAGAGGCTGCAACCGGTGCAGTCTTCGGCGGCCACCTGCAGGGTGAAGCTCTGGCCGGCCCAGTGCTGATCCCGGGCGGGGGCGCTCAGGAAGCCGGGCGGGGCGGCCTGAAGCTCCTGCGGCTCCACCACCTTGGCTCGGATCACGGCGTGGGGGCAGACCATCACGCACTTGCCGCACTGGACGCACACCTCCGGATCCCAGACCGGGATGGCCTCGGCGATGTTGCGCTTTTCCCAGCGGGCCGTGCCGCAGGGGAAGGTGCCATCCACCGGCAGGGCGCTGACCGGCAACCGCTCGCCCTGGCGGGCCAGCTGGGGGGCGATCACCTGGCGGACGAAGGCGGGCGCGGTGGCAAACGGATCCGCCACGGCTGCAGCCATGCCGGCGGAATCTGTGTCGGCGCCATCGACGGGGCCGGCGGTGACCGGCGCCAGCCGGGCCAGGGCGAGGTCCACCGCCTGCAGGTTCAACGCCACCACCTGTTCGCCTTTTCTGGCGTAGCTGTGGCGAATGGCGCTGCGAATGGCGCCGAGGGCCTGCTCAAGAGGCATCACCGCCGCCAGGGAGAAAAAGCAGGTCTGCATGATCGTGTTGATCCGCCCCCCCAGCCCCAGCTCCCGTGCCAGCGCTGAGGCATTGATGGCAAAGACCCGGAGATCCTTCGCCACGATCTGCCGCCGCATCGCCTCAGGCAGGTGCTCCCAGATCGCGGCTGCCTCCCAGGGACTGTTCAGGAGCAGGGTCCCACCGGGCAGGGCCGCCTCGAGAAGATCAAAGCGGCCAAGGAAGTCCCACTGATGGCAGGCCACCAGGTGGGCACGTTGCACCAGGTAGGTGGAGCGGATCGGCCTGGGGCCGAAGCGCAGGTGCGAGACGGTGACCGACCCGGATTTCTTCGAGTCGTAGACGAAATAGCCCTGGGCATGCTGAGCGGTGCCTTCCCCGATGATCCGGATGGCGTTCTTGTTGGCCCCGACGGTGCCATCGGAGCCGAGGCCGTAGACGATCGCTCGGAACTCATCGTCCGGCTCGGTGCTGAAAGCTTCGTCGATCGCCAGGGAGCGGTGGGTGAGGTCATCGTTGATGCCGACCGTGAAATGGTTGCGCGGCCTCTCCTGGCGCAGTTCATCGAGCACGGCCTTCACCATCGCCGGGGTGAACTCCTTCGAGGCCAGCCCGAAACGCCCACCGATCACCCGAGGCGTCGCTGCCGCCGCCGCCGTTCGCCCCGGCCAGGCTTCCTGGACCGCGTTGACCACATCGAGGTAGAGCGGTTCGCCGCCGCTGCCCGGTTCCTTGCAGCGGTCCAGCACCGCGATCGCCCGCACGCTGGCCGGCAGGGCAGCCACCAACCGCTCGGCGCTGAACGGCCGAAACAGCCGCACCTTGAGCACACCCACCCGTTCACCAGCGGCGGTGAGGGCATCGACCGCTTCGTGGGCGGTTTCACAGCCCGAGCCCATCAGCACCACCACCCGCTCGGCGGCGGGATCTCCGTGGTAGTCGAACAGGCGGTAGGCGCGGCCGGTGATGGCGGCGAAGGCGTCCATCGCCTGCTGCACCAGCTCAGGAGCGGCGGCGTAGAAGCCGTTCACCGCTTCCCGCGCCTGGAAGGCCACATCCGGGTTCTGGCTGGTGCCCCGGATCACGGGTTGATCGGGCGTGAGCCCGCGCCGCCGATGGGCTTCGACCAGAGACTCGGGGATCAGGGCACGCAGGTCGTCATCGGCGATCAGGGCCACCGTCTGGATTTCGTGGGAGGTGCGGAAGCCGTCGAAGAAATGCAGAAAGGGCAGGCGCGAGCGCAGGGTGGCCAGGCTGGCGATGGCGGCAAAGTCGCCGGCCTCCTGAACCGAGGCGGAGCAGAGCAGGGCGCAGCCGCTGCCGCGGGTGGCCATCACATCGCTGTGGTCGCCAAAGATCGACAGCGCCCCGGTGGCGAGGGCGCGGGAGGCCACATGGATCACCGTGGCGGTGAGCTCACCGGCGATCTTGTAGAGGTTGGGGATCATCAACAGCAACCCCTGTGACGCCGTGAAGGTGGTGGAAAGCGCCCCCGCCTGCAACGCACCGTGCACAACGCCAGCCACACCCGCTTCGCTCTGCATCTCCACCACGGTGGGCTCCGTGCCCCAGAGGTTGGGCCGTCCGGCCGCAGCCCAACTGTCGGCCCACTCGCCCATCGGCGTGGCGGGGGTGATCGGGTAGATCGCCATCACCTCGTTGAGCCGGTAGGCGACCCGGGCGACTGCCTCGTTGCCATCCAGGCAGGCGCGGCTCATGGGTCGACTCCATCGGGGTCGTCCTGCACCACGCTGAGGGCGAAACCGACATGCACCAGCACCTGATCGCCGAGGCGAGCTTCGGGCACGCAGGCCAGGCTCACCTCGCGCTGCACCCCGGCGAAGTTCACCTGCCCCACCCGCCAGAGCGCCGCATCGTCGGTCGGCGCCCCGGCAGGCAGGCGCTCTTCGATGGCGATCAGTTCACCCGGGATGGCCAGACACATCGGAACCGTCCAGACCCGGTTTCAGAACCCGACCAGGCGCTGTCTCTGTCTTAGTTGCAGCATGGAGCCAACTGGGAGGACTGTTACCGGGCTTCATCCCACCCGGCCGCCTGAGCCGGCCGCCAGCAGCTGGCCGAGGGCCAGACCACCATCGTTGCAGGGGATCCGCTGGGGCCAGACCGCCTCGATCCCGGCCTGGCCCAGGCACTCCACCGCCAGCTCCAGCAGCAGGCGGTTCTGGAAACAGCCACCAGTCAGCAGCAGACGCTTCGCCCCCAGCTGGCCGGCCAGGGCCGGCAGCAGCTGGGCCAGGGCCTGGTGGAAGGCCAGGGCGATCGCTTCCACCGGCCGCCCCGCGCTCAGGTCGTGAAGCAACGCCTCGAGCAGGGGCTGCCAGTCGAGCAGCCACGGCTCGCCGCTGCCCTGGGGGCAGATCGCCAGGGTGTAACCAGCGCCAGCTGCCGGCGCCAGCCGCACCGGCACCCCTGCCAGGGCCGCCATGGCGGCCGCCTCCAGTCGGAGGGCCGCCTGTCCCTCGAAACTGCAGCGCTGCGCCAATCCCAGCAGCGAGGCGATCGCATCGAACAGGCGACCGACCGACGAGCATTGGGGTGCCTGCACCTCCTGCTGCAGCAGGCGGCGGAGCACCCGCCGCTCGTCGGCGGTGAAGGCGGCCAGGGGAGGCAGCAGCCGGGCTCCCCCGTCCAGGGCGCCCGGGCCGAATCCGGCAAACAGCAAGCCGAGAGCGGCGCGGCGCGGCTCCCGCATCGCCCGCTCCGCGCCGGGCAGGGGAAAGGGCCGCAGGCTGGCCAGGCGGGTGAACTCCGCGACGGCAGGCCCCCCGGGCTCCTCCAGCCGCAGGCACTCTCCTCCCCAGAGGGTGCCGCCGCTGCCCTGGCCTGCTCCGTCCCAGGCCACCCCCACGGCGGGCGGGCGCAGGCCGTGCTCGGCCAGGCAGGCCAGCAGGTGGGCCTGGTGGTGCTGCACCGCCAGCAGCGGCACCCCGGCCGCCGCCGCCAGCTCTGCGCCGATGCGGTGAGAGGCGTAGGCGGGGTGGCCGTCGACCACATAGAGGCGGGGGTGGACACCGAGGCGCTCCAGGGCGCCGCTGAGGCTGCGGCGCAGGCGGGCTTCGGCGGCGAGGCTGTCGAGATCGCCCAGGTGGGGGCCCAGCCAGGCGCGGCCGCCGGGGGCACCGATCGCCAGGCTGCCCTTGACATGGCCGCCCATGGCCACCACGCCGACAAGGGCGTCGGGGTGGGGGAGCAGGGGGCTCAGATCAAGGGCGGTGGGGGCCTGTCCGCGGGCGTGGCGCAGCACCATCGGTACGCCGCCCGCCAGCTGCACGATCCCGTCGTCGACAGGGTTGGCGATCGGGCGGTCGTGGCTGAGGAAGCCGTCGGCGAGGGCGCCCAGGTTTTCCTCCACCCGCTCCGCATCGGCGCAGAGGGGTTCGCCCGAGCGGTTGCCGCTGGTGGCCACCAGCGGCACGCCCAGCTCCTGCACCAACAAGGCGTGCAGGGGGCTGGCTGCCAGCATCACCCCAAGCCAGGGGTTGTGCGGGGCGATGCCAACGGCGATACCGCGGGCGACGCCGGTGGCGCCGGCTTCGGTGTCCGGCCCGATCAGCTCCAGCGGCCGCCGGCGCAGCAGCACGATCGGAGCGGTCGGGGCGGTGAGAAGCGATTCCTCCTCAGCGCCCAGCCGGCAGTGGCGCCGCACCCAGGGGAGATCGGGCGCCAGCAGGGCGAAGGGCTTCTCGGGCCGCCCCTTGCGCCGCCGCAACTCGGCCACGGCCGCCTCCGAGCCGGCCAGGCAGAGCAGTTGGAAGCCTCCCACCCCCTGCAGTGCCACGATCCGCCCGGCCCGCAGGGCTGCGGCCGCCGAGGCCAGGCAGGGGCTGAGGGGGCCGTTGGCGCGCGCCGGATCACGGAGGCGGGGGCCTCTGGGGGTGGACCAGCTCAGCCGCGGCCCGCAGGCGGGGCAGCCGGTGGTCTGGGCGTGGAAGCGGCGGTTGGTGGGATCGGCATATTCAGCGGCGCAGGCGGCGCAGAGCGGAAAGGATGCCAGCGAGGTGTGGCGCCGCTCGAAGGGCAGGGCCCGCAGGATGCTGAAGCGGGGCCCGCAATGGGCGCAGCTGGTGAAGGCGTAGCCACAGCGGCGGCTGGCGAGATCGCTTAGCTCCGCCAGGCAGGCCTCGCAGGGGGCCAGATCAGGCAGCACCAGGGCCGTGGGGCTGGCCGGTGGGCTTGAAGAGGCGGGTGGGGCTGCGGATGGGCGGATGCGAAAGCCGCCGGCGCGGCCGTTGGCCTGGGGGGGCAGCCACTGCTGCTCCAGGCGATCGAGACGGCTGTGGGGCGGGCGCTCGCATGGCAGGCGCTCCAGGAAGGCGTCGAGCGCGGCCGGCGTACCCTCCAGCTCCAGGCAGACGCCGGCAGGGGTGTTCTCCACCCAGCCCGCCAGCTCCAACGAGCTGGCCAGCCGGTGTACGAACGGACGAAAGCCCACCCCCTGCACCAGCCCCTCGATCCGCAGCCGCAGGCGCTGGCGCGGGGCGGAGCTCATGCGGGGGTGGGGACGGGCTGGCGGTGATGGCTGAGCCAGTGCAGCAGCGCGTCCACCCCATCACCGGTGCGGGCCGACAGCTCGAAAATCCGCGCCCGGGGCGCCACCGCGGCCAGGCTCGCGAGGGCCGCCGCCCGATCGAAGCCCACGGCTTCGGCGATGTCCACCTTGTTGATCACCACCGCATCGGTCGACTTGAACAACGCGGGGTACTTGAGCGGCTTGTCCTCCCCCTCGGTGACCGAGAGCAGCGCCAGCCTCAGCCGTTCACCCAGATCGAAGGCGGTGGGGCACACCAGGTTGCCCACGTTCTCGATCAGCAGCAGCTCCATGCCGGTCGTGTCGAGCTGATCGAAGGCCCGCCCCACCAGCGCCGCCTCCAGGTGGCAGAGGTCACCGGTCTGGATCTGCACGGCCCGGGCGCCGGCGGCCCGCAGGCGGCGGGCATCGTTGTCGGTGGCCAGATCGCCCACGATCACCCCCACAGGGCCCGGGCTCCACTGGCGAGCGACGCGTTCCAGCAGGGCGGTCTTGCCGGCCCCGGGTGCCGAGAGCACGTTCAGCACCAGCAGCCCAGCGGCGGCGAAGCGCTCGCGGTTGTGGGTGGCCTCGGTGTCGTTCCTGTGAAGGAGCTTGTGCTGCAGCTCAAGGTTGCGCCGAGCGCGGGGGGGTTTGACGGTGGCGGTGGGCTGGCCACAGGAGCAGTGGGAGCACATGGCAGAACCGCAGCTTTGGCTTCAGTCTGAAGGGGCAGAGAGGTTGGGGGTTCGGGATGGGTGGGAACTGTTGGCTTGCTGCTCGCCAACGCGAATGGTTGAGGAGAACGATGAAGGACTCCGTTGGGTGCGCGCTCTTGCCAATCAGGATGCATTGAGTTCAGATCTTTCCTGGCTGATGCAGCTGAATGGCACTGGCTGAAGATGGTTTAAGGGTCGACGAAGGACACGTTCGGTTACAGACTTGGTGCCTTTGTCCTGTGGAACACGCTGACAACCTATCCAGCCTTGCAGGACTGGAGCCTGGAGATCACCGCAGAGGGGGTGACGGCCGTGTCCTTCGGCGGTGGGCTGACGGGAGAGTTCCCCAGGGAGCGGTTTCTGGTGGGGGGGGCGGTGGCCGGAGCCTTGAGGCTGCTGACGGGGGCCTGGCCCACGATCCAGAGAGGCCTGGTTCCTCTTCTATCTCTTGATATGCTTATGGTCTTAGCAACCTGGGCTGCACCTTTGCCAGGGGCCAAGCCAATCACTGGAGGAATCACTCGCCCTACCGCTACTAGGGGCAGAAGGTCGCTGGCCAGGGTGGTTGTGAAGAAGTCCAGTGATGACCCACCAGCGTTGCAGGGGGCAATGAAGCCCGCAGCCGCCGTAGCTAAACTCTAAGACTGGTTGGGCTCAGCGCCAGAAAGGCCTGGGGAACTGGCATATCAGGTACTCAAGCGCCAATTTTACGCACGTCACGATGTGCTGCACCAAACGATCGACAGCGCCCAAGTGGTGAAGCTGCTTCGGTGCAAAAGCGTCCAAACCGCCCACGACCGCGTCAAGACAGGCGCTTTGTTGGCAATAAAGGACAACGGCAAACTGCGCTTCTCGTTCTAGCAATTCGATGCCGCTGGCCTGATGGCGTCGTGGAGGGGCTGGCCGAAGTCCTCAAGGCCCTCGATCTGCCAGCTGTAGAGAAAGCCCATTGGTTCACTGTTCCCACTGGGCCTTTGAGGGGAGCACACCGCTCGAAGCATTACGGAGTGGTGAACTCGTCTTGGTGCTGAGAGAAGCCGAGCGGCTTGGGCATGGTCAAGATTGAGGATCCGCCTCCTCGTAGACAGGCCAAACCCCTTGTTCTTGATTTTTCAGAAGGAAGCAAGCGGCTACGCATCTACTGCCCTGAGACCTATGGCACAGCCCCCTGCAGTTTTCGTAGCCAAGGAGGAGCCCGAGGTCGTTTCGATCACCATCTCCCCGAACCGGACGACACCCGCGCCATTCACTGCTCAGCAGAGTCCCTTGCAGGCTGCAATGTGGAGTGTTTCGACCCCAATACGGGTGTGGTGCTCCAAGGGCGTCGATTGGGATTCCTGCGCACTGTGCACTATCTCAAGCTAATTGCCTTGCGAGGCATCCTCGATGCTCAGCACCCTCAACTCGGCCGGCCGTATTCCATACAGCCCCACCAGCGCCACCGCCAGCCGCAGTTCGTGTTTGCTGGCAGCGGCAAGCGCATTGAGGAGATCCTGAAGCTGAGCGGCACTGATGGGGACTGTCTGAACGGAAGAATCCTCAGCCAGGCCAATCAATCGGTTGAGCGGCTCCCCTTCAAGGGGAAGCCATCGCCTTTAAGCCCCGCAGGCTGCAACAGAAAAGAGAAGGAGGCCTGCCACATCGAGCAGATTGCGTTTGCGTCCGGCACTTCCTGGCTTGCACTGGCCGAGGTGTTGCTTCACGTAGGGCTCCATCAGGTTGGTGCCGTCGCGAGGAGACGGCCTGCTCGTCAGGGTCGTCAAAACGCTGGCCATTCGTGGGGCGATGTCCCGCTCCCATGTGGTGCCCTTCACTTCCCCGCTGCCGACTCGACTCTCCCGATACCTGGGACACCACCAACGGCCATTCCAGGCGATCCGGAGACTCCACGGGGGCCCCGCAGAGCAACTCGTGGGCCTTGGCCATGGGGAGTTTCTGGGCTTCCATTCGTTCTCGGGTGGTGCTAAACCGCTCGACCACCCTGGAGATGCAGCCGGCATTCCAGGCGATCTCAAGGAACACGCTGGAGCGGGTGCCGTCCTCGAAGCGTCTGGTGAGCTGGACCTTGCCGGACTGATCGCGCACCGACCAGCCATGGCCATGCTCAGCCTTGAGGGCGCGGCGAAGCGTGTGGACCCAGGGCTGGAGTGCTGTCGCCATGGCAACCGCCCAGCCCAGGGGCAGGGCGAAGAAGTCATCCAAGTTTGGCGCAGTTAGCGCAGAATCTGGTGCAGAAATGCCTTCAGGTCTGACCAGTCATGGCCAGACCTGAAGGCAAGAAAATGAAAACCTTTTGTTGGACTGGTTTTTTGAATGGAGCCAAGCGGATTCGAACCGCTGACCCCCTGCATGCCATGCAGGTGCTCTACCAGCTGAGCTATGGCCCCTTCGAAAGCCAACATACATGCCGGCGGGCGGCTCAGACCTGGCGCCAGACCGCGACCAGCTTGCCTTGCAGCGACACCTGATCTGCTGCGACCAGGATGGGGTCGTAGGCGGGGTTGGCAGCCTCGAGCCGCACCTGGGCCCCCTGGCGATGGAAGTGCTTGAGGGTGGTGCCGCTGCCCTCCACCAGGGCGGCCACGATCGTGCCGGGCTTCAAACGGCTCGGCTCCGGCACCGGCTCCATCAGCACCACGTCCCCATCGTCGATGTGGGCGTCCACCATGCTGTCGCCATTGACGGTGAGGGCGAACAGGCCGCGCCTGTCGAGGAGGGGCTGGAGATCGAGCCGTTCCTGGATGTCGTCGAAGGGCTCCACCAGGCCGCCGGCCGCCACAGCGCCGAGCACGGGGATGCCCTGGAGCCGCCCGCCCAGCAACTGAAGCGTGCGGGCCTGGCCTTCCTGCCAGGTGATCCAGCCCTTCTGTTGCAGATGGCGGAGCCGGCTCTGGATCGGGGATGGCGAGCGCAGCTCCATCGCTTCCATCATCTGGCGGATCGAGGGGCTGTGGCGGTGGCTCTCGATGTAGCCGGTCAGCCAGTCGTAGAGCTTCTGCTGGGGGGGCGTGAGCGCTGCATGGGGCTCAGGGGCAGGAGCGTTGAGGGAGATCATCGTCAGGGTCCAGACGCCGTCAGTACACTTGTGCCATCAAATGGGGAATTTGTCCAGCCCCTGGCCCTGGGACTCAGGGCTCACGCAGCGGTGCCCCCCCCAGCAGCGCCGCCAGCAGGGCCTGCTGGGCGTGCAGCCGGTTCTCGGCCTGGTCGAAGACCCGGCTGGCGGCCCCTTCGATCACGCCGGCCGTGATCTCCTCGCCGCGGTGGGCCGGCAGGCAGTGCAACACGATGGCGCGGGCGTCGGCTTCGGCCAGCAGGTCTTCGTCGAGGCAGAACCCGCGGAAGGCCTCCTGCCGCCGCCCCTGCTCCTGCTCCTGGCCCATCGACGCCCACACGTCGGTGTAAAGGGCCTGGGCTCCGCGCACGGCGGCCAGGGGATCGCCCGTGAGCTCGATGGCGCAGCGCCCGGCCGCCAGTTGCCGTGCCCGGGCCAGCACGGCCGGATCCGGCTCGAAGCCCGCCGGGCAGGCGATCCGCACGTTCACCCCCAGCACGGCGCCGCAGAGCAGCAGGGAGTGGGCCACGTTGTTGCCATCGCCCACGTAGGCGAGGCTGAGGCCATCGAGGGCTCCGAAGGCTTCCTGGAGGGTGAGGAAATCGGCGAGGGCCTGGCAGGGATGCTCCTGGTCGGTGAGGGCGTTGATCACCGGAATCGAGGCCCAGTGGGCATAGTCGGCCAGATCCTGCTGGGCGAAGGTGCGGATCGCCAGGGCATCGACGTAGCGGCTCAGCACCCGGGCCGTGTCGGCGATCGGTTCGCCGCGGCCCACCTGGGTGAAGGCGGGGTTGAGGTCGAGGGTGGAGCCGCCGAGCCGGGCCATCGCCACCGAAAAGCTCACCCGGGTGCGGGTGGAGGCCTTGGTGAAGATCAGCCCCAGCACCTTGCCCTGGAGGTCGATTCGACGGCGGCCAGTCTTCAGCTCGGCGGCCAGCTGCAGCAGAGCCAGGGTTTCGTCGCCGCTGAGATCGGCGCTCGAGAGCAGGTCTCGGCCGAGCAGGGGCTCCAAGGCAGGGTCGGGACTGGAGATCTGAGGGCTCATGACCCCTTCACCAAAGAACCCTTATCCGGGATCGGGGGCCCCGCCGTCAAGGGGAGGCGGCGCCTGGTTCAGCTCCCCACCACCGCCGGCTCAGCCAGGGCGGCCGATTCCGGCAGAAGGCTGGAGGAGAGCAGGGCCTTGAGTTCATCCCCCTCGATCACTTCCTTCTCGAGGATTTTGCTGGCGATGTCGTCGAGCAGGGTCCGGTTGCTGTGCAGGATCGCCAGGGCTCGGTCGTGGGCCCGATCCACCAGGCCCCGCACCTCCTTGTCGATCGCCTGGGCCGTGGCATCACTCACCGAGCGGCGCGGGTTGGAGCCGTTGCCGAGGAAGCGGTTGCCGCCCTGCTTGTCGTAGGCGAGGGGGCCGAGCGTGTCGCTCATGCCGTAGGTGCCCACCATCTGCTCGGCGATGTCGGTGGCGCGCTGCAGATCGTTGGCCGCGCCGGTGGTGACTTCCCCGAACACGATCTCCTCGGCCGAGCGGCCGCCCAGCAGGGTGGCGATCTGGCCTTCGAGGTCTTCCTTGGAGCTGAGGAAGCGCTCCTCCTGGGGCAGCTGCAGGGTGTAGCCAAGGGCGCTCATCCCCCGGGGCACGATCGAGATCTTGGCCACCTTGCTGCCGCCTGGCATCAGGTGCCCAACGATGGCGTGGCCCACCTCGTGGAAGGCCACCACGCGCTTCTCGTCGTCCTGGAGCACGCGGCTCTTCTTCTCAAGACCCGCCACCACGCGCTCGATCGCCTCGTTGAGGTCGGCTTGCTCCACTTCAGTGCGGTAGGCGCGGGCCGCCAGCAGGGCCGCTTCGTTCACCAGGTTGGCCAGGTCAGCGCCGGCGAAGCCGCTGGTGGCCTGGGCGATCCTGTCGATGTCGATGCTGGCGGCCAGCTTCACCTTCTTGGCGTAGATGTCGAGGATCTTGCGGCGGCCGGAGAGGTCGGGGCGATCCACCAGCACCTGCCGGTCGAAGCGACCGGGCCGCAGCAGGGCGGCATCGAGGGTTTCGGGCTGGTTGGTGGCCGCCAGCACGATCACCGGTTTGTCCTGGCCGGTGAAGCCATCCATCTCGGTGAGCAGCTGGTTGAGGGTCTGCTCCCGCTCGTCGTTGCCACCTACCACGCCCATCGAGCCGGAGCGGCTCTTGCCGATCGCATCGAGTTCGTCGATAAAGATGATGCAGGGCGCTTTTTTCTTGGCCTCTTCGAACAGGTCGCGGACGCGGGCGGCGCCGGCGCCGACGAACAGCTCGACAAACTCCGAACCGGAGATGATGAAGAAGGCCACGCTGGCTTCGCCGGCCACGGCCTTGGCCAGCAGGGTTTTGCCCGTTCCCGGAGGGCCGATCAGCAGCACGCCCTTGGGGATGCGGGCACCGATGGCAGTGTAGCGCTCGGGGGTCTTGAGGAAATCGACAATCTCGTTGAGTTCGGTCTTGGCCTCATCCACTCCGGCCACATCGGCGAAGGTGACCCGGGATTCCTCATCGGGGACATAGACCTTGGCCTTGCTCTTGGTAAAGCTCAGAGCCCCCTGGGCGCCGCCCCCACCCAGGCCGCTGCGGCGGGCGAAGAACTGCAGCACCAGGATGAAGATCAGCGGCGGCACCACCCAGCTCAACAGGGTGGAGAAGAAATTGGGCCGCTTCGGCGGTGCGGCGGCGAACTCCACCCCCTTCTGCTCCAGCCGCTGGGGCAGATCCATGTCGAAGATCGGCGTGGTGGCCAGCACCGAGGGACTGCCTTCCGGTACGTTGCTCAGCTCGTAGCGGATCTGGTCCTGGGTGATGAAGGCCCGCTTGACGTTGCCGTCGTCGACCTGATTGATGAACAGGGAATAGGGCACCCGCGGCACCTGGGTGGCCTGGTTCGGCAGGAAGTTGCTGAACAGCAGCAGGACGCCGAAACCGATCAGCACCAGGTTGATGATGCCGAAGCGCCTGTTCGGGGGATTGTCGTCCTGGCGGATGGCCATGGGATGCCGCAGTGCAATGGGGCCAAGCTAGGCCGAGCCGCCAGGGCCCCGGCCCCTGGCGCGGGGAGTGAGAACCGAACGTGATCTGCTGATTCCATGTGTGGCCGCTATTCCCTCACCACCGAGCTCGATCGGTTGCTGCCCCGTCTGGGCGGTGCCCTGCCCGCCGGGCTCGCTGCCCATTACGCCCCGGTGGCCCAGGTCAGACCCGGCCAGCCGGTGCTGGCCCTGCGCCAGGAGCACGGCCTGGTCGGCAGCGCCCTGCTGCTGTGGGGCCTGCTGCCGGAGTGGGTCAAGGATCCCCTGGCCGCCCCCCGGCCGATCAACGCCCGCAGCGAAACGGTGGCCCAGAAGGCCTCGTTAAAAGGGGCCTGGCGGCACCGTCGCTGCCTGCTGCCCGCCGACGGCTTCTACGAGTGGAAGGGCCTGCGGGGCGCTCGCAGCAAGCAGCCCTGGTTGATTCGCCGCCGCGACCGGCAACCCTTCTGGCTGGCTGGCCTCTGGGACCGCTGGATCGGACCCGACGGCAGCGAGGTGGAGAGCTGCTGCGTGCTCACCACCGCCCCGAACGCCTTGCTGGCCCCCCTCCACGACCGCATGCCGGTGATCCTTCCCGATGGCCTGGAGGAAGCCTGGCTGGCCCAGGCCGATGGGGCCGGGCTGCGGGCGCGGGAGCCCCTGCTGGCCGGCTGGGACCCCGAGGGCTGGGAGGCGCTGCCGCTCAAGGAGCCCCAGGATGATCGGGCGAGGCAACTGGGCCTGGCGCTCTGACACCCCACACTTCCCGCACCGCACCCTGCCCCGTGGACGCTCCACGCCCTTTCGATCCGTCGCCCCGGGCGCGCATCAGGCGGCGGCACCGCTTCTTCCTGCAGCTCTTCATCGTCTGCGTTCTGCTGCTGAGCAGCTTCACCCTGCCGCTGGGCTGGAACCGCCTCAGCATTCTCGGCCAGATCGTGATGGTCGCGCTGCTGATGGTCCACCTGGGGGCGCCCCGCTCCGTGCCGGGCAGCTCACGGCTGGGGGACCATGTCTTCCGGGCCCTGGGCATCGCGGCCCTGGTCTCCGTGGCGATCTGGGTGCTGACCCCGATCTCGTGGAGCCGGACGGGGGTGCCGATGTTGGCGCTCTGGTCGCTGTTCATGGCCTGGAGCCAGGTGAGGCTGGTGGTTCAGCTGGCCCAGGAGCGGGAGGTGAACGGCCGGGTGCTGATGGGCGCCTTCGCCGGCTATCTGATGCTGGGCCTCACGGCGGGGCTGCTGATGAGCGTCCTGGAAACGGTTCACCCCGGCAGCTTCACCAGCGTCCACCACCAGGGCGGCCAGTTGCTGGTGCCCCATCAGGTCAATGGCGTGCGCGTGCGGGCCCAGCAGGTGTGGGAGCTGGATTTCGTGCGGCTCAACTACTTCGCCTTCGTCAGCCTCACCACCGTCGGCTTCGGCGACATCCTGCCGGTGACGCCGGTGGCCCAGATCAGCAGTGTTAGCTTCAGCGTGATCGGGCCCTTCTATCTGGCGGTGGTGATGGGGGTGATGATCAGCCGCTTCACCATCCAGGAGGCCAACGCCGCCGAGCGGGAGGAGCTCCAAGACGACCGCGAGGCGTAGGGACGCTCAGTGGTCCTGCTTCCCTGACCCCCGCCGGACCCGCTAGGACTGGCTCCATCGCCACCGGAAGATCCATGGGCCTGCCCCAACTCGATGCCTTCCTGCGCCATGCCCGCCAGAGCCCGGCGCTGAAGGCCCAGCTGGCTGAGCCGCTCGATCTTCCCGACTTTCTGCAACTGGCCCGCCTGGAGGGGTTCGAGATCGAGGAGGCGGACGTGCTTCAGGCCCGGGAGCGGGACGAGGCCCAGCGCAGCGCCGCCGAGCTGCAACAGCGCGCCGGTGCCGAGGCCCGCCGCCTGCGCAGCTTCATCCACGGTTGAAGCGGGCCCGTGGTGCGTGCGCATGGCTCAGCGGAGGGTCTGGCCTGAAGGCGGCCAGGCCGGAGCATCCCGCCCGCCCAACTGGGCCAGATGGGCGCTCACCAGCAGCAGCAGGCCGAGCGGCAAGGCCCAGCGCCAGATCCGGGCCGGGCCCGAGCCCAGGCCGAAGCGGGGCAGGCGCCGCCGCACTGGTCCCCTAAGGGACGCACCCTTGCCCAGGGGCAGGGCGCAGTTGCCGCAGACCATGCGTCCGGCCAGGCTCCTGTCCCGGCGCACATTCCAGCTGCCACAGCGGGGGCAGGACATCGTCAAGCGGGGCGGAAGGGACGGACGGGGGCTCTTCGGAGATTCAGGGCCGGCCAGGCCGGTTCGGCTCACGGTAAACAGCGAAGGCCGCCAGCACGCCGCCGGCAAAGCCGGAGGCGTGGCCGATCCAGCTGACGCCGGGCGGCGAGAAGAAGGGCAGCAGGCCCGGCAGAAAGCCGGAGTAGCTGATCAGGCTGAACACCGACAGGGCCAGCACCAGGAGGCGCCGCTCCAGGAAGCCGATCACGAACAGATAGCCCACCAGGGCGAAGACAACCCCGGAGAGGCCGTGGCTGCCGCTAGGCCAGAACAGCCAGACAGGAATCGCCATGGCATAGGCCCCCAGCCACACGGCCAGGTAGTCCATCCGGCTCTTGGCCAGCACCAGCCAGGAGAGGGGAAGAAACCAGAGGCTGTTGCCGATCAGGTGATCGAAGCCGCTGTGGCTGAACGGCGCGGTGAGCACGCCGAGAAATGAACCGCCTGGCAGCATCGGCAGATTCCACTGCCCGGCGAACAGCAGCTGATCGACCAGCTCCTGGCCCCAGGCCAGGGCCAGCGGCACCAGGGGGATCAGGGCGGTCCCCCCCAGCCGGGCGAGGGCCCGGTCAAGGCGGATCGAGAGCCGGTCGGAGCTGGGTGTGGCCATGGTGGAGCCATTGTGGACAACGGTGGTCGTGGAAGTTAGTCGTGGGAGTTGGCGGTGAGTGATGGTGATGAGCGGGTCTGCCCGATGGAACCCGTGCGTGAGGAGCGGGCCGCCGATTACCCCCGCCCGCCCGCCTTGGTGGCCAGCGACGCCCATGTGGTGGTGCGCGCCCTGGGCGAGTTGTTCTGCGACACCCGTCGCGCCTTGCGGGTGCTGGAAACCTTTCACCCCCCCACCTATTACCTGCCGCCCCAGGATGTGCGTTTGGACTTGTTACAGGCGGCGCCGGGGCGGAGTTTCTGCGAATGGAAGGGGCTGGCCCGCTACTTCGACCTGGTGGTGGGGTCGCAACGAATCGAGAAGGCCGTCTGGACCTATCCCGCTCCCACGCCCGCCTATGGCCCCCTGGCCGGCTGGTTTGCCCTGTACCCGGGACGGATGGAGGGGTGCTGGGTGGACGGTGAACGGGTGCGTCCCCAGCAGGGCGGCTTCTACGGGGGCTGGATCACTTCCCGGGTGGTCGGTCCCTTCAAGGGAGATCCCCTCCATCCCGAACTGATCTGAATGGTGGATGTGGAGCAGGAGAGGGGTTAGGGTGGTTGAAATCGGCCGAAGCTCCGCAAGGGGTCGATCTGAATCAGTCAACTTCTCCGTCTACGCAACACACCCGTCCAACGCATCCGCTTCTTCAGCGCAACAGCGCCAAGCCAGCTCAGAAGCGTCAGGCATCAGCAGCTGGGCCTCACCAATCCAGCACCGTCAAGCCCCCATCCCCTGAGCGCAGCGCTTCAGCGTCAGGTTGATCCGAGGATTCCGTCCCCAGGCTTTTTGCCCTCCCACACCGTGGGTGAAGGAGCAAACCGATGGCTTTGACAGGCCCCTCCTGGCTTGCAACCCGGGGGGCACTGCGGGCGGAGATTTTCCCCTTTCCCTAACCCCTAACCCCTGAACCCATGAAAACCAAGAACCGACCTCTCACCCCGATCCGTCCCATCCAGCCGCTGCTCACCCGTCGCCCACACCCGTTGAAGCGGCCCGAGGGCATGGCGATCTGCCCGGATGGTCATCCCACCTGGGCGGAACTTCTGGGCGAGCGTTGAGCTCATACGGCTGAGTTGAGCTCATGGGGCTGAAAGGATCATCTGGATCCAGTGCAAACGCTTGGGCCTAACAGGCCTGGGCTGAGCGCACCTGAGCCACCGACTGGAGCCGGTCGTTGGCGCGATCCCAGAGAATGAACTTGAAGCATTCCGGGATCTGCCGGGCCGTGAGGGTGGTGGCCCTGCTGAGGAGCGAGGCATTGCGCAGGTGGCAAGCTTTGAGGTGATAGTTCGGGATTCGTGAGCAGAGATGGTGGATGTTGTGATATCCGATGTCGGCCGTGAACCAATTCAAAATCTCAGGCAGCCTCAGCAGGCTTGTGCCATCGATCGCCCCGGTCAGCGAACTCCAGCCTTCGGTTCGGTGGGCGTAGGAGCCTTCAAAATTGTGCTGCACAAAGAAGATGCAGATGAACAGAGCCGCCGAGCAGGCCATCACGATCGAGTAAAGAACCCAGAACAGACCAGCTCCGATGAAGTGAGAAAGAACCACCCAACTGCCCACAACGCAGAGATTGTTGAGCAGAAGATCCTGAAACTCCAGGTCGGTATACCAGTACTTCGGTTGGTAGGTTTCGTGAATGCTGGAGAGGCTCAGGCGGGGGTCATTCCACCAACAGCGCACGCCATGGGCGGCATAGTGACAAAGCCCCAACAGAAGCGCGACCCTCGGCTTGATCACCAGATAGAAGAATCCACCGGGAAAGAGCATTAGGGGATGACGCAGAAATTGGTAAAAGCCTTGTTGGAATGAATCCATGGCCAGAAAGGTTTCGGTGCTCACCAGTGCCGAAGGTCCCCGGTAGAGATCCCAGTTTCCATTGTGTTTGTGGTGGAACGCATGGCCGCGTGACCAGGGATATTGAGGAATGCCATTGATCACCCCCAGCAGGAAGCCCACCCCCCGGTTCACTGGCTTGGAGCGGAACAGAGATTGGTGGCCGCAATCGTGCATCAACGAGAAACAACGACCGGAGAACAGCACCATCAACACCAGCAGCGGTGGCGTCAGCCAGGGTGAGAGCCGGGCGGCCTGCACCACCAGGATCCAGAGCAAGGCGTAAGGCGCCACCGTGTTGACGATTTGCCAGGTTGCCCAAAGATCATTGCTTCGGATGTAGGGTGCCAAAATAAAATCGGAACGCTCTGGGGTCCCCCCAGACCCTGGGTCGTCCTCAACCCAAACGATCGGGTCGTCCACGGCTGTTGATTGATCGTGCGCGTTGGTCAAGGGAGGATGGCTGGAGCGAGGGGCTGGAGACTGAGTAGGAAGTTGAACGGTGAACGGAGCGGTTGGCAGGGGAAGGAGAAAGCTTTCCTGCTTGGCAACAATTTTCCCCTATTCTAGCATTTTTGTAGCATTTCTGGGCCAAAAGTCCCCCTTTTGCTCTCCCATTGATCTGAATCTGATGGGAAGATCCCTTTTGGCGCGCCTGGAGGTTCAGGGCTCGCCTGGTGAGTTGAGCGATTTGGGCTGAGTTACGATCCTGCCCTGATCAAGGCCGCAGGCTGGTTGGCTGACCATGATGAATCGAGATGGATCAGGCCTCGGGGCTGCACTGAAAAGCTCCGATCTTGTGCGATTCCTGTTGTTGTTTGCCTGCGGCTGGGCAGGGGTGGTGGTGATTGCTTTTTTCTACAATGTTCTGGCCATGTTCATCATGGCGGCCATCCTGGCTGTGCTGATGGATTATCCGGTTCGCTTCCTGGCCGCGAGGTTGCCACGCTGGCTGGCCATTCTCTTGACCTGCCTTGGGCTTGGACTGGTGCTCGTTGCCTTTGTGACGGTGCTGGGATTTCAGGTGATCAATCAAGGCACCAGTTTGATCACCGATCTACTGGCCAACCTCCGGGACTCGGACTTTCCCTTTCACAGTTACGTGAAACAGCTCAACATCGAGCAGATCATCACGGTGATCCGCAAAAGCCTCGGCACCGGCGTTGGCGTGGTGGGCGGTGCCCTCTCTAATGTGTTCGCTGCCGTGTTCCTGCCGGTGATCACGATCTACATGCTGGCCGATGGCGGCAAGCTCTGGACCTCGGTTCTGGGGCTTGTGCCGGCTGGTTCGCGTCAGCGTTTTGATCGCAGTGTCCAGAGGAATGTGCTTGGTTTTCTGCGCGGACAGATGACCCTGGTGCTGTTCCTGTCGGTGACCAGTTTTGTGGTGTTCGCTTTGCTCGGGGTGAAGTTCTCGTTGGTGCTGGCCCTGGTGGTGGGCGTTCTCGATGCGATCCCTGGCATTGGTGCCACCTTGGGTGTGATCACGGTTGCCAGCCTCGTGTTCCTCACCCAGGGCCCGTGGATGGCCCTGAATGTGGTTGTTGCTTCGATCATTCTGCAGCAGATCCAGGATAATTTTGTCCATCCAAGAGTGATGGGCAAAGCCTTGAACATCAACCCTGTGGTGCTGTTCTTTGCCCTGTTCATCGGTGAGCGGATTGCCGGCTTGCTGGGGGTGTTTCTGGCGATTCCCATCGCTGGAATGATCGTCAGCTGGTCAGCGGAGGAGATTCCTGCTGACCCCATTCCACTTCAGCCCGTCTGAACACCTTTCCAGAAGGCGACCCGCCCCTTGATCTCAGCGGCGGCGTTTTTGGGCTCGGGGTAGAACCAGGCGGCGTTGGCGTTCACCTGATCGCCCACCACCACGTCGTAGTAGTGGGCTTCCCCTTTCCAGCCGCAGACGCTGCGGTGCGCCGAGGGGCGGATGTGGGCAGGGTTCAGGGCGGCGGCGGGGAAGTAGGCGTTGCCTTCCAGCTTGACGATGTCGTCGCTGCTGGCGATCACGGTGTCGTTCCAGCGGGCTTCCATGGCAGGGCAGGGCACAGTGCCATCCATCCTCCGCCCTGGCCGGGCGAGCGGGGGCGCGAGGGCCAGCAGGCTGCGCTGGAACCAGCCCTGGGCTGGCACGGGCCCGAGCAGCCGGATCAGCATCGCCGGCAGGGCGATGGGCTCGAAGGGGGCCTGGCGCCGGGGCCACTCGCCTGGGCCCCGGTAGAGCAGGTGGTGCAGGTCTTCGCGCTGGCGATCGCTGAGATCGGCCCAGCAACAACCGATCCGCAGGCCCCGCCGGCCGCGACGAAGGTGCTGCTGCCGCAGGGGGAGGGCGGCCAGGCCTGCCTCGGGCCAGAGCAGCGCCTCGGGCTTGGTCATGGCGCTGGGATCCGAGCCCAGGCCGGTAGAAGCGAGGGCCAGCTCCACACCCTGCTCGCTGATTGCCAGGATTCGCGCCGCACGGAAGCCAGTGGCCGTGCGCAGCCGCACCGCCGGAGCCCCCAGCGAGAACCAGGGAATGGCGTCGTCCTGGCGGCGGTCGGCGCAGGTGCGGACCGCGATCAGCAGGCTGGCCGTGCCCAGGGCCGCCCAGACGAGACCGAGCGCCTGGCTGCTGGGGCCGAAGGGCCCCGGACGGCTGATCAGCAGGGCCAGGTTGAGCGCCTGCAGGCCCAGCAGCGCCAGCAGGGGAAGCAGCAGCCCCCGGTCGGGGCCGGAGCGGGCCCCGCTGCTGACCGCTTTCGGGGTGACCATGAAGCGTTGCGGTCTGCCGGCGATCGCGCCGAGCACGGTGCCCACCAGCGGCACCAGGAAGATCCAGCGGTACAACTCGGGAAGCAGGGCATTGCGGGCGCCACGGCTGAGCCAGCGCACCAGCAGCAGCTGGCTCAGGTAGAAGGGCAACGCCACCGTCAGCAGCCCGTTGCCCGTCACCAGGATCGGCAGCTCCCCCAGCAGGCCGAAGCCGAGCGGCATCAGCAGCAGCAGCAGCTGGGGCAGCACGTTGAACCAGTGCAGGATGCCCTCCAGGTAGGCGATCCGCTGCAGCGGGTTGAGGCCGGCGATGGTGAGGGGATTGGCGCCGGTGCGCAGGGTCTGCAGGGTGCCGCCGGCCCAGCGGCTGCGCTGGCGGGCCATCGCCGCGATCGACAGCGGCGCCAGGCCGGCGCTGAGCTTGGCATCGAGGTAGAGGTTGCGGTAGCCGGCGGCGGCGAGGCGGATGCCGGTGGCCAGGTCTTCGGAGGGGGTGCCCGTCTCGAAGCCGCCCACCTGCAGCAGGGCGGAGCGGCGCATCACGAAGGAGGTGCCGGCGCAGACCACGGCTCCCACCGCCTGGCGGGTGGGCTCGATCCAGCGGTAGAAGCTCTCCTCGTCGGGCATCAGCCAGCGCTCCAGCCGCAGGTTGCGCATCACAGGATCGGCGTTCATGTAGCTCTGCGGGGTCTGCAGGAAGCCCAGCCGCGGATCGTCGAACAGGCCAACGGTGCGCCTCAGGAACGTGCTGCGGGGCACCACGTCGGCGTCGAACACCACCAGCAGGTCGCCCTCCAGCTGGGGCAGGGCGTGGTTGAGGTTGCCGGCCTTGGCATGCTCCCGGCCGCTGCGGCTGAGGTAGCGGCAGCCCAGGCGGCGGCAGAGTTCGCCCAGCTCCGGCCGGCTGCTGTCGTCGAGCAGCCACACCCGGTGGCGGGGGTAGTTGAGCGCCAGGCAGCCGCGCAGGCAGCGCTCGATCAGCTCGGGCGGCTCGCCGCAGCTCGGCACAAGCACATCAACGGCCGGCACCCGGCGCGGATCCAAGGCGATTCGCCGCGCCAGCTCCTGCTCGGCCGCTGCCGCTTCCTCCTCCACCGGCGCCTGCCGGGCCCAGGTGAGCCAGAGCTGCAGCAGGCCATTGGCCAGCAGGATCAGCTCGGCCGCCAGCATGGCCAGGCTGAGGGCGGTGCCGGTGGCGCTGGTGAGGTTGAGGGTGGAGCCGATTCTCCAGATCAGGTAGCGGGCGCCCAGCAGCGTGATCACCAGCACGGCCGAGCGGCGGGCCGCCAGGGGCAGCGTCTGCTCCGGCTGCCTGGCCAGGCCCCAGGACCAGATCGTGACGGCCAGGGCCGGGGCCCAGGCCGTCCAGGCGGGCAGGCTCGCCATCGGCGACACCAGCAGGGCCGCCAGCAACGGCAGGGCGGCCCAGAGCGCTATCAGCACGGCGGGTCCTGGGCGGGGAGGGAGATCAGGGGATGACTCCTGGCAGGGCGTCCTTGGATGACGACCGCTGGATGGACTACCGCCGGAATGGCGGATCGGATGGGGGGCAGGGAGCCCCGGGTACGGCGGTGAACCTCATCATGGTGGGGATGGGAATGGACTGCTTTTCTGCCGCCAGCCCCCAGCGATCTCGGCTTCAGGCGATGGGGGCTTCAAGCCACGACGGCCTCAAAAGGCCGGATCTGCGCCAACTGCGGGGCGATGGCCCGGCGCTGCAGTTCGAGGTCGTGGGAGGCTTGCGCCCGCAACCAGTAGCCCTCGCTCAGCCCAAAGAAACGGCACAGGCGCAGGTCTGTGTCGGCCGTGATCGCTCGGGTGCCCTTGAGGATCACGCTGATGCGGGTCTGGGGAACGTCAATCCCCTTGGCCAGCCGGTAAGCCGTGATGGCCATGGGATTGAGGAACTCCTCGCGGAGGAGTTCGCCGGGGGTGATGGGGGTGAGGCTGGCCATGGTGCCCTCCTCTGGGGCGGGATATTCAGTGGTAGTCGACGATTTCACCGCCTTCGGGACCGGCATCGCTCCAGATGAAGCAGAGGCGGTTCTCAGGCGGGACGCGGACACCCTCAGCCAGGGCCCGGGTGTCCCCGCAGCGGAACGATCGGATCATGTCTGAATGCTAACGCGTCACGTCAGTATTGCCAGGCCATGGTTTTGAGAGCCGGAAGCCACCCCGCAACTGCTGCTGTGCCGACGCTGGGATGAGCTCAACCGTCCAGGTCAAGGTCGCTCACGAGTTGATCCAGAGGGATGGCGGGCTGCCCGGTTCGGCGGTGGGATTCCAAGGCGGAGGCGCCGAGCAAGGCATCTTCCAAGTCGTCGATGCCTTGCTCGATCAGCTCCCGCAAATCAAAGGCTTTGGTCCGGCCCGTATCCACGGCCAATCGGTGATCGGTCGAGTCATCTGTAGAAGCATGCCAGGGCGGTGCTGGGCACACCGCAGGCGTAGGCGAGCCGCAGGCCCCACATCAGCACGATCGTGCGGCAGGTGCCGTGGCCCCGCCAGCGGCGGCTTGAGGTGCGCACCTTGGCCCGGAGACACACCGGCGCCGCCCGCCGCCGCAGCCGCGCCGAAAGTTCGATGTCCTCCATCAGGGGCTGGTCGGGGAAGCCGCCGACCGCTTTGAAGGTCTCCCGCTTCAGGAAGATCGCCTGGTCGCCGGTGGCGATGCCGCTGAGCCGGGAGCGCAGGTTCATCAGCCGGGACACCAGCCGCAGCCGCCTGCCGCCGCCCTCCAGTTCCACGTCAAAGCGGCCCCAGCAGCGGGGTCCCGTGAGCGCCTGGCGCACCAGATCCAGGGCTCCGGCGGGCAGGCGCGTGTCGGCGTGGAGAAAGATCAGCAGCTCGCCGGTGGCAGCGGCGGCGCCGGCGTTCATCTGGCCGGCCCGGCCCCTCGGCGCCGAGAGCACCGCGAAACCGCCTCCCTCAATCAGGGCCTCCGTGGCGTCGGTGCTGCCACCGTCCACCACGATCAGCTCGGCGCCGCCCTGCCGCAGCTCCCGCCAGTGGGGCAGCAGCGTCCCGACCTCCCGGGCTTCGTTGAGCACGGGGATGATCACACTCACGAGGGCAAGCACCGCTCCGCTACCAGGGCAGCACCGATCCGTTGGCGTGCCAGAAGGTGCCGGAGTTCTCCAGGCTGAGGGCATCGATGCGGGCCAGCAGGCCGTGCACCGAGTCTTCCGGGGAGATCCCCTGGGAGGTGAAGCCGGTCATGGCGGTGCGCACCATGCCGGGGTGGAGGATCGCCACGGCGATGCCGCGCGCCTTGAGGTCGATCGCCAGGGATGTGCCGGCCATGCAGAGGGCCACCTTCGACATGCGGTAGCCGTAGGAGCCGCCCGAGCTGTTGTCGGCGATCGAGCCCATGCGGCTGGTCATCAGGACCAGCTTGGCGCCGGGGGCCAGCTGGCCCAGCAGGGCGCGGCTGAGGTTGAGGGGGGCGATGGCGTTCACCTCGAACTGGCGGCGCAGGCTTTCCGGATCGAGATCCTCCAGGGAGGTGCGCTCGAGGATGCCGGCGTTCTGGATCAGCACATCGATCGGCAGGCCAGCGAGCCGGCCGAGCAGATCGGCGATCGAGGCCCCGCTGGTGACATCCACCCCCGCTTCGATCCGTACCCCCAGATCCCGCAACTTCTGGGAGGGCTCCCGGCAGACCGCCACCACCGCATCGCCCCGGGCCTGCAGTTGGCGACAGTATTCAAGGCCGATGCCGCGGTTGGCTCCCGTGATCAGAACTGTGGCCATGGCAAGACTCGCAGTGCTTGTGGTGGATGGAGCGTGCTCCTAGTTGTGTTTGGGCGGCTCCTGACCAGCCCAGCCCTCACGCACCGGCCTTCAGCTTGGTCCGGGCCGGCTCAGCTGCCACCACCAGCTTCACGCCGCTGGCTTCGGCCAGGGGTTCGGCGCAGGCCTCCAGGCTCCAGCGCTCCAGGCTGAGGTCGAGGCCAGGGGTGGCCGCCTGCAGGCCGATCTTCAGTTGGCCGCCCTTGATGGCGATCTTCATCGCCTGCACCGCCGGCGTGGGGCGGCGGTCGAGGGAGGCGGCCAGCCGCAGCAGCAGCGCCAGGGCGTTCACGGTCTGGCGCTGCTCGCCGGTGGGCACCTGCAGCCAGGCCTCGTGGCGCTTCTTGGGCAGGCTGCGGCGGTGGTAGCGGGCGATCGCCGCCACCATCACCTGCTCGGTTTCGGAGTACCCGAGCAGGTCGCCATGGCGGATCAGGTACCAGCTGTGCTTGTGATAGGCGCTGATGTTGATGTGTTGCCCGCAGGTGTGCAGCATGGCGGCGGCCCAGAGCAGTTGGCGCCCCTCGCCGCGGTCGTGGTGCAGCAGGCCCTGGCAGTGGTCGTAGAGGTCCAGGGCGTGGGCGGCGACCCGCCGGGCCCGGGCCAGGTCGACGCGGAAGCGGCGGGCCAGGTCTTCAACGGTGCGTTGACGCACGTTGCTCTGAAAGCTGAAGCGATCGACGATCAACCCATGGCGCAGCATCCAGTCGACGATCAGGCCCTCCCGCAGGGCCCGGTCGCTGATCACCAGCTCCCGCACCTTGAGCATGGCCATCGCCTGCTGCAGCACCAGGGCACCGGGCACGATGATCTCGGCCCGGCGTTCATTGATTGCCGGGATCGCCCGGCGCTCCTCCAGGGTCATCGCCGCCAGCTGATCCACGATCTGATCGATGCGCTCCCGGCTGACCCGGAATCCCTGCAGCCGCTGCGGCGGCCGGGCCTCCTGGGTGGCCGCCAGGGCCGCCAGGGTGATCGCCGTGCCGCTGGTGGCCACCATCACCGGCACTTCGCCCGGCTTGAGGGCCCGCCGGACCTTGTCGACGGCGGGCTCCAGGGAGCCCTGGATGAAGGCCCGCAGGAAGGCCAGCCGGGCTGGGGGCAGGGGATCCTGATCGACGAAATCGCGCTGCAGCCGCACCGCTCCCACCCGGGTGCTGGTCAGTTCGCGGGCGTCGCGCCCGTCGGCCAGGATCAATTCCGTGGAACCGCCGCCGATGTCGAGGATCAGGTGGGCCTGGTCGCCGAAGGCCATGCCGGAGAGCACACCCAGGTAGATCAGCCGGGCCTCCTCCGGGCCGCTCACCAGGTCCACCTCCAGCCCCAGCCGCTCCTGCACCAGCTGCACGAAGGCCCGGCCGTTGGGCGCCTCCCGCACGGCACTGGTGGCGGCGGTGAGGATCTGCTCCGCGCCATGGCTGTGGGCCAGGTCGCGGTAGCGGCCGAGGGCAAGCAGGGACCGCTCGATCGCCGCCGAGGTGAGCTCGCCGGTTTCGGGATCGCGCTCCCCCAGCCGGGTGTTGGATTTCTCCGCCTGGACCACCCGGAAGCTGCGCAGCTCCGGATCGATGGCTGCGATCAGCAGATGGATCGAATTGGTGCCGATGTCGATCGCGGCCACCTGCCGCAGCGACGACGGATCCAGGGCGGCAGGGGAGGCTGGCATCCGATCGACGGCCCGGCGCAGACGGCGTCACTTTGCCATTGCGTCCCTAACCTGCCGCCATGCACATCCGCGCCGCCCTGTGGGGCTGGATCGAGCTGCTGCGCTGGCCCAAGCCCAGTGGTCGTCTGATTCTGTTGATCCCCGCCGGCTGGGCCCTCTGGCTGCTGCCGGCGGGGCCGCCCGCGCCGGCTCTGGTCGGGCTGATCGCACTCGGCGGCCTCGGCGTCAGCGGCGCCGGCTGCGTGGCCAATGACCTCTGGGACCGCCGCCTCGATCCCCTGGTCGAGCGCACCAGGGATCGCCCCCTGGCCAGCGGCCGGGTCACCGTGGCCAGCGCGATGGTGCTGCTGGTGCTCTGCCTGGGGGTGGCCCTGCTGGTGGTGGCCCTGCTGCCGGCGGCCGGGCGGGGGCTGGCGCTCCTGCTGGCCCTCGCCACCCTGCCGCCGGTGCTGCTCTACCCCTCCGCCAAGCGCTGGTTCCCCTTCCCCCAGCTGGTTCTGGCGGTCTGCTGGGGCTTCGCGGTGCTGATCCCCTGGGCCGCCGCCACAGGACGGCTCTGGGGGGCGGGTGGCGGCGGCTGGCCGCTGCTGCTGGTGTGGTTGTCGACCCTGCTGTGGACCTTCGGCTTCGACACCGTGTACGCCATGGCGGATCGGCGCGATGACGCTGCCCTCGGCCTAAGGAGCAGTGCCCTCAGTCTGGGCCCGGCCGCCCCGGCGGCCGTGGCGATCTGCTACGCCCTGACGGCCCTGTTGCTGGCCGTCGCCGCTGCCTTGCAGGGGGTGGCCTGGCCGTTCTGGCCGCTCTGGGGCCTCGCCGCCGTCGGCATGCAGCGGGAGGCGGTGCTGCTGCGGGGCGATCCCCCCCGCTCCCGTTTCGCCGCCCACTTCCGCCACCAGGTCCAGCTCGGCGGCCTGCTGCTGCTGGCCCTGGTGGCCAGCCGCGGCTGATGCCAGGTTCCCCTTCCCGCGGCCCAGGTCCACGGCTCGCGCCGGTTCTGGCCCCGCCGCCGCCCCTGCGGGCCGGCGAGTCGGTGCGGCTGGTGGCCGCCAGCTCCGCCCTGGGCGACCCCGCCTGCCTCGAGCAGGGGGTGGCGCTTCTGGAAGCCTGGGGGCTGCAGGTGGAGCGACCCTTCGACCCCGCCCGCCGCTGGGGGTACCTGGCCGGCGACGACCGCCAGCGGCGCGCCGACCTGGAGGGCGAAGCGCGGCTGCTGGCCTGCGTGCGGGGGGGCTGGGGCTCGGCCCGGCTGCTGGAGCAGGACCTCCCCGCCAGCGATGGCTGGTTGCTGGGCTTCTCGGATGTCACCTCCCTGCTCTGGGCGCGCCTGGCCCGGGGGATCGGCGGCGGCATCCACGGGCCGATGGTCACCGGCCTCGCCGCCGAACCGGACTGGAGCCGCGAGCGGCTGCGGGCCCTGCTGTTTGGGGAGCCCCTGCCCCCCCTGCAGGGCGAGCCCTGGCGGGGCGGCGTTGCCGAGGGCCCGTTGCTGGTGGCCAACCTGACGGTGGCGACCCACCTGCTGGGCACCCCGTTCCTGCCCCCCCTGGCCGGGGCGGTGCTGGTGTTCGAAGACGTGGGTGAAGCCCCCTACCGGATCGAGCGGCTGCTCACCCACTGGCGGCTCTGCGGGGCCCTGCAGCAGCTGGCCGGCCTCGGCTTCGGCAGCTTCGCCGGCTGCGAGGATCCCGCCGACACCGACACCGACACCGAGTCAGATGCCGACACCGACACCGACATCGGTGAAACCAGCGAACCGCCGGAGCACCGCTTCAGCCTGGAGGAGGTGCTGAGGGAGCGCAGCGCCGACCTGGGCATCCCCGTGGTTGGACGTCTGCCGGTGGGCCATGCCCCCGGCAACGCCGCCCTGCCGCTCGGCAGCCGGGCCCGGCTGGATGGCGCCACCGGCCAGCTCAGCCTGCTGAACTGGTATGGATTTTAGAAATAATCGAAAAAATCTAATGGCTTCCAAGATGGCCGTTACATCACATCCATAACTGTTGGTCGACCGATACTACTGCTGGTTCTCAGGGACAACGAGACTCAGCACAGGCAGACCATTGCCAACTCACGCTCACTGCCGACTACGAGCGCCCTGCGCATGGGCGTCGGTCTGGAGGGGCTTCATGACGAGCTCAGGCCGGGTCGGCCTCGCATCGACAAGGAGGAAAAGGTCTTTGATGGGAGCAACCGGGCTCTGCAGAACAAATCCACTGCAGCCCCACCGGCAAGAGAGTCACGGCTGCGCGGAAGCTTGATGGCTGCTAACTCTCCACTGAACCGTTGTTCTGGGACTGGCTAGCGCAGCGGCCCCGCTTCCTTGCCGACCTACGCATTCTGCCTCAAGCAGCTGGAGCGCTGGTTCGGGATCATCACGGAGCGCACGATTCGGCGGGGAAGCTTCTCCACCGTTCAAGAGTGATCGCAAAGTCGAAGTTTCTCGCCCAACTGGCTTCGACGCCCCCCTCTGAGTTCATCGGAGATGCTGTGTTCTTCGATTCCGATCGGCTTGAACTTGTGCGCCACGCACTACTCTACTGGCTGAGAGCTGAATTCATCCGTGCTTGAGCAAAGGCGATGGCTCGCAGGCAGAAGCCAGTTGTCACGGTCACACTTTTATAAGTAGCGATGGCAAGAGTTCTGCCGGTGGCGCGGCCGATCTCCATTCGGATCCAGGGCGAAGCCTGCCAGCTGCCGTCGGCGAGCTGGCGTGTCACCAGGGCCTCGCATCCACGCCGCATCGCCCCATGGGTAAGGTCAATGTCGGCTTCGCCGAGAGCAAGCAGGCTCAGCGCTGTCTGCAGAGAGCCCGAAGGGCCCACGCTCCAGCAACCATCGGTCTGCTGGCTGGCGAGCAAGAATCTCACGGCCCGTTCTGAGGCAGTGACGCCAAGGCCGGTCTCGCGCAGCAACCTCAGGGCGAGTGCTGTGCCATAGGCCGGACCGACGTACCAGGTGGCCTGCCAGGAGCCGTCTGGCCGCTGCTGATCAAGCAGATAGCGTGCACCCTGGCGTGCCCGCTCAATGTGGCGCTCGGGCGCCCAAAGCCAGAGCGCATGACAGAAGTGCGCGACCACGTCCACGTCTCTGCCGCTGCCCCAGCAATGGCGGATGCCCCAGAGCATGCGTTCGCGGCCGTCATCTTCGGGTGCGACGATCAAGGTTTCGAAGGAACCGTCGGGGTGCGTGCCGGCAATGACCGCATCGACAGCACCTTCGCAAAGGGGGGTCAGCTCAGGGGCAATGCGCACGAACAGCGAGAGCACGGCGGCCAGGCTGTCGGCGTCGGGCGGCAACTCGGGCAGCCCGGGAAAGTAGCTCCAGCCGCCGCGGCGATGGGCCAGCCTGCGTGCGGCCAGCGCGTCGGCCTCGTGCCGTGCGATGGCCTGGAACTCCTGTGCAAAGGACGCTTGAGGCAGCGCGCCGGCAATGTCCAGGAAAAGGTGGGCCAGCGTGGCGCGGGCGAACAGGTCGCCAGACTGCCGCTCGGCCAGGCCCGTGAAGCCAGCACGGTGCAAGAAGTTCATCTCGTGCGCCGCCTCGGCAAAGTGGCCTACGGCCTGCGCTAGCAGGTAGGCCGCCGCGCGCTCGATCGAACGCACGGCGGCGGCCTCGCTCCCTGCGATCACGGCAGGATCCTCCGGGGGCGGCCAGGCCTGCTCAGGTCACCGTGAAGACGTTCGGCAGGGTGTGCTGGCATGTCCCGGCCTTCACCGTCACCGAACGTTGGGTCTTGGTGGCGTTGTTCTCGATGACGAGATCGCACTTCATGGTCTGCTCGTCCACAACCTGGACATTCACCGCATTCACGCCGTTGCCACTGACCACGATGTCGTGCGACGCCGCACTGACGTCAAAGGACGTTCCGGTGACCGTGAAGTTGGGGACCGTGGTGCCCTGGGCGCCGCTGGACGTTGAGACGCCGGTGAGGGTACACACTCCAATCCTAATGGCTCCAGAAAGCTTCTGAGTCGCGGATGCGCCCGGGAAGAGGTAAGTGAAGACCAGGTCGCCGAGGCCCGAGCCGGAGTTGGCCGCCGCGGTGACCTCGAGCACCAGTTGGGTGTCGTTGCTCGCCGGCTTGATGGTCGCGGTCACTCCGGTGAGGTTCGAACCGACCGCAACGACCTGGTCCAGATAGCTGCCGGTCAGGGTGATGGTGTCGGTGGCCGCACCCGAGAAGCAGCGTCGGATGTCGCGCGGCAGCACATTGCTGCTATCGAAGATCAGCGGCGCGGGCAGCGAAGTGGCACACTCCGCCTTGATGACTTCGAACTGCGTCGTCAGAGCAGCACCGGGGTTGCCGGCCGCGCCCTGGCTCGCGGCCAGCGCCACGAAGGAAGTGCCCTTGATGCCCGGCTGGCCGACGCCGCATTCGCTAGTAGCCTTGCCTGGGTTGCCGCCGGGGCCACCATCGCCGCCGCGCCCGCCGGGACCGCCCTTGCCGCCGTAGGACTGGGTGACGAGCGTGATCCGGGACGGGTCGTTGAAGACACCAGTCGATGCCATCAGGGCGGGCAGACTGACGATCACCAGCTGACCCGAGTCCCCGCCTTTGCCGCCGGGGCCACCTTCACCGCCGGCGCCACCCGGGCCGCCTTCGCCGCCGGTGCCGGTGCCGATGTCGCAGCCGCTGCTGGGCCAGCTTTCATCCTCGCCATCGTTGCCCTTCGTGCCCTTGTTGCCTTTGCCCCCGTTCTGGCCCTTGCCGCCATCACCGCCGTCCTGGCCAGCCCAATCGATCACGAGGTTGCCGCCGTTGATCACCTCAACCTGGAGCGCAACGATGACCAGCTTGATCGGCCGCTTCTCTTTCTCTCCACCGATGCGCAGGTCCACTCCGGGTTTGCCGGGATTGCCAGGGATTCCATTCTTGCCGGGCATTCCGTCGTCGTTGCCGCTGGCCGCCGCAGCGGGCGGATTGACGTCCGGGCCGGCGGCGGCGGACTTCAGGCGGAGGTCCCAAGTGATGACGTTGGTGTTGTAACGCGTGCCAGGATCGCCAGGGTTGCAGGGGTTGAGGTTGCCGGGCTTGCCGCCGCCGCTGATCGTCAACTTGCGGCAAATCACGGCATACTCGTCTCTCTCGAGGTTGATGTCGAAGATCAAGCGGCTGGTGCCGGTAAAGACAATTTCGTCAGCCACGAAACAAGGACCAGAAACATGCTGGTTTGGGCCGATGTTGACTGCAGGGGGGCGCGGGTTTGTAAACGCGCTGTTAATCTCGGCTTTACAGAGGGTGCAGACTTCGCTCAGATTTGACATGGAGTTTCCTCTTGTGGATCAGGGCATGACGACTTGATAGGGAGCCCAGGTCTTCAACGGCGCGATCGGTATCCCCTGAGCAATAAGGCTCGCGCAGACATTATCACGGAATTCAAGCAGATTATCTATGCTTATTTTTACGTTACTCGCCAGCAGCGCTCCTGGGCCGGCGAGCATCAGGCTGAGGTCGTCGATGATCTCGGGCGCCAGGCGCTTCAGATCAGGCAGCATGGCTTTCTCAGGCCGCAGAAAGGACCCACTGATGCCTTCCAGGGCCCGCTCATGCACCACCGGCAGCCGAGCCACCGCATAGGCGCAAAAGCGCAGGTGGAAAACCGCTGCAGCGCAGTCACCACGCAAGGCGAGTTCACGGGCCGTGCGAATCCGCCAAGCCAACTCCTGGTGCGACACCCAGTAACGGTACTCAAAGCGCACCCCTTCTCTAATGGAGGCGGGCCAGCATGGTTCGGGGAATCGACTGGACATCAGCGCGTGACAGCGAAGCAGCCGCTCGACCAGCGGCTCGAGTTCGTCGTCCAGGCGCAGCGCCTCAATCCAGCGAAGGCGCAGGCCGGGGTGACCGTTCAATTCCACCCTGTCGAGATGGTCGAACGGCCGTGTGAAGATGTTCGGGCACAACATGTGCAAACCATCCGCGAGCGCGGCCAGACATGCGGCATAAGCCATGTGCAGCCAGAACATCCCCAGCGCTGGGAAGTCCCAGGTGATGCCGATTTCGCGCACAGCCTGGAAGCCGGTGTCGAGAAATACTGAGACACGCCGGCTCTGTATCTCGGGGCGGGCCATATGTTGCGCAATCGCGTCGCACAACGTGGCGATCTCTCGACCCTCGTCCCAAACAACATTTGAGGAGAGCAGCCGGTGCGGCACCCAGCCTCGCGTTGCGGCCTCCTCGGGGTTGACCACCCAGGCCCAGGGTAACCAGGTCAGGTCAGCCAAGACCGGACCGGCACCAGCGGTGACCAGCGACAGGCGTTCGGATCGCATCTCAGCGATGTCGGCTAGCACGACAAAGTCGAGGTCGGATGAGTCGGGGCAGCGCGGATCAACGGCAGGATCACGAATCAGCAGCCCTGCCGCCCGCGAGGCCACCGCTTTGGTCACCTGCAGGATCGAATCTTGAACCCATACGGTCTCCATCCTCCTCACCCCTGTCTGGAGATCTTCCTGAACAAATACTTTGTAAGCCTTGCTCCCTCCACCAGGCACTTTAAGCCTAGGAGTTTGTCTCCTGAACCGCCTCCCAAAACTGAGCACCAGCACTCGCTGAGTCGATGAGCACTGCGGTGGGCAGCTCACTCCCGTTGACCCCAGAGGATCATCGGCTCCCGCACCGGCAGCGGAGGCCTTCCGCCTAAGGCAACCGTCGGCAATCTGCGGAACAGGGGCAACATTTTGATGTTGTCAGTGAGGCACCAAGCCATCCATTGTTCGTTCATCTTCTCCAGCCCGCCTAGGGGAAGGCGCCTGATGCCGAGCCTTTGTTCCTGAGAAACTTGCTTGCGACCCAATCTTCGCCTATTTGCTCTATTGGGGATCGGGGCGCTGGATGGTGGCGGCGGCTGGCCGTGCTTCCTTCGGCCGGAGGGAATGGGGGGATCCACGCCCCGCTCGGCTGCGGACATGGCGTTGTCCTCACCCCAGCAGCCCGCATAGGCAATGAATGCCTGGGGTGCCTGATCTGGGTTGGCGATCGTGTGCTCCAGCACCGGTTCCAGATGCTCCACATCCAGCGGCTGGTTGCTCACGCCGATCCCCACGATCTTCTAGCGGTCTCCATCCAGGGCCGCTTGGCAGTTGTGGGGATGCTGGTTGCCCGTCAGCAAGTCGAAGGGCGAGGGCGGCGTCAAGGTGATCTACCCCGGGGTCGAGGCGCGGAAGGTCTCGGACTTACGCATGTTCATGCCCCATTGTCTCGCCCAGATCCATTGCTTTCAGTGGGTTTTGGGCGGATTTTGGAGAACCTTTGGAGACGTGGTGGGGATCGTCTGGGCACGTCAAGCTCCTGGCGGCGCGCTCGGCCAGAAAGGCCGCCGCCAGGGTCAGATCGAACGGTGTGGTGATCTTGATGTTCGAGGCCGGCGCGGCGATCACCCGCACCGGCCAGCCGAGCCGCTCGAACAGGGCGGCGTCATCGGTGACCGACCAGCCCTGCTGGTGGGCCTGGCCATGGGCCTGGCGCAGCGCCTCCACCGGGAATCCCTGGGGGGTCTGGGCGGCCCAGAGCTCGGAGCGCTCCAGAGTGGCCGCGACCATGGCCTGGCCATCCACCCGCTTGATCGTGTCGCTCACCGGCGTGGCGGCGATCACCGCCTCACCTTGCTCCACCGCCTCGGCGCAGCGGCCGATCAGCTCAGGGGTCACCAGGCACCGGGCGCCGTCATGGACCAGGACGCCGCTGGCGCCAGGCGGCAGGGCGGCCAGCCCCCTGCTCACCGACTCCTGGCGGCTGGCGCCGCCGACGATCCAGCGGACGGGCCGATCCGGGGCGGCGGCCGTGATCAGGGCTTCCACGGCGTCCTGATCGACCGGCTGGCCCACCACGCCGATCCAGCGGATCGACGGGCAGGCCAGGGCCGCCTCCAGGGTCCAGGCCAGCACGGCGCGGCCGGCCAGCGGCAGCAGCAGCTTGTTGCCCTCGCCGCCCATGCGGCGGCCGCTGCCGGCGGCGGCGATCAGCAAATGCACAAGCGACTCCCGTTGAGGCGGCAAAACCGGATCCGATCCATACAATCAGCTCGCGCCACGCCTGCCAGCCGCCGCCCAGATGCGTGTTCTTTTCTTGATTCCCGGCGGCAGCGCAACCCAACTCCAAACCATCCCGGCCGTTGCCGCCGTCGCCGACCAGCTCGGGGCCGAGGTGCAGGTGGCCTGCCCTGCGGAGGCTGCGGCGGTCTGGAAGCTGGTGCCGGCGGTGGAGAAGGTGCTGCCCTTCAGCTTTGCCCCGGGGCTCAGCCTGGCGGAGTGGGCCAACCTGCTCGGCGCCGTTCGCGAGCCCGACTTTCAGTTGTCGATCAACCTGGCCTCCGGCTGGCCGCTCGATCTGCTGCTCTCGCTCACCCACATCCCCACCCGGATCGCCCGCACCGGCTTCTCTGCCACCATCCGGCTCACCGCCGAAGCCACCGCTTCCCCGGGTGCTGGCTGGCCCAACCAGGCGTTGCAGGCCTGGTTGAGCCCGATCGAGGTGCCGCTCGATGCCGCCGCCTTCCGGCTCGGCCTGGCCCAGGCGGATCTTGCCGCCGCCGCCGCTGCGCTGCCCTCCGGCAGCGGCCCCGTGCTGCTGCTGGCACCCGCCGCGGCAGCCAGCACCGGCGCCGACTGGCCCGCCGCCCACTGGCAGGCCCTGCCGGCGGCGATCCGGGCCCGCCTCGCCGATCTGCGGGTGATCAGCGCCAGCGGCGGCAGCCCGGTTCAGCAGGCCGCCCAGGTGGCCGCCGCCGATGTGGTGCTCAGCAGTGATCCCGTGGTCACCGAGCTGGCCCTGCTGACGGGCACCCCCCTGGTGGCCCTGGGTCGCAGCGGCGACAGCCTGCCGCTCCGTGAGGGGGTACAAGGTATCGGCTCCGCCGACTCCCTCGATCGGCTCAGCGTCGCGGCGGTGATGCAGGCCCTGGGGCTTGCATAGGCGGCACCTGCATCCACGGCACCTCCATCAGCGCCAATTCCCCAACGGCTCCGCTGGATGCCCCCCTCCAACCCCACCCCCCTGCTGCTGCGCTTTCGCCGCCGCCCTCCGTCTGCCCGGAACCCGAAGCCGTGGAAAACCCCGCTGCTCTCCCTCGTCTTCGTGGTGAACGCGGCGGCGGCGGGTTACCGCCTCACCGAAGGCTGGGACTGGGGCGACTGCTACTGGATGGTGCTGATCATTCTCAGCACCCTGGGCTGGAGTGACGGCACCACCCAGACCCTCTCCGCCGCTGGCCGCTTCGTTACCACCTTCGCGCTCGTGGGGGGGCTGGTGGTGGTGCAGGTCACCATCCAGAGCCTGCTCGGGCTCAGCGAATCCGGCTACTTCCGCCGGATGCGCGAGAACAGTTTCCGCCGCTTTCTCATGACCATGGAAAACCATGTGATTCTCTGTGGCTATGGCCGCATCGGCCGCGAAATCGCACAACAGCTCACCAGCGAAGGGGTTCCCCTGCTGGTGATCGAAATGGATCAGGTCCAAAAGGAAGCGGCCGAAGACCGCGGCATCACGGTGTTGCAATCCGATGCCACCCTCGATGAAACCCTCCTGGAGGCGGGGATTCTCCGCTGCCGCAGCCTGGTGGCGGCCCTGCCCAGCAACGCGGCCAATCTCTATGTGGTGCTCAGTGCCCGGGGCATCGCCCCCAAGTGTCGCCTGATCGCCCGCTGCGACAGCGACGAAGCAGAGCGCAAACTCTTGCAGGCCGGCGCCAACCAGGTGGTGAGCCCCTACGTGGCCGGTGGACGCACGATGGCCGCAACGGCCCTCCGGCCCCTGGCGGTGCGGTTCATGGACCTGCTCTCCAGCTCCGAATGCGAGGTGGAGGAGTTCCAGCTCAGCGAAGACGGATCCCTGCTCGGCGACCTCGATGGCCGCAGCCTGGCCGAGCTGGAACTGGGACGCCGCTCCGGGGCCATGGTGCTGGCGATCCGCACCCCGGCCCCGAAGGTGAGCAATCCCTACAGCTACCGCGGCACCACCTATCACCAGGAGGAGGCGCGCCTGATCGCCAACCCTGGCGGCGAGATTCGGCTGGCCCCCGGGCAGATGCTGGTGGTGATGGGCAGCCAGGAGCAGCTGCGCAGCTTCACGTCCATCCTCGGTCGGGCCCTGGTGGGCATCGAGACCATGCAGGACTGAGTTCCCCGCTCAGCCACCCCGGAAGCGACGGCATACGATCGCTGGGGCCAAGCGCTCCGTCCCCGATGCCCGCCGCCGCCACCCCCCTAGCCGGTCAGACCGCCCTGGTCACCGGGGCCAGCCGGGGCATCGGCCGGGCGATCGCCCTGGCCCTGGCGGCGGAGGGGGCTGAGCTGGTGGTGAACTACGCCCGCTCTGCCAGCGCCGCCGAGGCCGTGGTGGCCGAGATCGTGGCGGCGGGAGGCCGGGCCTACGCCCTGGCGGCCGATGTGGCCAAGGAAGCGGCGGTGGACGGCCTGATCCAGGCGGTGCTGGAGCGCAGCGGCCGCCTCGACGTGCTGGTCAACAACGCCGGCATCACCCGCGATGGGCTGCTGCTGCGCATGAAGACCGCCGACTGGCAGGCGGTCATCGATCTGAACCTCACCGGCGTGTTCTTCTGCACCCGTGCCGTGAGCCGCCCCATGCTCAAGGCCCGCCGTGGCCGCATCATCAACATCACCTCGGTGGTGGGCCTGACGGGCAACCCCGGCCAGGCGAACTACAGCGCCGCCAAGGCCGGCGTGGTCGGTTTCACCCGCTCCACAGCTGCCGAATTCGCCAGCCGCGGCATCACCGTGAACGCGGTGGCTCCTGGCTTCATCGCCACCGACATGACCGAGGGCCTCGATCCGGAGCCGATCCTCAAGGCGATTCCCGTGGGGCGGCTCGGCCAGCCCGAGGAGGTGGCCGGCGCCGTGCGGTTCCTGGCCGCCGATCCCGCCGCCGCCTACATCACCGGCCAGGTGCTCCAGGTGGATGGCGGCATGCTGATGGCCTGAAGCTCTCCGGCAACGCTCAGCCCTCGATCGGCTGGCCCAACTCTTCCCGCAGGCGGCGGATACGCTGCAGGAGCTTGAGTCGGCGGCTGCGGGCCGTCAGGGTCAGGAACAGCCGGATCGGCACGTACACCACCGCCATCGCCAGGCCCAGGCCGGTGATGATCACGAAGGCCATCACGCTGGGGCCAGCCGCCGGATCGGCGGCCACATCGCCTAAGGCGCCGGCCAGGTTGGGGGTGATCAACTCCTCCATGCCTAGACCCTATCGAGGCCAAGGGCCCGATTCGGCTTTCCCCACCCCCGATCCGCTGACAGCCTCCACGCTGCCGTGGGAGCCTGGGATCTTCCCTTTTCTGGGCACTCCCATGGCGTGCCCCCTCTCCACCCGATGGCCAAACTGATCTGCTTCTCGGATGCATCCCGCGCCGCCCTGGAGCGCGGGGTGAATGCCCTCGCCGATGCGGTGAAGGTCACGATCGGTCCGCGGGGCCGGAATGTGGTGCTGGAGAAGAAGTTCGGCGCCCCGGACATCGTCAACGACGGCGTGACGATCGCCAAGGAGATCGAACTGGAGGATCCCTTCGAGAACCTCGGCGCCAAGCTGATCCAGCAGGTGGCCTCCAAAACCAAGGACAAGGCCGGGGATGGCACCACCACCGCCACCCTCCTCGCCCAGGCGCTGGTCCAGGAGGGCCTCCGCAACGTGGCTGCCGGCGCCAATCCAGTTGGGTTGCGACGCGGCATGGAGGCCGCCACCGCCGAGGTGGTGGCCGGCATCGCCCGGCTGTCCCAGGCGGTGGCTGGTGAGGCGATCCGCCAGGTGGCCACCGTCAGTGCCGGCGGCGATGAGCTGGTCGGCCAGATGGTTGCCGACGCCATGGACAAGGTGACCACCGACGGGGTGATCACCGTCGAGGAGTCCCGCTCCCTGGCCACGGAGCTTGAAATCACCGAGGGCATGGCCTTCGATCGGGGCTATTCCTCCCCCTATTTCGTCACCGACGCCGACCGCCAGGTCTGTGACTTCGAGAACGCCCTGTTGCTGGTCACCGACCGCAAGATCGGCGCCATCGCCGACCTCATCCCCGTGCTGGAGATGGTGTCGAAGGCGGGGGCGCCCCTGGTGATCCTGGCCGAAGAGGTGGAGGGCGAGGCCCTTGCCACCCTGGTGGTGAACAAGAACCGCGGGGTGCTGCAGGTGGCGGCCGTGCGGGCCCCCGCCTTCGGCGAGCGTCGCAAGGCCGCCCTGCAGGACATCGCCATCCTCACCGGCGCCACCTTGATCAGCGAAGACCGGGCGATGACCCTTGAGAAGCTCACCCTGGCCGACCTGGGCAGGGTGCGCCGGATCACGATCAGCAAGGACAGCACCACGATCGTCGGCAACGAAGACCACCGCGACGCCGTGGTGGAGAGGGTCGCCTCGATCAAGCGGGAGCTGGAGGCCACCGAGTCGGAGTACGACCGCGAAAAGCTCAATGAGCGGATCGCCAAGCTGGCCGGCGGCGTGGCCGTGATCAAGGTCGGGGCTCCCACCGAAACCGAACTTCGGCACCGCAAGCTCCGCATCGAGGATGCCCTCAACGCCACCCGCGCGGCGGTGGAGGAGGGCATCGTGCCGGGGGGTGGCAGCACCCTGCTGCAGCTGGCCTCTGACCTCGACGGCCTGATCGCACGGCTGACGGGGGATCAACGCACCGGCGCCCAGATCGTGCAGCGCTCGCTCTCGGCTCCTTTGCGCCAGATCGCCGACAACGCCGGCGCCAATGGCGTGGTGGTGGTGGCCGAAGCGCTTCGCAGCGGCAAGGGTTACAACGCCCTCACCGGCGACTACGAAGACCTGATCTCCGCCGGCATCCTCGATGCCGCCAAGGTGGTGCGGCTGGCCCTCCAGGATGCGGTGTCGATCGCCGCCCTGTTGATCACCACCGAAGTGGTGATCACCGACAAGCCCGAACCCGAAGCGCCGCCAGCCCCTGGTGGCATGGGCGGGATGGGAGGAATGGGGGGTATGGGCGGTATGGGAATGCCCGGAATGGGTGGGATGGGCATGCCGGGGATGATGTGAGCGGCCTCGCTCAGCTCCCCAACGCCCTGACGTAGGCGGCCACCTGCAGGTCCACACCGGTAATGGCGGTGCCCACCACCACCGCGTCTGCCCCGAGCCGGTGGGCCCGACAGGCGTCGCCGGCGTTGGCGATTCCGCCTTCGCAGATCAGGGCCACCTCCGCCGGGAGGCCGGAGCGCAGGGGCTCCAGCAGGTCCCAGGCCGGGGGGCTGCTGGAGGCCGTTTCGTCCGTGTAGCCGTGCAGGGTGGTCCCCACCCAGTCGCAACCCAGGGCCCCGGCCCGCAGGCCGTTGGCCAAGGTGTCCACATCCGCCATCAGGGGGGCTCCCAGGTCGGTATGTGCGCGCTCGATCAGCAGGGCGAGGTCCTGCCCACCCGGCCGGATACGCCCGGTGGCGTCGATCGCCACCACATCCGCTCCCGCCGCCCAGACGGCCTGGATCTCCCCCCAGCCCGGCGTGATGTAGACGGCGCTGTCGCTGAACGTGCGCTTCCACAGCCCGACGATCAGGGCCTGGGGGCAGCGGCGCCGCACCGCTCCGATGTGCTCGGGGCTCTCCAGCCGCACGCCGATCGCCCCCCGGGCCAGGCTGGCTGCCGCCATCGCCGCGATCACGTCGGGGTGGCGCATCGGTGAGCCTTCCGGTGCCTGCACCGACACGATCAGCCCCCCCCGCAGGGCGGCGCGGCTGAGCCGTGGAGCAAGGGGAGGACGGGGCACGGACCAGAAGGGCAGGGGAAGCGAAGCGCGCTCAGGAGGCGCGGCGATGCTGGTCGTCGCGGTGATCGGGCAACCAGGACCGGAGGTCCGCCAGGTCGGGATGGATCGGTGGCCGGGCCAGGGACAAGGGCTGGGGTGCGGCCTCCTGCGATTTAACCGCGGGGTCGTCGGTGTCCTCCTGGAAGGTGCTGGCCACCTCATCAATGCAGTCGCGCACCAGGCTCTTCAGGCGGCGGATCGGCTGGAACCGACGGGCGGGCCGCTGGGCCGGGGTTTCGACGCTGATCGACGCCGGACCGGTGTCTGCCGCTGCTGTCCCGGAGTCCACCTCCAGCTGCTGGATCAGCCGTTGCAGCGACTCCACCCCATGGCGATGGGCCCAGCGGGCCGAAAGGCTGGCGACGGCGGGGTCGTCCTGGCGCTGCAGTGCCGCAAGAAGTTCCTGCCGGCTGCTGCCTGGATGATCCAGCCAGGGGGCCGCCAGGGGGGACGGCGAGAACGGATCCGGAAAGGAGAGAGACACGGTGGAACTCAACTTAGTTTGCGATCCAGGAGGGGCCGGATCAGGAGGAACAAACCGACGGCCAGCAGGGCCAGCACCAGCAGACACTGGGCACCGGTGAGATCCCCGTAGGGAGCTTCCAGGACCACCTCGGTGAGCGACAGGTGGCCGGCGTAGGCGGCGCGGATCGGTTCTATGGCGAACGTAAGGGGATTCAGGGCCGCAAGCCAGCCCAACCAGGTGGGCATGAAGGAAATCGGTGCCAATGCGGTGCTGGCGAACAGCAGCGGCAGGTTGACCACGAAAATGACCGCGATCAGCTCGATGTGCCCGGGCAGGGCAAAGGCCAGTCCCAGGCTGAGGCCGGTCACGGCGAACACCAGCAACAGCAGGGTCACTAGCACCAGCACCAGGCCGTAGGCCCCCGGCCAGCCGTAGCCCAGCAGCGCCGCTGTGCCCATGATCGCGATGCTCTGGACCAGGCTGAGGCTGGTGATGTACAGCACCGAGGCGATCACGATCGAGCTTCGCGAGCGCAAGGGAGCCACCAGCAACCGGTTCAGGAAACCGAACTCCCGGTCAAACATCACCGGCAGCCCGGCATTGAGGGCTGCGCTGAAGGCCGTGAACACGATCACCCCAGCGCCCAGGAAGCGGCCGTAGCTCATCCCACCCGGCAGCAGGCCCTCCGGGGCCTTGGCGAACAACGCCCCGAACAGCACCAGCCAGATCAAGGGCTGCAAGACCCCCGCCACCAGGGTGGAGGGCCGCCGAGCCAGCTGCAGGAACAACCGCTTGGTCAGGGCTAGGGTCTCCTGGCTCAGATCGGCCATGGCGGAGCGCTCGGCGCTGGGCGCCGCCGGCTGGGGAGCGGTGAGGGTGGGAGCGCTGGTCATGGCTGGATCGGCAAGGAAGAAGTGGGTTCTCGAATCAGCGCATGGCCTGCTTGCGCTCCGCCTTGGGGTCACGGCTGCCGGCCACCGCCAGCTCCGCGTCCATCAGAGTGCGGCCGGTGGCCTGGAGGTAGACATCATCCAGGCTTGGCCGGCTCTGGGACAGGGAGAACACCGGCAGATCGGCCGCCGCCAGCTGGCGGCGCAACGGCTCGATCACCGCCTCGTTCTCCACCACGAGGTTGAGCGAATGGCCCTGGGCCCGGTTCACCACCATCTGCTGAATGCCGGGGCAGCTCTGCAGCACCTGGCGCACCCGGGCGGCCTCCGCCTCGTCGCTGAACTCTCGCACCCGCAGGGTGACCCGATCGCCGCCGAGGGCGCTCTTCAAGCCGGTGGGACTGCCCTCGGCAATCACCCGGCCCCCCTCGATGATGGCCAGCCGGTCGGCCAGGGCATCCACCTCCTCGAGGTAGTGGCTGCTCAGCAGCACGGTGGTGCCTTGGTCGCGCAATCGACGCAGCACTTGCCAGATCGCCGCCCGGCTCTCGATGTCCAGACCGACGGTGGGTTCATCCAGCACCAGCAGGGCCGGGTCATGGAGCAGGCCGCTGGCCAGGTCGAGGCGGCGACGCATGCCACCGGAGTAGGTGCCGCAGCGGCGATCGATCCAGTCGTCCATGCCCAGCAGAGCGCTGAGCTCGGAAAGGCGGGCCTGCAGGCGGCTGGCCGGCAGGTGATAGAGCGCCCCCTGGAGTTCGAGCAACTCCCGGCCGGTGAGGATCTTGTCGATCGCCACCTCCTGTGCCACGTAGCCCAGCAGCTCCCGCACGGCCCGGGGCTGGGCCAGGGCATCGAGCCCGGCCACCCGGACGCTGCCGGCGTCGGGAGCCAGCAGGGTGCAGAGGATGCGCAGCGCCGTGGTCTTGCCGGCACCGTTGGGTCCCAGCAGCCCATAGAGCGTTCCCCGGGGCACCTGAAGGTTCAGGCCGGCGAGGGCCTCGACCGGGCCAAAGCGCTTGTGGAGGTCCTGAAGCTCGATCACTGGTTCTGGCACCGCTGCTGACAGCCTTCTCGGGCCGATCTGACGATTCAATCTAGAAAGGGCGCCGGCGCTCAGAGGGTCGAGGGGGACAGGAACGGATAGGCCCCCACCAGCAGCTGCCAGGTCTGGGTGCTGAAGGCGGCGGCGGCCGGCAGCCGTGCCAGCAGCAGCAGCAGGCAGAGGCCGAACAGATACAGGATCGACCAGCGGAACAGGCCCCTGGCGGCGATCGGATCGCAGGGCGTCAGCTTGAGGGATTGACCCATCTGCAGCAGGCGGGCATTGAACGGCAGCACCAGCACGCCGTAGAGCAGCCCTCCAGTGGGCAGGGCCAGGACGCCGAGAAGGCTGATCAGCGCCGTGGCGCGGGCGTAGTGGCCGATCGCCCAGGTGGTGTGAACGACCCCCTTGACCACCGGCAGCATCGGGATGCCCACCGAGCGGTAGTCCTCCTTGAGCAGCAGGGCCAGGGCCCAGAAGTGGGCTGGTGTCCAGAGCATCACCAGGCTGAACAACCACCAGCTGCCCAGGCCCAGATGGCCAGTGGCCGCTGCGGCACCCACCAGGGGCGGGATGGCTCCGGCCACCCCGCCGATCACGATGTTCCAGGTGGTGCGGGGTTTCAACAGGGCTGTGTAGAGCAGCACGTAGCTGCACAACCCCAGCAACGCCAGACTGGCCGCCAAAGCGTTCACCCCGACGATCAGCAGCCCCGCCGCCAGGCAGGTGAGCGCCACGGCAAGGCTGAAGGCGGTGGCCTGGGAGAGGCGGCCGGAGGGGAGGGCGCGGCCGCTGGTGCGCTGCATGCGTCCGTCGAGCTCCTGCTCCCACAGGCAATTGAATACGCCGGCGGCCGCGGCCGCCAGGGCCCCGCCCCCCAGGGTGCAGGCCAGCCGCGGAGCGGCCACGGGCCACCCCTCCGACAGGGCCATGCCCCCCAGGGTCGTGGCCAGCAGCAGGGGGATCAGGCGGGGCTTGGCGATTTCCAGCCAGGCCGGCAGGCGGACCTTGGCCCTGGAGGGCACCAGCTGATCGCGGCTGAGGGCAGGTGCCGCCGTAATCGAGGCCACGCTGGCGCTAACCATGGGATGTCTGCAGGGGGAGGAGGTTGAGCACCGGGCTGGGGGCGGCGGATCGCCAGCCCCGGACGGCCAGGGCGGCAAGCACGGCCACAAGCAAGGCTGCCGTGATCTGGTGTCCCACGGTGACCAGGGGAACAGCCAGGGCCAGCCGCAGCGTGAACACGCCGAGCAGCACTTGCAGCACCGTCAGGGCGGCGGCGGCCACGGCAAACCGCCAGAGCCGCCGTTGGGCCCCTGGCAGAAGAACCATCGTGCTGGCCAGCAGCAGCACGGCACCGGCCACGGGGGACGCCAACTGTCGGTGAAGGGAAAGCCAGCCGCAGGCCTCACCAGCTGCCAGGCAGCTGCCGGAGGCCCACTGGCTGGCCATCAGGGCTCCGGTCACGGCCTGGGCAACAACCGCCCCAGCCGCCGCGGCGGCCGCCAGCCACCAGGGCGCCTGCCACGGGGGGGCAGAGGGGTGCCCGGGGGCCACGGCCTGCACCTGGATGAGCCCCTGGGCCGGTGCCTGGAGTGAAGTGACCAGGCCCTGGTGGATCCCGCTGAGCAGGGCCACCAGCACCAAGGCCGTGGCCAGATGGGCCGTGACCAGGTCGAATCGCAGCAGCTGCAGCACCGTGAACGCCCCCAGGGCACCCTGCAGGGCCACCAGCACCAGGGCCGCTCCGCTCAACCAGGGCAGCCAGCGGGGTAGGTGTTGGCGCTGAATCAGACTGACAACGAACAGTACAAGCAAGCCGACTCCAACGAGGAAGGCGTCGAGGCGGTGGAACCATTCCAGGAACACCTGGAGATTCATCCTTCCGCCAGGCAGCAGGGATCCATAACAGAGGGGCCAGTCGGGGCAGGCCAGGCCGGCTTCCATCACACGGGTGGCGCCGCCGATGCCCACCAGGGACACCAGGGCCACCACAAGGTGGGAACTGAGAAAGAGCAAACCAAATGTCATGGCAGACAAGCTAGCGATCGAATTTCAACTTCAACTCCACAGCGTTCGCGGGGGCCAAGACACCACTGGTCTGTGTGGAATCGCTCACGGCTCTGAGAACGGGCGCTGCTGTTTATCGCACGGCACCCGGGGAAGCTCGGCCACGCCATAGGCTGAACGCCTCAGCGACCGGGTCATGCCCATTCCCTCCGCCATCGTGACCCTGGTCCTGGGCATGATCCTTGTCCTGAGCGGGCTTTGGGTTGGTCAGAACGTCAATCTGCTGCCGGCGGCAGCCAGCACCAACGCCCCCCTCTACGACGAACTGTTCGGTGTTCTGTTCACGATCGGCACCATTCTGTTCCTGGGTGTGGTCGGTTTGTTGATCTTCAGTCTGGTGCGTTTTCGCCGTCGTGATGGCGACCCGGGCGACGGAGTGGCGGTGGAAGGAAATCTTCAGTTGGAGATTTTCTGGACGGCCATCCCAGCCATCGTGGTGTTGTTTGTGGGCATCTACAGCTACGACATCTATGACCGGATGGGAGGAATGATTCCTCTTGCTGACCCCCATGCGATGCATGGGGCCATGGCCTCGGCCGTCACCCCGGCAAGCGTGGAGGGACCGGTCAGCCAGGAGGTCGAACCTCGCCTATGGGGTGGCATCGGCTCCCCCGGCGGACCCGCGGCAGGGATGTTGCCCGTTGAGGTCACGGCTCTGCAGTTCGCCTTCCTCTTTCACTACCCCGAGGGTGATTTCACCACCGGTGAGCTCCATGTCAAGGCTGGTCAGCCGGTGGAGCTGCGCATGGAAGCCCGGGATGTGATCCATGCCTTCTGGGTCCCCCAGTTCCGCCTGAAGCAGGACATCATTCCCGGCCAGCCCACCGTGTTGACCTTCACCCCCACCCTTCCTGGCCAATATCCGATCATCTGCGCAGAGCTCTGTGGCCCTTACCACGGCGGCATGCGTTCCACCGTGGTGGTGCATGAGCCCCAGGCCTTTGACACCTGGCTGGCCTCCAATCGACCCGCCACCCTGGCTTCCCTTCCTCCCCTCTCCACCGGCTGAGCCCTTTCGGCGGTTTTGATCAGCTCTTTTCTCCGCACCGTTCAGCGACGATGACCCTCACCCTGCCACCCCCGATCTCCCAGACGCGCGGACTTCAGCCGGAGGGCTGGCTTCGCTATCTGAGCTTCAGCCTGGATCACAAGGTGATCGGCCTTCAGTACCTGGTCACGTCGTTCTTCTTCTATCTGATCGGTGGCGCCCTCGCCGGGATGATCCGGGTGGAGCTGCTCAGCCCGATCTCTGATTTTCTCCCCCGCGAGACTTACAACGAAGTGCTCACCTTGCATGGCACGGTGATGATCTTCCTCTGGATCGTGCCGGTTGTGAACGGAGCTTTCGGCAACTATCTGATTCCATTCTATGTAGGAGCTCGGGACATGGCCTTCCCTCGGCTCAATGCGGTGGCCTTCTGGCTCATCCCTCCGGCCGGTTTCCTGCTGATCGCCAGCTACTTCATCGCCGGTGCTGCCCAGTCCGGCTGGACCGCCTATCCACCCCTCAGCCTCACCACACCGGCAACCGGACAGGTGATCTGGATCCTGAGTGTGCTGCTTCTGGGCGGCAGCTCCATCTTCGGTGGCATCAATTTCATTGCCACGGTGCTGAAGATGAGGAGGCCAGGCCTGGGCATGATGCAATTGCCGATGTATTGCTGGGCCATGCTGGGCACCAGCATTCTGGTGGTGCTGGCCACCCCTGTTCTGGCGGGAACCCTGGTGCTCCTCAGCTTCGACATCATCGCCCACACGGGCTTCTTCAACCCGGCCCTCGGTGGCAACGCCGTGGTTTACCAACACCTCTTCTGGTTCTATTCCCATCCGGCGGTTTACATCATGGTGCTGCCGGCCTTCGGATTGGTCAGCGAAATCCTGCCGGTTCATGCCCGCAAGCCCCTGTTCGGCTACACCACGATGGTGTACTCCATCCTTGGCATTGTCTTTCTGGGCCTGATCGTTTGGGCACACCACATGTTCACCAGTGCCACACCACCCTGGATGCGGCTGTTCTTCACGATTGCCACCGCCTTCATCGCCGTACCCACCGGGATCAAGTTCTTCAACTGGTTGGCCACCCTCTGGGGAGGCAAGATCGCCTTGAACAGCGCGATGCTGTTTTCCTGCGCTTTCATCGTGCATTTCGTCTTTGGTGGCATCACCGGCGTCGCCCTAGCCCAGGTTCCATTCGATATTCATGTCCATGACACCTATTTCGTCGTTGGACACTTCCATTACATTGTGTATGGAGGCACCGTGTTCGTGGTGTTTGGATCGATCTATCATTGGTTCCCCAAGTTCACTGGCCGCATGCTCAATGAACAGCTCGGCAGGCTGCACTTTCTCCTCACCTTCATCGGCTTCAATCTCTGCTTTGCCCCCCAGCACTGGCTGGGTCTCAACGGCATGCCCCGCCGTGTCGCCGAGTACGACCCCCAGTTCACCCTGCTGAACCAGCTCAGCAGTGTCGGGGCCCTGCTGATGGCGGTCAGCACCCTCCCCTTCCTGATCAACGTGGCCTGGAGCGCCATCGCCGGCAAGGTGGCTGGAGACAACCCCTGGAATGCCCTGACCCCCGAGTGGCTCACCAGTTCGCCGCCACCGGTGGCCAACTGGAACGGCCCGGCCCCCCTGGTGACCCATCCCTACGGCTATGGCGTACCGGAGGGTCAGATCGATCTCAAGGCGGTGTCAGGCTTGCAGATCTGGTCGGAGGGCCGTTGAAACGATGACCACACTCACGTCTCGCACCGACCCGTCGACCAGTCGACAAACCGAGGACCACGGGGCCGAAGGGGAGCACCGCGATCTGCGGATGTTCGGCCTGGCCACTTTCCTGGTGGCCGATGGGATGACCTTCGCGGGCTTCTTCGCCGCCTATCTCACCTTCCGGGCCGTGAACCCCCTGCCCCCGGGGGCCACCTACGAGCTGGAGCTGATCCTCCCGACCCTGAACACCGCCCTGCTGGTGGCGAGCAGTTTCACCTTCCACCGCGCCGCCAGCGAGCTCAGGCAATCCAGGAACGGGGCCTGTCGGTTGTGGTTGTTGATCACGGCCGGCCTTGGCCTGGCCTTTCTGGCCGGACAGATGGTGGAGTACTTCTCCTTGCCCTTCGGCCTCACCGACAACCTCTACGCCAGCACCTTCTACGCGCTCACCGGTTTCCATGGACTGCACGTGTCCCTGGGGGCCCTGATGATCCTGATCGTCTGGTGGCAGGCGAGGGTTCCGGGCCGATTCACCCCCGAGCACCACTTCGGGGTCGAGGCCGCCGAGCTCTACTGGCACTTCGTGGATGGGATCTGGCTTGTTCTGTTCGGCATCCTCTATCTGCTCTGAGTGTTTTCATTGGCTGGGAAGGGGGCAACATTCGCGGAGCGGCCTAAACTCCGGAGAGCTTTATAGCCACGATGCGTACGCCGATGCTGGAGGGAAAAGCGCTGCTGGAGAAGGCCCGAAGCCTGAGCAGCTGTTCGGAGGATGTGATCGCCAGGGCCTGCGGGTATGTCAGCCCCAATGGCCGTCTGCTCAAGAAGAGTTTCTATCGCGCCCTGGTGGAAGCGAAGGGGTATCGACTGGGGGGCATGGCCACCGGTGGCCCGGTCAGCAAGGGGCGCCAGGCCGACTTCCGCACCCGCGTCCATGGCAACGGCAATTTGCTGATCGGTAACGCCTACACCCGCCGCCTGGGGCTGGAGCCCGGCCAGGAGTTCCAGATCCAGATCCACGAGGACACCGGTGCGATCTGGCTGCTTCCCCTCGAGGACACAACCTCTTAAACGGTTGTCGAGGCCCGCAGGCCTGCTTAAGCCCAGCCCTGTTCCGCCAGCCAGCCAGGCTCGATTTCCGCGGCGGCCATCGGAGCGCCCGACCGTTCTGTCCTGGGTGCAGCGCCTGCCCCGAGCAGCCGCTCGGTGTACTTGGCAAGCAGATCCGCTTCGAGATTGATTGCATCCCCCACCCGGCGCTGGCCCAAGGTGGTGCTGGCCCAGGTGAGCGGGATCACGGCGATCCAGAACCGCTCCCCGCCGGGGCTGGCGCTGGCCACCGTGAGGCTGATCCCGTCGACGGCGACGCTGGCCTTGTCACACACATAGCGGCCATAGGCCGGATCAAGCCAGCGAAGCTCCAGCCGCCAGGAGCCTGGCTGCCGCACGATGCCGGTCACCTCGCCGAGTCCATCGACGTGGCCGCTGACCAGATGGCCCCCGAGTCGGTCGGAAAGTCGCAGGGCAGGCTCCAGATTCACCGCTGCCCCCAGCGCCGCCTTGGCGGCAAGGGTGCTGCGCTGAAGGGTTTCCTCGCTGACATCGGCCCGGAAGCCCCCGGCCTGCAGCTCCGCCACGGTCAGGCAGACGCCGTCGACCGCCACGCTGTCACCGAGGGCAATCGAGAACTCCCCTGCCAGTCCCTCCACGACCACGCCGCGGGCCTGGCGTCGCAACCGACCCACCGCCTGGACCAACCCGGTGAACATCGGCCTGTTGGAGGACCTGCCCATAATGGCCAATGGGCAAGCGCGGCAAGACCATGGTTGGACGGCGCGATGGTTGAAATGCGCGTTGCCGGCATCGCGCTCGATGCGGCCAGTCGCAGCCCCATCGTGCTGCTGCGCGATCCCTGCGGCCGGCGTCAGGTGCCGATCTGGATCGACCAGGCCCAGGCCCAGAACATCCTGGCGGGCATGGGTGGGAAGGCGCCGCCCCGCCCGCTCAGCCACGACCTGATGGCCACCTTGCTGGAGGCGGGAGGGCTGAAACTCGAACGGGTGATCATCCATGCGATCGAGGACAACACCTTCCGCGCCGTGCTCAAGCTCAGCAACGCCGCCGCCCAACCTCTGGAAATCGACTGCCGGCCAAGTGACGCGATTGCCCTGGCCCTGCGCACCGATGCCGGCATCTGGATGCTCGAGGAGGTGGTGTCGGATGCTTCGATCCCCGTCGACGCCGAGGCCGACGCCGAAGACCAGGAGGATTTTCGCCGTTTTCTCGATCGGGTCAGCCCGGCGGAACTGATCCGCAACCTTCGCCGCTCCCAACGCCAGGGGGATTCGGAACCTGAAGCTGGCCCTGAGCCGCCAGCCCCATCCCCACCGGATCTGCCCAGTGGCCCCTCCGGTGGCCCCGGCTGAGCCGAGGCCGGTCCGCCGACCCTTCGGCCAGGGTCCGGCCGTCTCCCTGTTCAGCCTCGGCACGATGCGGGCGCTCGACTCCGCCGATCAGATGGAGCTGGTGCTGGCAGCCGCCCTGGCCGCCGGGATCAACCATCTGGAAACGGCCCCCGCCTATGGACCCGCCGAGGGGTATCTCGGCCGGGCGCTGAGCAGCCTGGCGGTTGAACGGGAACTGGTGGTGATCACCAGCAAGCTCCTGCCCGGCCCGGGTCTGCAGGAGGGGCGGGCCCAGTTGCGGGCCTGCCTCGGGCGCCTGGGGGTGGAGCGGCTCGACAACCTGGCCGTGCACGGCCTCAACCGGCCGGAGCACCTGGCCTGGGCCCTGGAGGGGGAAGGGGCGGAGTTGCTGCGCTGGGCCCTGGGCGAAGGGTTGGTGGGGCAGGTGGGCTTCAGCAGCCACGGCAGCACCGCGCTGATCGAATCCGCCCTTTCCAGCGGCCGCTTCGGCTTCTGCAGCCTCCATCTGCACCTGTTCGATCAGGAGCGTCTGCCCCTGGCCCGCCGCGCCCTGGCCGCCGGCATCGGCGTGCTGGCCATCTCCCCCGCCGACAAGGGCGGCCGCCTCTACGACCCCCCGCCTGAACTTCTGGAGCAATGCGCGCCGTTCCTGCCGCTGGAGCTGGCCTACCGCTTCCTGCTGGCCGCAGGGATCAGCACCCTCAGCCTTGGCGCCGCCAGGCCCGCCGACCTGGCCTGGGCCTTGCGCCTGGCGGGCGCAGGCGGCCCCCTGAACCCGGCAGAGACAAGCGCCCTGGAGCGGCTCGCCGCCTCCGCCAGAGAGCGACTGGGCTTGCAGCGCTGTGGCCAGTGCCGCGCCTGCCTGCCCTGTCCGAAGGCGGTGCCGATTCCCGAGCTGCTCCGCCTGCGCAACCTGGCGATTGGCCATGGCATGGAGGCCTTCGCCGGTGAGCGCTACAACCTGATCGGCCGGGCCGGTCACTGGTGGGAAGCGCTCGATGCCAGGGCCTGTGAGCGCTGCGGCGCCTGCCTGCCCCGCTGTCCCCATGGCCTGGCGATTCCCGACCTGCTCGCCGAGACCCACAGCCTGCTGGCGGCGTCCCCACGGCGGCGGCTTTGGGGTTAGGGCCGCCTCAGGCCGGAGCCGCCTGGTCCCAGAGTTTCTGGTAGCTGCGCCGATCGGCTGCGCCCAGGGGCGGCAGGGAGTTGCAGTTCGCCAACACCGCCGGCTCGGGATACAGCAGGGAAGCCACGGGCTGGGGCCATTGCCCCAGGGCCGCGGCGATGGTCGGGCGCTGCAGGGGTGGGACCCAACCCGCCGCCAGCAAACGCGACAGCAGGGGAGGCTCGCCGATCTGGCGAAGCCAGGCCAGCGGCGCCGGTTCGCGGCTGCGGTCCGGCCGCAGCAGCAGGTTCCACCACAGCGGTGAGCCGCTCTCCGGCAGCAGCGCCGTGAGGCGGGAATCACTGCGCAGCAGGGGCAGCAAGCGTTGGCTCGGCACCACCGCCGCTTCCGCCTTGCCCCGCAGCAGCAGGTTGAGGCCGTCGCGGTCGTCGAAGGAGCGGGCCTGGCCTCGCAGGCGCCTGAGCTGGGGCACAAGCTGCGGATCGGCCAGGGCGCCGCTCTCCCGGCTGAAGCGACCGATCTGCCGGAGGGCGAGCTCGATCACCACCCGGGGGCTCGATGGCAGCACCACCAGGCCGCGCAAGCTGGAATCCAGCAGCAGATTCCAGCCCTCGGAGCGGCGTTCGGCCAGGTCCTGGCGGTTGCGCAGCACCAGCAGCCAGGTTCCGAAGGCCCAGGGATAGGCCATCGGTGCCGTTTCCGCGGCGGTGGCCACGACGGTGGGCGGCGGCTGGGCGAACAGATGGCTCGCCGGTTTTGCGAAGGGGGCCAGCCCCTCGAAAAGCGGTGCGGCGCCAGCGGCACCAGGGGGCGTGAAGGGTTGGAGCCGGGTCGCGTTGAGCTCCTGGAGCCAGCCGTCGGGACACTGGAGCAGATCGGCCTCCGCCCACCGGGCCAGGGCTTCGGCCGGGCCCTCCTGGGCCTCCCCCCGCCAGGGATCGGGCAAGCGCTTCAGCCAGGCGGCCGGCAGGTCTCCACGGCTGTACACCAACCGGGCTGCGGCTTGGCGGCCGCAGCCGGTGAGCAGCCCCAGACCGCCAAGCGCGCTCCACTGTAGGAGGCGGCGGCGGCTCAGGGGGCTGGGTTGGGGGGACGGGGCCGCCATGGTCTGGACCCTAGGAGGAGGCATCCAGCTGCTCACAGGCCAGGTCACAGGCCTCGCGGAGCTGGGCGAGCGGCCGGCCGGAGAGCTCCCAGAGCAGGGCAAGGCCGCCGGCACCGACCCCTTCCTTGACGTAGCCCCGCTCGAAGTCGCGCAGGGAGCGGCTGCGGCAGCCGTGGAACCGCAGACCGGTGGCAAAGGCCAGGGGCTCCACCCGCCAGCGTGCGCCGATCCGCCGCAGCAGCAGCGCCAGATCACTGTCCGGCTCGGCCGCCACCCAGGCGGTGGTGGCCAGGCCGGCCCCCCCCACCAGCTTCGATCTGAGGGCAGCGGGAGCAAGGGCGAGGGCGAGGGCGAGCACCGCCGCCATCTGGCTGCCGCCGGCCAGCAGCAACGGCAGTCCACAGTTGGCGGCGGCCAGGACGATCCCGGCGGCCAGGGGCTGCATCGGGTCCCCCACTGCCGCCACCACCCGGAGCGGATCCACCGTCCCGCTTTGCCGCGTCGCCCAGAGGCCGGCGGCCCGCAGCCCTTGCTCCACCAGGTCGGCCTTCAGGCCATGGGCCTGTTGCCGCAGGCTGCCGCTCACCAGGCCGGCCGCCTCGATGCCCAGGCCGGTCAGCACGGCCTGGGCCGTGCTGGTGCCCCCCGGAACGCACTCGGCCAGCACCAGGGGGGGCTGGCCGGGCCGGCGGCCCCAGCCCCGGCCCCAGCGCTCCCCCAGGCGAAGCAGGCTCCTCACCCGCTCCGGTGCCATGGCGGCCCCCGTGCCCAGGCAGCGGGCCGGGGCCTGGGCCAACCACAGGTGCGGAACCGCTGGTGCCACGGGGCAGCCCAGATCCACCACCAGGGGGTGCAGCGCCAGCTCACGGCAGACCACATGGGAGATCAGGGCAGGGCTCACCCCGGCCGGCAGGGGAGGTAGGGCATGGGGCCGGCCCTGGCCAGGGCCAAGCAGCAGCAACTCGGCATCCGCGGCGGCGGTGAGGCGCCGCGCCGCTGCCGTGGCGCCGGCGGCGGAGATGCCCGGGACCTCGGCGGTTTCGGTGCCGGCCAGCAGCAGCAGCACCTGGGCGCTCGTCGAGCCCGCCTCCAGCCGCTCACACCAGGAATGGGCCTGGGCGGAATCGCCGCTGAACTCAGAGGGGATCAAGGCTGACCAGGGCGCGCAGGGCTGGCGGCGGTTCGCTGATCGGAGCCTGCAGCCGCGGGAAGATCCAGTACGCCACCGCGTGCAGGGCCAGCACATAGATCAGGTTCTGCAGCAGCACCAGCAGCAAGGCCAGGGCCTGCACCTGCTGCAGGTCGGGGCCGAGGCCCAGGTTGAGCAGGCCGCTGAGCCGCTCCAGCAGCCCGGCGGCGGCGGTGGTGATCAGCACCCAGAGGTTTTCGCCCAGCAGCACCGAGAGCACCGCCACCCGCACCAGAAAGCCGGCGCTGCCGATCAGCAGCCCGCCCCCCCAGGTGAGCCACCAGCTCCAGGCCCGTCCCCAGCCCCAGCCCAGCCAGAGGGCAAGCAGGCCGTAGGGGAAGAGCACCAGCGGCCCCCGGATCGGGCCCATCAGGGCAACGAGCAACAGGGAGGCCACCACCAAGCCCTCCCAGCCGGAGCGCCAGCCCTGGCGCAGTTGCAGCAGGGCCAAAGGCAGGGGCAGGGCCAGGCGGAACAGGGCTCCGCCGACGGGCAGGTAGTAGAGCCCCGCCCAGAGCAGGGCGGTGGCGGCAGCCAGGTAGGCGGTCTCCACCAGCTGCAGGGCCTGGCGGCGGCTGATTTGGTGGGAGGGAGGAGCCATGGCGACGGCTCAGCGGGGGGGCGGAGCCTGGCTGGACACCGGGGCAGGGCTGGCAGACGACCCTCCCGCCAGTGGGCTGGTGGAGCGGATCCGCTCGATCGTTTCCACCTCGAAGCGGACACCCGCCGCCCGCAGGGCTTCGGTGACCGCCTCGGCCGGGGCAGCGGGGTCGGCGGCGGGGAGTTTCAGGGTGACCCGATAGGGCACGGAGCCTGAGCCGGCAGCGGGTTTCGCGGAGGAGGTCTTCGCGGCGACGGGCTTGGCCGCGCTGGTGGGCTTGGCCAAGACGACGGCCTCGGGGGCGGGTGGGGTCGGTTTGGGAGGCGTGGTGGGGGCGTCCGGCGGGCTCGCCCTGACGGGTGCTGGCGCTGCCGATGACGGTTGGCCCGGCGCGAAGGTTGGGGGAGAGTTGGGCGCAGGGGTGGGCGGATCGAACCCGGCAGCCAGCCGTTCGCCGATCGGGTTGCCGCTGCAACTGCTGAGCAGCAGACCCACCATCAGGGTGGTGCCCAGCAGCAACCCTGGCGGGGCGGGCATCAACTGGTGGCGGCCTTGATGATCCGCACGGCGCTGGCGCGGGGCCGGCCCGTCTTGGTGGTGGTCGGTTTCCTGGCCGCCGGCGTTGCTTTGGTGGCGGCTTTGGCCGTGCTGGCTTTGGTGGACGTTGCCCTGGTCGCGGTGGCCCTGGTGGCTGTGACCGGCTTGCGGCCTTTGGCCTTGGCGCTGCCCGCCTTGGCGGCCAGCAACTCCACCGCTTCGGCCAGGGTGATTGTTTCGGCGGTGCTGCCCTCCGGCAGGGAGGCGTTCACCTTGCCCTGCTTCACGTAGAGCCCGTAGGGACCATCGAAGACCTGGATGCTTTCCGCCTCCCCATCGGGGCTGCCGAGGTCCTTGAGGGCGGTGCGGCCACCGCGGCCCTTCTTCGGAATGGCGAGCAGTTCAATCGCCCGGGGAAGAGCCACCTCCAGCACGTCATCCTCCGCCTTCAAGGAGCGGTAGTCCTTCTCGCCCTTGCCCTTGTCGTGAACGATGTAGGGGCCGAACCGACCCAGGCCGGCCTGCACCTTGCCGCCATCGGGGTGTTCGCCGAGCAGCCTGGGCAGACGCAGCAGGCCCAGGGCCGCGTCGAGGCTGAGCTCTTCCGGCTTCACCCCCTTGGGCAGGGAGGCGCGCTTGGGTTTGGGGTTCTCCTCACTCACCTGGCCCCGTTGCAGGTAGGGCCCGTACTGGCCGAACAGCAGGTAGATGGCCTCACCGGATTCAGGATCTTCGCCGATGCTTTCCGGCCCTTCGGTCTTCTGCCGGAGGATCTGCTCGGCGTGCTCGGCATCGAGTTCCGCCGGGGTGATCTCCACCGGCAGGGTGGCCTTGATCAGTTCTTCGGTGCCGTCGTCAGCGACCCGTTTGGCCTCCAGGTAGGCGCCGAAGCGGCCGATCCGCACCACGCAGGGCAGCCCCTCCATCGCAATCGTGCGGGAGGCGGTGGGGTCGATGTCGCCCTCCCGTTGCTGCACCTGGGTTTCCAGACCCTTCTCCCCCTTGAAGAAGCCGTTCAGATAGGGGAGCCACTGCTCCTTGCCGGTGGAGATCTCATCAAGGCTGGTTTCCATCCGGGCGGTGAAGCTGGTGTCCACCAGATCGGGGAAGTGCTCCTCCAGCAGGGCTGTCACGGCGAAGGCGGTGAAGCTCGGGGTGAGGGCATTGGCCGCGAGGGTGGCGTAGCCCCGATCGACGATCGTGCCGATGATGCTGGCGTAGGTGGAGGGGCGTCCGATCCCCTCCTTCTCCAGCATCTTCACGAGGGCCGCCTCGCTGTAACGCGACGGCGGCTGGGTCTGGTGGCCCAGGGCTTCCACCCCTTGGCAGGCCGGTGTGTCGCCGACGGCAAGGGCGGGCAGCAGCACCTCCTGCCCCTCCAGGGCCGCGTCGGGATCGTCGCTGCCCTCCACATAGGCCCGGAAGAAGCCGGCGAAGTCGATGCGCTTGCCGGAGGCGCGGAAGCTGGCTTCACCCACCTGCAGCTCGACGCTGAGCAGGGTGAGGTGGGCATCGGCCATCTGGCTGGCCACGGTGCGCTTCCAGATCAGCTCGTAGAGGGCCAGGTCCTTGCCGTCGAGGCCGGTGTCCTTCGGGGTGCGGAAATGGTCGCCGGAGGGACGGATCGCCTCGTGGGCCTCCTGGGCATTGCGGGATTTGGTGCTGAACTGGCGGGGGGCCGGGCTGAGGTAGTCCTGGCCATATTTCTCGGCCACGCAGCTGCGGGCCGCCCGGATCGCCTGATCCGAGAGGTGCACCGAGTCGGTGCGCATGTAGGTGATGAAACCGCGCTCGTACAGCCCCTGGGCCGTGCGCATCGTGTCGCGGGTCGAGAGCCGCAGCTTGCGGTTGGACTCCTGCTGCAGGGTGCTGGTGATGAAGGGGGGAACTGGCTTGCGAACCGTGGGTTTGGCCTCCACCTCGGCAACCAGCCACGGGCTTGTTGCCACGGCCGCCTGCAGGGTGCGGGCCTCGGCCTCGCTGAGCAGCTTCACCCTGCTGCCGGCCTTGAGGCCTCCGGTGGTCTCGTCGAAGTCGGCGCCCGAGGCGATCCGCTCCCCCTTCAGGTGGGTGAGCTTGGCCTCGAAGCCGGCACCGGCCTGCTCCAGCCGGGCCTTGAGGTCCCAGTAGCTGCCGCTGCGGAAGGCGCGCCTGGCCCGCTCCCGCTGCACCAGCAGGCGCACTGCCACCGACTGCACCCGGCCGGCGGAGAGCCCCCAGGCCACCTTCTTCCACAGCAGCGGCGAGAGGGTGTAGCCCACCAGCCGATCAAGGATGCGGCGGGTTTCCTGGGCATGCACCAGCTCCATGTCGAGCTCACGGGTCTGGTCGAGGGCGCGGCCGATCGCCTCCTGGGTGATCTCGTGGAACACCATGCGTTTCACCGGCACCTTGGGGGCGAGCAGCTGCAGCAGGTGCCAGCTGATGCTCTCCCCCTCCCGGTCCTCGTCCGTGGCCAGCAGGAGACGGTCGGCGCCCTTGAGGGCGTCCTTGAGTTCCTTGACGATCTTTTTCTTGTCCTTCGGCACCACGTAGAGCGGCTCGAAGTCGTTGGTGGTGTTGACGCCGAGGTTCGCCCACTTCTCGCCCTTGTAGGCCGCCGGGATCTCGCTGGCGTTGTTGGGCAGGTCGCGCACGTGCCCCATCGACGCCTCGACGCGAAAATCCTTCGGCAGAAAGCCGCGGATGGTTCGGGCCTTCGTGGGGCTCTCGACGATGACCAGGGTGTGCGCCACAGGCAGGCGAAAAACCGCTCCCCTCTTTATCGCATCACCGGACCGCGGTGCCGATCGATTCTGCGCAGCGCGGCTACAGTCCGCAGCATCAGGCGGTCCTTTACAGCTGTGATCATCCCGCTCGGAGCTCTTTCCACCCTGTTCGCCGAGGCAGCCCCGGCCGCAGCGTTGCCGCCGGGGCTGGGGATCACCGCCCTCCAGCTCAATGCCGGTGCGATCGCCCCGGAGAGTGCCATCCTCATCGCCCTGCTGGTCTGCCTGCTGGTGGATCTGGCCGGCGAGGAGGCCGCCAGCCGCTGGGTTCCCCCGATCTGCTACGCGGGCCTCGGCACGGCCCTGGTGCTGCTGGCCCTGCAGTGGAACGCGCCGGTCGAGCCCTCGTTCCTGGGTTCCTTCCTGGCCGACAACCTGGCCGTGGCCTTCCGCGCCGTGGTAGCCGCCTCCACCCTGCTCTCGCTGCTGATCAGCTGGCGTTACGTGGAGCAGAGCGGAACGCCGGTGGGTGAGTATGCCGCCATCCTGCTGGCGGCCACCCTCGGGGCGATGTTCCTTTGCGGTGCCACCGATCTGGTCAGCATCTTCGTGGCCCTGGAAACCCTTTCTGTGTCCAGCTACCTGCTCTCCGGCTACATGAAGCGCGACGCCCGCTCCGGCGAAGCGGCCCTCAAATATCTGCTGGTCGGTTCGGCCGCCGCCGCCGTGTTCCTCTACGGAGCTTCCCTGCTCTACGGACTGACGGGAGGCTCCACCGGCCTCGAGGCCGTCGGCCTGGCCCTGCAGACCAGCGCCACCCCGGTCACCGCCTTGGCCCTGGTGTTCGTGCTGGCCACGGTGGCCTTCAAGATCGCCGCTGTCCCCTTCCACCAGTGGACTCCCGACGTCTACGAGGGCTCCCCCACCCCGGTGGTGGCGTTCCTCTCGGTGGGCTCGAAGACGGCCGGTTTCGCCCTGGCCCTCCGCCTGCTGGTGGGCTGCTTCGAGAGCTTCGACGCCCAGTGGAAGGTGCTGTTCACGGTGCTGGCGGTGCTGAGCATGACCCTCGGCAACGTGGTGGCCCTGGCCCAGACCTCGATGAAGCGGATGCTGGCCTACAGCTCGATCGGCCAGGCCGGCTTCGTGATGATCGGGTTGGTCTGCGGCACCGAAGAAGGTTTCGCGGCGATGGTGCTCTACATGGCCGCCTATCTGTTTATGAACCTTGGCGCGTTCGCGTGCATCATCCTGTTCTCCCTGCGCACCGGCAGTGATCGGATCTCCGATTACGCCGGGCTTTATCAGAAGGATCCCCTGATCACCCTGGGGCTTAGCCTCTGCTTGCTGTCGCTGGGGGGGATTCCTCCGATGCTCGGCTTCTTCGGCAAGATCTATCTCTTCTTCGCCGGCTGGGCTGACCACCAGTACCTGTTGGTGGTGGTCGGTCTGATCACCTCGGTGGTGTCGATCTACTACTACATCTCGGTGATCAAGATGATGGTGGTCAAGGAACCCCAAGAGGCCTCCGATGTGGTGAAGGCCTATCCGCCGATCACCTGGAACCTCACCGGAATGCAGCCGCTCCGCGCCGCCCTCGTCGCCTGCGTGCTGATCACCGCCGTTGGTGGTGTTCTCTCCAACCCGTTGTTCAACTGGGCCAATGGCGCCGTGGCCGGCACCCCCATGCTCCAGCAGGCGATCGCCAGTGGTGCGCTCAGCTCGGCGGTGGGATGACCTCCACGCTCCTGCACGATCCGACCACGGAAAGGGCACTGGAGCCGGTGGCACTTCTGAGCCACGTCAGCAAGGTCTACGGTGCCGGCGACACGGAAGTGCGGGCCCTCGACGACCTCAGCCTCACCGTGGAGCCGGGCGATTACGTGGCGGTGATGGGGGCCTCGGGCTCCGGCAAGAGCACGGCCATGAACATCATCGGCTGCCTGGACCGCCCTACGAGCGGGCACTACCTGCTCAGCGGCACCTCCGTGGAGGATCTCAGCGACGATGAACTGGCGGATCTGCGCAATCGGCGTCTCGGCTTCGTCTTCCAGCAGTTCCACCTGCTGCCGAACATGAGTGCCATGGACAACGTGATGCTGCCGATGGTCTATGCCGGCTTGCCGGCCCGCCAGCGGCGCGAACGGGCCAGAGAGGCCCTGGAGCGGGTGGGTCTTGGCCACAGGCTGGAGAACAGGCCGAACGAGCTCTCCGGCGGCCAGCAGCAGCGGGTGGCGATCGCCCGGGCGATCATCAACGAGCCGGCCCTGCTGCTGGCCGATGAACCCACCGGCGCCCTCGATTCCCACACCACCCAGGAAGTGCTGGCCATCTTCGATCAGCTGCACGACCAGGGCATGACGGTGGTGATGGTCACCCACGAAGACGAGGTGGCCGCCCGGGCCGGCCGAATCGTGCACTTCCTCGACGGCCGTGTGGCTGGATGAGTTCACCCTCGGGTTGATGCCTCCGGCGGCTCAGCCCGCGAAGCGGGCAAGGCCGCCTTTGGCATCGTCCCGGCGGTGAACACCACAGGGGGAGGGTCTCCTGGAGAGCGGCAGGGTTCATGAGACCTCTGCTCATGCGACCTCTGCCGCCAGGGGTGGCTCAGCCGGCAGCTTGGAGTTTCGGTGCCGGCGGCAGAGCGGCAGGTCGCTCAAGGCTCTGAAGGAGCTGGCCCATCAGCAGGGCAATGGCGTCGCTGCCGGCGATCGCCTCCCGGCCCGGATCCAGTTCCCCGGGATCCATCGCCACCCAGCCGCCGTTCTCCGGCTGACGCAACTCGAAGTGGAGGTGGGGACCGGTGCTGAGCCCGGTGCTGCCGACCCGGCCGATCACCGTGCCCTGCTTCACCCACTCCCCTTCCTTGACGTAGAGCTCGGAAAGGTGGCCGTAGAGGGTGCGGCGCTTGGGGCCCTCATGCTCCAGTTCCACCGCCAGGCCGTAGCCCCCGGCCAGGCCGCTGCTCACAACTCTCCCGGTGAGGGCCGCCACCACCGGCGTGCCCTCGGGGGCCGCCAGATCACGGCCGGCGTGCATCAGCCAGCTGCCCAGCACCGGATGGAGCCGCCAGCCGAAGTTGCTGGTGGTGACCGCCGAGCCGATCAGGGGGAAGAGCAGGCCACGGTTGCCGTTGCCCACCAGGGGCGCCGGTCTGGGGGTGACCCGGAACACGTCGGCAAGGCGGAAGTTGCCGCCCGCGCCGGCCAGCAGGGCCGAAACCGGCACGGTGAGGGGCGGCAGGGGGGCGCCTTCGGGTCCCAGGCGGGCAAAGCCGAAGCCGCCACTGCCGGGGCTGGAGGTCATCCCGGCTCCATCGAAGCCAGCGGCACCCTGGCGATCCAGGGGCCAGCGCACCACCACGGCGCGGCATTCGGCATTGGTCAGGGCACCGGCCACGCAGGCTCTGCGATGGGCGATCGGATCACCCGGCTGAAGTGCTGCGGCCGATCGGACCCTGGCCTGCTCAGCCGGACTGACGGTTCCATCCAGGACCAGTTGATCCAGGGCCCGGTCAAAGGACTGGGGTGCCGACTGCCGCAGCTGGCTGGGATCGGGGCGTCGGATGGCCGGAGGATCACTGGCGACGGGCTGGATGGTGCGGGGCGCCGGGGCCGGTGGCAGGGAGGCCGGCGGTGTGGCCGCCGATGGTGGCAAGGTGGCGGGTGCCGTGAGGGCAGGCTTCGCCTCGGCTGGAGCCGGCGCCGGTGCAGCGGCCGGCTCCCGCAGCTCCGCCCAGGCCAGGGGCGCTCCCAGCAGGGAGACCAGGCCCAGGGCAAGGGCAGGCAGAGAAGGAGGGCGTTTCACGGGGCTGTTCATTTGCTGCAGGGGATCCTAAGGACGGGGGTCGAAATCCAGCCCGGCATCCAGTCCGCAGTCGCCCGGCTCAGAAGCGGCGGGTGAGCGTCGCCCGACGATCGCCCAGGGCCAGAGCCAGGCCGCCATCGCGGGTCAGACCCAGCGGCTGCCACAGCTCCCCTTGCCAGGGCACCGCCTGGGGGGGAAGCCGAAGCCGCCGATTCGCCTGCAGCCGCACGGCCTCGGGCTCATGGCCCTGGCTGGCGGCCCAGTCGAGGGCGATCAGCGCCCTGGCGGCGAGAGCCGCCCGTTCCCCCGCCGTCAGCTTCCGGCCGAGGGCCTCGGCCACGCTGATCGCGCCAGGCGGCACCCGGTTGGAGCCATTGAGCCCCAGCCCCAGCCGGGCCCAGCGGATGCGGCCGCCGCGGATTCGCAGGCGCGGCAGCAGGCCCGCCAGCTTCCGCCCATCGACGAGCAGATCGTTCGGCCACTTGATCTGCACGTTCAGGCCCAGGTCTTCGAGCTGCAAGGCCAGGCCCACGGCAACAGCCAGGCCCAGATCCGCGGCCAGGCCTGGCTCCTCCGGCCACGGCATGGCGGCACTGAGCCAAACCCCCCCCGGGGGCGAGAGCCAGGGCCGGCCCCGCTGGCCCTGGCCAAAGCGCTGGCGCCGGGCCAGCACGGCCAGCGGGGGCCGGGCGCCGGCGCTCAGCAGCTGCGTGAGCTGGTCTTCGCTGCTGCCGCAGACCGGCAGCCCATGCAGCCGCCAGGCGAGCGGTGCGGGGCCGCCCTGCCTGGCCAGCAACCGCCGCCGCTCTGCCGCGATCGCTCCGATCACGCCGAGAGCGTCCGCAGCCAGCGACCCATCCGGGCCGCCCCGGCCTCGAGCTCCTCGATCGGATGCACCAGGGCCAGCCGCACCCAGCCTTCCCCGACCACGCCGAAGCCGTTGCCTGGGGTGAGCGCCACACCGGTGTGCCGCAGCAGGGCAGCGCAGAACGCCTCTGAGTCGAGACAAGCGGAGCCGGCCACCGGCGGCAGGGTCAGCCACAGATACAGGGCCATCGAGGGCGGCTGCACGATCCAGCCTGCCGCCGTCATGGCCGCCGTCATCCGGTCGCGGCGCTGGCGGTAGATGGCCTTGATCCGATCGGGCCACTCGGGGGCCTGCTCGAGGGCGGCGATCGCTCCGGCCTGCAGGGCGAGCGACTGGTTGAAATCCACCACCCCCTTGAGCTGACGCAGGGCGGTGATCAGCGGCGCGGCGCCGATCGCGAAGGCCAGCCGGAAGCCCCCGAGGCACCACCCTTTCGAGAAGGAGAAGAACTCGATCCCGCAGCGGCGCCAGAGCGGGTTGCGCAGCAGGGCCGGCGCCTCCCCCTCCAGGGCCAGATCGACGTAGGGGTTGTCATGGGCAAAGACGATGCCGTGCCGTGCCGCCCGCTCCGCAGCCCCATCCACCCAGGCCTGATCGCCCACGGTGGCGGTGGGGTTGTGGGGAAAGCCCAGCACCATCAGCTTCAACCGCTCCCACTGGCTGGTGCTGAGCTGCTCGAAATCGGGCCGCCAACCCTGGTCGCTGCGCAGGCCGAGGAACCGGGGCTCGGCGCAGGCGAGCTGGAGGCCGCCGAGGTGTGAAGGGTAGTAGGGGTCGAGCAGCAGGGCCGCCTCGCCGGGGTTGAGCACCGCCAGCGGCAGATGGGCCGTGCCCTCCTGGGACCCCACCAGCAACAGCACTTCCGCCTCCGGATCCACCGTCACCGCGAAACGGCGCTCGGCCCAGGCGGCCACCGCCCGGCGGAAGGGCCCGGTGGCGTCATGCAGGCAATAGGTGGCGCTGTCGGGCCGGCCCAGGGCCGCCGCCATCGCCGCGATCGCCACCGGAGGTGGCGGCAGATCGGTGGAGCCCAGCGAAAGATCCAGCAGGGCCGGCAGGGGTTCCTGGCCATCCTGAACATTGGAAATCCGCTGGCGGTAGTCCGCCTTGCGACGGTCGTTGCGGGCGAAGACGCCGTTGCCCAACCGGCCCAGCCGCTGGGAGATCGGCATCAGAGATGGGCGTCGAGAAAGGCCTGCAACTGGGGTTGGGCCAGCGCCCCTTCGTGGCGGGCCAGCTCGACGCCACCCCGGAACAGGATCAGGGCGGGGATGCCCTGTACCCGGTAGGCGTCACGGGTGGAGGGGTTGGCATCCACCTCAAGCTTGCCAACGGTGAGCCGGCCGGCGTAGCTGCTGGCCGCCCAGGCCATCAGGGGGGCGATCAGGCGGCAGGGGCCGCACCACGGGGCCCAGAAGTCAACCAGCACAGTGCCGCCAGCCTCCAGAACATCGGCCTGGAAGGTCGCATCGGTGAATTCGGCAACGGCCACGGCACAGCTTCGGGTGTCGCGATTGTATGAATCGAAACCGGCCGATCCGCATCAGAGCTTGTCAATCGAGCGCTTCAGCTCTTCGAGCTCGGCGTTCACCTCGGCCACCTTGACCGGCTCCAATTGGGGGGTGGGGGTGTCGGCCGCCAGCAGGGGCAGGGCTGCCGGGCCACCCTCCAGGCGGTTCTTGAGGGCGGCGAGTTCGTCGTCCACATCGTTGCCGCCCTCCAGGGAGGCGAACTGGCTCTCGAGATCGGCACCGGCCAGCTCGGCGGCCGCCTGGCTGCGGGCCTCCTGCTGCAGCACCTTCTCCTCCATCTGATCGAAGGCGGCCATGGCCGAGTTGGTGCCGAGGCTGCTGACGGCGCTCTGCAACTGTTCCTGGGCCTGGGCTGCCTGGGAGCGGGCCTTGAGCATGTCCTTCTTGGTCTTGGCCTGGGCGATCTTGCCCTCCAGAGCCAGCAGGCTCTTCTTGAGCGCCTCCACCTGACCCGCCTGGCTGTTGAGCTGGTTGTTGAGGGCGGTGGCGGTGTCCTGGTAGGTCTTGCGGCGGCTGAGGGCCTCCCGGGCCAGGTCTTCCTCGCCCTTCTTGAGGGCCAGCTCCGCCCGCTCGTACCAGGTCTTGCTCTGGGCTTCGGCCTGCTCCGCCTGGTTCTGGATGCGTTTCTGGCTGGCGATCGCCGTGGCCACCGCCTGTCGCAGTTTCACCAGGTCGGCCTGCATGTCGGTGACCGACTGGTCGAGGATCTTGCCCGGATCCTCCGCCTTGCTGACCAGATCGTTGAGGTTGGCCCGCAGCAGGCGGCTGAGCCGATCGAAGAAGCCCATGGATCAGGAAGGGGTCGACCCCGAGGGTAGCGGTGGCGGAACAGTCCGCATCAGACGGTTGACCGCACCTGGTGATCAGCTCCCAGTCGAGCGCACCTACGATCAGCCCATGGCCATCGCCCCCCGCAACCAGACTCGGCGGATCGGCAACCTCCAGATCCTGACCTCGCCGCCCAGGGCCCCCGCCACGGGGTTGGCCGATTGCCTTTCGGCCCTGCAGGGCCAGTGGAAGCGCAATGGCCACCTGGCCGCCCTCTGGCAGGCCTGGCCCCGCATCGCCGGTGATCTGCTCGCGCCCCACTGCCAGCCGCTCAGCCTGCAGGCCGGGATGCTCTGCGTGGGCGCCAGCCATCCGCAGTGGTTGCAGGCCCTCCGCTACAACCGCCACCAGTTGCTGGGGGCCCTGCGCGGTGCCGGCTTCCCGGTGCGGGATCTGCGCTTCCAGCAGCACCATCCCGACAGCGCCCCCATCCCCGGCACCGAAGAGGAGTCCCGGATCTGGGCGGCCCATCCCAGCCGGATCGATGTGCACGGAATCGCCGCTTGCCCCTGCTGCGACTGCCCGAGCCCGGCTGGGGAGCTGGGTCGCTGGGGGCGGTGCAGCTTCTGTCAGCGCCAGGAGATGGAGGTCAGTACCGCTCAGGGTGGGGATCCCTCCAGCTGATCCTGGCCTTGCCGGAGCCCAGCAGGGAGCCGGCCTGCTGATCGAGGCGGCCACGGTCGACGCGCCAGAGCCGGTAGATGCCGCTGGTGGCGAGGGGGGTCCCATCGAGTTGCCGCCAGTGGGGAAGGGCGGCGGTCGCCGCGTCGATCACCACGAGCACGGTGGGGGAGGCGGTGGAGCTGGAAGGCTCCAGGTGGCGGCGCCGTTCGCTGCGCAGCCGGTCGCTCAGGTTGGCCACCCCATCGGTTGAGGTGCCCTCGTAGAGGACCACCCTGCGGCTGTAGTAATGCAGCGATGGCTTGAGGATTCCCACCATCGCCAGCCTCTCCCCGGGGCGGCCCAGCCGCGTGACCGCCGCGGCCATCACGCGCACGGGGCGACCGCGCACCCCATCTCCCAGGTGCCACATCGGCAACACCGCCACCAGATGGAAGGCCACCAGGGGCAGCTGCAGGCCCAGCAGCCAGCCTGGCGGTTGGCCGCGGCTCGATCCCCCGGACCCAAGCCCCCTGAGCCAGAGCCAGAAGCCGACGACGGTGGCGAGGCTGAAGCACAGGGCCGCCCGCAGGACGAAGCCGCTGGCCAGCAGCTCCTGGGGGAGGGTGGGCATTTCGGGATCGTCGATCAGCGGGATCCAGGCCGGTGAGGCCCAGAGGGCCGCCGCCAGAACGCCGCACACCAGCGCCGTGAGGCCCTGGGCCACCGGGAACCAGCGGCCCGCCCCCCCCGCGGCAGGAGCCTCAGCGGCTGCGTCCTCGCCGTCCTGGGCCGCCAGGGCGATCAGCAGACCGGCGGCTGGCGTGGCGGGCAACCAGTAGCTGGGCAACTTGGTGGCCGCCAGGGTGAAGAACACCAGCACCGCCAACAACCAGCAGGCCGCGAAGCAGCGCAGGGAGGAGCTGGGGGGCTGGCTCTTTGCGCTTGCCGCCCTGAGACCCCGGCCCAGCCCCAGCCCCAGCAGCGGGGTGAAGGGAAGGCTGGCCACCACCAGCACCGGCAGGAAGTACCACCAGGGCTGCAGGTGCTGGTTCACCACCGAGGTGAAGCGCTGCAGGTTGTGATAGCCGAAAAAGCTGTTCCAGAACGGGCGCCCTTCGACCAGGAGCATGGCCCCATACCAGGGCACCGACACCACCAGGGTGAGGGCCAACCCGGGCAACGGCCTCAACCGTCGCCAGAGTGCCAGCGAGGCTCCCATGCGCCAGCCGAAGCCTGCCAGGGTGAGGCCGGCCAGGGCCAGGGCCACCGGTCCCTTGGTGAGCACCGCCAGCCCCAGCACCAGCCAGCCCGGCCACCAGGGCCGATGGGGATCGGCCCAGGCCTGCCAGAACAGCAGCAGGGCCACCGCCAGGCAGCCACTGAACAGCGCGTCGCTGACGGCGATGCGGCTCCACAGCAGCACCAGGGGGGAGAGCACGAACGCCAGGGTGGCCGTCAGGGCGGTCAGGGCGGCCCTGCGGCTGGAGGGTGCGGCGGTCGGGTGCCCCTGGCTGGGCTGGGGCCAGCGCACCAGGGTGTCGGCCAGGCTGAGCATCACCCCGATCGAGGCCAGGCCGGAGGGAAGCCGGGCCGCCCAGGTGCCCAGCGGATTCCAGTGATCCTGGCCGGGGAGGCTGTAGCCCAGGGCCATCAGCCAGTACACCAGGGGGGGCTTGTCGTAGCGGGGCAGCCCGTTGACCCAGGGGGTCAGCCAGTTGCCCGTTGCGGCCATGGCCCGTGCCGCCTCGGCGAAGCGGGGCGGCGTCTCGTCGACCAGGCCGGTGTCGCCGAGCTGCCAGAGAAAGACCGGAATGCCGAGGGCCAGGCAGCCAAGCAGAACCGCCCAACGGCTCGAAGTGGTGCGGAGGGCGGCCGACGGGCGAGCAGGGGGCACGGCAGCGGATTCGGGCGCTGAGAACCTAGGTCGGACCCGTTTGCGGGCCGGCTGGAGAGAGCCCTTCGAGCAACCAGGCCTCGATCCGGCCTGCGAAGGCCTCCCGGGAGCAGTGCCGCTCCACCCATTGCCGGCAATTCGACCGGTCCAGGGCCTCCGCCGGCCCCACCGCCGTGGCCAGGGCGGCCACATCGTCGGGGGCCACCAGCTCCCCGGTGACGCCGGGTTGCACCAGTTCGGCGGGTCCGCCCCGGCGGTAGGCCACGACAGGCACTCCACAGGCCATCGCCTCCACCACCACGTTGCCGAAGGCCTCGTTCCACTTCGGCGTGTTGAGCAGGGCCCCGCAGCCCCCCAGTTCCGCCTGCAGCCGTGCGGTGGGCAGAAAACCTCGCCAGACGATCGTGCCGGCGGGAACGGAGGCCTCCACCGCCGCGGCGTAGCCAGGATCGGCGCACAGCCCCCAGACGGCGAGCCGGCGCCCCAGCAGGGCCGCCGCCGCCGCCGCGTCTTCGAGCCCCTTCTCCGGGGCGATGCGTCCGGCCCAGCCCAAGGGCGCCTCGGCATCGGGGTGCGCCCGGAAGCGGTAGCCGGTGAGATCGAAGCCGTTGCCCACCAGCCGCGCCGCGCCGGCCAGCTCGAAATCGGCCGCCTGGGCGGCGCTGTGGAAGGCCAGTCTGCGGCCATCCCAGCGGGAGACGGCCGTGATCACCCCATCCATCACCGTTGCCACCGACCCCATGCTCACCAGATGGAACAGGGGGATCGGCAGGTGGGGCGTGAGCCAGAACGGCAGCCAGTCGTAGCCGAGGTTGAGGATGGCGTCGAAGTCCCCCTGCCGCCGCAGGGCGCATTCCCAAAGGGCCGCCAGCAGGCTTCCAGGCGGCATCTGCACGGCCCCGTCGCGGGGCTGGTGCTGCCAGCTGGGCTGGTCCAGGCCCGGGCGGGTCCAGAGCGTGGCCCGCCCGCAGTCCGGTGGCAGACGGGAACCCTCGGCGGCCAGCACCGTGAGCCGGTGGCCACGGGCGATCAGGCCGGCGACCAGACCGGTCAGGGTGATCTCGACGCCGCCGCCCCGCCCGCTGCCCAGGGTGCCCACGGCGGTGCTCACCACCAGCAGTCGCAGGGACTGCGGGCTCACGGCGGGCCTTCCCAGAGGGGCTGCCGCCGGTTGATCAGGGCCACCGAGGCAAGGGCCAGGCCGGCGCCGATCCATTGCAAGGGGAGCAGCCGTTCGTGGAGGAACACCACCCCGCACAGCAAGGCGAACACCGGGGTGAGAAAGGTGAGCGAGGTGAAGCCGGTCAGATCGCCCCGCCGGGCGAACCAGAAGAACAGGCCGTAGGCCAGGGCGCTGCCCAGCAGGCTGGCGTAGGCCATCAGCCCCCAGTCCAGCCGGCTCCAGTGGGGCCAGAACGGAGCCGCGGCGGAACTGAAGCTCGGGCCCAGGGCGCTGGCGCCGATCAGCGGCAGACCGCCGATCAGCAGGTGCCAGCCGATGATCGCCACCGGATCGCTGTGGCCCATGGCGAAACGGCAGAGCACGGTGCCCAGGGCCATCGCCACGGCCGCTGCGAGCATCCAGAGTTCGCCGTGGCTCCAGGCCGCTCCGCCCAGGCCCCCGGGCCCGTCCAGCCACCAGTGCCGCAGCAGCGGAGCCGGCAGTCCCAGGCAGAGGATGCCGGCCAGGCCGATCACCAGCCCAAGCCAGCCGACCGGATTGATCGCTTCTCCGAACAGGCTGCGGGCCAGCAGGGCCACCAACAGGGGCTGGGAATCGATCAGCACCGACCCCAGGCCCGCGCCTGTGCTGGTCAAGCCCCGGGTCAACAGGCCCTGGAACAGGGCTCCGTCCACCAGGGCAAAGGCCAGCAGCCAGAACCGGTCGGCCGGATCCACCCGCAGCGATCGTCCCATCCCGACGGCGGCCACCAGCACAGCCGCTCCGGCGGGAATCAGGCGCATCCAGGCCACCGTCAGGGGACCCGCCCCCTCCAGCAGGGGCTTCATCGCCGCCATTGCCGTGCCCCAGAGCGCGAAGGGCAAAAGCATCGGCAGCCAACGCATCCCAAAGGTCATCGAAACAGCCGCCAACCACCTTTTTAAGATCCAGCCACCACGCACCGCAGCGAATGCCCTGGCCCTGGCGCCGCAAGTCTCGGAAAACCATGGCGAGGATCGCGATCGAGGGACCGATCGCCGGGGCCACCCGGGAGCGGGTGCTCAAGGCCCTGCGCCAGGTGGAGGAGCGGGAATGCCCGGCCCTGCTGCTGCGCATCGACAGCCCCGGCGGCACGGTGGGGGACAGCCAGGAGATTCACAGTGCCCTGCTGCGGCTCCGGAAGAAGGGCTGCCGCGTGGTGGCCAGCTTTGGCAACATCTCCGCCTCCGGTGGGGTGTACCTGGGGGTGGCGGCCGAAACCATCGTGGCCAATCCCGGCACGATCACCGGTTCGATCGGCGTCATCCTGCGGGGGAACAACCTCTCTCGGCTGCTCGAGCGGATCGGCATCAGCTTCGAAACGGTCAAGAGCGGCCTCTACAAGGACATCCTCTCGCCGGATCGCGCCCTCACCGCGGACGAACGCCAACTGCTCCAGGAGCTGATCGATTCCAGCTATGGCCAGTTCGTGGAAGCCGTGGCCACCGGCCGCGGCCTCAGCGAGGCGGTGGTGCGCGGCTTCGCAGACGGCAGGGTGTTCAGTGGCGCCCAGGCCAAGGGGCTGGGCCTGGTGGATGAACTGGGCGATGAGGACGCCGCGCGGCGCCTGCTGGCCCGCCTGGTCGGACTGGACGAGGACAAGACCAAGCCCACCACCTTCGGCAAACCGCCGAAGCGCCTGAGTTCCCTGATCCCTGGACTCAACCTGCTGGGCCAGCTTCACCAGGCCCTCAGCCTGGAGCTGGCCTGGTGCGGCCAGCCGCTCTGGCTCTGGCGGCCATGAACGAGGGGCAGCAGCTGCGGGCCCTGCGGGGCGCCACCACCGCCGAGGCCAACACGGTGGCCGCCATCGGCGCGTCGGTCGAGGAACTGCTCGATGCCCTGATCTGCCAGAACGGTCTGCGGGGAACCCAGGTGCTCTCGGTCACCTTCTCGGTGACGGCCGATCTGACCGCCTGCTTCCCCGCCGCCATCGCCCGCCGCCACACGGGCTGGGACGGGGTGGCCCTGCTGGATTGCCAGCAGATGGCCGTGGACGGGGACCTGCCCCGCTGCATCCGCCTGTTGGCCCACGCCTGGATGGAGGCGGGCCGGGCCCCGACCCATCCCTATCTCCGCCAGGCCGCCCTGCTCAGGCCGGACAGATCCGGTCACACCTGACAGCTGCGCGGCTGCCCTTCCCGCCATCTGCGGCCACCGGCCTGGTCCGAGAATCGATGGGCTGACCGTTCGACCCGTTGATCTCCCCGCCCCATGATGCTTCCGAACCCCCGTCTGCAGCAATCCAGTGGTCGGCGGGCCCTGGGGAGCCGTCCGGTGCTGCTCGCCGCCGCCGCCAGCCTCGCCATCGGGGGCCTGGGCGCCGCAGCGATCGACGCGATCACCCCCGGATCGGCCTGGGCCCAGGGCACCCCTGGCCTGGTCGAGTTTCGCTGGGACAACAGCAAGGACTACCGGCGGCTCTACTTCTTCATCACCGATACGGCCCGCCTCAAGCGCTCGGAGTACTACCTGCTGCTGCGGCCGAAAGACCGCAAGACAGCCATCCTCAAGTTGAGCGTGGTGGTGCCCCAGAACTTCGATGTCAAGATCTCCCCCCAAGACGTGCAGCTCTGCTACATGAAGGAGGGGGGCATGATGTCGCGCACCGGCTGCAAGGAAAAGATTCCCGCCACGGTTGAAATCTCGAAAGACGGCCGCTCGATCGATATCTTCCCGGACCGCCCCGTGCCTGATAATCGCACCATCGGTGTGTACATGAACATCTTCAACCCGTTCAACATCGGCATGTATCAATTCAATGCCCTGGCCCAAGCCCCCGGCGACGTTCCCTTTGCCGGCTACCTCGGCAGCTGGCTGATCCAGATCGATCCCACGAACTGACTGACCGACAGGCTGATACGTTGGTCGATCGACCACGCGTGAGCAGCAGAGCCGCATCATGACCAAGCGCACCCTGGAAGGAACGAGCCGCAAGCGCAAGCGGGTGTCTGGCTTTCGCGTCCGGATGCGGTCCCACACCGGCCGTCGGGTGATCCGCACGCGCCGTCGCCGCGGCCGGGCACGCTTGGCTGTTTGAGCGCCATCCGGCGGGCACCATGGCCCTGCCGCCGAACCTGCGCCTGCGAGGATACCGCGCCTTTGATCGTCTGTACAGAAACGGGCGTCGCTTTCATGGCACCTGGTTGGTGCTGCGCACCTTGAAGGCCGAGGCCAACCTTCTGCGAAGCGGGGAGGCCCGCCAGCCCCCCAGCCCCTTCCGCTGCGCCGTCGTGGTGAGCAGCAAAGTGAGCAAGCGCTCGGTTTGTCGCAACAGGCTGAGGCGCCTGATCCACGCCTGGTTTCAAAGCCATTGCGCCGCCATGGCCGATCAGCACGAGGCGATCTGGCTCCTGTTCAGCCTCAAACCCGGCAGCGCCGACGCGGATCCGGAGGCCTTGCTGGGAGAATGTTCCTCGTTGTTGCAGAAGGCAGGACTGAGCCGATGACAGGGCAAGCGCCGGAAGCCCCGAGCACCAGCTCCACTCCTCCTGTGCCCCTGGCGGAGCCTGTCTTCTACGAAGGCGGGCCAGCCCGGGGGGATCTGATCTTCAACCTGGTGTTCGGCCTCACCCTGATCGGCATCCCGTTCGCCGTTGGAGCGATCGTGCGGGCCCTCTGGCTGCGGTACCGCATCACCAGCCGACGGATTTCGGTGAGCGGCGGCTGGCTGGGTCGGGATCGCAGCCAGATCAGCTACAGCCAGATCCGCGAGGTCCGATCGGTTTCCCGCGGCTTCGGCTTCTGGGGTGACATGGTTCTTGTGCTCACCGATGGCGCCAAGCTCGAGATGCGCTCCCTGCCCCGTTTCCGCGAAACCGAGGCCTACATCCTCGAGCGCATGGCCGCCAGGAGCTCCTCTGGCGCTGCCACCGGCCTCCCTCCCGCCGGCAGCAAAGGATTCGGCAACCCCCAGGCCGCCAGCGCCTGACCACCCTGCTGGGGCACACTGGCTTCCAGCATCTTCCTGTTCCCCGTCGCCACCCCGCCGTGATCGGCTACATCTCCGACAACCTGCTGCTCCCGATCCTCGATTTCTTCTACGGATTGGTGCCCAGTTACGGGCTGGCGATCATCGCCCTCACCGTGGTGATCCGGCTGGCCCTGTTCCCCCTGAGCGCCGGTTCGATCCGCAGTGCCCGCCGCATGCGCATCGCCCAGCCCGTCATGCAGAAGCGGCAGGCTGAGATCAAGGCCCGCTACGCCAGCAATCCGCAGAAGCAGCAGGAGGAGCTGGGCAAGCTGATGAAGGAATTCGGCAGTCCCCTGGCCGGCTGCCTGCCGCTGCTGGTCCAGATGCCGATCCTGTTTGCCCTGTTCGCCACCCTGCGGGGCTCCCCCTTCGCGGATGTGCCCTACACCTTGAACCTGAAGGTGCTGCCGGCCGACCAGATCGCCGCGGTGGAGACGAAACCGTTCAACAGCGCCAGCCATTCGATCTTCATCACCGAAACCAGCCACGTGCCGGTGATCGCCAGCCTGTCGCAGGGCACCAAGCTCGGTGTGGGCGACACCGCCCAGATCGATGTCCACACCAAAGACGGCGAGCCCTTCGCCAAATCCCTGGCCGACGTGGACAACGGCTCGGCCTACCTGCCCACCTGGAGCGTCACCAAGGGCGAGGGGGTGGTGCGGGTGAGCGAAGGGGGTCGGATCGAGGCCCTGGCGCCGGGTGATGCCACGATCGAAGCGAAGGTGCCCGGCCTGGCGGCCCGCAGTGGCTTCCTGTTCATCAAGGCCCTCGGCCAGGTGGGCTTCTACACCGATGGGGCGATCAACTGGGACATTGCCATCCTGGTCGGGGCCTTCGGGGCAAGCCTGTTCGTCTCCCAGATCCTCTCGGGGATGGGCATGCCGCCCAACCCGCAGCAATCCACAGCCAACAAAATCACGCCGGTGATGATCACGGGGATGTTCCTGTTCTTCCCTCTCCCGGCCGGGGTGCTGCTGTACATGGTGGTGGCCAACATCTTCCAGGGCCTGCAGACCTTCCTGCTCACCCGCGAGGCCCTTCCCGACAACCTCCAGGAGATCCTCGACCAGCAGCTCGCCCAGCAGACCGTGGCCGTGGCCGCCACGGGTGGGGCTGGCCTCGAGCGTCTGCCGTTCGAGCCGAAGGGCAAGAAGTGATGCGGCGGGGCCGGTTGGGTTGACCCAGGCACCGTGGCGAGCCCCCCGTGAGTGAATCCTGGGCAGATCATCTGGATCTGTTGATCCGGGCCCGGGCGCCGATCCTCTGGATCCGCTCTGCCGAGGAGGAGCGCATCGAAACACTGATGAAGCAGGCCGCCCAGCGGCTCGGCAACCGCACCCTGTTTCGCTGGGACTTCGTCGATGGGTTGGTCGGGCTCCCGAACCGCACCGGTGAGGCGGCCCGCAACCCGATGGCGGCCCTGGACAGCCTGCAGGGGCTGCCGGCGGAACAACCGGCCATCCTGCTGCTGCTGGATTTCCACCGCTACTGCGAGGATCCAGGCATCAGCCGCCGCTTGCGCAATCTCTCCACCAGCCTGCGCCGCCAGCCGCGAACGGTGGTGATCACGGCACCGGAATGGCAAGTGCCCCGGGAGCTGGAGGAATGCCTCACCGTGCTCGACCTCCCCTTGCCCACGGCCATCGAGATTCGCGGCCTGCTCGAAAGCATCGCCGCGGCCAGCGGCCACCGCCCCCCCGCCGCCGAACTGGAGCAACTGATCCACTGCTGCAGCGGCCTCACCGAACAGCGGATCCGCCAGGTTGCCGCCCGGGCCCTTGCCCGCCGTGGCCAGCTCGGGGCTGAGGATCTGGCCGAGGTGCTGGAGGAGAAGCGCCAGGCCATCGCCCGCAGTGAGCTGCTGGAGTACTGCCCCACTGAAGCCAGCCCGGCCGACATCGGCGGACTGGAGGCGCTGAAGCAATGGCTGGACCAGCGCCGCCTGGCCTTCAGCGATGAAGCAGAGCGTTACGGCCTGCCGCTGCCGCGGGGGGTGTTGCTGGTGGGCCCCCAGGGCACGGGCAAATCCCTCACGGCCAAGGCGATTGCTCACAGCTGGGCGATGCCCCTGCTGCGGCTGGATGTGGGCCGGCTGTTCGCCGGCCTGGTGGGCGCCAGCGAGGCCCGCACCCGCGACATGATCCGCCGCGCCGAGGCGATGGCCCCCTGCGTGCTCTGGATCGATGAGATCGACAAGGGCTTCGGCGGGGACAGCCGCAGCGATGGGGGCGCCAGCCAGCGGGTGCTGGCCAGCCTGCTCACCTGGATGGCAGAGAAGACCTCGGCCGTGTTCGTGGTGGCGACCGCCAACGGTGTGGCCAACCTGGCCCCGGAGCTGATGCGCAAGGGCCGCTTCGATGAGATTTTTCTGCTCGATCTTCCCGATCCGGCCGAACGCCGCGCCATCCTCGATCTCCAGTTGCAGCGCCGCCGCCCCGGCAGCAGTCTTCCCCTGGAGGTGCTGGTCGATCGCACCGAAGGATTTTCTGGCGCAGAGCTTGAGCAAACCGTGGTGGAGGCCATGCACCTGGCCTTCGGTGAGCGGCGCGATTTCGGCGAGTCGGATCTGATTCGTGCCGCCAGTGATCTGGTGCCCCTGTCACGGACGGCGCGGGAACAGCTGGAGGCCCTCAAGCAATGGGCCAGCAGCGGCCGGGCCCGGCCCGCCTCCAGGTTGCGAGGTGTAACGAAAACAGACGCGCCGTAACGAACCCCGACGCTGGGTAACGAAACGCCGCATCAGCCATGGCCAGCTCGCCCTTGATCCCTACGGTGCCTGCAAATCGCCCATCCACCTTGGATCGTCCCTCCGCTACCACCCAGATCGCCGTGGCCTTCCTCGGGGCCGGTGTGATCACCAGCTTTGCCGTGGCGCAGGGACAGAATCCGCTCACGGCCCTGGGAATCACCGTGTTCTCGGCCCTCGCCGCCGTGATGGTCGGCCAGGTGCTCTGAAGGACAGCCACTCCGCCGCCTGCTGTGGCTTCGGGAAGAGCCAGGCACCATTGTTGCCCAGAGTGGAAATCTCCCCGGTGGACCATCAGCGTGACCGCAATCTGCGTCGACAAGATCTTCCTCGACAGAGCCTTGGTTCAGAGATGTTTGCTGAAACCTGGCCGGCTGCAGCCTTATCGTTGATTTGGAGTGCCCCATTCTGAGTCCCGATACTGAGTCCCCGATGGTGGCGTCTGACGATCGGCAGCTCCCTTGAACGTGGATCCCCCAAGGGCCCCGGAGATCACCAGGACTTCGGACGCCGGCGTATCCGTTGCGATCTTCGATACCAAGCCCTACGACCAGCTGCACCTTCCTGGGGCAACCGGCCCTGAGATCAAGCTGCGTTTTCTCAGCTTCCGGCTGACGGCGGAAACAGCCTCCGCCGCCCAGGGTGCAAGGGGCGTGTGTGTCTTCGTCAACGACCTGGTGGACAGGGCCTGCATGCAGCAACTGGCCTCCCAGGGAACCAAACTTGTGGCCTTGCGCTGCACAGGCTTCAACAACATCGATCTCGAGGCGGCTCGAGAGTTCGGACTGGCGGTGACCCATGTGCCGGCCTACTCCCCTTATGCGGTTGCTGAACATGCGGTGGCCCTGCTGCTCAGCTTGAACCGCAAGATTCACCGGGCCTACAACCGGGTGCGGGAGATGAACTTCTCCCTGCAGGGTTTGGTGGGAACGGATCTGAATCGAAAAACGGTGGGCATCGTGGGAACGGGCAAGATCGGCAGAATCGTTGCTCGCATCCTGCATGGATTCGGCATGGTGGTGGTGGCCTACGACCCCTATCCTGATTCGGCCTGGGCGGCGCGGGAAGGTATCACCTACCTGGATCCCATCACCCTGGCCTCGATCAGCGATGTGATCTCCCTTCACGTTCCGCTGACACCGGAGACCCACCACATCATCCGCCGCGAAACAATCGATCACATGAAACCCGGCGTGATCCTGGTGAATGTGAGCCGTGGGGGCTTGATCGACACCACCGCACTGATTGCGGCTCTCAAGTCAGGCCGCCTCGGGGGCGTGGCGCTGGATGTCTACGAGGAGGAGGAGGGGGTGTTCTTCGAGGATCTGTCCGGCCATGTGCTGCAGGACGATCTGCTGGCGCGGTTGCTCACCTTCCCGAACGTGTTGATCACGGCCCATCAGGCGTTCCTGACCCATGAGGCCCTTGGCGACATCGCCCACATCACAGGGGCCAATCTCCGTGCCCTGGCGGCGGCGGAGCCTTTCGTGCCAGGTTCCCTGCTCACCTGAAGCCGCCGCGATGGCCTCGATGAACGCACCCACCCCGGTCCAGTTGCGGCAGTTGATGCCAGCCCTGGCCAACAAGACCTACTTCAACTATGGAGGCCAGGGTCCCCTGCCGATCCCCTCGCTGGAGGCGATCACGGCAAGCTGGCGGCGTATCCAGGAACTGGGCCCGTTCACCACCGATGTCTGGCCCTGGCTTTCCGGGGAGGTCAGCAGCATGCGGGGTGCACTGGCGGCCCTCTGCGGCGTGCCCCCTGCGCGGCTCGCCCTCACCGAAAATGTCTCCAGCGGCTGTGTGCTGCCGCTCTGGGGGCTCCCCTGGCAACCCGGGGATCAGCTCCTGATCGGCGACTGTGAACATCCTGGCATCGTGGCAACCTGCGGGGAACTGGCCCGCCGCGAAGGCCTTGTCCTGGGGACTCTGGCGGTGAAGGCGATCCGCGGAGACTGCCGCGCGGATTCCCAGCCCACGGTGGCTGGCGCCGTGCTCGATGCCCTCGAGGCGGGGCTGACGCCGCGCACCCGCCTGGTGGTGCTCTCCCATCTGCTCTGGAACACCGGCCTGGTGATGCCGATCGCTGCGGTGGCCACGCGCCTGCGGGATCATCCCCGTCAGCCCTGGTTGCTGGTGGACGCGGCCCAGTCAGTGGGCAGCCTGCCGGTGGCCGAGGCGGCGCGAAGCGCCGACATCTACGCCTTCACGGGCCACAAGTGGTGCTGCGGCCCCGAGGGCCTGGGTGGGGTGGCCCTGTCCGAGCGGATGCTGGCCGCGTCCCAGCCCACGCTGGGAGGTTGGCGCAGCCTGGCCAGCGAGAGCGATGGTGGCAGCGCCTGGCATCGCGATGGCCGCCGCTTCGAGGTGGCCACCTCCTGCACCCCGCTCCTGGCTGGGCTGAAAACCTCCCTGGACCTGATGGCGTCGCTGGGGAGCTGCGCCGATCGGCTGACCCTGATTCGGGAACGTAGTAGCCAGCTATGGCGCGGCTTGCAGGCCAGCGAAGGGTTCGTTCCCCTGCTGGTCGGTCCGCCGCCGGCTGGCCTGGTCAGCTTCACCGTTGAAGGGCAGCCCCCCGAGGCAGTGGTGCAGGCACTGGGGCGGCAGGGAATCTGGCTGCGCAGCCTCGACGAGCCGGCCTGCCTGCGGGCCTGCACCCACATCACCACAACGGCGGCAGAGGTGGAGACCCTGCTCGCCGCCCTGGCCGCCTTGCGCGTTTCGGACTGAGCCTCAGATCGGCTCAGCAGGGATCCGGCCGGCCACTTCGGTTTCGTTGGTCAGGAGGTTGCGGTACACCCATCCGGCCAGTAGGGCACCGATGATCGGGGCCACCCAGAAGAGCCAGAGCTGCCCCACCGCAGCACCGCCCACCCAGACGGCCACGCCGGTGCTGCGGGCGGGGTTCACCGAGGTGTTGGTGACAGGGATGCTGATCAGGTGGATCAGGGTGAGCGAGAGGCCGATGGGCACACCGGCGAAGCCGGCCGGAGCAAGCTTGTCGGTGGCCCCGAGGATCACCAGCAGAAAGATGAATGTGAGTACCACCTCGGTGATCAGAGCGGCAAAGAAGCCATACCCCCCGGGCGAGTGGGCTCCGAAGCCGTTGGTGGCCAGCGGGTTGCTGCCGGAGAGCTCGAAACCGGGCCTTCCGCTGGCGATGGCATAAATCAGGCCGCCGGCCAGGATGCCGCCAATCACCTGGGCAACGATGTAAGGGAGCAGATGGGCGCTGGGGAAGCGCCCGCCTGCCCAGAGGCCGAAGCTCACGGCCGGGTTGATGTGGGCGCCGGAGATGTGGCCGATGGCGTAGGCGGCCGTCAGGAGGGTGAGACCAAAGGCCAGAGACACGCCCAGGAAGCCAAGGCCGAGTGGATTGGCGGCGGCGGAGTCGTAGGGGAACACGGCAGCCAGTACGGCGCTGCCCGCACCACCGAGGACAAGCCAGAAGGTGCCGATCAATTCGGCTAGAAATTTCTTGGGAAGTGGTACAGCCTGGGCCATCCGAAATCGAAGGATTGCGTAACCGTTGGATTGTGACATCCCTCTCGGCGCTGACGATGTCACCGGGGCAGCTTGCGTCGTTGTTTAAACAAGCCGCGTTTCGATGCGACGCGCCCCCAGAGCCTTCTGAGCCTCTTCCCGGTCGTCGAAGTGGATCTTGGTGGTGCCGAGGATCTGGTAGTCCTCATGGCCCTTGCCGGCGATCAGCACCAGATCCCGGGGGCCTGCGGCCGCGATGGTCCGGGCAATCGCCGTGGCCCGATCCGCCTCCACCACCAGATCCGTGCCGGCCGGAATCCCCGCCACCACGTCTTCAAGGACGCAGTGGGGATCTTCGGTGCGGGGGTTGTCGGAGGTGACGACCACCCGGTCAGCCAGCCGAGCCGCAATCGCCGCCATCTGGGGCCGCTTGCCCCGGTCGCGGTCGCCACCGCAGCCGAACACGCAGATCAGGCGGCCAGCGGTGAACGGCCGGCAGGCGGCCAGGGCGTTTTCCAGTCCGTCGGGAGTGTGGGCGTAGTCGACCAGAACGGCCGGCAGGGCCAGGGCCGTTGCATCTGGCCCGGCAGGAAGGGGACCCGTTGGCAACACCCGCTCCATCCGCCCCGGCACCCCACCGAAGGAGGGAATCGCCTCCAGCAGCTGGGGCAGGGCCAGCCCCTGCTGCTGGAGCACCCCCACCGCCTGCAGCAGGTTCATCAGGTTGAAGCGCCCCACCAGGGGCGATCGGAACGAACCGCTGCCCAGCGGCGTGCACAGGGTGCCGCTCACGCCATCGGCGCCGAACGACAGATCCTCCATCCGCAGCTCGGCGGCGGCTGAGTTCAAGGAGCTGCGCCAGAGACGCGCGCCCAGGGACCCTGCCAGCTGGTCCGCCAGCTGCTCTCCCCAGGGGTCGTCGATGTTCACCACCACCGATCCAGCCAGCAGCGGCGTGCTGAACAGCTCGGCCTTGGCCTCGAAATAGGCCTGCATCGAGGGGTGGTAGTCGAGGTGGTCCTGGCTGAGGTTGGTGAACACGGCCCCGGCGAAACGGCAGCCTGCCACCCGACCCTGGTCGAGGGCGTGGGAGCTCACCTCCATAGCGGCCAGCGCACTGCCAGCTGCCGCTGCCGCCGCCAGCTGGGCCTGGAGCACATCGGCGAAGGCCGTGGTGTGGGACGCCGTGACGCTGTGCCCCGGCCAGCGGTTGATCAAGGTGCCGAACAGGGCCGTTGGCCGCCCGCAGGCGGTCGCCAGGTGTTCGATCAGATGGGTGGTGGTGGTCTTGCCGTTCGTTCCCGTCACCCCGATCAGGGCCAGGCGCTGGCTTGGCTCCTGCCAGAAGGCGGCGGCCAGCTGCCCGGCCCAGGCTGCCAGGGGCTCCCGCACCACCAGCACGGGAGCCCCCGCCCCAGGCGGTTGCGCCGCCGCCGCCTCCGGGGTGACGACGGCGGCCACCGCTCCGGCCGCAATGGCCGCTGGCCAGAACAGCCCGCCATCGACGTTGTGACCCGGCAGTCCGATGAACAGGGCGCCGGCGGCGATCCGGCGGGAATCACAGCTGATTCCGGTGACCTCGCCATCGGCCAGGCCAGCAGGGATCTCCGCTCCGATCTGATGCAGGAGGGAATGGAGCAGGTGGGGCATGACGCGCTGGCGCTCTGGATGGTCTTCCGAGACGTTTTAGGTGGTCGCCCCTGGCCCCGGCGCCGATCAGGGGCAGTTGGGTGGCAGGGCCTCGAGGCTGGATCTCAGCCAGCGGGCCAGCCGTTCGCCCGTCAGCCGCGGAGAGACCCGGGGCAAGTTGTGAAGGGCTCCTTGGCACTGCACAGCCAGCACCGGCACCTCCAGGTCATAGCGGGCAAGCAGGGCCGGGTCGCGATCCACATCCACCACGGTGAGATCCAGGGCGGGCCGAAGGGCGCCGAGCCGATCGGCAAGGCCCTGGCACAGGCAACAGTTCGCCCGGCTGTAGAGGATCAGGGGAGGCCAGCGCTGCATGGCTCAGTCAGGCACCGGATCGCAACCACAGGGGGTGAGGGGATGGCAGCGCAGCAGGCGGCGCAGGGTCAGCCAGCCACCACGCCAGGGGCCGTGGCGTTCGATCGCCTCGATGCCATAGGCGCTGCAGGAGGGGATGAAGCGGCAGCGCGGACCCAGCAGGGGGGAGATCCAGCGGCGATAGCCGTTGATCAAGGCCAGCAGCAGGGTCTTGAGCAGCTCAGAGAGAGCAGCAGGTCCAACCGATAGGATCGTCTGCTGGTGCTGCACAGCCGGTTGCAGGCGGGGACCAGTCCCCATCCTGCCCCTTGCCGGGCCCACCTGAACGTCTGCCCTTTGATGATTCATCCATGTCTCGCTACCGCGGTCCTCGCCTGAGGGTGACGCGGCGCTTGGGGGACCTTCCCGGTCTCACCCGTAAGTCCGCCAAGCGGGCTTACCCCCCCGGTCAGCACGGCCAAGCCCGTCGCAAGCGCTCCGAATACGCCATCCGCCTCGAAGAAAAGCAGAAGCTTCGCTTCAACTACGGCATCTCCGAGCGCCAGCTCGTGCGCTACGTGAAGAAAGCGCGCGCACAGGAGGGTTCCACTGGAACCAACCTGCTCAAGCTCCTGGAGAATCGCCTCGATAACATCTGCTTCCGGCTCGGGTTTGGACCCACGGTCCCCGGTGCCCGGCAGCTGGTCAACCATGGCCACATCACTGTCAACGGCCGCGTCGTCGATATCCCCAGCTACCAGTGCCGCCCGGGCGACCTGATCGTGGTGCGGGAGCGCAAGGCCAGCAAGCAACTGGCCGAGGGCAACCTGGAGTTCCCAGGCCTGGCCAACATCCCCCCCAACCTGGAACTCGACAAGACCAAGCTCTCCGCCAAGGTGAATGCCCGCATCGAGCGCGAGTGGGTGGCCCTGGAGATCAACGAACTTCTGGTGGTGGAGTTCTATAGCCGGAAGGTCTGAGCGTTTTTCCTGATCCGGGGGTTGCTCGGATCAGCTCTGTTTCATGCCATCCTCCAACCCCCGCCACGGCGGGGGTTTTTGCAAGCAGGATCGGCTCCATCCCTTCAACGCCCCGCTCAGCCCAACCGCAACAACCGCTCTGCATTGGCAACACACACCTTGATCCTCTGGTCATCAGGTAAATCGGCATTCTCAATCCAGTTCGCAGCAACCTGAATGTCTTCGTAGGGATAATCCGTTGAGAACATCACAGCTTCCGCACCCATGGCCTCCAGGGCGCAGCGCAGGGGCGCGTCAGCACAGACTCCTGAAGTTGTCACCATCACATGGTGTCGCAGGGTCTCTGCTGGAGGACGGCTGAGGCCCCTGCCGACTGTGGTCACAGCAGCGCGACTGTCCAATCGCCAGAGCATGTAAGGCAAGGTTTCTCCCATGTGCCCCAAGATCAGCCGTGCGGTGTGATGGCGGTCGAAGACACCACCGAAAACGAGTCGGAGCACATGGGTGGCGGTGTCACAGGTCCATCTCCAGACGGGCCCCTCCAGCTCTGGATGCCCCCGGAAGGCCTGGGGGTGATCCGTCGGCAGGCCAGGATGCAAGTAAAATGGCACATCAAGTTGTTCAAGAGTGTGCCAAAAAGGGGCGAACTGGGGTTCATCCAGGTAGGCACCGTTGGTGCTCCCATTGACTAGGGCACCAACAAAACCCAACTCCTGAATACAGCGCTTGAGTTCATCGCAAGCACGGTCCACATCCTGCAGCGCAAGACAGGCAAATCCTCGAAAACGCTTTGGGGCAGTCTCAATGCGTCGATGAAGAAAATCATTGGCCTCATGGGCCAGCTCAGCCGCAAGTACTGAGTCCCTGATGGATTGCACACCGGGTGCTGTCTGGGAAAGAACAGCGATCGAGATCCCGGCCTGGTCCATCGCTCTCAACCGCTGGTCCTGGAACTCCGGAAGGGCGACTTCAATGGCCCGAAGCACCTCTGGATCGAAAAATGCCACGTCCTTGATCGAAGGCTGAAGCCTGGGGGCACTGAAGTGCTCCTCGAGGGCAATCTTGTTGGTGATCTTCTGCAATGGAGAACCTCTGCATCGAAGATCATTCAACAAGGAAACCGTACGGAGTTTTGTTCACTCGTGATCGGGACGAAGGTTCCTCAGCCACTGATCAAGTGCTCCAGGGCGCTGGTCACATCCGGCTGGCGCATCAGCGCCTCGCCCACCAGCACCGCATCGGCCCCGGCGCCCACCATCCGATCGAGGTCGTCGCGGTTGACCAGGCCCGATTCACTCACCAGCAGGGTCCCCTTGCGGCGAACCAGATCGCCATAGCGGGCCATCAACCTCTCGGTGGTGGCCAGGTCCGTGGCGAAGGTGGTCAGGTCGCGGTTGTTGATGCCGATCAGGGCCACCCCATCGAGGGCCAGGACCCGCTCCAGCTCCAGGCTGTCGTGCACCTCGACCAGCACCGCCAGGCCGAGGCTGGCAGCCACCTTGAGCAGATACACCAGGTCCTGGTCGGTCAGGATCGCCGCGATCAGCAGGGCGGCGTCGGCCCCGGCGGCCCGGGCCTGGTACAGCTGGTAAGGGGAGAGGATGAAGTCCTTGCACAGCAGCGGCAGGGCAACCGCCTGGCGCACCTCCACCAGCACCTCGAAGCCCCCCTGGAAGAAGGTCTTGTCGGTGAGCACCGAGAGGCAGCTCGCCCCACCGGCGGCATAGCCCCGGGCCAGGGACACCGGATCGAAATCCTCCCGGATCACCCCCCGGCTCGGGCTGGCTTTCTTGATCTCAGCAATCACCGCCGGCTTGCGGCAACTGGCCTTGAGCGCCGCGATGAAATGCCGCGGCGCCGGCAGCTTCGCCACCTGCCCCTTGAGCTGCTGCAGCGTCACCCGTTCCTTGGCGGCCGTGATCTCCCTGTCCTTCTCCCAGACGATCGTTTCGAGAATGTGGCGGGGCTCCGCTTCCTCATGGGGGATTCCGTACTGGAGGTGGGCCACCTTGACGGGGGGGTTGGGCGGGCGGCGGCGAATCTCCAAGGGCCGAAGGCGACTGGCTGGATCGTAGGAATCGATGGGCAGCTGGGGCCTCAGAGCTGGGCGGCGGCCTGCTTGTAGGCCACTTCCACCAGCTCGCTGAGGGTGGGATGGGTGTGCACCTCGCTGGAGAGCTCCCGCACGCCCTGGCGTCGGGCCACCGCATTGGCGATTTCCTGGATCAAGTCGGCGGCGTGCAGGCCATAGATGTGGGCGCCTAGCACCTCGCCGGTGTCCTTGCGGAACAGCAACTTCATCAGCCCGTCGCTCTCCAGCTCAGCCAGGGCCTTGGTGTTGGCCTTGAAGTAGCTGCGCACGGTGCCGAGGCTGAATCCCTCGGCGGCGGCCAGCGCCTTGGCCTCGGCTTCGCTCAGGCCCACCGAGCTGATCTCGGGATGGGTGAAGGTGGCGGCCGGAATCGAGCGGTAGTCGATCAGGCGGCTGTGGCCCAGGATGTTGTCGACCGCCACGGTGCCCTGGGCGGCGGCGGTGTGGGCGAGCATCATCTTGCCGGTCACATCACCCACGGCCCAGAGGTGGGGAACCGGCTGGCCGTTGGCCAGCACCCGCAGGGCCTCGTCCACCGGGATGAAGCCGCGGTTGGTCTCCACCCCCACGCTGGCCAGGTTGAGGTTCTTGCTCGCCGGGGTGCGGCCGGTGGCCACCAGCACCGCATCCACCTCCAGCACCTCGACCAGCTCCTTGGTGGCCATCGAGGCCAGCTCGATCCTCACGGGGCTGCCCGGGGTGACCTTTCGGGCCAGGAGCCCGGCGCGGGTATCGATCTCGCGGCCTTCGATCAGGCGGCGGGCGGCGATCTTGGCGATGTCGGGATCGAAGGTGGGCATGATCCGATCGAGCGCCTCGATCATCGTGACCTCGCAGCCCAGGGCGGTGTAGACGTCGGCGAACTCCAGGCCGATGTAGCCGCTGCCGATGATCGCGATCCAGCGGGGCAGCCATTCCAGGTTGATCGCCTCATCGCTGGTGAACACGGTGCGGCCGTCGGTTTCGATGCCGGGCGGCACGAAGGGGTCGGAGCCGGTGGCGATGATCACCTCACCGGCGGTGTGGACCTTCTCGACACCGCTCGCTTCGCGCACGGCCACCCGCTGGGCACCGTCGAGCCGCCCCCTGCCCCGCAGGATCGTGGCGCCGGCGCGCTCCACCGTTTTGGTGAGGTTGGCCCGGATCGTTTCCACCAGCTGGTTGGCATGGTCGGCGATCTTCTGGCGCTCGAAGCGCACCGGCCCGGCATGGATGCCGAAGCCCTCCAGGTGCGTGGCGTCGGCCAACTCCCGCACCCGGCCGCTGGCGGCCAGCAGCGCCTTGGAGGGAACGCAGCCCCGGTTCACGCAGGTGCCGCCCATGTCCCGGGATTCGACGATCGCCGTGCGCAGGCCATGCTCGGCGGCGTGTTTCGCCGCATCGAAACCGCCATAGCCGGCCCCGATCACGATCACATCGAAGTCGAAACTCACGGTGGTGCGCTGCTGGGAATGCCCGGCATTCTCTCCTGCTGCTGACGCCAGCGCTCCAGCAGCAGCGGCGCCGCCGCCACCGCCACATTCAGGGACTCAACGGCGGAGCTGTGGGGAATGGTGACCCGGTGGCTGCAGCAGGCCAGCAGATCCGGGGCCAACCCCGCCGCCTCATTGCCGAGCAGCAGCACGGTGGGCCGGGTCCAGTCCAGCTGCCAGTAGGGCTGGGGCGGGGCTGCGGAGCCCGCCTCGCCATGGGGCACGACGGTGGCGACCACCTGGTTCCCCGCCAGGCGGGCCTGCTCCAGCCGCGGGGCCAGGCTCTCCAGCCGCAGAATCGGCAGGGCCAGCGCCGCCCCTGAAGAGGCCCGCAGCACCTTGGGCTGCCACGGATCGGCGCCGCCCGCCAGCCAGAGCGCTTCGACCCCGGCGGCCAGGGCGGTGCGCATCAACGTGCCGAGGTTGCCGGGGTCCTGCAGGTGATCGAGCGCCAGCACGAAGTCGGAACCCTCGGGCGGGGCTGGATCCGGCCAGGGCAGGCTCAGCACCACCCCGTCGGGGTGGCTGGTGGTCGCGATCGCGGCCAGCACCGGCTCGGAAACGAGCTGAAGCTCGGGCCAGGCCCGCCGGCCGCCATGGCGCTCCAGCCAGCCTGAGGTTGCCAGAACCTGGGCGGGTCGCAATCCCAGTCCGATCGCCTCCTCCAGCAGGTGGGTGCCTTCGAGCAGCAGCAGGCCCTGCTCACGCCGGCCCTCGGCCCGCTGAAGCTCCCGGAACAGCACCACGAGCGGGTTGCGCCGGCTGCTGATCAGGCCCTGCTCCTTGGCCCAGCTCCCAGCGCTCCCACCGGCAAGGTCAGAAGGATTGATGGCGCCGGACTGCGGTTGGCTCATGGATCACGAGGCTCGAGCCCACCAGATCCAGTCCGTTGATCGAGGCCACCTCCCCCTTCAACCCCTCCATCTGCAGGTTCTCCACCAGCTTCTTGACCACCTCGTCTTCGACCTTGGCCTGGTCGAAGCTGTCGGGGGTGAGGCTTTCCAGGAATTTGCCGATCTTGCCTGCGACGACCTCGGAGGCATTGGTGATCTTCAGAACGATCATCGGAGAGCCACAACCGTGGGGGTCGTCGTCAGGACGGAAGCCAGACGGTAGCGACCGCCAGGAGGGAGCTACCGGTAAGCGGCTGATGAAGCACCGGCCTCCAGGGCTGGTGAGAAGAGAGAAAAGTGCGGATGGGGAGACTTGAACTCCCACGACATTGCTGCCACTAGTACCTGAAACTAGCGCGTCTACCAATTCCGCCACATCCGCTGGCCTGCCACCGAAGTGGGAAAGCCACCCTAAAACATCGCGGGGCTGACGCCCTGACCTTTGGCGAAGCGGAGCCCGGGTAGCGTGAAACACAAGGGACTGTCAACTTTGTGACTGAATAAGACACTTCCTCGGGCGGACGGCTAGACGGTCCGGTCCTTGCTTGTCAAGATGCCGTGACCTGACGGATTTCGCAGTGCCATGACCCTGACCGCCCCCATGCCGCTCCAGCTGCTCACCATGCCCCAGCTGGAGATCGTGGGCGGTCACCCCCTGACGGGGGAGGTCCGGGTGGGCGGCGCCAAAAACTCGGCTCTGGTCCTGATGGCGGCCTGTCTGCTAACTGCAGAACCCCTGCGCCTCAGCAATGTTCCACCCCTCACCGACATCGCCGCGATGGGGGAGATCCTTGCCGCCATGGGGGTGAAGGTCAGCAGCGGCGCCAGCTGGGTGGAGCTCGATGCCAGCCAGCTCACCCAGGCGATGCCCCCCTATGAGCTGGTCAGCAGCCTGCGGGCCAGCTTCTTCTGCATCGGGCCCCTGCTGGCTCGCCTCGGGGTGGCCAGTGTCCCCCTGCCGGGTGGCTGCCAGATCGGCACCCGGCCGGTCGTCGAGCACGTCAAGGGTCTGAAGTCGCTCGGGGCCCAGGTGACGATCGACCACGGCGTGGTGTCGGCGGCCGTTCCGGGCCGCAGCCGGCGGCTGGTCGGTGGCCGCATCCACCTCGACTGCCCCAGTGTGGGTGCCACCGAAACCCTGATGATGGCGGCCGCCCTGGCCGACGGCGAAACGGTGATCGAGAACGCTGCCCTGGAGCCGGAGGTTGTTGATCTTGCCGGCTTGCTGAACGCCATGGGTGGCGAAGTCCGCGGTGCCGGCACCCCCACCATCACCATCGTTGGAGTCCAGCGTCTTCATGGCGCCGGCTATGCGGTGATCCCGGATCGCATCGAAGCGGGCACCCTGCTGCTGGCGGCGGCCATCACCCGCTCGGTCCTCACCGTTGGCCCGATCGTTCCCGACCACCTCGGTGCGGTGATCACCAAGCTCGAAGACATGGGCTTTTCATTCGAGGCCACCGGGGATGGCCTCACGATCCGGCCGGGCGAGTTGCGTCCCGTTGATCTGCGCACCCAGCCTTTCCCAGGGTTCCCCACCGATCTCCAGGCCCCGTTCATGAGCCTGCTGGCCACGATTCCCGGCACCAGCATGATCGTCGAAACCATTTTCGAGAATCGCCTGCAACACGTGGCCGAGCTGCAACGGATGGGTGCCGACATCCGCCTCCAGGGCAACACCGCCTTCATCGAAGGGGTGCCGAGCCTCAGCGGTGCGCCGGTGAAAGGCAGCGATCTGCGCGCTTCGGCGGCCATGGTGCTGGCTGGTCTTGCCGCCGAGGGCACCACCACCATGCAGGGCCTCTCCTTTCTGGATCGTGGCTACGCCGATCTGGAAGGCAAGCTCAACGCCGTGGGCGCCAGGATCCGCCGCGTTGCTGCCTGAGCGGGCGCGCGGCTGTGGTTGATCCCACGGCTAAGGTCGAGCCCACGGGAGCGTGCCGGAATTGGTAGACGGACTCGACTCAAAATCGAGCGCCTTCGGGTTTGTGGGTTCGAGTCCCACCGCTCCCATCCCCCCCGACCAGACCGGCTGGGCCCTTGCGCTGGAGCAGGCCCCTCAGCCCCCGAGCCCGGTGATGGACACCTACGGCCGACTTCCCCTGGAGCTGGTCGAAGGCCACGGCGTCTGGGTGAAAGACAACCGCGGCCGCCGCTATCTCGATTGTGTCGCCGGCATTGCCACCTGCACCCTCGGCCACAGCGACCGGGTGATGCGCCGTGCCCTGGGCCGCCAGCTCGGACGGCTGCAGCATGTGTCCAATCTCTACCGAATCCCCGAGCAGGAGTTGCTCGCCACCTGGATCACCAGCCGTAGTTGCCTCGATCGGGTGTTCTTCTGCAATTCCGGGGCGGAAGCAAACGAAGCCGCCATCAAGTTGGCCCGCAAGCACGGCCACGTGGTCCGCGGCGTCGAGCGGCCCTTCATCCTCACGGCCCAGGCCAGTTTCCACGGCCGCACCCTGGCCGCGGTGAGTGCCACGGGCCAGCCCCGGTATCATCAGGGCTTCGAGCCCATGGTGGAGGGGTTCCGCTTCTTTCCCTACAACGACATCGCGGCCTTCGAGGCCCTGCTCTCAGCCTTGGAGGCCGATGGGCCAAAGGTGGCGGCGGTGCTGCTGGAGCCCCTGCAGGGGGAGGGGGGCGTGAATCCCGGCGATCCCGCCTTCTTCCGGCGGGTCCGTGAGCTCTGCGATCAGCACTGCATCCTGCTGATCTTTGATGAGGTGCAGATCGGCATGGGCCGCAGCGGGGCCCTCTGGGGTTACGAGAAGCTGGGGGTGGAGCCCGACGCGATCAGCCTGGCCAAGGGACTGGGGGGAGGAATCCCGATCGGGGCCCTGGCCGTGAAACACGCCGCCGACCATTTCCGCCCCGGCGACCATGCCAGCACCTTCGGCGGCAACCCTTTCGCCTGCCGGGCCGCCCTCACCGTGGCCCAGGAGCTGGAACGGCGGCTGCTGGTGCCCCACGTGCAGCGGATGGGCGAACTGCTCCAACAACTGCTGGCCGATCTGGTCAGCCGCCGGCCCCAGCAGCTCGAAGGGGTGCGGGGTTGGGGACTCCTGCAGGGGCTGGTGCTGCGCTCCGATGGCCCGGCCGCCTCGGACGTGGTGCTCAAGGCGATCGAGGCCGGCCTGCTCGTGGTGGCTGCCGGCCCCCGGGTGGTGCGGTTCGTGCCGCCCCTGGTGATCCAGCCCCGCCAGCTGAAGCTGGCGGTGTCTCGGCTGGAGCAGGCGCTGCAGGCTATCGCCACCGCCTGAGTGGCGCCCCTGGCCGATTCCTTCGCCGACCTGATCGAACCCTTCAGCCGCCGGGGCATTGACCTGGGCCTGGGACGGCTCGAAGCCGCCCTGGCGGAACTGGGACATCCGGAGCGGCAGTTCGCAGCCGTTCAGGTGGCGGGCACCAATGGCAAGGGATCGGTCTGCGCCCTGCTGCACGGGGCCCTCTCGGCGGCTGGCCTGCGCTGCGGTCTTTACACCTCGCCCCATCTGGTGAGTTGGTGTGAGCGGATCCGGCTCGGCCCCGACTGGATCACCCCGGCCCAGCTCCGCTTTTTGCTCACCGACCTCCAACCCGTCGCTCGCCGCCATGACCTCACCCCCTTCGAGCTGATCACGGCGGCGGCTTTCCAGGCCTTCGCCGCGGCGAAGCTGGAGATCGTTGTGCTGGAGGTGGGGCTGGGGGGCCGCCTCGATGCCACCACGGTGCATCCCGATCGCCAGGTGGTGGGGTTCACCGCCATTGGCATGGACCACGCCGAGCATCTCGGCTCCAGCCTGGAGCTGATCGCCGCCGAAAAGGCTGGATCCCTGCGGCCGGGCGGGTCCGCCGTGAGTGGACCCCAGGCGCCGGAGGTGGCCCTCGCCCTGCGGCAGCGGGCCGAGGACTTCGGGAGCAGCTTGTTGTGGGTGGATCCCCTCGAGACCCGCGGCGAGGAACTGGTGGCTGGCTCCCTGCGCTGGCGCAGCGGCCTGCCGGGCCAGGTGCAGCGCAGCAACAGCGCCGTGGCCCTCGGCATGCTCCAGCTGCTGCGCCAGGTCGGCTGGCGGATTCCCGATCAGGCGATCACCACCGGGTTCGCAGGTGCCCGCTGGCCGGCCCGGCTGCAGGACTCCAGCTGGCGGGGAAACCCCCTGCTGCTCGATGGCGCCCACAACGTACCGGCAGCCAGGGCCCTGCGGGCCGAGCTGGATCACCGCGCCGGGCGGGAGCCGGGGGCAGGGCGGCCCTGGTGTTTCGTGGTAGGGGTCCTGGCCAACAAGCAGGGGCCTGAACTGCTTGGGGCGCTGCTCGCTCCTGGCGACCGGGCCTGGCTGGTGCCCGTGCCCAGCCATGCCTGCTGGAGCCGCTCCGACCTGCTCGCCGCCTCCCCCCAGCTGGGCGACCAGCTCGAAGCGGCCGCTGATCTGCCTGCGGCCCTGGCCGCCGCTTCCGCCGCCGCCACCCCCCCGCACCCCGTGGTAGTGGCGGGATCGCTCTACCTGCTCGGCAGTCTGCAGGCCCATGCCGAGCCAGAGTGAGGCCAGGGTTCGCGGGCAGAAACCATGGCATCGATCGAACAGGGCGACCAGTTGCCGCATGGGTTGCACCACCGTTTTCTCCGGCTGCTGCTGCCCATGGCCGCCGTCGGGCTTTTTTGGCTGGTCGGGCTGACACCCTTGATCCCTGGGCCGGCCCTGGCCCTCGATACCACTGCCGGCGGGGGCCTCCAGGACCGGGCCCTCTTTCAGGACAGGGTGGACTACACCCTCACAAATCAGAGTGGCCAGGACTTCAGCGGGCAGCAACTGCGCAACACCTCCTTTGCCGGGGCGACGGCTCAGGACACCAACTTCGCCGGGGCAGATCTCAGAGGGGCGATCCTCACCCAGGCCTCCTTCATCCGGGCCAGCTTCAATGGTGCCGACCTCTCCGATGTCCTGATGGATCGGGTTGATTTCACGGCGGCCGACCTCAGCGGCGCCCTCCTGCAGGGGGTGATCGCCTCGGGCAGCAGTTTCAGCGAGGCCGTGATCGAGAACGCCGATTTCACCGATGCCCTGCTCGATCGCGCTGACCAGCTGCAGCTCTGCCAGCGGGCCCACGGCACCCATCCGATCACCGGGGTCAGCACCAGGCTCAGTCTCGACTGCCGTTGAGGTGGCTGCCTCTGAACGGGCCTGCCGTTGACAATCAGTGTGGAAGCTTCGCCCAGCCGCGCAGCTTGCCGGGGTTGAGCAGTCCGGCCGGGTCGTGGGCGGCCTTGGCGGCCACCTGATCGGCGTCGATCACCCCGAGTCCCCCATCCTCGACGGTGAGGGCATGGGGGTTGAACAGCATCACGCCGAGATCCCGGGCCTGGCCTATCAGGGACTCCAGGGCCGCGGCGCCCCGCCAGCGCACCAGCGGCAGGGCCACGAGCCGCTGGCCCCCCTGCTGCCGCACCCCCTCCAGGTGCCAAAGCAGATCGTCCCCCCAGCGCTGCTTCAAGGCCCCCAGGGCGGGGGCTTCGGGTTGGGGCAGCAGCAGTTGCAGATAGGTCCAGCCGGGGTCGCGGGCCCGCATGTGCAGGGTGGTGTGGTTCCAGCTGAGTTCTCGCAGGGGGAGTCCGCGGTCCCCCTGCTCCGCTGCCTGCCACACCAGGGTTCCCCCCAGCTCCGCCAGCAGGGGCTCCAGGGTGCTCAGGGCATCGGGTGCGGCCAGCACCAGCATTCGATGGCCGCGGGCCTGGGGGCAACCGCCCGGCCCGCTGCCCCCAGGGGCAGGCATGCAGTGCGCCACCGGGGCCTCCAGCAGGCAGAGACTGTTGAGCAGCAGGGCCGTGGCCGGAAGCAGGCGGGCGGCTGCGAGGGCGGCATCCCAGCTCTCGAAGTCCACCACCAGCTGCTGCCAGGCCACCGCGGCGGCCGTGGGAAGGTGCACGGCAGTGAGGATGCCGTTGGTGCCGTAGGCATGGTTGAGGGCGCGGCTGGCTGGGGCATCGAGCTGGAGCAGACGGGGTTCGGGCTCCAGGGTCACCACCTCCAGGCCGACCAGGTTGCCGGGATCGCGCAGAAATCCAAAGCGCAGGGAACCGATCCCGCCCGACCCACCGGCGATGAAGCCCGCCGCCGTCGCGCTGCGCCAGGTGCTGGGCGCCAACCGAACAGCCCGCCCCAAAGCACCCAGCCGCCGGTCCAGATCAGCCAGCAGGCAGCCCGCTTCCACCGTGACGATGTTGCTGAGCGGATCCAGCCGGCGCAGCCGGTTGAGGCCACTGAGATCGAGCACCACCCCGCCGGCCAGGGGTACGCACTGCCCGTAATTGCCGGTGCCGGCGCCGCGGACGGTGAGGGCGACAGCGTGGCGGGCACAGGCCTTCGCCACCCGCAGCACCTGGTCCGTGGTTGTGGCCTGGACGATGAGCTGGGCCCGTTTCCCGCGCAACAAGGGGGCCAGCACTGGCGAGTAGTCGAACCGGTCATGGGACAGGCGCTCCAGCTCCGCGCCGCTGCTCACCAGGCGCAACCCACTGACCCCGCCGAGTTCGGCCGTGATCGCCGCCAGCTGCTGTGCCGTGGCCAGGGGGGGCAATCCAGCCGGCAGCTCGCTTGGCAAGAGGTCGGGCACAGGTTGGGCGGTCATCGCGGCAGGGCCTCCAGCAGCGGCAGCAGGGGCGCTGGATCCAGGCCAGGCAGCCAGGTGCCCTGGCGGAGGACCCGCCGCTGGGGGGTGCGGGCCAGCAGGTCGCTCCAGCTGCCGGCGGCCAGCACGACCAGATCGGCGGGCGCCCCCTGCCGCAGCACCCCATCCCAGGCCAGCCCCAGCAGCCGGGAGGCGGCGGTGGTGAAGGGCATCAGCCCCTGGCGCTGCCAGGGGGCCAGGTGGGCCGCCGGCACCGTGAGCCGCAGCAGCTCCAGGGGGTCGAAGTCGCCGCCGGGGAACCAGGGATCCTGCACGTTGTCCCCGCCGACCGCCACGGTCACACCGGCCCGCTGCAGCTGGCGAATCGGGGCCATGGGCCGAGCCACCGGGGTGTTGCCGTCCCGGTGGCCCAGCAGCCACAGGTTGGTGGTGGGCAGGGCCACCACCGCCAGCCCCGCTTCCGCCATCAACTCGGCCAAATCCTGGCCGCGCCGCGCCGGCAGCAGGGACATGCTGCAGCTGTGGCTGCAGGTGACCGGAATGGCGGTGCGCTCCTGCCGCACCAGCCGGGCCACCAGGGCCACCCCAGCCCCGCCACCGGCGGCGCTCTCATCGACATGGAGATCGACGCCGCAGCCCAGGCCATCGGCAAGCCGCAGCAGGGCCAGCAGACCGGCCCGGTCCTCCGGGGTTGGGGGAAAGGGGGCACCGAGCACACCACCGAGCAGCACCGACCCTGCCTCGCCGCTCAAGCGCCGGGCCAGGCGCTCTCCTGCTTCGGTCGCCCAGTGGCGCACAGGCACCAGCGCCACCAGCTGGAGGGTCAGCCGGTCCCGCCACTGCTGTTGCAAGCCCAGCAGCGCCTCCCAGCTGGCCTCCGCGCCCGGACCCAGGCTGTCGACGTGGCTGCGTATCGCCCGGGAGCCCTGGCGCCAGGCACGCTGCAGGGCGCGCTCGCCCCGGCGGCCCACCTGCTCCTGGCTGCGGCTGAGGTGCTCCTGCTGGTTGGCGGCGAGGGCCCCGGCCATGCTGCCGGCACGGTTGGGGTGCTCGGCCCAGGTGAAGGCCTTGTCGAGGTGGGCATGGGGCTCCACCAGGGGGGTGAGGGCGAGCGGGAGCTGCTCGCCGGGCCGGGCCTGGTAGGGCTGGATGCCGCTGATCAGGCCCGCGTGATGCTCCAGCCGAACCGCCAGGAGCCCTTCCGCGTCGGCTGCAGGCAGGTCGGTGCGCAAGGGGTCAATCAGGGCGCGGGGCAGCAGCAGCGGCGGCAGGGCGGATCCGGTCACGGCTGGGGGCCGGCATGGCCGGCGGCGGATTCGCTGCGATCACTGGACGTGCTGAGGATCACGAACTGGCCTGCTCCCGCCAGGGTGATGGCCCGGTAGACCGGCAGCTCCAGAAACCGCAGCACCCTGGGTCCGCCGATCGTGGTGCGGTAGAGGCTGAACAGCCCGAAGTTCTGGCGTTCGCTCGCCTGGGCCGCCAGGGATCCGAGCAAATGGCGCTGGCTTCGAATCAACTCCGGGCAGTTCCGTACCACCAGTCGCAGGGCCATCGGCAGGCCGTCCGGCCCGCAAAGATCCGCTGTGGCCCGCTGCACCAATTGCTCGGCGGCGAAGGCCTCAAAGTCCGCAGGGCCTGGGTTGGTCAGCGCCAGAACGACCGTTGCGCCGCCCACGCCCAGCCCTGCGGCGAGAACCAACCCCCAACGAAACGGCGTGGCTGGACGGATGGACGACAACGTCTGGCGGCAGGGCAGGTTGATACATTGGCAAAGACCACGGCGGGCGTCGCCAAGTGGTTAAGGCAGCGGCTTGTGGTGCCGCCATCCGGGGGTTCGAATCCCCTCGTCCGCCCTTAACGCCTCCAGCAGCCGATCGGCCGCTGCGAGGCTCCTGACGGGATCGGCACACGTGAGGCCTGTTTCCGATCCGATCGCGGCACAGGCGGAGCTGGCCTCCGCCTCGCCCAGCCGGGCCGTGTTGAGCGCCACCGCCCGCACCCGTGGGGCAGGCGCCGTGCCGGTTCGGCCCAGGGCGGCCAGCTGCTCGATCGTGTCGATCAACTGGCGCAGCGGCGGCAGGGCCAGGGCGGGGTGGTTGGTCAGGGCGGTCTGGCCGGCCCGGTGGACCAGCAGGAAGCCGGTGGGTTGGCTGCCGCGGATCAGGGGCAGGCTGGCGCTGGAGCCGGGATGGCAGAGCGACCCCTGGCCCTCCACGAACAGCAGGGTGTCGTCCCCGGCGCCGGCGGCGGCAGTCAGCACAGCGGCTTCCACGGCACCAGCCGCGAAGTCCAGCCGCACCGCGTCGAGGGGAACGCCGCCACCGCTGATCAGGATCCCCGCTTGGCCCGTGGCGACGAAGCGGGCGTCGATACCCTGTCGCCGGGCCGCCGCCGTCAGCTCGAGGCAGGCGCTCATTTTCCCAACGGCCATGTCGGTCCCGACTGCCAGGAAGCGCTCGCCACCCAGGGCCGCGGCCCGACCGGCCGCCACCGCCAGCCCCGCCGGTTCCTGGCGCAGATCCCAGATCCACTGGCCAGGCCTGAGCAGCGCCGCCAGCTGCGGGTCGCTGCCCAGGCGGGTGTGCAGGCCACTGGCCAGATTCAGCCCCGCCGCCAGGGCGGCCTCCAGGTCGGCGCGCAGCCCGTCCGGCAGGCGGCCGCCGGAGGGAGCCAGCCCCACCACGGCCGCTTCGGGGCCGAAGGGCAAGGCGGCCCGCAGATTGCTCACCACGGGCACGGTTCGCCGAATCCCGGTGATCGCCTCCAGGCTGCCGGTGGGCTGGCTGGGGTCCACCACCGCCACGATCGGGCCTGGGCGATAGCGCAGCATGGCCAGGCCCGTTTTGCCGGAGAGGTTGGTGAGCCCGTCGTGCTGGAGCAGCACGATCGGCGTGGTGGCGCTCAGCACGGTGCTGTCGCCACCACGCCAAGGCCTGGGCGTGGCGAGGGTCGCAGGAGGTCGCCGACCCGCACGGGGCCCGCAAAGGGGTCGTCGATCAGGTTGAGGTGGCTGTCGAGATCCGGCCAGCGCACAAGGGGCAACAGCTGGGCGGCGGCGCCGTTGAGCAGGGCGCTGTCGGAGTAGCAGCCCAGCATCAGCCCCAGCCCCAGCCGATCTGCTGTCCGGGCCATCAGCAGAGCCTCGCTGAGCCCTCCACTCTTGAGCAACTTGATGTTCACGCCATCGACATGGGGTGCCAGCCGCAGGAGGTCCGCGAGGTTCCAGCAACTCTCATCGGCCACCAGGACGATCGGGCAATGCAGATCGAGGGCGGCGAAGCCGGCCGTGTCGGCTTCCGGATCGGCCAGAGCCGGCAGGGGTTGCTCCATCAGCACCACCCCTTGCTCGGCCAGCCAGGGGATCAGGCGCTGGGCCGTGCCCAGGTCCCAGCCGCCGTTGGCATCCACCTGAAGTTCTGCCCTGGTGGCGGCCGCCACGGCCGCCACCAGGGCCCGGTCATGGTCGGGGCCGTCGGGGCTGCCCAGCTTGAGCTTCACCCGGCTGGGGCGGCAGCCCAGTTGCTGTTGCCACCGCTCCAGCCTGGCGAGCACCTGCTCAACCGTGCCCAGGCCCAGGGTGACGCTGGTGGCGCTGCAGGCCTGGGCATCGAGGCCCCAGAGCCGCCAGAGCGGCAGGCCCAGCCGCTTCCCCCACCAATCGTGGAGGGCCAGGTCGAGGCCGCAGCGGGCCGGGGGCGAGAGGGGAGCCAGGAGCGGTTCGAGCGCCTGGCGCACGGCAGGATCCCACGGCCTTGATGAGACATCCTGGCTGCCGAGCCGCGGCAGGACCTCTTCCAGTTCCCTCGCCACCACTTCGGTGCTGAAGGACCGGTGACCGGTCTCGAATCCGCCGGTTTCGCCTTGCCCCACCACCCCGTCGTGCTCCACCTCCACCAGCAACCGCTCGACGCTGGCGGTGGTGCCCCGGCTGATCGCCAGGGGCACCAGCTTGGTGAGTGAAAACCGCCGCAGGCGCCCTTGCATGGCTCCAGTTTCCGCCATGGATGAGACTGGCGCCATGACATCCACCCTGACGCGCCGGGGCAGCTACTGGATCACCACCTTCGGCTGCCAGATGAACAAGGCGGATTCCGAGCGCATGGCCGGCATCCTCGAAACCATGGGTTATCTGCCTGGTGAGGGGGAGCACACGGCCGATCTGGTGCTCTACAACACCTGCACGATCCGCGACAACGCCGAGCAGAAGGTCTACAGCTATCTGGGCCGCCAGGCCCAGCGCAAACGCCTCAATCCCCATCTCACCTTGGTGGTGGCGGGCTGTGTGGCCCAGCAGGAAGGCGAAGCCCTGCTGCGGCGGGTGCCTGAGCTGGACCTGGTGATGGGCCCCCAGCACGCCAACCGCCTAGATGCGCTGCTGGAGCAGGTGGAGAGTGGCCAGCAGGTGGTGGCCACTGGCGAGCGCCAGATCCTCGAAGACCTCACCACCGCCCGGCGCGACAGCAGTGTCTGCGCCTGGGTGAACGTGATCTACGGCTGCAACGAGCGCTGCACCTACTGCGTGGTGCCCGCGGTGCGGGGCCAGGAGCAGAGCCGCACGCCCGAAGCGATCCGGCAGGAGATCGAGGAACTGGCCGCCCGGGGTTTCAAGGAGATCACGTTGCTGGGCCAGAACATCGATGCCTACGGCCGCGACCTGCCCGGCATCACCCCGGAGGGGCGCCGCCAACACACCCTCACCGATCTGCTTCGCCAGGTCCACGATGTCGCTGGCATCGAGCGGATCCGCTTCGCCACCAGCCACCCCCGCTACTTCACCGAGCGGCTGGTCGACGCCTGCGCCGAGCTACCCAAGGTGTGCGAGCACTTCCACATCCCCTTCCAGAGCGGCGATGACGCCGTGCTCAAGGCCATGGCCCGGGGCTACACGGTGGAGCGCTACCGCCGCATCATCAAGCGCATCCGAGAGCGCATGCCGGAGGCCTCCATCAGCGCCGATGTGATCGTGGCCTTCCCCGGTGAAACCGACGCCCAGTTCCGCCGCACCCTGGCCCTGATCGAGGAGATCGGCTTCGATCTTGTCAACACCGCCGCCTACTCGCCGCGCCCCAACACCCCCGCCGCCGATTGGCCAAACCAGCTGCGCGAGGACGTGAAGGTGGAGCGATTGCGGGAACTCAACGCCCTGGTGGAGCGCACCGCCCGCTCCCGCAGCACCCGCTACCTGGGCCGCAGCGAGGAGGTGCTGGCCGAGGGGATCAACCCGAAGGACCCTGCCCAGCTGATGGGCCGCACCCGCACCAACCGGCTCACTTTTTTCCCCGCAGCAGGGCACAGGGCCGGCGACCTGGTGATCGTGGCGATTGAGGAGGTCAGAGCCTTTTCGCTCAGCGGCCGCCCCCTCGCTCGGCCGGCCTGACCCCGGCCGCCCCTGGCCGGGGGCGGATCGCTGATACGTTTGGCCCCGATCCGGCCCGCCGCTTGCTTCATGCCCACCCCTCCCCGCTGTCTTGGCCTGGTGTTCGGCGGGGCCTCAGGGGAGCATGCCGTTTCGATCCTTTCGGCGATCACCGTGCTGAAGGCGCTGCAAAGCGGCGCCAATGCCCAGCGCTACCAGGTGCGTTGCTTCTACATCGACGAGGTGGGGCGCTGGTGGCCCCCCGCCGTGGCCGACGCCGTCCTGCGCAGGGGCCTGCCTGCCACCGGCTCGGAACTTCCTGCCACGCCGGTTCTGGCTGGCTTCCAGGGGCTGCCGGAGGGGGCAAACGAGGTGGAGGTCTGGTTTCCTGTGCTGCACGGGCCCAATGGCGAGGACGGCACCATCCAGGGCCTGTTCACCTTGATGCGGGTGGCCTTCGTGGGATCGGGTGTGCTGGGCTCGGCGCTGGGCATGGACAAGCAGGCCATGAAGGCCGCCTTCGCCGCCGCCGGCCTGCCCCAAGTGCCCTACGCCGCCGTGCAGGCCGCCGAGCTGGGTGCCGATCCTGAGCGCTTGCTGGATCGGCTCGAGGCGCAGCTGGGCTACCCCTGCTTCGTGAAGCCCGCCAACCTGGGCTCTTCGGTGGGGATCAGCAAGGCCACCGACCGCCGCTCACTGCTGACGGGGTTGCGCCAGGCCGCGGCCTTTGATCCCCGCCTCGTCGTCGAGCAGGGAGTGACGGCCCGGGAGCTGGAATGTGCCGTGCGCAGCCTGGGCAACGGGCCCGGAGGCCCCCTGCAGGCCTCGGTGGTGGGCGAGATCCGCTTCGAGGCCGACTGGTATGACTACGAGACCAAGTACACCGAGGGGCTCAGCAGCACCGAGATCCCGGCCCGACTGCCGGAGGCCGTCAGCGCGGAGCTGCGCCGCCTGGCCATCCTGGCCTGCCAGGCCGTGGCTGCTTCCGGCCTGGCGCGGGTGGACTTTTTTTACGACGAAACCAATGGCACAATCTGGCTGAACGAGATCAACACCCTGCCAGGGTTCACCAGCCAGAGCATGTTTCCGATGCTGTGGCAGGCCAGTGGTGTATCGCTTGAGGACCTGGTGCACCAATTGGTCGGGGCGGCAGGGGAAAATGAGCTGTCGATGGTCGGAGAGATGCTGGCGCCATGAGTCACGGCCTGCTCTGGTTGCCACTCCTGGTGGTGTTCGTGCTGCTCACGGCCCTGGGCTGGCTGGAGCGGCGGCGGCAGCGGCTGTTCCGCAGCTGGGCGGAGGGGTCGGAGCTGGCCAAGCTGGATGGCTGTGGAGCAGCCCGGCTGCTGGAGGGGGTGCTCACCTGGAGCAGCTTCGAGGCCGGCGAGCTCAAACCCCAGGGCAGTTTCGTGATCAGCAAGCTTGAGCTGCTCGAGCTGATGGCCCTGGGATCCGGCGATGCGCCCCTCACCGAAGAAAGCCAGGGCCGCTGCCGCATCCGCCTGGTAGGCAACGGCGAACAGAAGGATCTGGCCTTCTCCGATGCCGAGCGTGCCCGCCGCTGGATGGACGATCTGATGGCCCGCTCCCGCTGCGAGCTGTGACAGCCAGCGCCAGACCGTCCCAACCCGATCCCCCGGGCGTCGAGCGTCGCCGGCAACTGCGGGACCTGCGCCGCAAGGAGAGGCTTCGCAATCTCTGGCGCCTGCTGCTGTTCTCAGCCTGTGCCGCTGGTCTGGGTTATGCCCTGTTGCGCCAGGGCTGGAGCCTGCGCAGCCCTGGCCAGGTCGAGGTGCTCGGCAGCCAGCAGGTCAGCCATGACCAGGTGATTCGCGCCGCCAGGCTTCAGTTCCCGGTGCTGCTGCTCAGCCTCCAGCCCAAGCGCCTGCAGGACGAGCTGGCCGCTGCCCTGCCGGTCGAGCAGGTCAGGGTGGAGCGGCTGATGCTGCCGCCGCGCCTGCGTGTCGCCCTCGTCGACCGCCAGGCGGTCGCCCGGGCCGAGCGACGCACGGCCAGTGGCCTGGAGAAGGGCTATGTCGATCGTCTCGGCAATTGGATGAGCGTCGTGCAGCAGCAGGTGGCCAGTCCGCGCAACGGTCTGGCGCCGGAGGTTCAGGTGGTGGGTTGGCAGGATCGTCACCGCCAGGTGCTTGCCCAGATCCTGGAGCGCCGCAGCAGACTGGGCAGCCCGCTGCGGGAGATTCGCTTCGAGCTGGACGGCAACCTCTGGCTGGTGACCCAATCGCTGGGGCAGGTTCGGCTCGGGCCGCCGGACGCCCAGCTGGTCCGCCGTCTGGATGTGCTTCAACACCTCTCCAGCCAGCTGCCCGCCCAGCTCAAGGGCCGCCCCTTTCGCTCGATCGACCTCAGTGACCCCGACCAGCCTGAACTGGGCCAGACCCCAGCGACCACCGCCTCCGGCGCCAAGCCTCTGGCCGGTTCCGGGGTCGACTGAACCGTGTGGGGCGCCCCAAAGCCGAGGGGGATCCCTGACGCGGCCAACCATGAAATAATCCTTTAAGGAAAAGTGATCGTTTGAACAGATTGGAGCCGTCCAATCGCCGACATAATGCTTGCCATGTCGAACGGAAGAGGGCTCTGCGTGGAGACTGCACTGGAAGCCACCGCCACAACAGTCCCCCCCTCTGAATCCCATCCCTTCTCCGTGACCACCTCTCACCCTTCCTCCAGCAACAACGGCATCGTCCCCAGCCAGTCCGCCAGGATCGAGGTGATCGGCGTCGGCGGCGGCGGCAGCAATGCGGTCAACCGCATGATTGCCTCCGACCTCGAGGGCGTGGGCTACCGGGTGCTCAACACCGATGCCCAGGCCCTGCTCCAGTCGGCCTCCCAAAAGCGGGTGCAGCTCGGCCAGAAGCTCACCCGGGGCCTTGGTGCCGGCGGCAATCCGGTCATCGGCCAGAAGGCGGCGGAAGAATCCCGCCCCGAGTTGCTCGCTGCCCTCGAAGGGGCCGACCTGGTGTTCATCGCCGCCGGCATGGGGGGTGGCACCGGCACCGGGGCGGCCCCGATCCTCGCCGAGGTGGCCAAGGAATGCGGAGCCCTCACCGTGGGCATCGTCACCAAGCCGTTCAGCTTCGAGGGCCGCAAGCGGCAGAAGCAGGCCGAGGAGGGGATCGCCCGCCTGGCCGAGCATGTCGACACGCTGATCGTGATTCCGAACGACCGGCTTCGCGACGCCATCGCCGGTGCTCCACTTCAGGAAGCCTTCCGCGCCGCCGACGACGTGCTGCGCCAGGGGGTGAAGGGCATCAGCGACATCATCACCAAGCCGGGCCTGGTCAACGTGGACTTCGCCGACGTGCGTTCGGTGATGACCATGGCCGGCACCGCCCTGCTCGGCATTGGCGTGGGTTCCGGTCGCTCTCGCGCCACCGAGGCGGCCCAGGCCGCCATGAGCAGCCCCCTGCTGGAATCGGGCCGCATCGACGGCGCCAAGGGTTGCGTGATCAACGTCTGTGGCGGCAAGGACATGACCCTCGAAGACGTGGGCAATGCCGCCGATGTGATCTACGACATGGTCGACCCTGACGCCAACATCATCGTCGGGGCTGTGGTGGACGAAAAACTCGAGGGAGAGATTCACGTCACGGTGATCGCCACGGGTTTCGAGAGCGGCATCTCCTACCGCCAGGACCAGCAGACGCCCAGCTTCACCAGCCCCCAGACCCCCCACGGCCAGGCCGGTGACCACCAGCGGGGGGCAAAGATCCCCCCTTTCCTGCTGAACCGCCAGGGCCGCACCAGCAGCGACCTCTGATCAGGACCTGCCCCTGTCGTTCAAGGTGCGCTCGAACGGCTTGAAGAGGGTGACCCGGAGTCGACGCCTGCCTGGAGCATCCCGTGTGGCTGCCACCTTCCGGTTCTGACCAGATTTGGGCGTCCCGGCCGCATCGGTCCGAGTCAAAGCGATAGTAGCAATCAGCTTTCGCGTCACCCCGCCCGTGCCCCTGCGTCCCGGTGATCTCGTGCATCGCAAGCAGGCGGGGCAACCGATCCGGATGCTGACCGCCTGGGACGCCCTCTCGGCCGCCTGGGTGGAGGAGGCGGGCGCCGAAGCGCTGCTGGTCGGCGACTCCCTGGCGATGGTGGTCCTGGGCCATCCCACCACCCTGCCGGTGACCCTCGAGCAGATGCTTCACCACACCCGGGCCGTGGCCAGGGGGTTGAGCCGTCCCCTGGACCAGCAACCCCTGCTGATCTGTGATCTTCCCTTTCTCAGCTATCAATGCGGGCCCGAGCGGGCCGTGGCTGCCGCCGGCCGGGTACTGAAGGAAACAGCGGCCGCGGCGGTGAAGTTGGAGGGCGGCGAGCCGGAAACCCTCGTGGTGGTTGACCGCCTGGTCCGCACCGGCATCCCGGTGATGGGCCACCTCGGGCTCACCCCGCAGTCGGTGCATCGGCTGGGCTACCGACGCCAGGCGAACGATCCGCTCAGCCAGGAGCGGCTGCGGCGCCAGGCCTTGGATCTGGAAGCGGCTGGTTGTTTCGCCCTGGTGCTCGAACACGTGCCCGATGGGCTGGCGGGCAGCCTCCGGCGCCAACTGACGATCCCGGTGATCGGCATTGGGGCGGGCGACGACTGCGACGGCCAGGTGCGGGTCACCGCCGACCTGCTCGGGCTCAGTCCCCGCCAGCCCCCGTTCAGCCCGGCGTTGATCGATGGCCGTGGTCTTGCCGTTGGGGCCCTGCGGGGCTGGCTCCAGGATCAGGCCGCCCGTCCCACCAGTCCAGCAGCTCCCGCAGCACCGCATTGCTGAGGGCTAGGCCCGCAGGGTCGCTGAGCCGCCAGCGGGAACCTTCGATCAGCAGCAGTCCACCCTCCAGAAAGGGTCCGAGCCGTTGCCGCAGGCCCCCCAGCTCAGCGGGGCCGATGCCGTGCTCGGCGGCCAACCGGTCCATCGACACCCCTTCGCGGCGGCGCAGCCCCACCAACAGCAGCTCATCGAAGGGCGGAGCGCTCACCGCCCCGCCGCGTTCCTCGGGCTGATGCTGCCGCCGGGTGTTCAGCCACTCCCCATAGGCCGCCCGGGTACGGGGCCGGGCCTGGCGCTCCCCGAACGGTGCCGCCGTGGCCCCCATCCCGAATCCCCACCAGCCCGCACCACTCCAGTAAACGCGGTTGTGACGCGAGACGTGACCCGGCTGGGCGTAGTTGGAGATCTCGTAGTGGCCATAGCCGGCGCCCCGCAGGCGCTCGGAGGTGAAGTCCATGAGGTCGGCCCCCATCTCAGGGTCGGGCAGGGGAAGTTGACCGCGTCGCTGCCGCCAGGCGAACACCGTGCCAGGTTCCACGATCAGGTCATAGATCGAGAGATGGGGCGCTTCGAGGGCCAGGGCCTGCCCCAGTTGCCCGGCCCAATGGTCCAGCGTTTGCTCGGGCAACCCCTGGATCAGGTCCAGGCTCCAGCTGCGCAGCTGGCCCTGGCGCCACGCTGCGGCCAGCCAGGCGGCCGCTTCGAGCAGATCGGCCCGCCGGTGGCGGCGCCCCAGACGCTCGAGCACCGGGTCATCAAAACTCTGGCCCCCCAGGCTCACTCGGTTCACGCCGATGGCCAGCAACTGGTCCAGGCGGTCCCGGTCGAAGCTGGCCGGATCCATTTCCAGGCTGATCTCGGCCCCGGGCGCCAGGCCGAAGTGATCGCCGAGGGCCGCCAGCAGGGCGCCGATCTGGCCGGGGGTGAGCAGGGAGGGCGTCCCGCCACCCACATACACCGTGGAGAGGGGCGGGCCGGGTGGGGAGCCGGCGATCTCGGCGTGTAGCAGCTTGAGGTAGGCCTCGATCGAACCGGAGTGGGCGCCGTCGGCCCTGTCGCCGAGGGGGACCACGGCGAAGTCACAGTAGAAGCAGCGCCGCTGGCAGAAGGGGATGTGGAGGTAGGCGCTGCGGGGTTCGCTCACGGATGTGGGGCCAATCAGGGGCAGAGGTGTGGATACCAGACCCAGGCAAATCGGCTGGAATCGGCCATGCTGCAGGGCCATAACCATGGTCAGCCCCCAACTCACCCATGGTGGACCCGCTGATCCTGCTGCTGTTCCTGGTCTCCGGAGCCGCCACCGGCTGGTTGGGCGTCGACCTGTTGCCGGAGGGGTTGCTGGTTCAGGTCACCAACCTGGATGGTCTGCGCTGGGTTCTGGGGGGGTTCGGCGCCTTCTTCGGATTGCTGGCCGGCTTCTTCTTCCAGTTGCTCCGCCGCCGCCTGATGCGCCAGGTGCGCTCGATGCCCACCGATTTACTGGTGAGCCGGGCGGTGGGTCTGATCCTGGGGTTGCTGGTGGCCAACCTGCTGCTGGCGCCGATCCTGCTGCTGTCCCTGCCCTGGGAGGTGGTGTTCGTCAAACCGCTGGCGGCGGTGCTCAGCAACGTGTTCTTCGGGGTGCTGGGCTACAACCTCGCCGAGGTGCACGGCCGCACCCTGCTGCGCCTGTTCAACCCGTCCAGCACCGACGCCCTGCTGGTGACGGAAGGGGTGCTCCAACCTGCCAGCGCCAAGATCCTCGACACCAGCGTGATCATCGACGGTCGCATCCGCGGCCTGCTCGACTCGGGCCTGCTGGAGGGCCAGGTGATCGTGGCCCAGGCGGTGATCGACGAACTCCAGCAGTTGGCCGATTCGGGCAACAACGAGAAGCGGGGCAAGGGGCGCCGGGGCCTGAACCTGCTGGCGGCCCTGCGGGAGCGCTACGGCCGCCGCCTGGTGGTGAACAGCACCCGCTACGAGGGCAGCGGCGCCGACGACAAGCTGCTCAAGCTGACGGCTGACACCGGCGGCACCTTGCTGACCGCTGACTACAACCTCGCCAAGGTGGCCGAGGTGCAGGATCTCAAGGTGATGAACCTCAGCGCCCTGGTGATCGCCCTGCGGCCGGAGGTGCAGCCCGGCGATGCCCTGCAGCTCAAGATCGTGCGGGAGGGCAAGGAGGCCGACCAGGGGGTGGGCTACCTCGAAGACGGCACGATGGTGGTGGTGGAAGCGGCTCGCAAGCGGATCGGCCAGCGGTTGCCCGTCACCGTGACCGGCGCGCTGCAGACCCCAACCGGCCGGATGGTGTTCGCCCGCTGCGACCCGGACGGGCCGAAGCACGGGGCCGTGGTTCAGCCGGCTTCAGACCCCCGCTAGGCTGACTTCTGGTTCTGGATCAGGTGAACGGATGTCGGTGTCGGCCCCTTACTACGGAGATTCCGCCGTGATGCGCACCCCTCCGCCAGACCTGCCGTCGCTGCTGCTGAAGGAGCGGATTGTTTACCTCGGCCTGCCACTGTTCTCCGACGACGACGCCAAGCGCCAGATGGGCGTGGACGTGACCGAGTTGATCGTTGCCCAGATGCTCTATCTGGAATTCGACAATCCGGAAAAGCCAATCTTCTTTTACATCAACTCCACCGGAACGAGCTGGTACACCGGTGATGCGATCGGGTTCGAAACCGAAGCCTTCGCCATCTGCGACACCATCCGCTATGTGAAGCCACCGGTGCACACCATCTGCATCGGCCAGGCGATGGGAACAGCCGCGATGATTCTCTCGGCCGGGGCCAAGGGCCACCGCGCTGCCCTGCCCCATGCCTCGATCGTGCTGCACCAGCCCCGCTCCGGCGCCCGAGGACAGGCCAGCGATATCCAGATCCGGGCCCAGGAAGTGCTCCAGAACAAGCGGACCATGCTGGACATGCTCTCGGAGAACACCGGCCGGAGCGTTGAGCAGCTCAGCAAGGATTCCGATCGGATGACCTACCTCACCCCCGGCGAAGCCCTGGAGTATGGCCTGATCGACCGGATCCTCACCAGCCAGAAAGTGCCCCCCCTGGCGTTGGCCGGGGCGGCCTGACGGCCAGGCCCCTCTCCCACTCCCTTTCCCTTTCCCTCCTCCTTACCCAACTCCCGCACCATGCCCATCGGCACTCCCAGCGTTCCTTACCGCCTGCCCGGCAGCCAGTACGAGCGGTGGGTGGACATCTACACCCGCCTGGGCGTGGAGCGCATCCTCTTCCTCGGTCAGGAGGTGAACGATTCGATCGCCAACAGCCTGGTGGCCCAGATGCTCTATCTCGACTCCGACGACAGCAGCAAGCCGATCTACCTGTACATCAACTCTCCGGGAGGCTCGGTCACGGCGGGCTTGGCGATTTTCGACACCATCCAGTACGTGAAATCGGAGGTGGTGACGATCTGCGTGGGTCTGGCGGCGAGCATGGGGGCGTTTCTGCTGGCCGCAGGCACAAAGGGCAAGCGGGTGGCCCTGCCCCACAGCCGGATCATGATTCACCAGCCCCTGGGCGGCACCAGCCAGCGCCAGGCCAGCGACATCGAGATCGAAGCGCGGGAGATCCTTCGCATGAAGGACATGCTCAACCAGTCCCTCGCCGACATGTGTGGCCAGCCCGTGGAGAAGGTCGCCAAGGACACCGACCGCGACTACTTCCTCAGTGCTGCCGAGGCCAAGGACTACGGCCTGATCGACCGGGTGATCTCCCATCCCAGCGAAGCCTCAACCTGAGCGTAAGCTCGGTTCCTGCTCCCCGCCCCAGCCCCAGCCCGGATGGCCCAGCTCTTCTACGACTCCGACGCCGACCTCAGCCTCCTGAACGGCAAGACGGTTGCCATCATTGGCTACGGCAGCCAGGGCCATGCCCACGCCCTCAATCTCAAGGACAGCGGCGTTTCCGTGGTGGTGGGCCTCTACGAAGGCAGCCGTTCGGCCGAGAAGGCCAAGGCCGATGGCCTGGAAGTGTTGAGCGTGGCTGACGCCTGTGCCAAGGCCGACTGGATCATGGTGCTGCTGCCCGATGAATTCCAGAAGAAGGTCTATGAGGAAGAGATTGCGCCCCACCTGAGTGCTGGCAAGGTGCTGAGTTTTGCCCACGGCTTCAACATCCGCTTCGGGCTGATCAAGCCCCCCGCGGATGTGGATGTGGTGATGATCGCTCCGAAGGGCCCCGGCCATACGGTGCGCTGGGAATACCAGAACGGCCAGGGGGTGCCGGCCCTGTTTGCGATTGAGCAGGACGCCTCCGGCCACGCCCGCGCCCTGGCGATGGCTTATGCCAAGGCGATCGGCGGCACCCGCGCCGGCATCCTGGAAACCAACTTCAAGGAGGAAACGGAAACCGACCTGTTCGGTGAGCAGGCGGTGCTCTGCGGCGGCCTCAGCGAGCTGGTGAAGGCAGGTTTCGAAACCCTGGTGGAGGCGGGCTATCAGCCCGAACTCGCCTACTTCGAATGCCTGCACGAAGTGAAGCTGATCGTGGATCTGATGGTGAAGGGCGGCCTCACCGCCATGCGCGATTCGATCTCCAACACCGCCGAGTACGGCGACTATGTGAGCGGGCCGCGCCTGATCACCGCCGACACCAAGGCCGAGATGCGGCGCATCCTGGGTGACATCCAGGACGGCACCTTTGCCCGCAACTTCGTGGCCGAGTGCGACGCCGGCAAGCCGGCGATGGCGGAGGCCCGCCAGCGGGATTCTGAGCACCCGATCGAGCAGGTCGGCAAGGGGCTGCGTTCGATGTTCAGTTGGCTCAAAGCAGCCTGATCCGGAGGATCTAGCCGTGCGCCGGGGCCTGCTTTCCCTGGCCTGGGGCAGTGCCCAAGCCGGCGCCAGTCTCACCCTGGCCTCCAGTGCCTGGCTGGTCAGCGGCCTCAGTCCCTCCCCCCTGGTCAACAGCCTCCTCCCCGTTCTGGCTACGGCGACGGCCCTGGTGCCCCTGCCCCAGCGGCCTCTACTGGGCACTGTTCTGCAGATGGGGGCCACCCTGCTGCTTGTCGGGGTCGGCCTGTTGGGCAAAAACCCTGCCGGGTCCGGGGGCGCTGGGATTCCCTGGGCCCTGCCCCTGGCTTTGCTGGCCGTGCTGCTGTTCGGCCTTGGCCTTCAGCTCGCCCAGCTGCCCCTGCAGCGGTTCCTTGTGGGAAGTCAGGGGCTTTCGATGCGGCGTCTGCGCTCCGGCTCCGATCTGGGCGCCTTGCTGGGCCATCTGCTCACTGCCCTGCTGTTCCCGATCGGCAAAGCGGTGCTGCAGTTCTCCCAGGCCCTCGTGCTGCTGCTGCCGGTGCTGCCCGCCGCCCTGCTGTCGCGCCGAGCCGGCCAGCCCACACCAACGGCCATGGTGTCCGCCGCGGTGGTGCCCTCCAGTCCGGGCGCCCTGAACTGGCGCTGCTGCCTCCAGGGGCTCCTGTTCGGCAGCCTGTTCGGCCTCCTGCCGCTCTGGGTGCGCCAGGAGGGGGCCGGCAATTGCTTCGACTTCGGCATGCTGCTCACCGCCTATGGGCTGGGTCGCCTGCTGGCGGCCTCCTGGCCCGCCTTTCCCCTGCCGTTCCCATCGGCCTTGGCGAGTCCGTGGTGGCTGAGCCTTCTCCGGGGGGGGGCCTACCTCCTGCTCGCCGTTCTGCTGGCGGCCACCCAGTGGCTGCCGGGCTGGAGCTCCTTGGCCCTCTTCCTGCCAATGGGGGCCCTGGCCGGTTGCAGCGATGCCCGGTTGGCGGCTTCCCTGGACAACCTGGCCGACGAGCCAATGCGCTGGCAGACCCTGGAGCGCTCCAGTGGGGTCGGTGCTCTGGCCGGAAGCGTGTTGATGGGAGGCGCGGCGCAGGCGTTCGGGCTGCCGGTCGCCCTGCCGCTTCAGGTGCTCGGCTTTGTCGCCGCTGCCCTGCCGCTCTCCAGGCCGTCTCCCTCCCCAGGGCGGGCTTGAGCACCCTGATCGCAGCCCCTGCCCTGGTGGCCTGGCTGAATGTGGCTGTGGCCTGCGGTCTCGATCGTTGGATCGGCGATCCGGCCGGCTGGTTGCACCCGGTGCAGGTGATGGGCTGGTGGATCAGTGCCCTGCGCGGGCGGGCTGAGGCCTGGGCTGGCGATCGACCCTGGAAGCTGCGGCTGGCCGGCGGATTGATCACCCTGCTGCTGGTGGGTGCCAGCGGGGGGGCGGGCTGGCTGGTGGAGGCACTGGCCCGATGGTGGCCAGTGCTGGGTCGGCCGCTGCTGTGGCTGGCCCTGGCCAGTTGCCTGGCTGGCGGGAGCCTGGAGCGGGCGGTGCGGGGCGTTCTCGATCAGCTCGAAGGCCCCGGGAGCGAAGGCCAGGGCGGCGATGGCCTGGGCCCTGCCCGTGGCCAGCTCGCCTGGATCGTGGGCCGCGACGTGGAGGGCCTGGACGAAGCGGAGCTGCTGCGGGCGGCGGCGGAAACGGCGGCGGAGAACGGCGTGGACGGCCTGTTCGGCCCCCTGTTCTGGATGTTGGCGGGGGCAGGCCTGGGCTGCTCTCAGGCGGCGGGCCACCCCCCGATGCCGGGCCCCCTCGCGCTGGCCTTGGCCTACAAGGCTGCCAGCACCCTCGATTCGATGCTGGGCTATCGCCGCGGCCAGTTGGAGTGGCTCGGCACCGCCGGTGCCCGCCTCGATGACCTGCTCACCTGGCTGCCGTGCAGGTTGGTGGCGATCAGCCTGCCCCTGGTCAGCCGCCGTCCCGGCCAGATCGTCCGCCAGCTGGCCCTGTCCCGTCGCCAGGGTCGCGGCGACCCTTCCCCCAATGCTGGACTCTCCCAGGCGGCCTACGCCCAGGCCGCCGAGGTGCAATTGGGCGGCGTCAACCGCTATGGGGGGGTGGCCCGAGCCAAGCCGATCCTCGGGGCCGGCTTTCCCGGTGCCGATCGGGGCGCCGTGGAGCTCATCCTGCGGTTGAGCCGCCGCCTGGAAGCCCTCTGGTTGACGGTCAGCTTGGGGCTGGCGCTGCTGGCAGCGGGGCTGGGATCTCAGTAGGCGCCGCGGTCCCTGGGGAAGAGGATGACCCCCACCGTGCACACCATGATCGCCAGATCCAGCAGGACACTGCGTCGCCGCGTATAGCTCACATCCATCTTGACGCGGATGGGGTAGGAGAGATTGTTGCGCCCGGACACCTGCCAGATGCCGGTGAGACCAGGACGAACCGCCAGCACCTCGTCCATCTGGCGGCCATAGCAAGCGATCTCGGCCCTGACAATCGGGCGGGGGCCGACGACGCTCATGTCCCCCTTGAGGACATTGAGGAACTGGGGCAGTTCATCGAGGCTGGAGCGCCTCAGAAACCTGCCGATCCGGGTGATGCGGGGGTCGGACTTGAGTTTGAAATCCTTCTTGAACTCGGCCTTGAGTTCCGGTGACTGGGCCAGGAGTTTGCCCAGAATTCGATCGGCATCGGGCCGCATGGTGCGGAACTTGATGCAGCCGAACTCCTTGTAGCCCCGGCCCATGCGCCGCTGCACGTAAAACACGGGGCCCGGTGAGCTGAGCACCACCAGGGCCGCCAGCAGCAGAAACAGGGGGCTGCCGAGCGCCAGAACCGCCAACGAGAAAACCAGATCGCCGCTGCGCTTGAGGACCCGCGAGAGTTTGGCCTGGTCGTCGATCAGCTCGCGAGCACTGGGAAGGGCCGGAGCCAGGGGAGACAGGTTGAGACCGAGGGAGGCTGATTGCGCTCGGCCGGCCGGAAGCGGGCGTCGAAAGGAAGCCGCCGCCAGCACGGTGGACACCGCAGAGAGGGGCTCGAGCGGTTCCGGCTGGAATGGATTGGGGTGATGAAGGTCCATCACGCTCCCCTTGGTGAGGGAACTGTAAAAATTCACGACCCCTCTGGCCAGCCAGGACGGTCACTCAGGCCAGAGGCACAGAGGGTTCACGGCAGGGGGAACGGCAGGGCGGCGCGGCCCTGCTCCTGAGCCGCCAGATGGCCCTCCCAGTACCGCTCGATCAGGGCCAGCAGCCGGCTTCGGAACCGCTCCGGAGCGAACTGATCCGCCCAGGTGCGCTGCTTCTCCGCAGGCAGACGCTTCCAGAGCTGTCCCTGCTCGAAGTGCTCCAACGCCTCCACCAAGGAGCCGACCGTCTGGTCTGGGAACAGCAGACCGGTGGGGTGGGAGGCGCCGCGGTTCAGGCAGCGCACGCTGTCGAGCGAGCCGCCTTTCCCCAGGGCGATCACGGGGGCACCGGCGGCCATGGCCTCCACGGTGGCGATGCCGAAGTCCTCCAGGCCCCCGTAGACGTAGGCGCGGCAGCGGCCCATCAGCTCGCTGACCTGTTCAGCGCCGCGACGACCCAGAAAGCGCACGTTCGGTCCGGCCAGGCCCTCCAGCCGTTGCCGCTCGGGCCCATCGCCCACCACTAGCAAGGGAAGGCCGGTGCGCCTGAAGGCCTCCACCACCCGGTCCACCCGCTTGTAGGGCACCAGGCGGCCGACCGAGAGGTAATAGTCGTCGCGGGGGAGATCCCAGCGGAAGCGCTCCACCTCCACAGGCGGATGCAGCACCTGGCTGGATCGGCCCCAGCAGCGGAGGATCCGCCGCGCCGTGAAGCGGGAGTTGGCGATCAATCGGTCCACCCGCCGGCTGCTGATCACATCCCACTGCCGCAGCTGGTGCAGTTGCCAGCGCACCAGGGGTCCGAGCGGCCCGCGGGCCAGGCTGGAGCCGGCCAGGTAGGCGGGCATCTGGTCCCAGGCGTAGCGAACGGGGGTATGGACATAACTGATATGCAGCTGGTCGGGTGCGGTGAGCACGCCCTTGGCCACCAGGTGGTTGCTGCTCAGCACCAGCGGAAAGCTGGAGAGATCAAGCAGCTCGATCGCCAGCGGCAGCAGGGGCAGATACTGCTGGACGTGGCTGATGCCCCAGGGCAGCTCCTGGATGAAGGAGGTCTGGATGGTGCGGCCGGCCAGCCAGCTGCCGGGCCGGCGGCTTTCCCCATCCACCAGGGAGAACAGCTCCGGGCTCAGCAGGCGATCGATCTCCCGCACCACCTGCTCGGAGCCGCCCACCGAGCGGGGGGTGAACCATTCATGAACGAGCGCGATCCGGCTGGGCAGGGCAGGCATCGCGGCACCGTAAGTGGCACCGGCAGGCCGCGCACGTCACGAATGCTCTCAGCTGATTGCGCTCCTCCGCTCGGATCCGGATGCTGAACGCACTTCCTGCCCACCATGGCGATTCGCGAACTGCTAGAGGACGCCCTCGACGAACCTTCGATCGGCCTGACCCGTTGCTTCGGGTGGTACGCCACACCGGTCGGCATTGCGGCGCTCTGGCTGTCCGGGCAGGCGCCCTCCCAGCCGCCCTTTGACGAGGCCCTGCAGGAAGGGCTGCAGGTGGGTCTGGATCTCAGTCGCGAGGAGCGGGAGTTCCATCAGATCCCCAAGGGCCTGGTGCTGCTGTTTCACTCCTGAGGGTGAAAGACTTGGGCCCCTTGCTGGTGTTGGCCATGGCGGAGCGGAGCAACAGCGACAGTCCCGGGGCGCCAGGGTCCTTCTGGCAGTCCAAGCCGGTCTGGTGCCAGCCCTGGACCATCGTGGCCACCGGCACCGGGGTGAGCCTGGCGAGCTGGCTTCTGCTGCACCGCTGGTGGATCACCGCTCCCGTGGTCGGAGCCGTTCTGGTGTGGTGGTGGCTGTTCCTCGTTCTGGTGCCCGCGGGTTTCGTCGAGGCCGCTGGATCAGCGGATCCGGATCCGGCCAAGTGAGCCCGACGGAGCCGGTTGGTGGTCATTCCAACAGCACGCTCGGGCCTGGTTGGCTTGAGTAGGGTCATTGAGGGCACCAAGCCCCGCCCATCCAGAGCCCTTCACCATGAGCTACGAACCCGGTACCAGTGAGTGCCGGTTGTTGATCGACAGCAAGGCCCAGATCGAAACGGCCCTGGCCAATCTCACCCGGCTGGAGAATACCGATCACATCAGGCTTCAACTGCTGGCCGTCTACAACCAGCTGGAAGGTCTGCACGACCTCCAGCGTGCCCAGCGCTGAGCGGTTCCGGAGCCGGCATGGGCCTGCTGGGATGAAAGCGCCTGAGGAAGCCTTCGAGCGCCATGGGTGCGCATCGGCGACTCCAGCCCGGACCGTCCTGTTCCCGGCCCCAGGCGGAGATCCGCAGGGGGCAGTCTCCCCCTTCGCGATAGACGATCAGATAGCGATAGGCGCAGGTGGGGCAGAGCACCGGCGAGGCCAACGGCTCCCCCTGGCGCGCACAGCGCAGGAAGCCACTCAGCAAGCCCGCCGCTCCAACGGCGGCGGCGCCCCTGTCCTTCGCCGCCGCGGCGAGGACCAGGGCGGCTCCCGCCGGGTAGCCGTCGTGGGGGAGCCAGAGGTGGAGCGGCGCCCAGCCGGGAAAGCCCAGAAAGGAGAAAACGGCACCGGTGGCCATGGCCAGAAGCAAACGAGGATCTCCCCGTCCAGTGCCACCGGTGTACCAATGCCCTGCCCGCCCCCACGTCCCTGAACCGACCGATTGCCCTGTTGAGCCCCCTGCTGCTGCTGGCTTGGGGGAGCTCTGTGGATTTTGCCACCCTGCTGCAAGTCGGTCAGGCGATCACGACGGCCGATCGCAACCTCCAGGCCAAGGGCTGGCGGCCAGCGCCCGAGCGGCAGCCCGATCAGCTGGACCGGGAGCGGGCCGGCAACCCGCTGGCCAGCCTCAGCGCCTGCTCCGGCTCCGGCCTGGGCTACTGCCGTTACGACTACCGCCGCGGCCAGCACACCCTCACCGTGATCACAGCGGCTTTCCTGCCAGGGGCCGGTCCTGGAGCCAGTGTGGTGCGCTGGAGCGATGGCCCGGCAGGGCGGCTCTGGGGGCTCTGCCAACAGGAGGCGAGTGCCAGGCTGCTCCCCTGCGGGGGCCAGTGAGCGGGGCAGGTAACCAGCGCAGGGGAGCAGGGCCGATAGGTTTGAGCCTGCGACGCTGCAGCGCCATGGCTGACAACAACGCCCGGCCGCCCTGGTTGAACTGGCTCTTCCTGTTGATTTTCCTCTGGAGCAGCTGGCAACTGGCCGGGTTCTGGTTCCAGCACCTGCACTGAGCCTCGTTTGGGGCTAACGGGGCAGAGGCTGTCCCTCTTCCCCGACCTCGAGGGCCTGGCCCAGCTGGCCCAGCAGCACGGCGGCGGCCTGCTGCCGGTTCAGACCTTGAGCACTGGCGGCTTCGACCCAGGCTCTGCAGAGCACGGTGATCGCCTCCAGCTCCGCTGCGCCGGCGCGCAGGGCCTGGAACGCCTGGGGCAGGGGGGCATCGCTGGGTCCGGCCGGCCCGCCATCGACGATGTACTGGGTTCCGTCACTGCCGGAATACAGTAGTGATCCGCGGGGCCCCCTCAGGGGGGCCGTAGCTGGAGTGGACGGTCGATCGTTGGATTCGGACATGGCCGATTCAGTGGTGGAGGCGGTTCAGGGGTAAGGGGAAAAAATCAGTGGTAGACGTTCGGGACGTAGAACTGTTCGTTCATCGGGGGGCGCTGGTAATCACCACCGCTCTTGCGGGGGGGCAGCTCGATCGCCTCCGGCGTCATGTCTTCGTAGGGCACCTTGCTGAGCAGATGGCTGATGCAATTCAGCCGCGCCCGTCGCTTGTCGTCGGCTTCGACGGTGAACCAAGGGGCTTCGGGAATGTTGGTGTGGGCAAACATCTGATCCTTGGCTTTGGAGAATTCCAACCAGCGATCCCTGGACTCGAGGTCCATGGGGCTGAGCTTCCAGCGACGGGCCGGGTCGTCGATGCGGGATTGAAAGCGGAGCTCCTGCTCCTCATCACTGACTGAGAACCAGTACTTGAGCAGAACGATGCCCGAGTTGACGAGCATGCGCTCAAATTCCGGAGTGGACTTCATGAACTGATCCACCTGCTCTTCCGTGCAGAAGCCCATCACCCGCTCGACACCGGCCCGGTTGTACCAGCTGCGGTCAAAGAGCACGAGCTCACCAGCGGAGGGGAAATTCTCCACATAACGCTGGAAGTACCACTGGGTTTTCTGCTGGTCGGAGGGTGTGCCCAGCGCCACGACTTTGCAGCCCCGGGGATTCATCGGCTCGGTGATCCGCTTGATCGTCCCCCCTTTCCCGGCCGCATCACGGCCTTCAAAGAGGAGAATCATGCGGAACCCGGTGTGCTTGACCCAGTACTGCATCTTCACCAGCTCGATCTGCAGCCGCTCAAGCTCCTTCTCGTAGAACTTCTTGCCGAGCTTCTCCGGTCGGCCGGGGGGTGAGGACGGGGCTCCTTCCTCCACGTCGTCTAGCAGCGCGGTGGGGTGGTAGCGATCGTTCAGGCCATTGCCGGCCTTGGCCTTCTTGCCGGCTTTCGGCTGTTTGCCCTCCTTTCCCTTACCCATTCAGTTGGCCCCTGTGCCTTGGTTCTAACCAGCCTTAGGGGGATGCAGACCCTGTGACGGCTCGAATGATACCGATTTTGAGACCGCTTGCCCTGCCAGGGCCGCGCTCTACGCCATCGAGCGGCCAGTGAGGCTCACGCAGAACCCGCCGGGGTTGGCGGCGCTCAACGGCAGACCCAGCCGCAGCTCACCACCATGGGCCCGGGCGACCCGCTGGGCGATCGCCAGGCCGAGCCCACAGTGGCCATGGCCGCCGCGAGCCGCATCGAGGCGCTGGAACGGCATCAACGCCGCGGAGCGCTGCTCCTCGGCAATGCCGGCTCCCCTGTCCCAGATCTGCAGCTCGAAGCCGTCGCCCTGCCAGGGCAACAGCCGCAACAGCACCGGGGGCTGGCCATAGCTGAGGGCATTGTCGACCAGGTTGGCGACCGCCCGGCCCAGGGCGATCGGCTGGATCCGGGCCGTGACCGGCAGGAGGTCGAGCTCCAGCGGCTGCCCGTCATAGCGGGCGGCCAGCTCGGCCAGAAACTCCTGCAGGGGTACCTCTACCGCCAGCTCACCGCCACCGCCCCCGGCGAAGAGCAGGAACTGGCCGGTGATCCGCTCGAGATCGTCGAGGTCGGCTTCCGCCTTCTCCCTTCCACTACCGCCGAGTCCACCGGCCGGCAGCAGCGACAGGCGCAGCCGCAGGCGGGTCAGGGGCGTCTTGATATCATGGGCGATGCCGGCCAGCATCGTGGCCCGCTCCTGCTCGCTGCTGGCCAGGCGATCCAGCATCGCGTTGAAGTGGCGGGTGAGGCGGCGCACCTCTGGAGCGCCGCGCTGGGTGAGGGGGTTGGGCTGACTGACGCGCCCCACGCGACCCAGGGCCTTTTCCAGCTGCTGCAGCGGGCGTTGCACCTCCAGCAACAGGAACAGGGCACCCGCCACCACACTGCCGCTGATCAGCGCGAGGGTGGCCAGCAGCGGATCCGGGGGCCAGCCCAGTTGGGGACGGATCCCCGCATAGAGCCAGACCGGCTCCAGCGGCGAGGCCAGCTCGATCCATACGCCGCGGGCTTCACCGTTGGTGGGAACAACCTGGGGACAATGCGGCAGGCGGCGGCAGAGTTCCTGGCGCAGCTGAGCCGCCTGGTCCTTGAGCCTGGCGTCGCGGCCACGGCCGAGGAAGCCCAGGTCGGGAGTGGGAACGGGAGGCTCCCCCACCCCCAGCTGCAGGCCGCTCAACTGGGACACCGCCGCTGGCGGGAAACGCTCCAGGGCCAGCTCGGAGAGGCGCAGGTTGAGGGCCACCTGGGGCCCCATCTGGGCCACCTGGGCCTGGCCGATCCGTTCTCCCAGCAAGGCCTGAAGCAGCACGAGGCTGATGCCCCAGCCGCCCAGCACGAAGGCCCCCAACCGCAGCCACAGGGCAGCCGAGGGCAGGGAGGCCGCCATCGCTCAACGGCTCCGCGGGGCGCCGTCGGGCACAAACACGTAGCCATAGCCCCAGACCGTCTGCAGGTAGCGGGGCCGGCTGGGGTCGGGCTCGATCAGGCGCCGCACCCGCGACACCTGCACATCCATGCTGCGGCTGTCGGTTTCGCTGGCGGGGCCACGGGCCAGCTCGATCAAGCGCTCCCGCGACAGGGGGCGGTGCGGATGCTGCACGAAGGCGGCCAGCAGGCTGAACTCGCCACTGGTGATCGTCACCGGCTGCCCCTCCCGCTCGAGGGTGCGGGCGGCCAGATCGAGGGCATTGGCGCCGAAGCGGACCACCTCCCCTTCTGCCAACGGCGTACCGGCCGGAAGGTTGCCGCGGCGGCGCAGAACCGCTTCGATCCGGGCCGTGAGCTCCCGCGGCAGGAAGGGCTTAGCCAGATAATCGTCGGCGCCCTGCTCCAGACCGATGATCCTGTCCACCGCTTCGGCCCTGGCGGTGAGCATCACCACCGGCAGGTCGTCGCTGCCGTCGCGCAGGCGGCGCAGCAGGGTCAGACCGTCGTCCCCCGGCAGCATCAGGTCGAGTACGAGCAGATCGGGGCGCTGGAACTCCAGCCGGGCCATCAGCTGCCGGCCGTCGGTCAGGCAGCGCACCTCGTAGCCCTGGTCGGTGAGGTGGGTGCCCAGCAGCTGCCGCAGCTCCGGATCGTCATCCACCACCCAGATCGTGTGAGCTCGGCTCATGGCAAGGGGGACCGCTTCACTGCCTGAACTGTATGGAGCGGCGCAGGGCAGCCAGCGTGCCCCATCCCGCCATCGGGACCGGCCGTGGTTGTCCAAGGGTGACTGCCATCGCCGCCAGTGGGATCCGGTCACGGATTGGCCGCGCCCGCACCCGTCGGCGCCCCGAGGTTCTGATCCGCACTCCATAGGGTGAGCCGATGGCGTGTGTTCCCCCCTGCCTCCACCTCCGCGAGCGGTTCTGGCGCCGAGCCGGCACCGGCGGCGTTGTGGCGTTGGCGATCCAGCTGGCGACGGTGCTCCTGATCGGCGGCCTGGCCGCCGGGCCCGCGCTCGCCCAGGATTCCAGCCTGCTGAACAGCTATGAGAAGCGCCTGGAGGGCTGGTTTCGCCGGATCGATCGCAACGGGGATGGCCGGATCAGCCCGGGCGAATCGAAGGGTCACCCGTTTCTGGAGATGAATTTCGAGCGGCTCGATGCCCCCCGCCGGGGCTTTCTGCTGCCCCAGGATCTGGCCCCGGCCAACAACCACTACCTCGGTGAACGGCTGCGCAAGAGCTTCCACGGCGCCGACCGGGATGGCAATGGCGAGCTGAGCCAGGCGGAGGCGGCCGCGTTCCCCTGGCTGGCGAAGAACTTCAGCAACGTGGACCTCGACCGCAATGGCCGCGTCACCCTCGAGGAGTTCTGGGCCGTGCGCCGATCCCTGGCACCGCGCCGCTAGGGCTTGCGGATTCGCACGAAGGACAGGAGCAGGCGCGCCAGCTCGGTAGGCAGCTCCAGCACCCCGCCCAGCCCGGGGATGCCGAGCCGCAGGATCCTGAAGACACCATTGGCGAGCAGCAGCAGGGCCGCGATCGCCAGACCCACCACCAGCAGGATGCCGAAGGTCTGAGCGAGCCCGGCGGCCAGCAGTGCCAGGCCCTCGCCGATCCGGGAGAGCGCCTTGAGCAGGGTGCTGATCACCTTGCTGACCACCAGCAGCGAGTCGAGCCGGGCAGGTAACTGCAGCAACGCCACCAGCACCCCAATGCCGACGGCCATGTTGAGCAGAGCAAACAGGGCCTCCCGCCAGGGGGCTCGGCTGCGGCGCTTGCGAAACACCTTCCGGGGGGGAAGGGGCTTGAAACCCGGCTCGCTGAGGCGGTTCATCGTGTCTTCCCCCAGCGTCGCGCCTTTCCCATCGGTCTTCGATCAGATGCCCAGCATCGATCAGGTGTCAAGGGTGTAGCCGGCGCCCCGCATCCAGCGCTCGAACTCGATCAGCACCAGTTCATTGGGGCAGTCCACCAGGCTGAGACCTTCCACCGTGCAGTCGCCCTGGCCGCCGTGGTGCAGCGAGAGGTGGAAATCCTTGCCGCTCAGTCCGCACACCTCCGGATCGCTGCGCACCACCACATCCAGGCAGGCCCCCAGACGATTGACACGCCGCCGCAATTCCGACCAGCTCCTCGTCATCGTGATTTCCGGATGGACCCGGAGCCCTGGGCCCCTGGCAAGAGTCTGGCCCCGGAGGAAGGATCGTCAACGCTGCGGCAGCGATGGCCGGGTTCAAGGATTGCGCAGCGGCGGGCTGAGCGGTGCTGCGGGCGTGGCCGAAGGGCTGATGCTCGGGGCGGTGGGCCGCCGGGGAACCGGAACCATCAGGCCGATCGAAGCGGTGATCGCCAGGGCCGTTGCCGCCGCCACGGGGGAGAACAGCCGCTGGCGCAGGGGAATGCGCTCCAGAATCTCCCGTCGCGGCAGGGGTCGCTCCGGAGGAAGGCTGAAGCCCAGCTGCACGCGGGGATCCAGTCGCAGTTGGTCGAGGCAGCGGACCAGGTCGGAGAGTTCCGCGTCGTCGAACCGCAATTCCAGGGGGGGCGTGTCGGGCTGGCTGCTGAACAGGCGCAGGCGATGGCGGGTGGGGCTGCCGTTCTCCGCCACCGGCTCGATCTGAACCGGGTTTCCCTCGGCACCGAACCGGCGCGGCACCCCGCTGACCAGATGTCGGGTGTAGGGGAGGACCACCTGCAGCAGGGCCTCCAGGTGCTCCCGTTTCCCCTCCAGTTCGGTGTGGCCGGCCAGGGCTAGTTGCCAGCCGGAAAGAATGCCGATCACCTCCGGGCCCTGGCCGGCCGAGAGGTCCGGCAGGCCGTCGAGCCTGAGCCGGCAACTGGTTTGCTCGAAGCGGAGGCTCACTTTCATGCTGTGGCATCCATCAGGCTGGCCTTGAGGCGATCGAAGCCTCCTGTCCCGGCCCCGAAGGCCAGGCCCTGGATCAGCTGGAGCCGAAGGGGCGGTCCGGCGGTGGGGTCGAGCAGCTTCTGAACGCCACCGCGGCGGGGATTGAGCCGCTCTCGGACCAGCTCCTCCAGCCTCTTCTGGAACAGCCCCCAGCGCTCGGCCGTCACGGCGGCGGGTTCCGCCGAGGAGAGCAATTGACGAAGCATCGGATAGAGGCGGTCCGCCAGGGCGCAGAGCAGGTTGATCAGGGCGTCGGTTTCCGGTTCGCTCAGTTGACCGCGGCGACAGGCCAGCCTCAGCGGGTTGAAGCAACGCCGCTTCCAGAGCTCGACCCGGTTGGGGAAGAGATCGGTGAAGCCGAGTTGCCCGGCCATCCACAGCATCGCTTCGCCGCCGTTGAGGTCCAGGGCCTCCACGCTGAGCAGCATCAGATCCAGGCGCTCCAGGCCGCGCCGGGAGATCCCGGAGGCGCGTTCGGGGTTGGTCAAGGGGGCATCGGCCATGGCTGCGATGATGCCAGTGCCGGAGCCGATCCGTCACGCTCCCTCCTGATCCATGCTGCCCAGCCCCCCCTCGATCGACCAACGCCAGGCGCCCGATCTGCGCGAGCTGGTGCGCGAGATCCCCGATTTTCCCAAGCCCGGCATCCTCTTCCGCGATCTGACGCCACTGATGCGTGATCCCCGCGGTTGGCGGGAGGTGATGCGCCAACTCGCCGTGGTCTGCGAGAGGCTGGAGCCCGACCTGATCGTCGGCATCGAGTCACGGGGGTTCATCGTCGGCACGGCACTGGCCACGGTGGTGGAGCGGGGTTTCGTGCCGGTGCGCAAACCGGGCAAGCTGCCCGGTGAGCTGCGCGGTGTCGACTACGACCTTGAGTACGGCAGTGATCGGCTCGAGATCCAGCACGATGCCCTCTCCGGAGCGCCCAGGGTGCTGATCGTCGACGACCTGCTGGCCACCGGCGGCACCGCCGCGGCCTGCGCCCGCCTGGTGGAGCTGGCAGGCGGCCAGCTCTGCGGCTACGGCTTCGTGGCCGAGTTGGCGGCTCTGGGGGGCCGGCAGCGGCTGCCCGGGGACCATCCCGTCGAATCGCTGATCGTCTACGCCTGAGCGGGTGGGCCGCAGCCAGCTCAGGGTGCCGCCGCCGGTGGCGTGAAAGCCCAGTCGCTCACCAGAATGTGCGGCAGGGAAACAAGGCCAGGGCAGGATCAGCGCTGAGAAGCACCAGCCGCTCGATCTCCGCCTGGGCCGCCAGCATCCGGTCGAAGGGATCGCGGTGGGCCTGGGGAAAGGCACCGGCCCGCAGCCCATGGGCGTGGCGGATCGGCAGGCTCTGCAAACCATCGGCCTGCAGCAGGCCCTCCAGATCGGCCAAGGCCTCGTGCACGTCCGGCAGCTTGCCGCTGTGGTGCTTGATGCTCAGCTCCCAGACCGAGGCGGCGCTCACCCAGAGCCGGGAAGCGGGATCTTGAAGCAGCGTCAGCACGCCGCTGGAGAGCTGCTCCGGCAGAAACCACCACCAGAGCAGCACGTGGCTGTCGAGCAAATAGGCGTCATCGGCGTCGAAGCCCTCGCTCATGGCTGGGGCCGCGGCAGCAGCGTCCCGTCGTCCCACAGGGCCAGTTCATGGCCATCAAGGGGCCGCAGCAGAGCATCGGGATCGGCGAGCGGGGCGCCGCTGCGCAAGCGACCCGGCAGGCGCCGTGGCGGCGGGGGCTCCAGAGGCACCAATCGGGCCCAGGGCTTGCCGGCCTTGGCGAGCAGGATCGTTTCGCCGGCGTGGGCGGCATCGATCAGGCGCGAGAGCTGGGTCTTGGCCTCGTGCACGTTCACCAACCGCAGTCGGGAGGGGGGTTCCACCACGAGGAGCTCGTATCAGCCTTGCTTAGCTTAGGGCTTAGCTAAGTAAGGCTGCGGTCGAAACATTGTCCCTGGGAGCCACTGGCCGGGGACGGCCACCGTCAGTCCTGGCTGTCCTGCCAGGCCAGGACCAGATCGAGCTGCTCCAGGCTGATCAAGCCGAAACGCCAAAGGATCACCGGCAGGGGGGCCTGCTCCAGCTGGGCCTGCTTGACGCCCAGCTCCAGGGCGTTCTCACTGAGGCCCAGTTCCCGCCGCAGGTAGCTCACAAGGGCGGAAGGGGGCATCGGTTGGGGCGAGGTGCTGATCACCATGACGCCGGGGCCAGGGGGAGCGGCCTCACTTTGACCAGCGGCCGAACAACTGGCAAGGTCCCAGGCTCATCGCCTTCAGGCTCAGCCGCCTTAGGGGGGCAACCCGGCGCAACAGGGCCAGCACCAGGCGCCGCAGGCCAAGGGGCAGGGGCTGGCGGTTGGAGAACAGCCGCACCATCAGGTCCGTGGCCAGCAGGGTGAGCAGCACATCGCCCCAGCGCCGCCGCCCATAGGCCCGGCCGATCGAGGCCACGGCCAGCCTGCCCCGGGCGACGCGCTCGGCCTGGACCCGCAGCTCGCCCACATCCCGCCAGCACAGGTTCAGGCCCTGGCCACCGACCGGGTGGCAGCGGTGCAGGGTTTCCCCCACCAGCACGGTGTTGCCCCTGTGGAAGCGATGGGCCAGCTCCAGGGCCACCGGAAAGGCGCGCGGCGCGTCCAGCAGGGCGTCGACCTGCAGCGCTTCCGGCAGGACGCCGGCCAGGCTGTCGAGGAAGGCCGCCGGATCGAGCCCTTCGAGGGCCCGCAGCCGCCCGGCCGGAGCACTCCAGACCAGTTGAACGTGGTCGCCACCCAGGGGCAGAACGGCAAAGGGCCCCTGGGCGCGGAACAGTTCCCAGGCCTGGTCGGGTGCCGATCCGCGCAATCGCACCTGCACGCTCAGGCAGGCCTGGCGGTAGGGAAGCCGCCAGGAGCCGATCCCCAGGGCGGTGCGGCTTGGCGATCGGCAGCCGTCGGCGGCCACGATCAAATCAGCCTGGGCGGCAGGTTCTGGGCCCCTGGCCGTGCCACCAAGCAGGAGCCGGATGCCAGGAGCGGCCTGCAGCCGCTCCTGAAGGAGCTCCATCAGCTGCCTGTGCTGCAGGATCCAGCCCACGGCGTCGCTGGCCGGGACCCGCCTGGCGGCTGTCCCCAGGTCGGTGCAGTCGATCGGCACCCGCTCGCCCAGCTCGAGGTCGCAGAGCTGCAGGGAGCGAAACGGGGTCAGATCCGGGGCGAGCTCGTTCCAGAGGCCCAATCGCTGCAACAGCAGGCGGCTGGAGTGGGAGAGGGCGTAGGCGCGGCTGCGCTCCAGCAATTTGGCTGGGGGAAGCGGATCCTCCAGCTCCACATCCCAGCCCACGCTGCTGAGGGCAAGGGCGGCAAGGGCTCCGGTGGGGCCGGCCCCCTGCACCCTTGCCAGCAGGGGTGAACTCATCGGAAGCCGGTCCGGGCCATGGAGCAAGGCAATCAAAAGCCGCAACAGAAGTCTGTTGCGGCTGAGGAGTGAACGGAGTGATCAAGGGCGGTGGAAGGGGGACGGGAAGCCGCCCGGTCTCAGCCGATGCCGAGCAGACCGCGGGTGAAGGCCTCGCCGCCGAGGGCGAACTCGGTGGCCAGCAGGGCGATGAAACCGAGCATGGCCATGCGGCCGTTCAGCTTTTCGGCCCGGTCATGGAAGCCCCAGCCCTGCTCGGGAGCCACCACTTCCATGCGGGGCTCGGTGGCGAAGGCGTTGAGGCGGCCGCCATCTTCGGTGGTGACGGTCGCACCGCGGATGGCGGCGCGCTCAGCGGCTGGGGCGACGGTGGTGGCTTGAGCCATGGATGCCTCGTAGGGGGGATAAAGAAATTGTAACGCATTGTTTCGCTTCGTAACGCATCTGCTTGGTGCCGCGCCTGCTTCGTGACGCAACGCCGGCGGGATCAGCGCAACCGCCGCAGGCAGAGCTCCTCGAAGGCCGGCCGCAACAGGTAGGGGTACTCCCCCACCCAGAGCTTCAGGGCCGGGATCCAGGCATCGCTGAGGGCGCCGATCCTGGAAAAATCAGGGCGCTCGCTCAGCACCAGGCAGCGGATCGCCATCCCCTTGCGGATCTGTTTGTGCTTGTTGTCCATCGGGAAGCGCACCTGGCCGAGGTACCCCTCGTCGTCCTCCAACTCCAGGCAGAGCCAGGTGCGCCGGTTCTCCACCAGCTCCAGCCGGCCTGCCTTGTCGGCCTGTTCATTGCGTTGCTCGATCCGCTCGCGGGTGAACAGATCGGCCACCACCCCTTCAAAAATCGCCCCCGCTGGGTAGCGGCGCAGGGTGGCGTTGCGGCGGCCGGCCTCGAGGATCGGGCCCCAGAGGATGTAGAGCAGGAACACGAAACCCGCCACCAGCCAGATGGGTCCGAAGCGGTAGGAGAACTGGCTCTGGGCCACCAGCAGGGCGAGCACCCCGCCGATCACCGAGATCAGTACCCGCTGGAGGATCTTGCGCGGATCGCCGCTGCAGGCGTTGAACTGGGGGCCCGTGGCCACCGCCGGGATCAGCCGCTGCAGTTCTCCGGGCTTGAGGGGGATCAGCATCGGATCAAGGGTTTCAGAGCAGCCGCTCCAGGCCGTAAACCAGTCCGCTCAGTTGCCGCACCCGCCGCACCGTGAGCAGCACGCCGGGCATGTAGGCGGAGCGCTCGATCGTGTCGTGGCGGAGGGTATAGGTTTCGCCCGCGGCGCCAAACATCACTTCCTGGTGGGCCACCAGGCCCGGCAGGCGCACGGAGTGAAGCCGTAGGCCACTCTCCCGCCGGCCACCGCGGCAGCCCGCCAGGGTTTCGTGCTCCTCCACCTGGGGGGTGTTGAAGCTCTTGCCCAGCTCCTCGATCAGTTCGGCGGTCTTGAGGCAGGTGCCGCTGGGGGCGTCGGCCTTGCGGTTGTGGTGCAGCTCGGTGAGCTCGGCGAAGTCGTAGAAGCGGGCGGCGGCGGCGGCGGCCTGCTGCAGCAGCACCATGCCCACGGAGAAGTTGGGGATCACGGCGCCGCCGATGCCGGCCTTGTCGGCAAAGGCGGCCAGATCGGCCAGCTGGCCAGGACTCAGGCCGGTGGTGCCGACCACCGGGTGTACCCCGTAGGCGATCGCCGCCCGGGTGTGCTCGTAGACCACCTTGGGGTGGGTGAAATCCACCAGCACCGCGCCGGCCGGCTCGCTGCGCACCGCCTGGCTGGCCTGGCAGAGGGTGCCCTCCAGGTCGGCGCTGATCGCCACCTCCAGCTCCCCCAGCCCCAGCTCCAGCCCCAGATCGAGCCCTTCCTTCCCCGCCGTGGTGTCAATCGCCCCGACCAGGCGGCAGTCGGGCGCGGCCAGGACAGCCCTCACCACTTCGGCGCCCATGCGGCCGAGGGCCCCGGCCACGACCACGGCGATCGGCGCAGTCGGCTGGCCGGGATCGGCCGGCGGGGCGGGGTCCCCCAGGGAGGCGGTCATGGCGGGGCTCGCTCAGCTGAGGTGGGCCGAGCCTATGGCCACCGGCCACTGGAAGCTGTTAAGCCTTCGCTCCAGAACCCTCGCCCCCACAGCAACCTTCGTAAGCTGCTTCACATTGCTCAACCACCCCAGCGCCCATGTTCACGCAGGTCCGCTCCGCCAGCCGCCGGGTCAGCCCTGCCGATTGCGCCCTCCCCGCCGGCAGCGAGGGCCGCCCCGTGATGAAGGCTGTGTACGTGGTGCTGGAGCCCCAGTACCAGAATGCGCTCACCACGGCGGCGGTCAGCCTCAACGAGCACAACCCCTCCCTGGCAGTGGAGCTGTGCGGCTACCTGATCGAGGAGCTGCGCGATCCGGAGAACTACGCCGCCTTCTGCGCCGATGTGGCCGAAGCCGATGTGTTCATCGCCTCGCTGATCTTCATCGAAGACCTCGCCCAGAAGGTGGTGGAGGCGGTGGCGCCCCACCGCGATCGGCTCAAGGCTGTGGTGGTGTTCCCCTCCATGCCGGAGGTGATGCGGCTCAACAAGCTCGGCACGTTCTCAATGGCCCAGCTGGGCCAGAGCAAGAGCGCCATCGCCAACTTCATGAAGAAGCGGAAGGAGGCCAATGGCGCCGGCTTCCAGGACGCGATGTTGAAACTGCTCAACACCCTGCCCACGGTTCTCAAGTATCTGCCGGTGGAGAAGGCGCAGGACGCTCGCTCCTTCATGCTCAGCTTCCAGTACTGGCTGGGCGGCACGCCGGACAACCTGCGCAACTTCCTGTTGATGCTGGCCGACAAGTACGTATTCCCCCGCGGCGACACGGATCGGCCCGCGCTGCAGGTGGCCGAACCGGTGGTGTTCCCGGACCTGGGCATCTGGCACCCCCTGGCGCCGGGGATGTTCGAGGACCTCAAGGAATACCTGAACTGGAGTGCCAGCCGCGCCGACCTCAGTGAGAAGGCCAGGGGCGGTCCGGTGATCGGCCTGGTGCTGCAGCGCAGCCACATCGTCACCGGCGACGAGGCCCACTACGTGGCCGTGATCCAGGAGCTCGAATACCGCGGGGCCACCGTGATCCCGGTGTTCTGCGGCGGCCTGGATTTCTCCAAGCCCGTGAACGCCTTCTTCTACGACCCGCTCAACCCCGAGCAGGTGCTGGTGGATGGGGTGGTGAGCCTCACCGGCTTCGCCCTGATCGGCGGCCCGGCCCGCCAGGACCACCCCCGCGCCATCGAGGCGCTCTCGAAGCTCAACCGGCCCTACATGGTGGCCTTGCCGCTGGTGTTCCAGACCACCCAGGAGTGGGAGGAGAGCGACCTGGGGCTGCACCCGGTGCAGGTTGCCCTGCAGATCGCCATTCCTGAACTCGATGGCGCCATCGAGCCGATCGTGCTGTCGGGGCGCGACGACGCCACCGGCAAGGCCCACACCCTGCAGGACCGGGTGGAAGCGATCGCCGAGCGGGTGATCCGCTGGGCCTCGCTGCGCACCAAGCCCAGGCACGATAAGAAGCTGGCGATCACCGTGTTCAGCTTCCCGCCCGACAAAGGCAACGTGGGCACCGCCGCCTACCTGGATGTGTTCGGCTCCATCCACCGGGTGCTCGAGGAAATGAAAAAGAAGGGCTACGACGTGCAGAACCTGCCACGCGACGCCAAGGCGCTGATGGAGGCGGTGATCAATGACCCCGAGGCGCTGGTGGGGGCCCCCGAACTGGCGATCGCCCACCGCATGAGCGTCGAGGAGTACGAGCGCCTCACCCCCTATTCCGAGCGACTGGAGGAGAACTGGGGCAAGCCTCCCGGAAACCTCAACTCCGATGGCACCAACCTGCTGATCTACGGCCGCCACTTCGGCAACGTCTTCGTTGGCGTGCAGCCCACCTTTGGCTACGAGGGTGATCCGATGCGGCTGCTGTATTCGCGCAGCGCCAGCCCCCACCACGGCTTCGCCGCCTACTACACCTACCTGGAGAAGGTGTGGGGCGCCGATGCGGTGCTGCACTTCGGCACCCACGGCTCCCTGGAGTTCATGCCTGGCAAGCAGATGGGCATGAGCGACACCTGCTACCCCGATTCGCTGATCGGCGCCCTACCCAACCTCTATTACTACGCCGCCAACAACCCCTCGGAGGCCACGATCGCCAAGCGGCGCGGTTACGCCGCCACGATCAGCTACCTGACCCCGCCAGCCGAGAACGCTGGCCTCTACAAGGGGCTCAAGGAACTGGGCGAGCTGGTGGGCTCCTACCAGCAGCTGCGCGAGAGCAGCCGAGGTGTGCAGATCGTTAATGCGCTGGTGGAAACGGCGCGCCAGTGCAACCTCGACAAGGATGTGACCCTGCCGGAGGTCGATGCCAGCGCCCTCGATCTGGGTGGCCGCGATGACGTGGTGGGGGCGGTGTACCGCCAGCTGATGGAGATCGAGAGCCGGCTGCTGCCCTGCGGCCTGCACACGATCGGCAAACCCCCCACCGCCGAGGAGGCGATCGCCACCCTGGTGAACATCGCCGCCCTTGAACGGGAAGAGGAGGGCTACCGCAGCCTGCCGGCATTGCTGGCCGAGAGCATCGGCCGTACCATCGACGACATCTACAAGAGCAACGACGCCGGTGTGCTCGCCGACGTGGAGCTCAACCAGACGATCACCGAGGCCTGCCGCCAGGCGGTGGCCTCGATGGTGCGCTCCGTCACCGGCAGCGATGGACGCGTCAACCTGCGCGGCACCTTCGGCTGGTTCTTCGAGCTGCTGGAGCGCTTCGGTGTGCGGCTGCCCAGCCCCTGGCTGAGCGCCTGCCGCGCGGCGGGCTTCCCGGCGGTGGACCCTACGGAGCTCGACAAGCTGTTTGGTTATCTGCGCTTCTGCCTGGAGCAGATCTGCGCCGACATGGAGATGGAGAGCCTGCTGCGGGCCCTCGATGGCGAATACGTGATCCCCGGCCCGGGCGGCGATCCGATCCGCAACCCCGGCGTGTTGCCCAGCGGCAAGAACATCCACGCCCTCGACCCCCAGGCCATCCCCACCCGCGCCGCGGTGGCGGCCGCCAAGGTGGTGGTGGACCGGCTGATCGAGCGCCAGAAGGCCGAGCAGGGGGCCTGGCCTGAAACGATCGCCTGCGTGCTCTGGGGTACCGACAACATCAAGACCTACGGCGAATCCCTGGCGCAGATCCTCTGGTTCATCGGCGTCAAGCCGGTGCCCGATTCGCTTGGCCGGGTGAACAAGCTGGAGTTGCTGTCGCTCGAAGAGCTGGGCCGCCCCCGCATCGACGTGGTGGTGAACTGCTCAGGGGTGTTCCGCGATCTGTTCATCAACCAGATGGGCCTGATCGATCAGGGGGTGAAGATGGCTGCTGAGGCCGATGAGCCCCTGGAGCTGAACTTCGTGCGCAAGCACAGCAAGGAGCAAGCGGCCGCCCAGGGCATCAGCCTCCGCGAGGCAGCCACCCGGGTGTTCTCCAACGCCAGCGGCAGTTATTCCTCCAACGTGAATCTGGCGGTGGAGAACAGCACCTGGGAGGAGGAAGGGGAACTGCAGGAGATGTACCTCTCCCGCAAAACCTTCGCCTTCAACGCCGACAACCCAGGCGAGATGAACCAGAACCGTGAGGTGTTCGAATCGGCGATGAAAACCGCCGATGTCACCTTCCAGAACCTCGATTCCGCCGAGATCTCGCTCACCGATGTGAGCCACTACTTCGACAGTGATCCCACCAAGCTGATCGCCGGTCTGCGGGACGATGGCAAGGCGCCCACCAGCTACATCGCCGACACCACCACCGCCAACGCCCAGGTGCGCTCCCTGAGTGAAACGATTCGCCTGGATTCGCGCACCAAGCTGCTCAACCCCAAGTGGTATGAGGGCATGCTCAATTCCGGCTACGAGGGGGTGCGGGAGGTGGCCAAGCGGCTCAACTTCACCCTCGGTTGGAGTGCCACCAGCGGCGCGGTGGACAACTTCGTGTACGAGGAGGCCAACGACACCTTCATCAACGACGCGGAGATGCGCAAGCGACTGATGGAGCTCAACCCCCACAGCTTCCGCCGCATCGTGGGCACCCTGCTGGAGGTGAACGGCCGCGGCTACTGGGAAACGAGCGAGGAGAACATCGCCCAGCTGCAGGAGATCTACCAGGAGATCGAAGACCGTATCGAGGGGGTCAAGGGCTGAGCGGGCGGCGCCACAGGGCATCCGCCATGCGGGCGGTCTGCACGATCGGCACCACATCGTGCACCCGCAGCACGTCTGCCCCGGCTGAGATCGCCTGAGAGCAGACCGCCGCCGTGCCCCACAGCCGTGCCCGCGGCCGCGGCTCGTTCAGCACAGCGCCGATGAAGCGCTTGCGCGAGGGCCCCACCAGCAGCGGGAAGCCTTCGGCCCGAAGCGCGGCCAGGCCGCGCAGCAAGGTCAGGTTGTGGTCGGTGGTCTTGGCGAAGCCGAGGCCCGGATCCCAGATCAGTTGCTCCTGGCGCACCCCGGCGGCCAGGGCCCGATCCGTGGCCCGCAGCAGCTCCTCGCGCACCTCCGCCGTCACGTCGGCGTAGGTGGCCAGCCCGTCCATGTTCTGGCTGTCACCGCGGCTGTGCATCAGTACGTAGGGGCATCCTGCTGCCGCCACCACCGCCAGCAGCTCCGGGTCGCGGCGGCCGCCGCTCACGTCATTGATCCAGTGGGCACCCGCCGCCAGGGCAGCCTCGGCAACGGGGGCCCGGAAGGTGTCGATGGAGATCAGGGGGCCTTCCATGCTTCCGTCGCCATCCGCTAAGGCTGCGCGGATCAGCTCCAGAGCCGGCAGCACCCGGGCGATTTCCTCGGCGGCATTGATCCCCAGGGCGCCCGGGCGGGTGCTCTGGCCGCCCAGATCGAGCAGATCGGCCCCCTGGGCCACCATCCGCCGGGCCTGGCGCAGCGCCGCGGCAGGTTTCTCGAAGCGTCCGCCGTCGCTGAAGGAATCAGGGGTGAGGTTGAGCACCCCCATCACGTAGGTCCGGGTGCCCCAGGGGAGCAGGGCCGTCATCGGTTTGGGGCCGATCGACCCGTGACCGGGAGCACACGGATCTTCGCCGGGGTGTCGATGGTGATTCCCAGCCTGGCCGCCTCGCCCCCATCCAGCTCCACCACCCCGTCGGCGGGCTGGCCCGGGCCGTAGCTGCGGCAGGGCAGGCTGGGGCAGGGGGCGGCGGAGGCCTCGATGGCGATCACCCGTCCGCCGCGCAGGAACACCATGTCGAGGGGAACGAGGGTTTGGTGCATCCAGAAGCTCAGCGGGGCGGCCGGCTCGAAGCCGAACCACATGCCGCGCCGGGGGCCAAGGGGGGGGCGCCGCATCAGTCCCCAGGCGTACTGCCTGGACGTGCGGGGCACCTCCAGCTGAATGCAGACCGGTGATGCCGTCGGGCCGCTGGTCGCTGCCGGCTCCAGGCACCACTCCGCTTCGATCGGGAGGAACTGGGGAGGTTCGCTTGGTGGGCGCCGGTCTGCCCAGGCCGGTGTGCCCAGGGCGAGCAGCGCAGCCGAGAGGACACCCCAGCGGGCGGCTGTCCTTCTCATGGGGCCCTTGCTCATGGGGCCTGCCTCGCTGGGGCTGACGCCGGCTGGGAGGGTGGTTGGCGTTCGCAGAGGCAGTATCCCCGTCCCCGCAGGGTGTGGATCAGCCGCCCTTCCCCCTCCTCCTCCAGCTTCTGGCGCAGGTAGCGCACATACACCTCCACCACATTGCTGGCCGCCTCCTGCTGCTCACCCCAGGCCTCCCGCAGCAGCCGCTCCCGGCTCAGCACCTCGCCCTCATGTAGCAGCAGCACCATCAGCAGTTGATACTCCCTGGCCGTGAGGGCGATCAAGCGGGGTCCGCGCCGCACCTCGCGGCAGTTGGGATCAACCCGCAGGTCGGCCACCTGCAGCACGCCCCGGGAAGGCAGAGGCTGGCTGCGCAGCTGGAGATGCAGCCGCAACCGCGAGAGCAGGTCGCTGGAGCCCGCCGTCGACAGCCAGAAGTCGTCGGCGCCGGCGCTGAGGCAATGGGAGCGGCCTTCGATGCCGTCGGAGCCGATGTCGAGCAGCAGCGGCACCTCCGGCATGGTCAGCCGCAGGGTGGGCAGGAGCGCGCTGGCGTCCTCGCCAGAGAGCAGCACCACCGCCGGCGGTTCGCTCAGGGCGCCCAGGCGGGCGATGCGGTACCCCGAAGCCGCCAGGCGTTCGGCCCTGGCTTCGGCCTCCGGGCCGACCAGCAGAATCAGCTCCCCGCGGCTCATCGACGCTCTCGCCGAGCCGGCCCCCGCTGGCTGGCGCCGGGCTCGGAACTGCCGGGCTTGGCCACATGGGGCAGGCCCCAGCCGAGCTTGTTGCGCAGCACCTGGAAGAACTCGTGGTCGGCCAGCCGCACGAAGCGGGCCGCGTGTTCGCTGCGGCGGATCAGCACCCGGTCTTCGGGCCATACATAACAACCGGCGCTGCCGTCCACCACCATCATCAGCCGCTCCGGTGTGGCCGGGAAGACGGTGACGGGTTCCCGATCGCTGAACACCAGGGCCCGGGAGGCCAGGGAGTGGGGGGCGATCGGGGTGAGCTGCAGCACTGGGCAGTCGGGGGTGATCACCGGGCCGCCGGCGCTGAGGGCGTAGGCGGTCGAGCCGGTCGGCGTGGAGAGGATCACCCCATCGGCGGAGATGTCCACCGGCACGTGGCCGCCGATGGCGATCTCGAAGTGGCACATGCTGGTGAGCGGTTCGCGGTGCAGGGCCATCTCGTTGAGGCAGAGCACCTCCCAGCGCCGCTGTTCCCCCCGCATGACGCTCACCACGAGCATGGTGCGCTCCTCAACGCTCCAGTGGCCGGCCTGAAGCTGTTCGAGAACCTTCTCGAGCTCATGGACGTAGGTCTCGGCCAGGAAGCCCATGTGGCCGGTGTTGATCGTCAGGATCGGCACCCCGATCGGGGCCGTCTGGCGGGCGGCCGAGAGCACCGTGCCATCCCCCCCCAGCACAACCGCCAGGCGCATGCCGCTGTGGAAGCTGGAGGGCACGCAGGCGCTGTAGCCGAGGGTGCGCAGGTGCTGGTCGGGGTTGGCGAACCCCACCACCCCGCCGGAGCTGCTCACCCGCACCACGCTGGTGCCGGCCGCCGTGAAATGGGCTTCGATCGTGTCGGCCGTCTGCACGGCCAAATCCTTGCCATCGTTGACGATCAGTCCGACGCAGGGCACCGATCGCGGGCGGGGGACTACCGAGTTTATGGGGCGCCCCGGACCAGCTGCCTCCCCTGTTGGTGCTGAGCCCCTGCTCAGAACTGTTCGAGGAAGCGCAGGTCGCTGCTGAACAGGCGGCGGATGTCGTCGATGCCGTGGCGCACCATGCAGAACCGCTCCACACCAAGCCCGGCGGCGAAGCCGCTCCAGCGCTCGGGATCCAGCCCCAGGCCCTCCAGCACGGCCGGATCCACCATGCCGCAGCCCATCACCTCCAGCCAGCGGCCCCGCCATTGCACGTCCACTTCCGCGGAGGGTTCGGTGAAGGGGAAGTAGCTGGCCCGGAAGCGCACCGGCAGATCCCCGAAGAACGCCTGCAGGAAGGCGGTGACGGTGCCGCGCAGGTGGCTGAAATCGAGGCCCTCGTCGAGGGCGAGCACCTCCACCTGGTGGAACACCGGCGAGTGGGTGGCATCCACGGCGTCACGGCGGTACACCCGGCCCGGGGCGACGATCCGCACCGGCGGTGGGTTGGCCTCCAGGTGGCGGATCTGCACCGGCGAGGTGTGGGTGCGCAGCAGGGAGCCCCCCGGGAGATAGAAGGTGTCCTGCATGTCCCGGGCCGGGTGGTGGGGCGGGATGTTGAGGGCGGTGAAGTTGTAGTGATCGCTCTCCACCTCGGGGCCCTCGGAAACCCTGTAGCCCAGGCCGGCGAAGATGTCGACGATCTCCTCGGTGGTGGCGACAAGGGGATGGCGATGGCCGGCGGGGACGAACCGACTCGGCGCCGTCACATCAAGGCACTCGCCCCGCAGCCGCTCCTCCAGCGCCGCAGCCTTGAGCGTGGCCAGCCGCTCGCTCAGCAGGCCCTGGAGCTGCTCCTTGAGCAGATTGGCCCGTTGGCCCACCAGGGGCCGCTCCTCGGCCGAAAGGCGGCCCATCGCCCCGAGTACGGCGGAGAGACGCCCCTTCTTGCCGAGCAGTCCCACTCGCAAGGGCTCAAGATCGGCGGCGCTGGCGGCGGCGTTGATCGCGGCGGCGGCTTCGGCCTCCAGGCTTTCAAGCTGCTCGCTGAGCTGCTGGAGGCTGATCGTGGCGCTCACGGAACCCGGGCATCAACATCTGACTGTACGGATTCAGGCCGCTTAGCTTGCGGCCAGCCGAGGACGTGCCCTCCCTGACGATGCCCCCCCTACGGATCCTGATCAGCAACGACGACGGCGTCTTCGCCGCCGGGATCCAGGCCCTGGCGGCCGAGGCGGTGTCCCGGGGCCACCAGGTCACGGTGGTCTGCCCCGATCAGGAGCGATCCGCCACCGGCCATGGCCTCACCATGCAAACCCCGCTGCGGGCCGAGCCTGCCAATGGCCTGTTCGCCGCGGGGGTGACGGCCTGGGCCTGCAGCGGCACCCCCTCCGATTGCGTCAAGCTGGCCCTCGGCCGGCTGCTGACGAGCCCCCCCGACCTGGTGCTCTCCGGCATCAACCACGGTCCCAATCTGGGCAGCGACGTCTTCTACTCCGGCACAGTGTCCGCAGCGATGGAGGGCACCCTCGAAGGGCTGCGGGCCCTGGCGGTGAGCAGCGCCTGCTTCCACTGGCGGCAGTTCGAGCCGGCGGCGGTGCTGGCCCTCGATGTGGCAGAGCGGGTGGTGGCGGGAGGCTGGCCGGACGGGCTGCTGCTCAACCTCAACGTGCCGGCCCTGCCCGCCGCTGAGATCGGGCCGCTGCGCTGGTGCCGCCCGGCGGTGCGCCGCTACCTCGACCAGTTCAACGAGCGCACCGATCCCCGCGGCCGCACCTATTACTGGCTGGCCGGCGAAGTGGTGGTCGACCTGGAATCGGCAACGGCCGGCCCGCGGGACTGGCCCACCGACGTGGCCCAGATCCATGCCGGCGGTGCCGCCCTGACCCCCCTGCAGCCCGAGCTGTTCTGGCGGGGCGGGCTTGAGGCGCTGCCGGAACTGATGCCTCAGGTGGGCCGGTAGACCCGCTGCAGCAGCCACAGGCTGATCCAGAGGCCGATCAGGTGGGCGAACAGCACCTGGGTGTTGCTCAGCACAGAGAGCATCTCGATCGAGGTGATCGGCAGGCCCATCAGGCCGCCGCGGGTGCCGGGCGGAACGGCCAGCTGGGCGCCGAAGAAGCCCGGCACCTGCATCGACGCCTGCACGAAGAGGCTGCCGGCCAGGGCCTGGTAGCCGACGGCGGCCAGGGTCAGGCCGGCCAGATCACCGATCAGGCTGCGCTTGATCAGGCGGGCCGTTTCGCCCCGGCTGGGCCGCACCGGGCTGGCCAGGGCGCGGCCGCAGCGCACCACCAGCCAGGCCTGCCAGAGCGACCAGAGCAGCAGCAGGAAAGACAGGGTGGTGAGCGACAGCCCTGGGCCCAGGCCCAGGGCCCGGCTGGAGTTGGCGGCCAGCCGCCCGCTGATGTTGTTGAACAGCAGCACCCCGATCACCACAACCCCGAGCACCAGCTGGGCCCAGAAGCGGATCCAGCCCATCCGCCTGACCGCCGCGGACACCAACTGCAGGTCGAGGCGATCGGCCATCGGGAGCGGGCGGTGGGGAACGTTGCCCCAAACTTGCCATGGCTGCGGCGGCCCGCGGTGATCGGAGCCCGGGTGATCGGTGCTGCCGTGGAAAGATGGACGCCATCAGGGCACTGGCCGCACTGTTGATTCCCCTGCGCTCCCCCCAGGACGCCCTGGGCCCCACGGCCGTGGCGCTCGGCAGTTTCGATGGCCTCCACCAGGGGCACCGGCGGGTGATCGCGGCGATCGCCGCCGATCCGGTGCCTGGCCTGGTGCCCACGGTGGTGAGCTTCTGGCCCCATCCCCGCGAACTGCTCTACGGCGAACCCCGACTGCGTCTCGATCTGCCGGTCGAGAAGCTGGCGCTGCTGGAGCCCTGCGGCATTCAGCAGCTGGTGCTGGTGCCCTTCACCCATGACCTGGCGGCTCTCAGCCCGGAGGCCTTCGTGGAGCAGGTGCTGGTGGGGCAGCTCGACGCCCGGGAGGTGGCGGTGGGGGACAACTTCCGCTTCGGGGTGGGGCGCCGCGGGGACACGGCCGCCCTGCAGCGGATCGGGGAGCGCCACGGTCTGCGGGTGCAGGTGCTGCCGATGCTCTGGGATGGAGCCGAGCGGGTCAGCAGCAGCCGCATCCGCCGCGCCCTGGCCGCCGGAGCCATCGCCGAGGCCACCCGGCTGCTGGAGCGCCCCTACCGCTTCAGCGGCCAGGTGGTGCGCGGCCGCGGCCTGGGGAGAAAGCTGGGCTGGCCCACGGCCAACCTGCGGGTGGACGGCCGCAAGTTCCTGCCTGCCGAAGGGGTGTACGCCGCCCTGGTTCGCGGGGGAGGCCCCGGCGGCGGCCCGCTCCAAGCAGCGCCGATGGCCGCCGTGATGAACCTCGGCCCCCAGCCCACGGTGGACCCCCTGGCCCCCTCGGCGGTGGAGGTGCATCTGCTCGATCGCGAGCTGGAGCTGGAGGGCTGGGAACTGGAGGTGGAGCCCGTGGCCCTGCTGCGCCAGCAGCGGTGTTTCGAGAACCTGGAGGCCCTCAGCGCCCAGATCGGAGCCGATGCCGCACTCTCTGGGCACCTGTTGGCGGCGATGGCCGGGGCGCTGGAATCAGGCTGCCGGGGTCAGGTGGCGGGGTAGGCGTGGGTGAGACCCCAGCTGATGAACAGGCCGATGCCGCCCAGCAACAGAATCCCCGACACCAGCACCAGCATGGGGTTGTCGCTGCTGATCACGTCGTTGCCGCCCGAATCCTTGGCCACCGGTTCCCAGCGCTTTGCCACCAAGCTAAAGAAGACCCAATGCCCCAGCCGGCCCGTGTGATCCAGCCGACACCACCTGACCCCGAACCGATGCCCACCCCCCTGCCGTCTGCACCGGTGCGCCGCCTGATCGATGCCAACCTCGATCGGGCCCGGGAAGGGTTGCGGGTGATCGAAGACTGGTGCCGTTTCGGCCTGGCCCGCCACGATCTGGTGGCCCGCACCAAGGACATGCGCCAGCGGCTCGGACAGCTCCACCACGACAGCTACAAGCTGGCGCGCCACAGCGCCAGCGATGGATCGGCCGGCCTCGGCCACCCCGCCCAGCTGGAGCGCCGCAGCCCCGCCCAGGTGGTGGCCGCCAACGCCGGCCGGGTGCAGGAGGCCCTGCGGGTGCTGGAGGAATTCGGCCGTGCCGACGATCCGGCCCTGGCCGCCGAGGCCGCTGCCCTGCGCTATGCCCTCTACGACCTGGAGGTGGACCTGCTGGCCGGCGGCGGTGACGGCGATCGCCGTCGCCGCCAACTGGCCCAGTGCCGCCTCTACCTGGTCACCAGCCCGTCACCGCGGCTGGAGGCCACCGTGGCGGCGGCCCTGGAGGCGGGGGTTCGGCTGGTGCAGTACCGCGCCAAGGAGGCCGAGGACGGCCAGCGCTTCGCCGAAGCCAGCGCCCTGCGCCAGCTCTGCGCCCGGCATGGTGCCCTGTTCCTGGTCAACGACCGGGTGGATCTGGCCCTGGCGGTGGACGCCGACGGGGTTCATCTGGGCCAGGGAGACCTGCCACCGGCGCTCGCCCGCCGCCTGCTGGGCCGGGAGCGCCTGATCGGCCGCAGCACCCATCGGCTCGAGCAGCTGCAGCAGGCGGTGGCCGATGGCTGCGATTACGTCGGGGTCGGGCCAGTCCACGCCACCCCCACCAAGCCCGGCCGCCAGCCGGTGGGCCTGGCCTATGTGGCGGCGGCGGCGGCCCAGAGCCCGATTCCCTGCTTCGCGATCGGCGGCATCGACAGCACCAACCTGGCGGCGGTGCTGGCCGCCGGGGCAACGGCGGTGGCGGTGGTGCGGGCGATCACGGCTGCCAAAGATCCAGCCGCCGCCACCCGCCAGCTGCTGGAGCTGCTCGATGGGGGAGCCGGGGCGCCGGATCCCGGAGAGGTCCCTCAATGACGGCGGCGGAGACGATCACCCTGCGGCTGAACGGGGAGGAGCGCCGCAGCCCGGCCGGCCTCAGCCTGGAGGAGCTTCTATGCCACTGCGGCTACGAGCCCCGCCTGGTGGTGGTGGAGTTCAACGGCTCGATCCTGGCCCGGCGGCACTGGCTGGGGCAGCCGGTCCAGGCGGGGGATGTGCTGGAGGTGGTCACCATTGTGGGGGGGGGTACCTAGATTCAGAGGATGCTTCGGGCGTTTTCCGTGCCCTCCCTTCGTTCCTTCCCCACCATCGCCATGATTCGCCGCTTCTCGGCCTGGCTGTTCCTGCCCCTGGTGGCCAGCGGCCTGCTTCTGCTCGGCTTCCCTCGCGCCAGCGAGGCCGCCAGTGGGGGCCGCATCGGTGGTGGCAGCTTCCGCTCGGCCCCTTCGATGCCCCGCGGCGGCGGCGGCGGCTTCCAGGGGGGTGGCGGCTATCGCGGCGGCTACGGGGGCGGTGGTTTCGGTGGTGGCGGGATCGGATTCCCCTTCCTGATCCCGATGTTCGGCTTCGGCGGCGGCGGCCTGTTTGGCTTCCTGATCTTGATGACGATCGCCGGGGTGCTGGTCAACGCCCTGCGCGGTGGCGGTGGCGGTGGTGGGGCCTTGCCCTCCGCCAGCGGTGGTGGCTACGCCCCCGTCGCCGAGGGCCCCGTGAACGTGGTGCAACTGCAGGTGGGCCTGCTGGCCACGGCCCGGGAGCTGCAGCAAGACCTGCGCCGGCTGGCGGCCACGGCCAACACCTCTGACAGCGGCGGCCTCCAGAAGGTGCTGCAGGAAACCAGCCTGGCCCTGATGCGCCAGCCCGACCTCTGGGTCTACGCCAACTGCGAGGTGGGTCAGGTGCCCTTCGTGAGCGCCGAATCCACCTTCAACCGCCTCTCGATGACCGAGCGCAGCAAGCTGCGCAGCGAGGTTACCTCCAACGTGGGGGGGCAGCGCTTCCAGGACACGGCCAGGCCGGTGGGGAATGCCGATGCCGCCAGCGATTTCATCGCGATCACTCTGCTGGTGGCCAGCCGGGGCCGGATGCCGATCAAGACCGTGAACACGGCTGAAGGCCTGCGGGAGGCCCTGCGGCTGATTGGGGCTGTGCCCGCCACCGACCTGCTGGCGCTGGAGGTGATCTGGCAGCCGGAAGGGGCCGGCGAGGTGCTCAGCACGGAGGAGCTGCTCACCGCCTACCCCCAGCTTCAGCACCTCTGAGTTCCCACTGCCGCGTTCAGCGCCGCGCTCAGGCCCTGGCCTTGAGGATCCGTAGCGCCGCCATGGCGGCGCCGTAGCCGTTGTCGATGTTCACCACGGAGAGCCCGGGGGAGCAGCTGGCCAGCATCCCGTGCAGGGCGGCTGTGCCACCGGCCCCCACGCCATAGCCCACCGAGACGGGCACGCCGATGATCGGCTGGGGCAGCAACCCGGCCAGCACGGTGGGCAGGGCCCCCTCCATGCCGGCGCAGGCGATCAGCACCCGGGCGCAGGCCAGGGCTTCGAGCTTGCCCAGGAGCCGGTGCAGTCCCGCCACGCCCACATCCACGATCAGATCGGCACGGGTGTCGTGGCAGCACAACGCCAGCCAGGCTTCCTGCGCCACCACCAGATCGCTGCTGCCGCCGCAGACGATCGCCACCGGAGCGATCCCTGGGTCCGCCTCTCCGGCTTGATGGGCTTCGGCTTGATCAGTCCAGGGCAGTGGGCCGAGGGTGAGGCAGCGGGCCTCGGGGTGATGCCGGAGTGCCAGCGGCGGGTGGCGGCGGTGGTGGCGAAGGCGGGCGAGCACGGCGGCGGCCTTCTCCGCCGACACCCGGGTCACCAAATGGACCCCGCCCCCCTTGCCCGGCGAGCCCTCGGAAGCCAAGGCGGCCAGGCGCTCCAAAATGGCGGCGATCTGGGCGGCGCTCTTGTCCTCACCCCAGATCGCCTCCGCCAGGCCGAGCCGCTGCCGCCGGCCCAGGTCCAGTTCGGCCAAGCCTTCCATCAGGGCTGGATCCAGGGGGCGCCCGGCCGCCTGGTCGCCGGGGGACTGGCTGCTCAACGCTCCGGTAGCAACGCGCCGCTGGAGAGCAGCGGAAAGGGATTGGCGGCTCCCTCTTCCAGGGCCAGGCAGCGGCGCGCCTCTGCCTCGAAGTGGGCCTGCAGTGCCTCAAGCTGGGCGGTTGGGATGGCGTCCCAGTCGGCCTGGCGAGACCAGCCGATCAGCAGCACCCCCTCCTGGCGCTTGGCATCCCAGAGCAGCTCCCGGCCGCGGTAGCCGGCTTGCTGGCGCAGCCAGGGATCCCAGCTGAGCGCCTCGGCCTGGCTCCAGCAGCTCCGCTGGGCGTCGGGCACCTTGAGCCGCAGCACCTCCACCACACCGCTCTCGCCGAGCCTCAGGCCGCTGGATCCTGGCGGTAAGGCGCTGGTCGCGGCCGGCCTGAGCAGCGGCAGGCCGAGCCACAGCCCGATCAACAGCAAGGCCTCCAGGCCGATCAGCACGGCCCGGCTCATGGTTTCTGCAGCAGGGCGACGGCGTGGCAGGCGATCCCCTCCTCGCGGCCGGTGGGCCCCAGCCCCTCGTTGGTGGTGGCCTTCACCCCCACCTGGTCGGGCTCCACCCCCAGCCGCGCCGCGATCGCAGCCCGCATCGCGGTGATGTGGGGCTTGAGCCTGGGACGCTCCGCCACCACCACCGCATCCACGTTCACCACCTGCCAGCCGCATCGCCGCACCAGGCCGATCACCTGCTCGAGCAGCGCCAGGCTGTCGGCCCCTTTCCAGCGGGGATCCTCGGGCGGAAAATGCAGGCCGATGTCCCCCAGGCTGAGGGCGCCCAGCAGGGCATCGATCAGCGCATGCACCAGCACATCGGCATCACTGTGGCCATCAAGCCCAAGGCCATCGGGATGTTCCAGCGTCTCGCCCCCGAGGATCAGCGGCCGACCCGGCACCAGCCGGTGAATGTCATAGCCGTTGCCAATCCGTAACTGCATGCCCCCCCTCCCAGGCTGTGTCCCCCCAGTCTCCCAGCCCACCCCCGCTCCCTCCCCCTCCTCCATCCCCCTCTCCCTCCTCCTCCCCCCGTCGCTCCCTGAGCCGGGTGGCGCGTCGAGCGGAGCGGTGGTGAGCGCGCAGCGCGACACCGCGACCCGACGCACCACCCGGCTCAGGGAGCCTGGCTGGAGAGCCAGCGCCCATAGAGGTCAGGCCGCCGCTCCCGGGTGCGCTGCACCTGCTGATCGGCGCGCCAGCGGGCGATGGCGCCGTGGTCGCCGCTGCGCAGCACCGCTGGCACCTCCAGGCCGCGGAAGCTGGCCGGGCGGGTGTAGTGGGGGTGCTCCAGCAGCAGGGCGGTGTGGCTTTCCTCTTCCAGGCAGGCGGCGGTGCCGAGGGTGCCGCTGAGCAGCCGCACGACGCCGTTGATCACGGTCATCGCCGGCAGCTCGCCGCCGGTGAGCACGAAATCCCCGATCGACACCTCCTCATCGGCCAGGGAGCGGATCCGCTCGTCGAAGCCCTCGTAGTGGCCGCAGAGCAGCACCAGCTGATCGCACTCCTCGGCCCAGCGGCGCAGATCGGCCTGGCGCAGCGGCTGTCCCTGGGGGGACATCAGCAGCACCCGTCGCCGTTGGAGCACCGGAATCGCTTCGAAGGCGGCGAACACCGGCTCGGGCTTGAGCACCATGCCGGCGCCGCCGCCGTAGGGCTCGTCGTCCACCTTGCGGTAGCGGTCGGTGGCGAAATCGCGCGGGTTGTGGGTGTGGAGCTCGGCGAGGCCCGCCGCAAAGGCCCGGCCGATCACGCCGAGGTTCGCCAGGGGGGCGAACGCCTCGGGGGCGAGGCTCACCACATCGAGCCGCAGGCCGCTCACGGGCGGCTGACCCGGCGGATTTCCGAGCAGAAGCTGGCCTGGGCGGCGCTGCCGCCGGCGCCGTGCTCCACGCTGCTGCGCAGCCGCAGGTTGGGCTTGGTGAACCAGATGCGCTCCCGCCGCTCCAGTTCGGCAGCCTGGGTCACCAGCTCCAGGCTGCCGTCGGGCCAGAGCTGCCAGCGGCCAAGGGGGGCGGAGGCTTCCCCATCCAGCACGGTGCCGTCGGCCTGGAAGCCCAGCCGGCTGGTGTGCCCCAGCGGCGAGGTGACCATTAGTTCGCCCAGGCTGCCCGGGGTGATGGCTTCAAGAAAAACCACCGTCACATCGCCGCGGTCGCTGCTGTGCCAGGCGTCATCGTCTTCGCCTGGGGCACTGCTGGTGCTGAACCGGCTGCGCAGCCCCATCCACTGGCCGGCGCAGAGGGCCAGGAAGGCCGGCAGGGATTCGGGCGGAAAGGCTTGGGTGGGGGCAGGCGTTGGAGCGGGGATCGGGCCGGTCACGGCGGGGCTGGTGAGGGCGGAGGACCCATCCTGCAGGAACCCGGCTCAGGAGCCGCTGTAGCCCAGCTCCGCCAGCCGCGCCGCGCTGCGTCGCCAGTTCGGCACCACCTTGACGAACAGCTCCAGATAGACCGGCCCCGCGAACACCTTCTCCATCTGGTGGCGGGCGCCCGTGCCGATCTCCTTGAGCATGCGGCCCCCCTTGCCGATCAGGATGCCCTTCTGGCTGGAGCGCTCCACCAGCACCGTGGCGAGCACGGCGGTGCGCTTGTCGTCTTCGACGATGCGCTCGATCTGCACCGCCACCGAATGGGGGATTTCCTCACGGGTGTGGGTGAGCACCTGCTCGCGGATCAGCTCCGAGAGCAGCAGCTGCTCCGGCTGGTCACTCACCGTGTCGGTGGGGTAGAGGTGGGGGCCCAGGGGCAGTTGGGCGGCCAAGGCCGCCACCAGATCGGCGCAGCCCTCGCCGGTGCTGGCGCTGCAGCCTTGCAGCGGGGCGCTGAGTTCGGCCTGCTCCAGCAGCTGGCGGTAGCTGGCCTCAAGTCCTTCCGCCGCGGCGGGATCGACCAGGTCCTGCTTGTTGAGTGCCACCAGCACCGGGGCGCGGCAGTGGCGCAGCAGATCAACGATGAAACCATCGCCCCGACCGGCCGGCTCGCTGCCATCCACCAGCAGCAGCACCACATCCACCTCGCCGATGGCGCCGCGGGCGCTCTGCACGAGCCGCTCGCCGAGCAGGTGGTGGGGTTTGTGGATGCCGGGCGTGTCGAGCAGCACCAGCTGGGCCGTTGGGGTGGTGAGGATGGCGCGCAGGCGGTTGCGGGTGGTCTGAGGCACCGGGGAGGTGATCGCCACCTTTTCGCCCACCAGCCGGTTGAGCAGGGTGGATTTCCCCACGTTGGGCCGGCCGATCAGGGCCACGAAACCGGAGCGGAAGTCTGCCGCCACTTCGCTCGGCAGGGTCGGAGCCGGCAGCCTCGAGCTTGGCAGGTTGTGCTCTGGCAGCTTGGGAATGTCCATAACCTCAACAGTGCCAGTCCACTGACCAGGGAGGTCCAATCCGATGCCCGATTCCGCTGCTGCTCCAGTGCCGGCGTCAGCGCCAAGCTTTCCCCAGGCGATGGAGATCACGGCCCAGTGGATTGGCCTATGGGAGGGCGGTGAACTGAGCGATGAGGTGCTGGCCGAGCGGGTGGGCGAGCTGGTGGCGAGCCGTGATGGGGCCAGGGGCTTCTTCGTGGTGGCCCTGGCGGGGGATTCAGCCTTGCTGGATCGCCTGCCGGAGCCCCTGGCGCAAAGCCTGTTGCTGGCCGGTGAGGGGGTGGTGGACTTGACGGTGCGCAACCTGGCGATGAGCACGGCGATGGCCGTGCAGCACGGCCGCCAGGGCGACGAGCAGCAGCAGGGGCGCTCGGAGCGCGTGCAGCGCCGTTGCGCCGAGTTGCTGCAGTGGCTCGATCCCACCCTGGTGGGGAAACGGCTGGAGGTGTTGCTGGAAGCCACCGCCGGCAGTGGCGAGGATGTTTCCTTCCTGAAGCGCTGGGGCTACGACCAGGAGCAGACCGAGGCGATCGCCGCGGCGATCAGGGCGCTGGGCCGTGGTGACTGAGGCCCAAGGCTGTGGGAAGCAATCAAAAGATCCATCACCGGACTTGATGGCAAGGAAAAGCGTTCTTGTCTTTCGGAGCTGGTCTCGGGAAGTGTCTCGCTGAAGTCGGGATGGGCGGGGAACCCTTAACCCCCGCCCGCTGGGGCAAGGTCGCCAGCGGGTGGGATCCCCACGGGCTCAGGGGCTGCTGGCAGGGCGGCGGTGGAGCTGCGCTCGATCGGCGCCGGCAGGGGCTCGAGGCTGACCACGGCAGCCACCACCTTGCCGGGCTCCGGCAGTCGCTGCCGCCGCGACCAGTCTTCGATGTCTTGTAGGGCCGCCGATGCGGCAGGACGCCTCAGCACCTGTACGGTCCCATCGGCGTGGATCGCCACCGGCACCTGCTCGCTGCTGCGGATCCGCAACGAGGGGACATGAACCATCTGGGATTGCTGCACCACTGGCCGCGTGGCAGGCGCTGGGCCAGCTGCTCCCAATTGACGCATCGCTTGCCGCATCGGCTCACGCCATTCGGGGCTGAGCGGCGCCAGGGGATCTCCACTGGCCTGCCAGCGAGCCCGCTCTGATCGGGCCAGCGCCGGCATCGGTGCTTCCTGGAGGGAGGCAAGGCTGAGTGGCCCGCCCAAAAGCTCTGCCGGTGTAAAGCCCCCGGGAAGCAACGGCCTGAGGATGCCCAGGGTGTCGCCGTCAAGGGAATTCGCCACAGGCGTGCCGGGGTTGGTCATCTCCTGTGACCGTTGGGTTGATGAGCCGGCAACGCTGTCGGTCTTGAGCATCACCGCCCCGGTGGCCAGGGTTGGACCGCTTTCCGTTTGCAGGGCGGACCGATGGGGCTTCAGGCCCAACAGATCATCAGTGTGCAACAGGACTTCCATGGGATCCCTGGCCCGCTCACCCCAAGACAGTTTGGTGGGTTGAACTGGCTGGACTGGTTCGGCCAGCCGCCGGGCTTGGTTGTGCTGGTCGATCGCATCGACCAGCAGCGCTGGTAACCAGAGCAGCTGGATGAGTGAAGCAAAGCCCACAGCCCGAAGGGTCGAGGGAAAGGAAGTGTTCATTCGGGGACGCCTGGGTAAGGGACAGGAAGAACAGTCCGGGAAACAGCCGGGAGATCAACAGCGGTTGGTGCCGTTGTTGTTGCCGAGAGAGCAGTAGATGGCATAGATGTTGAGTGCTTGTCCTAGTGGTGCGATCACCTGATTCACCACGTCCACGGTTTTGCCGTAGAGGCTTCTTGGCACAATCACCGAATCCCCATCTCGCAGGGGCGGGTTGAAGGCATTGGAGACCCCCTGGTTGTAGTTCATTGAAAAGGTTTGGCGAGAAACGGTGCCGTTGCGGTTGATTCTCACCAACTCCACATTGTTTTTCCTCGCACGCCAGTCCGTCGGGCCGCCTGCCTTGAGAATGGCCTGCACCAAAGGGGTGTTGGCCTTCACTTGAAGGGGACCGGGGCTGCGGACCTCACCAATGATGTTGACGTTGATGGTCTGGGGAGAGAGGTTGATGGCCCCGAGCGCGATCACCTCCTCAGGCAATGGATCCTGAGCGCGGGCAACGGTGATCGTGTCACCGTCAAACACAAACGGATTCTGGCTGAGGTTCCCGTTCTGCAGAAGCCTGGCCAGATCAAGGGTGACCTGCTTGACTTCATTGGATAATCCTGGAAGCTTGCGACGCAGGGTGACCGAGCGGATGTTCGAGTTCAAAGTGATCCCACCTGCCTTCTGGATCGCAGACACCACGGTGGGAAGTCCTGGATTTCCGGCGCCGGCCACACCTGCAACGGCCGAGGCCTCACCCCCTGCAGAAAGACTGTATAAACCGGGGGTTTGAACTTCCCCGAGAACGGTGACCTGCATGGCCCGGGGCTGACTGAGGGACAGAGTCAGCTCGGGGCGGATCAGGAAACGCCCGTAGAGCTGGGTGAGCCACTGGGTGGCCTGGCTGATCGTCAAGCCAGTGAGCTGAGCGGAGCCGAGCAGGGCCAGGGAAGCGGTGCCGTCATTGAGGATCTCGAGGCTGCCTCCGTAAGCTTGGGCGCTCGGGTCGAGCATCTGCAATTGCAGTCTGTCGCCCGGGCCAAGAATATAGACATCTTGTTGAAGAGGAGCTGGCTGAACGACGTCAGCCGAGGTTCTGACCCCCTTGGTGAATGGAGAAGAGGGAGCAGCGCCTACCACAGGCATCATGGAGAGTGGAGATACCGCGATGATGAGAAGAAGCTTCAGACGCCTGAATCCTCGAGCCATAGCAACTTGGTACCAAAACATCAGCCAATGGCTGTTCAACCCATTGTAGGAGTAACCTTACACCAGTTTTGAGAGCGTCCTGGTGCTGACGGAGGCTGGATCCCCTACCCCTCATTCCCCTTTTGGCTCAGGCCCTGCCTCGCCCACGCCACTGTCCCCCTTGGCGGCAAGGCAACCCGAGGAGAGGCCCAATGGTTCGCTCGTCAAGCTGTTTCGAATCCTGAAAAGGCGGCAGGCACTCTTCCTACTCGTCTTTTCTATAACAACGGCTTTGTTGGCAGGCAATGCCCTGAGGAAGAGGATTGTTTCGCCTATGTATGTTGGTGAATTCCAGCTTCTGGTTACTGATCCCCTGGCGAATGTTGGTGCTTCCAGCCCAAGTGCGGGCGTGGTCGAATCTCTTGCGAAGACAACATCGGTGGGGAACACGGACATTCCAACCCTCATTCAGCTGCTCAATAGCCCCGTCGTACTCAAGCCGATTGCGGAGTCCCAGGATGTTCCATTGGGCACCCTGATCAACAATCTGGAGATCTCGAGCACCCTCAAAGATACGGAAGGTGTTTTGAGGGTACGTCTACGCTGGTCAGATCCCGTTCAGGGACGCAATATCCTCACGGCCCTCGCCGATAGCTACCCGAAGTATGCGCTTGTTCAGCGTCAGCAGAAGCTCGGACAGGGGCTGGAGTTTCTTGGGCAGCAGGCACCAGCGCTTCAGAAGAGGGTGGACGCACTCCAGCGAACCCTCAAGCAGTTTCGTGAGTCCAACAATTTCCTTGAGCCCCTTGCCCAGGGGGGGAGCATCATTTCCACCCGGGATAGCCTTTTGAACCAACTTCGATCCCTCCAGGTGGGACAAGCGGAACTGGAAACGCAGCTTGCTTCGGTCCGTTCCGGAAAGCTGGTCACCCTTCCCAGTGGATCCCCATCGGGGAATCAAGGCCCCAGTCAGGGAAGCCCCACCGGGGCCAGCCCCCAGCTCGGCTTGTCGACCAGTCCCCGCGCTGGTTCTTTGGCACCTCCGAGCAACACGGTGACCACCCCCCAGCAGCAACTCGCCCAACTGGATCAGCAGATCGCCACCGCCCGGGCCACCTTTAAATCAGATTCCCCGCAGCTCCAATCACTCCTTGCACAGCGCAACAGGATCAAGCCATTGGTGCAGAGCCAATCGATCGATCAGCTGAGCAGTGAGCTCTTCGCCAACAAGGCCCAGCAGAACGAATTGAATCGACAGATTTTACTCTTAAATATGAACTTTCAGCAGAACCCCGAAGAAATTCGAAAATACAACGAACTTCAACAGAAGATTGATGTTGCTCAAGCAAACTACGTTTCTTACATTCAGGCAAGGGAGAACTTTAGGCTTGAGGTTGCCAAGCAAACGGTGCCGTGGCAGGTCATCTCTCCCCCTCAATTTGAGGATGTGCCTATTGAGCCCAACCTCCCTCGGGAGTTTTTCCGAGCCATTCTAATCGGGCTTGTTTTGGCCATTGCAGCAGTTCAGTTGCGTGAAAGAACAGATGATGCTTTTCACACCCCCGGTGACGCAGAGAAGGAATTAGGCCTGCCTGTCTTGGGCTTAATACCCTACATCCCGAAGATTTCAAGTGATTCACTCATGAATCGCTTGAAGGATCTTCCTGGTGCTGAGCGTTTCGCCATCAAAGAATCTCAGAGAAGCCTGTTCACGACATTTAGACATCTAGGAGCTGATCGCAAAATCCGATTGGTGGTCATCACATCCACCGTTCAAGGCGAAGGAAAATCAACAGCTACTTCGTTCTTCTCTGATACACTTGTGGAATTGGGTCTTCGTGTTCTGATCGTTGATGCGGACCTGAGAATTCCTTCGCAGCACAAGCACTTGGGTGTGGACAATATCAAAGGGTTTTCAGATTACCTTTGCGAAACTGATCATGAGATTGATTCCTACATCCATCAGATTAATGATCATCTCTTTTTGCTCCCTGCAGGTTCACGAGCTCCCGATCCAGCACGACTGTTCAATTCAAAACGATGTGCGGAAGTAATCCAGCAGATTCGTGAGCTGCCTGGCTACGATCTTGTTATCTTTGATACCCCACCTTCGCTTCTGCTTTCCGACTCAGTTCTTTTGGGAGAGAAAGTTGACGGTATTCTCTATCTGGTTGGGCTTGGAAGAGTTGGCAGAGAAATTGTGCCCCAAGCTATCAAGCGACTCAAGGGAACGGGTGTTGACATCTTGGGATTAATATGCAACCAGGCAACACAACCCACTCACCTTAATGATTATGGCTATGAATACGGCTATAAATACAATCAATCATACTCTGTATACCATGATGCCTATTCTAGAAGAAGCGAATTCAGCCAAGGGAAAGACGATCAGGGGTACCCGTCGAAAACTCCTGAAGGTGCTCCGATTGCTGGGAAAGGATCTTCTGTTGGGAATGGATCCTCAGGAAGTCCGGCTGGGTCTTCGGGTGTTGCTTCGATGCTCGTCAGGATAAATCAATGGTTCCGAAAATAACTCCGGCGCTACATCCTATTGCTTGATGATCTCTTTAAGCAATTCAAGATGTTGATAGACCGGGTTGGCTTGAGGATGGGCCTTTCTAACGGACTCCATGGCATTGACAACTGAAACTCCATTGATCAAGCTCACATGGGCAATCGCTAGCAGAGGTGATCGTTCTTGACCGGCCCAGCAGTGTAGATAAAGGGGTGGAGATTGATTCATCAGCCCACGAGAAACATTGATGGCTTCAAGTAAGGTCGACTTGAGGAGCAATTCTTGATGGCGGTGGTCCGGCAAGGATACGCGGCCATGCACAACATCATAGTCAGGACTGGGAAGGAACTGCTCTTCCTCAAGATAGCAACAGCTGAAACAGGAAAGAAAACCTGCCTTTTTCAGGGCTTCCCAGTGGTCTGCCGTGAGGGGTGCTGGGCCTATTCCCAGGCGGTTGGGCAGGATCCAACTGAACCAAAGGGGCTTCATCTGCTTGCGGAATCCTGAAAAGACGGACAATCTAGTCTTCCCCTGGAGAGTTTTGAGTGGTTACTTTTTGTCAGCACATCTGCTTGGCTTTTTCAGGGGGGGGGGGTGGGGGGCTGCATGAGACGTTCTGATGGTTTTTGGAGAATGGTGAGGAAGTTTTGGATTAAGGAGTCAAGGAGGTGCTGCGAGCCTGTTGTGGGTCGTTAGGACTACTTGTAGGTGGTTGATACTCTGGAACAAGTTCATGGATCAAGCTGAGGGCCCCTTTCACATTCCAGTTGGTCAGTTCTTGATCCAGTTTCTCGAGAAGTGGCTTCAACTTTCTTGTGGGATGCTCCCGTTTGCCGGCTCGGCGGATCAGGGGATGGCAGGTTGCTTCGTCTGTGGGGTTGATCAGGAGTTCTTCAAACAGCTTTTCTCCAGGCCTTAATCCGGTAAACCTGATTTCGATATCACCATTGGGGTGTTCTCGGTCGATCACACGAAGCCCAGAGAGTTCGACCATTTGACGAGCCAGATCGGCAATCCGCACCGGATCACCCATGTCAAGAAGGAACAGATCGCCACCTTTGGCCATAGCCGTGGACTGAAGCACCAGCTGCACAGCTTCAGGGATGGTCATAAAGTAGCGAGTGATAGCCGGATGGGTCACCGTGATCGGTCCACCTTCTTTGATCTGTTGATGAAAGAGGGGGATCACGGATCCAGATGAGGCCAGCACATTGCCGAATCTGACCATTGAGAAGATCGGCCCACCGCCCCTGCATGCCTCCACCGTTTGCGCGGCTTCCTGAATCATCAATTCGCAGATCCGCTTGCTTGCCCCCATGAGATTGGTCGGACGTACCGCCTTGTCCGTGGAGATCAGAACCACCCTTTTCACCTTTGCACTCAAGGCAGCGTTGATGACAGCAGAGGTGGACCTCATATTGTTAGCAATGCCCACACACAGATTCGCCTCGACAATCGGGACATGCTTGTATGCCGCCGCATGGTAAATCGTGTCAACATGATGTTTTTTGCACAAGAATTCCAGATGATTCCTGTCGGAGGCATCCCCCAGCACTGCGACGCAATGGGGGCTCGGGCCCAGCTGGCCGATGAGTTCCTTGTCCAGGTTGTAGAGGGCAATTTCGGTTCGCTCCACCATCACCAAGGTTCTGGCGCCGAGCCGGTGGATCTGGAGGCACAGCTCGGTTCCAATCGACCCGCCTGCTCCCGTGACCAGCACCGATTGCCCTGTCACCCCAACTCCAAGCAGCTGGGGATCTGGCTTTGAGGGGTCCCGGCCTAGCAGATCTTCGATCGAGACAGGCCTGAGTTCTTCGACAACCTTTTCGGCTGTCGCCAATTGGCTCAGGGAGGGTATCGCCAGCACCTTGAGGCCATGGGCCGTGAGTTTATCAACCAGTTGGCGTTTGTGATGCCGGCTCAGCGAGGGAACAGCCAGGAGAACTTGCTCGATCTGGAACTTCTCAATCAAGCTGTTCAGCTTCAAGGGCGACCGGATCGTGAGACCCAGAAGCCGGCGGCCATGGAGACTGGAATCATCGTCGAGGAAGCAGATCACCTTAAAGCGTGGATCATTCTCCAGAGCCTTGTAGAGGCTGGCCCCGGTTGGACCAGCCCCATAGATCAGGGTGGGTACGGAGATTGGAGTGTTTCGTTTCTGATTGTTCGCTTGCTGGATCGTTTTGGATTTCTCTAACTGAAAGCGCAGAACATCGCGCAGCATGATTCTGCTGCTGATCGCTCCAGCCGTGAACAACAGGAAGTAAAGGATCCAGAACGAGGTGGGTGGTCGCAGTGCATCAGCCAGGCTGCTGATCAAGAACAAGCATGCCGTCAGGAGGAGAGACCTGGGCACCAGGCCATAGAGGGAGTGACTGCCTGAATATCGGGTCAGGCCTTGGTACCAGCCGCTGCTGAAAAGAATGGCCAACCCGCTGAGAATCGCCCAGGGAAGCAACCAGAGATGGCTGGATAAATAGTTGCTGAACAGGCCAATATTCTGGTTGAAGCGTAGGTAGAATGCCCCGAGGAAACTGAGGCTGATCAACCCTCCATCAAGGAGAACCAGCAGCGCTCGCCGCAGCCAGGTGGGAGAACTGAAAGCTTGTTGAAAGAAGTTCTTCAACTCACGAATCCGGGCGGTTGATCATGCAGAACCAAAGGATGGAGGAATCGGACGGTTTGATGCTTTTTCATTGCGTGAGGGGCCCGGCTAGGGGAGCCTGAATGGAGCCGCTAGGAGTTTGTTGCTGATAGAGCAGCGCCCTGCCGGGTATGGCGAATCGCCCCCCTAAGCCGAGTTACTGCAAGGAAGCGGACGCACTGGGGTTCCGCAGACCATTCCCATCGTCGGGCCCTGGC